>JBKJMI010000076.1:0-7756 GCA_046596515.1 Chitinophagaceae bacterium | reverse complement strand
TTTTATTCAGAACTTGAGCAAAGAATCGCCTATATACTCAAACAGCAACCTTGATACTCAAAGCCGATACTATAAAATTGCTTCGACTCCCATTTTCTTTTTTCCTTTTCCCCATTTATTTGTTTGCCCTTGCCCGGGTGCCAGCAATCGACTGGCTAAAAGCAGCTTTGATCTTTTTCATTATTCACTTTTTGATCTACCCCGCAAGCAATGCCTATAATAGTTATATGGACCGTGATACCGGGCCGATCGGGGGACTAGAAAAGCCACCACCTCCTTCCCGCCAGCTTTACTTGCTAAGCATCCTGCTGGATTGTACCGCTATTTTATTGAGCCTTTTGATTGGCTGGCTTTTCACCCTCGTAGCAATCATGTATATTGGTGCATCAAAAGCTTATAGTTATCGCAAGATCCGTTTGAAGAAATACCCTGTTCTGGGGTATCTTGTCGTGATCATTTTTCAGGGTGCCGTCACTTTCTGGATGGTGTATACAGGGAGTAATGTGGAATTTAATATATATGCCCCCTGGCAGGGTATGCTGATCTGTGCATTATTAATCGGTGGTTTTTACCCACTCACACAGATCTACCAGCACCAGCAGGACCTGGATGATGGCGTTGCAACAATTAGCTATAAACTGGGTTATACAGGTACATTCGTCTTTTGCGCACTTGTTTACCTGCTCGCCTGGATATTCATGGCACAATTTTTTATCGAAATACAACGGGTTGATAAATTATGGGTGATAGGCATCTTTTTTATCCCCGTTGTCGTTTATTTCATATGGTGGTACCTGCAGGTACGCAAAAACACGAACGCTGCAAATTTCAGGAATACAATGCGGATGAACTGGCTGGCAGCCTGTTGTACCAACCTGGCTTTTTTTATCTTATTAATCTGGAGGTGGTTTGAGTAAAATTCTTTCAATAGGAACTGCGGTTCCTCAGTATAAGCACGAACAGGCAAAGATCTTTGATTTTATGCGTACTGTGTATGCAGTAGATAATGATGAGAAAAGAAAACTGAAATATCTTTATCATCGTTGTGGAATCGGGACGCGCTATTCTGTCGTACCAGATTTCAGTTTGCCCGCACCTGAATGGCAATTCTTCACCGCCGCCGAAAACCTTGAACCCTTTCCTTCACTGGAAGTACGCATGAAATCCTTTCAACAACATGCGGCCACATTATCGGAAGCAGCAGTAAAGGATTGCCTCAAAGATCACCTTGAAAAACCAGTTACTCATTTACTAACGGTTAGCTGTACTGGCATGAGCGCTCCGGGTCTTGATCTCGAACTTCTCGAATTATTGGGATTACCAATGACTACCTGGCGGACCTCTATAAATTTTATGGGTTGTTATGCCGCTATACACGCATTGAAACTGGCCGATGCAATATGCAAGGCAGATCGATCAGCGAATGTGCTCATCGTTTGCATTGAATTATGTACACTCCATTTCCAAAAAGAATACACAGAAGATAATATAACAAGCAGCTTATTATTCGGCGACGGTGCCGCGGCCTTGCTGGTGAGCGGAGATGATGAACAGGAAGGGTTACATATTGATAATTTTTATTCCAGCGTATCACTAAAAGGAAAAAGTGATATGGTATGGGAATTGTCATCCAAAGGATTTCTGATGACTCTTAGTGGTTATATTCCCGCGTTGATCGAAGAAGATTTTGATCAATTGGTGAATAACGCACTGACACATGCCTCCATTGCAAAGGAAGATATCACCCATTGGTGTATTCATCCCGGTGGTAAAAAAATACTCGAAGCCGTTCACCATAGCCTTGGATTTACAAACGGGCAATTACAGCATTGTTATGATGTTCTCCACGATTATGGAAACATGTCCTCTCCAACTGTCCTCTTCGTGCTCGATCGGATACGCGCTTCGCTTGACAAAAAAACTCCCAACCGGATATTTGGGGCAGCATTTGGACCGGGACTAACCATGGAAACATTTATCTTGTCAGCATGATCGATCTCCGGCGCCGCAGCTACGAAAAAGAATTGATGGATGCAACAGACATTCCTTTTAATGCGATTGAACAAACACTAAAAGAATTAAATGTTGTCAATACCCGACTGGGTGGTCACGGTATTACATTGCAGGGTGTCAAACAATTTCTCAATGAAAAAGAATCGCTGGTAATTTGCGAGATCGGTTGCGGCGGGGGTGATAATCTCTTTGCGATCCATCGCAAGTTTCAGAAAAAGGGAATTCCCGTCACGTTTATTGGGATAGATATGAACCCCGACTGTATTGCCTATGCGAAAAAAAAATATACCGCAATGCCATGCGAGTGGATAAGCAGTGATTATGCACTGGTGAATTTCGCGGAAAAGCCTTCCGTAATTTTCTCTTCTCTTTTTTGCCACCATTTTACCGATGAGCAATTGATGAATATGTTGCAATGGCTTCGACAAAATAGCCGGCAGGGTTTTTTTATCAATGATCTGCAACGGCACTGGCTGGCTTTTTACCTGATAAAGTATATTACAAAATTATTCAGCCGTTCCTATCTTGTAAAAAATGATGCTTCCCTTTCCGTGGCAAGAAGTTTCAGAAAAAAAGAATGGTTGGAATTATTCAGGGTGGCCGGCGTTTCACTAACGAATATTCGTTGGAAATGGGCCTTTCGCTGGTTGGTGATCTCAAAAAATGCATAGCATGGAGGATGATAGCTTATATGACATCGCAATAACCGGGGGAGGTCTGGCAGGGTTAGCCATTTCCATTCTTTCAGCAAGGGCGGGTTACAAGGTCATCCTCTTCGAAAAAGAAAAATATCCATTCCATCGTGTTTGTGGTGAGTATATCAGCAGGGAGTCATGGAGTTTCCTTCAGGGTCTTGGCATCGATCTCACTGGTCTTGGTGTTTCACTGATCAGTAAGCTCGAAGTTTCTTCAGTTAGTGGAAAACGATTGGAACAGACCCTGCCATTGGGTGGCTTCGGTATCAGTCGCTTCCTGCTAGATCAGGAATTGATGAATATCGCTGTAAAAGAAGGAGTAAAGTTGCTTGAAAATAATCCGATCCAGGATATTCAATTCGATGGAAAAGAATTTACTAGTATTGGTATCGGTTGCAATTTTCGTTCAAGGATGGCCGTTGGAACCTTTGGTAAACGTGGTAAGCCAGATATAAAATGGCATAGACCCTTTATTCTCGCTAAAAAGAATAAGCTTAATAATTATGTAGGGGTGAAATATCATATCCGAACTGATTTTCCACCCGATCTTATCGCCCTGCATCTTTTCCCTGGTGGCTATTGCGGAATCGTAAAGATTGAAGGAGATAAATACAATTGTTGCTACCTGACTACCGCAGCAAATCTTCAACGTTGCGGGGGAGATATCTCAAAAATGGAAAAGGAGATTCTTTCCATTAACCCTCACCTGCAAAAAATATTCGCGAAAGCGGAAAAGATAGTCGAACAACCCGTTACCATTTCTCAGATCAGTTTTGATAAGAAATCGCAGATCGAGGATCATGTTATCCTGGCGGGAGACACGGCAGGTATGATCACCCCGCTTTGCGGAAACGGAATGAGCATGGCAATGCATGGTGCAAAAATTGCGGCAGAACAGATCGACCTGTTTCTAAAAGGAAAGATCTCAAGAGATCAAATGGAGAAAAACTATTCAAATAAATGGCAAAAAGAATTTGCTTCCCGCCTGCGAATGGGAAGAAGGATACAACGCCTTTTCGGTAATCGGTGGCTAAGCAATTCGCTTCTAAATCTTGGCAGCCTTTTTCCAGGAATAAGCAAGGGAATTATCAGGAGAACGCATGGTAAGCCGTTCTAAGACTGATGTGAAGGAAGATCTTTCAAAGATATTTTTTTCTTTACTCCTGAATACTCACCACCTGCTTTTTATTCCTGAATATTATATTCAAAAATGTCGGCAATACAATCAGCAATAAGGGCAATGCAGAAATAAAACCCCCAATTACTGCAATGGCCAGGGGCTGATGTAATTGTGCACCTGTGCCAATACCTAAGGCAAGAGGCATCAATGCAATAATGGCTCCTAAAGCGGTCATTAGCTTGGGACGTAAACGGGTTGAGATAGCATAGACAATTGCTTCCTCCGGTTTTTTCCCTTCAGCTAATGATTCTCTGAACTGCAGAAAAGTGAAAATGGCATTTTCGCCGATAATGCCCACGATCATAATAATGCCGGTATAGCTGCCTACATTAAGAGGAGTATGGGTGAGATATAAACTAATGTAGCTGCCCGCAATACCAAAAATTGCAATCAGTAAAATTGAAATTGCCACCCATATATCCTTAAACAAAAACAGGATAACGCCAAATACCAGCAAGCTGGACGTAATCAAAATCAGCAGTAATTCTTTAAAAGATTTTTGTTGTTCAGCGTAGGCCCCCCCGTAGTAAATGTGATATCCTTGTGGAAGCACAATTTGTGATGAAATTTTTTGTTGTAGCTCCTTCATCGTGCTGCCAAGATCACGATTTTCCAGACGGGCCGTTACTACACTCATTGATTGAAGGTTTTCTCTTTGTATTTCTGCATCGCCCGGATTGACATTAATAGTTGCCAGGTTTGTAATCGGCAGCAGTCTTCCAGATGGAAGAAAAACCTGAAGACGCTTAATGCCCTCCACAGTTTGTGTTGTTGAACCCGGATAATTCATCCTTATTATGGAAAGCTGTTCACGCTCCTGTAATGTACCTACCGGCAGTCCCTGCAAGCCAAGTTGCAATTGGGTTTGAAAGGAAAATGGCGTAAGACCAAATTGTACCAATGCAGCATTATTTGGAATAACTGTAACTGATGGCCCGGAAATAACTATGCCATTAAAAACATCAGCTGTACCCTCCGTTCCTGCAACAATATCATTCACCTGCTTAGCCAGTTCCTGCAGTTTTTGATTGTTATCACCGAATATTTTTATTTCAATTGGTTTCACTGATTCCATCAAATCACCAAGCATATCACCAATTACCTGACCGAAATCAATGACCAATGCAGGTTGTGACGCTTCTATTTTCTGCCTAATTTCTTCAATTACTTCTTCTGTTGACCGCTTGTGCCCTTTTTTGAGTTGAATTAAATAATCCCCACGATTGGGTTCAGTAATAAAAAAGCCCATCTGCGTTCCGGTTCGGCGGGAATAGGCTTCCACTTCAGGTATTTTGTCAATTATTTTTTCTACTACATTTAGTATGCGGTCAGTTTCTTCAAGCGAAGTACCCGGTGGAGAGGAATAGTCAAACACGATGCTGCCCTCGTCCATTTCTGGTAAGAACCCAGTTTGCAGGCGAGGAAGGATAAACCATATGGCAGCACCGAAAAGTAAAATAATTCCAAGACCGATATAGGAGCGTTTTATAAAGAACGATACCCATTTTTGCTTCTTCACATGATGGGCGATCTCTTTTTTCTCTTCTTTTTTTGGCGACTTATTACGAGAAAGCAATAAATAAATAACAGGGAGAAAGATCCAGGTAACGAAGAATGAACATATAAGAGTAATGATCATACTATTTGTCATTACTTTAAAATAAGCACCCGCCACGCCGCTCATTAACTCAAAGGGAATAAAGATCACAATGGTCGAAATAGAAGAACCGATCATGGCAGGCAGTAAGTAGTGAATGGCCTTTTGCACTACTACTCTTGAAGGCTCCTCAGGATGTTCCTCATGCGAACGATGAATCTGCTCCACTACTACGATGGCATCATCAATTATTAACCCAATAGCGGCCGCTATCGCACCCAGGGTCATAATGTTGAAAGTGTAGCCAACTGCATACACCACAATTATTGTCAGGCAGATGGTAATTGGAATAGTGATCAGTATGGTAGCACTTGCCTTAAATGAACGTAGAAAAATGATCGCAACAATAATGGCCAGCACCAGGCCAATCCATAAACTATCAGTAACGCTTTTGATGGAATCATTAACAAAATCAGCTTGCACATAATAGGGCCGGATAGTGACACCATTTGGTAGTAATCGCTTTAACTCTTCAATTTTTTTCTCCATCGCATCCGAAATTGAAATAAGGTTTGCATTGGGTTGCTTAAAGATTGCAACCAGCAAACCTTCTTTACCATTGGCGTTGATTTTTGTATATTCAACACCAGGCTGGATACTGATTTCCGCGATGTCTTTTAATTGTACTATTCGGCTACCGTTTCCCAATACAACAATATTTTTCAAATCCTCCACCGAATGAACTGTTGCGTCCGTAACAGTCAAATACAGTTGTCTGTAATCTGAGAGGTAGCCATTACTTTGTATAAAGTTTGTTTGAGATAAGGTATTTACCAACCCATCCGGAGTAATGCCCAGCGTACTCATTTTTTGCTGGTTCAATGTCAGCCAATATTCTTTCTGCTTTCCCCCGATGATGCGCACTTCCGACACACCTTCTACCTGCGATAAAAATGGTTTTATTGTGTAAAGTGCCAACTGCTTCATATCAATTGGCGTGCGACTTTGACTATTCGTTTCCAATGTGTAGCCGATCACAGGAAGTATGGAAGGATTCATTCGCTCCACGGTGATCTGTGTATTGGGAGGCAGGTCATTTCGTATTTCGGCTATCTTCGATTCAATTTGTTGCAGACTTATATCAATGTTGGCATCCCATGTCATGAAAGCAGAAATTTCACAACTCCCCCGGCTTGTCGTACTACGCACAATTTCCAGGTTAGGCACCTGTTTGATGACATTTTCCAGAGGCTTTGTAACCGTTACCATCATCTTGTCAACAGGCTGTAAGCCCGCATCAGCAATGATCTTTATTTTGGGAAAAGTAATTTCGGGGAATAATGAAGTTTGCAATTTGCCATATACAAAAACACCTCCGGCCAGTATTATGAAAAACAAGACTGACAGCGGGTTTTTGTATGTTGTAAAAAAATTCTTCATTTTTCGCTCCTCACGATCTTTACTTTGGCCGTATCAGGCAGGCCATAAGCTCCTGTCAATAAAATTTTATCTTCGACTGAAAACTTAGGTGAAATGATCTCCACCCGGTTGCCGGATTCCATTCCTTTAATGATCTCCACTTTAATGGCTGTCACAGAATCCATCATCTTCATTACCCAAAAAGCTGTTTGTGATTCATTGGTCAGCACTGCTTCTTTAGGTAATGAACTCACATCAGTTTTTTCCATTTTCAAAAGGTGCACTTTTGCAATTAAGTTTTCCGGAATTTGAGAATTGGAAACCACTTTTATAATTGCTGTTTGTGTTTGAGAAGCCGAATCAATGGTTGGGAGAAATTCGGCGACTATGCCATTTAGAATTGTTCCATCTGGTAACTCTACAAGGGCTTTTTTTCCTGTTGATATATAACGTCGATACTCATAGGGAATATTAAGAACAAAACCGAAACTGTTTGTGTTTGAAATGGTTGCCAATTGTTCACCATCCTGAACATAATCTCCTACCTGATGCAAAAGTTGTGTAACATACCCGCTCTGCGGAGCAATGATAGCGACTATCCCCGTAAAGTGAAATGAAGGGTCTAATTTGTTTATGGTGTTTCCAAGGCTTTCCGCTTCTTTTGTTTTTAGTGTAAACAGATTTCTCCCTGCGGCAGCAAACTGTCCTGGCTTTATATTGACAGATTTGATATACCCATTGATGTTACTTTTTACAATATTGTCCTGCACAAAAGCTGAAGTTGCATTGAGTATGATAGAATCGAAGATCGTTTCAATGGAGATATTTGTAATGGTGACCGGAGTCTGCACA
>JBKJMI010000042.1:0-17685 GCA_046596515.1 Chitinophagaceae bacterium | reverse complement strand
TCTTCAGATCAAAATCTGTACGGGAATGTATTCCTTCCACTTCCTTAAATCCAATCGGAAACTCAAACTCTATATCACAGGCCGCATCGGCATAATGGGCCAGTTTGGCATGATCATGAAACTTATATTTTTCTGCTGGAATACCTAAAGCCAGGTGCCACTTCATTCTCTCCGCCTTCCAGTATTCATACCATTCTTTCTGTGTACCGGGACGAATAAAAAACTGCATCTCCATCTGCTCAAATTCGCGCATGCGGAAAATGAACTGCCTGGCCACGATCTCATTTCTGAAAGCCTTACCCACCTGCGCAATACCAAAAGGAATTTTCATCCTCCCCGTCTTCTGCACATTCAGAAAATTCACAAAAATTCCCTGGGCCGTCTCTGGTCGCAGGTAAACTTTATTGTCTTCTTCATCAGAGGAAGCCGTAGATCCAAACTCTGTAGAGAACATCAGATTGAACTGACGAATATCGGTCCAGTTACTCGTGCCACTGATGGCGCACTTGATCTTATTCTCTTCTATCAATTTCTTTAACCCAATAAAATCATCCTTGCTCAATAGTAATTCCATTTGAGTAAGAATTTCGCCGGCCTTAGCCTCCTGGTTCGCCGCTCGTAGCTCATCGCTATAAGCTTCAATTAAATGATCCACCCGATAGCGCTTCTTGCTATCCTTATTATCGATCATCGGGTCGTTGAAATTATCAATATGGCCCGAAGCCTTCCAGGTAGTGGGATGCATGAAAATTGCGGCGTCAATGCCCACAATATTTTCGTGCATACGGGTCATGCTGTTCCACCAATGATCGCGGATATTTCTTTTCAGCTCCACCCCCCATTGTCCATAATCATACACGGCCTGCAGCCCGTCGTATATCTCTGAACTGGGAAAAATAAAACCGTATTCTTTACAATGAGAAATGATGGATTGGAATTTGTTTGATTCGCTTGTCGCCATATGGCAAATTTAGTATAATTCGTGTTTATTCTGGAAGCGAATCATCTATGTATTATGAAGGCTGTGAGCTTATTTTGTATAGATCTGTATTTGTATTTATTCGTGTATTTCGCGCAATTCGTGTCCTTCGTGACCCTGTATTTACTCCCTATTCTTCGTATCCATAAAAATAGTCACCGGCCCATCATTCAACAACTCCACTTTCATATCCGCCCCGAACACCCCCGTTTTAATCTCCTTACCCAAATCCTTGCCCAACTGCAGAATCATTTTCTCATAAACAGGAATCGCATGATCAGGCTTCGATGCTTTTATATACGAAGGCCGATTGCCTTTTTTATACGAAGCATGCAGCGTAAACTGACTGACCAGCAAGATCTCTCCCTGCTTATCAAGCAAGGATTCATTCATCACTCCTTCGGCATCATCAAAAATGCGGAGATTGATAATTTTCCCCGACAACCATTCAATATCTTCTTCATTATCGGCATCTTCAATACCCAATAATACCAGCAGCCCTTTTTCGATCTGCGAATGTTTTTTGCCATCAATAGTTACTGATGCGGAGGAAACACGTTGGATGATTGCGCGCATTGAGCTAAGATAGTTTTTTAAATGTTGGAGTGCCGGTTTCTCGCTTCGCTCGAAATGACAACATTTTTGTGAAATACGGGGGTATTTATTTCGAGCGCAGCGAGAAATCTTACTCCTATCATAAAAAAAACTGTCATTCCGAGCGAAGCGAGGAACCCAGCGAAGAACCCTCATGTTTGCTAAATTTGCTTATCTATGGACCTCACCAGCGAAATAAACTTCAAAACCACCCGCTCCGGCGGTAAAGGCGGTCAAAACGTAAACAAAGTGGAGACGGCTGTTATCGGCATGCTCCATATTCCTGCTTCCTCTATATTAAATGAGGAACAGAAAATCATCCTGCTTCAGAAATTACAAAACCGCATCAACAAAGAAGGCTGGCTTATTATTCGTTCGCACGTTCATCGCACACAGTATTCTAATAAACTGGAAGTGATTGAAAAAATTGATCGCCTGATCAAACAAGCACTTGTAAAAAAGAAAGCCCGTATTGCCACCCGGATCAGCAAGGCAGCGAGGGAAAAAAGATTGATGAGTAAAAAGTTGAATTCAGATAGGAAGAGAGAAAGGGGATATAAAGGGGAGTAAGGTTAATGCAATTATTCATTATTAATTATTCATTATTGGACCTGATCTAAAATCGTGATTCTGGTCTTCCCGCTAATTCGAAAATAATTAATAATAAATAATAAGTAATTTCAACAATGCGCCGCCTGGTAATCCTACCAATATTCCTAATCTCCCTCATCACCCTGCTCGTCAATTCCTGCCGGAAAGAAGAAACTACCCGCGGACTGACCAAACTCGACCAGGTAATGCCGCTTTCTTTTCCGGCTCCCCGATATTTATTTACTGATAACCCACTTACAGTAGAAGGATTTGAGTTAGGTAAAAAATTATTTTACGATACGCTGCTCTCTGATGATCATGAGGTATCCTGTGGCTCCTGTCACCAGCAGGTGGCCGCCTTCGGAACCTTCGAACATGATCTCAGTCACGGAGTACACCATTCTCATACACAACGCAACGCACCTGTATTATTCAACCTGGCCTGGTCTTCATTTTTTCAATGGGATGGCGCTTATTCCAAACTCACTGAAGCAGTGGCTCAGCCATTGACTGGCCATATTGAAATGGGAATGGATTTCGGTCGTATTATTCAATACCTGGAAAATAATGATGATTATAAAAATAGTTTCGCCAAAGTATTTCATACCAAATTCATCCGACCAGAACAGGTACTGAAGGCGCTCTCTCAATTTACCGGATACCTTGTATCTGCGAACTCACGCTATGATAAATATATGATCGGGCAGGAACAGTTCAGCGCTCAGGAAATACGCGGACTGGCCCTGTTCTCTGTTAACTGTGCTACCTGTCATGCTCCCCCTTTATTCACCGATTTTACGATTCGTAACAATGGAATCTCTTATGATAATTCACTGAAGGATATCGGAAGAATGGGTATAACAGGTAAAAATGAAGATTCAATGAGTTTTAAAGTTCCTACCCTGCGCAACGCATATATCTCTTCTAATTATATGCATGATGGCCGATATAATACGCTGCATCAGGTGATCGATTTTTACAGATTTGATATGCAGCATCGTAATAACCTTGACCCTCTTTTAAGAAATGGAATTCATCTTAGCGATGCACAGGCGGATGATCTTTTTGAATTTTTGAGGACGCTGACGGATACTAGTTTTTTGAGAGATCGGAGGTTTTCGGAGTAGTGTCTCCGGTGGCTTCGAGAGCCTCAGCCACCGGTACCTGAGGATATTGTTTGTTCTGTGGTCGTAGGAGTGGATCGAATAATCTATCAATGGTAAATTAGTACCCGGTGCCGGTGCCTGAGGCTCTCGAAGGCGAGGCTCTCGAAGGCAAAGGGAATTAAAGCAGAAATCTATAAACGGATAAACTTTTCTAGTTAAAGCAGTTTATCATTCTTCAAATGCCTCTCCCCATCTCTTAAATTCTTCTTCTCCATATTCTTCTCCAATGCATCCGTCAAATCCACTCCCGTCTGATTTGCTAAGCAAAGCAATACCCATAGTACATCCGCCATTTCATCAGCGATCGCTTCTTTTCCCATCACTTCTCCTCTGTACGATTGCTCGCCGTATTGCCGGGCCATATGCCTCGACAATTCACCAACCTCCTCTGTAAGAATGGCCATATTGGTGAGCTCGTTGAAATAGCGGACACCAGTGCTTTTTATCCAGGTGTCGACTTTATCTTGTGCTTCTTGGAGGGTCATTTTTTCTTTTAATGCTTTGGTATTGGCTGCGAGCTGTGAGCTTTGAGCTTTGAGCTAAATTTGTTTACAGATCTAACATATTTTTCCAATCAAGCTGGCTGTTGACTCCCGACTGCCGACTCACGACTCACGACTTCACTCTCCTGCCCTTCAACGCCTCCAACTCCTTCCGCTGATTTTCAAGATCATTCTTACTATCTACCTGATCCTTCGCGTTTGTTTGTAATTTCTTTTCAAGATCTGCCTGATCGTTTTCAAGACCTTTAATCTTTTTTTCTGTTTTTATCAGCATGTCTTCCTGGGATTTTATTTTCAACTCCAGATCGGCCACCTCAATATCCGGGATCATATTATTTAAAAATAATTTGCTCCTGCCTATTGCTGAAACATCCATTTTCTCCAGTACGTTCACATCATCTTTTAATAATACCATAGAAAGTATTGTTTCATCTGATTCTTTACGACTCTTACGTTCCACTTTAATTACATAATCCATCCGCTCCGCGCTGATGTCCATTACATAGGCATTCTTGAAGATCAGAATTCCCTTATCGGCATTGAATAATCCTTTTTCTTCTTTTGACTTATACCCCATTGCCTTAAATTTTTCGAGTATGGCATTCTGCACCGCATCCTGACTATAACGATAATTTATAGCGATGGCCATTTGCTTTTTCTTATTGTACGTCAGCTTATCCTCGTATGCCTGGGCAAAAATTGAAATACTAAGTAAGAGGCTCAAAGAAAGCAGAATATTGCGCTTGTTCATTTTGGCGATTTTGACAAAGATAATTCTGATTTTACCAATCACCAGATAAGCACCCATATTTTCACAAACCCATGGCTTTGAATTTGCCTCTATTCCAACTACTTTTGGCAAACTAAACTCCCTAAACTTTCTAAACCCCCTCAACCCTCCTAAACCTTCCCAGTGAGTGGAATAAAAAAACTAGCCTCCCAAACCTTGTGGTACGGTATCCCCACCATCGCCAGCAGGTTCCTCGGCTATTTAATGAACCTCTCTCTCCCATTGATCTTTGCTCAGCCCGCTACAACTGCCGATCTCACGCAGGTTTATGCCATCATTCCTTTTTTAAATATTTTATTTACCTACGGACTCGAAACGGCTTATTTCCGTTTTTCGCAAGATCAGGATCCCCATAAACTTTATAATACGCTTTCCCTTTCCCTTATCGGATCCACCCTTTTTTTTACCATTCTCTTATTTCTGTTTCGCGATAATATTGCCGCAGCCGCTAATTTGCAGGAACATCCCGAGTATATCACCTGGATGTCGGTGATCATATTCTTCGATGCCATCAGTACTCTTGCCTTTGCCCGCCTCAGACAGGAAAATCGCCCCAAGAGATATGCTTTTGCCCGTATCGCGGGAGTAGTATTGAATGTGGCCATCGTTATCATTTTTCTGGCCGTTATTCCCCGTTATGTAAGAACACATCCAGGTAGTTTTCTCGAAAACATTTATAATAAGCATACAGGTATTGGTTATTACCTGATCGGAAATATCGCTGGCTCTGTACTTACATTCTTAATACTTCGAAAAGAGTTTGCGCAGATCCGCTTTCAGTTTGATTCAGCACTATGGAAAAAAATAATGCACTATGCATGGCCACTGGTCATTGTAGGTATGGGTGGTATGGTGAATGATATGCTTAGCCGTTTGATCTATCAGCATGTGGTAGATCTTCCTCCCCAGCAGGCCAAGCACGAACTGGGAATTTTTGGTAATATCTATCGGCTTGCCGTGCTGATCACTATTATGATACAGGCCTTCCGAATGGCAGCGGAACCTTTTTTCTTCAATCGATCCACACAGGATGATGCGCCACGAACCTATGCCCGTGTCATGAAGTTTTTTGTGATCGCCTGTTGTTTCATGTTTCTTTTTATCAGCCTTTATATAAATGTGTTTGCCTGGTTCTTCCAGGCAATTCATAAACCTGCCTGGATCGAAGGACTTTCAATAGTACCGCTGCTGGCATTAGGAAATATCTTCCTGGGCATTTATTATAATCTCAGCATCTGGTATAAACTCACCAACAAAAATATGATGGGTGCCGCCATCACATTTGCAGGTGCGGCCATTACCATCGTATTAAATGTTTTATTGATCCCAAAATACCATTATACCGGAGCGGCCATCGCCACTTTCAGTTGTTATTTTTTCATGATGATCACCAGCTATATCCTCGGACAGAAATATTATCCGGTTCCTTATGCAAAGAAAAAACTCATCGCCTATATCGTGCTGGTATTGCTGATGTACCTTATTCACCTCGGACTTACCCAATGGTTCACCAATCGCTGGTTCGATATGGGACTTGCCACTTTCCTGTTCGGAATGTTTGCGGTATTTGTGGTGAAGATTGAGAAGAAGGAGATCGCGGCGATTTTGAGGAAGGGTTGAGCGCTTCGCAGTTGAGGATACAGCCAACAGCCGCCCACGGGCACTTGTTGTACTTTATCCCTTTGCCTTCGAGAGCCTCAGGCACCGGGCACTTGTATAACATTGGAGAATTACTCGATACACTCCTACGTGCAAGAGGTAACCAGGCGGCACAGGTACCGGTGGCTGAGGCTCTCGAAGCCCCGGACTTCTATTTCCTCTCAACCCTCTTTCACAAACCCATTCCCCCTCTTCTCCTTCCCAACATTTGTCGCTTCCCCATGCCCTGAATAAACCACCGTCTCATCTGGCAGTGTATAAAACTGAGTTCGGATACTATTTTCCAGTACTTCAAAACTGGCCCCCGGAAGATCGGTTCGGCCAACACTTCCACTAAATAATACATCACCGCCAATAATAAACCCACCCGCCTTATGATAAAATGAAACAGATCCCGGGGAATGACCAGGGGTAAAGACAACTTTCAGTTGCTCTTCCCCGATTTGAATAATATCTCCTGCATTCAAATAAACTATTGGGCCCTCATAGCCTTCAAATGGAAGTTGCCAGAGTTTTCCTGATATGGGAGCATAATCAAGCAGGGGCTTTTCAAGGGGATGAATATGCAGGGAAAGACCCCAGGTATCATGAACGAATTTGTTTCCAAAAACATGGTCCAGGTGACAATGAGTATTGAGCAGCAAAACGGGTTTCAGGCCTGTCTTTTCAATGGCTTCTTTAAGTTCTGATTGTTCGGCCGGGAAATAACAGCCCGGATCTATAATGCAACACTGCCCTTCTTCGTTATAGAGCAGGTAGGTGTTTTCCTGAACAGGGCTGAAACAGAACGAGGTGACGTTTAACATGGACGGTTTTGCTTAATTTTAAATACGCTTCCTAACTCCCCTTACCGGGGGTATAAAAGTACAAAACAACTAACTTTGAGAAGAGTTGGACCATTTGCACTAAAATCGACATTTTCAGATCAATCCGGCTCAAAAGCCTGAAGACTGCAGCCTGAAGCCAGCAGCTCAAAAAATAAAAAGTGGACGAGATTTTTTCTATGAAGAAGATCCTTAATCTATTGACGATCGCCTGCCTGTTCACCTTATCCGTGAACGCCCAGGTCAGCAGTGTGGAGTTTGGTAAGAATCGCGTGCAATTTCAAAAATTCAGTTGGAAATACTACCAATCGGAGAACTTCAATACTTATTTTAGTCAGGACGGACTTGGCCTGGGTAAATATGTAACGCAGATCGCTGAAATGGAGCTTCCTTCATTGGAAGAATTTGTTGAATATGGCTCTCAGCGCCGTATAAATATCATTGTATATAATAACTATGATGAAATGCAGCAATCCAACATTGGGATTGGCATTGACTGGCAGAATGCGGGAGGCGTAACAAGACTTGTCAATAATAAGATGATTGTTTATTTCGATGGCAATCATGATAATCTTCGTCGCCAGATCCGCCAGGGTATCGCACAGTTACTTGTAGATAATATGTTGTTTGGTGATGATCTGGGTGAGTTTGCTGCGAACCAGGCTCTTTTGGATCTTCCAAAATGGCTGACCGATGGATATATCGGTTACGCAGCCGAGAACTGGAGCCCATCACTGGATGATGATCTCCGCTCCATCATGCTGGCCGGCAATTATAATAATTTCTATCAGTTCGCATTTGAAAAACCAGTACTTGCAGGACATGCTTTCTGGAAGTATGTGGCAGATAAATACGGAAAAAGCAAGACCACTTATTTCCTATACCTGGCCCGCATTTATCGAAATCTGAACAATGCCTCACAAAAAATAGCACATAAAAAATTCAAGAAGCTGCTTGCTGATTTCATGACGGATGTGCAGACTCAATATTTTAAAGATATCCGCGGTCGACGCAATACACCACGCGGACAATTATCAGTAAGTGAAGAAATAGGTAAAAAAGATTTCATTCGTTTCAATGCAAATCCTACTCCCCGTTCCTTCTCCTATGCTGTAACAGAATATAAAGGCGGCCGATATAGTGTTGTGCTTATGGAGAATTTCGTGAACCGCAATGTGCTGTTGAAATTAGGTGTGCGCAGCCGTGAAAAAGATATTCATCCAAATTATCCTTTACTGGCATGGGATGGAAAAGGTACAAGACTGGCGGTTTTATACAGTGATGAAGGCAAGACAAAATTCTTTGTATATGATGTAGTTAATCATAACAAACTCTGGAAACGCGATATCGAACAATTTGATCAGGTGCAGGACATGAAATACATGCTGGACAATAATACACTTGTGATGAGTGCGGTAAGAAGTGGTCAGACCGATATATATGTTTATAAAATTGATAAAGGAACTTTTGAGCAAGTCACTAATGATGTATACGACGACCTTGATCCTTCCTTTGTCGCCTTCCCAAATAAATCAGGAATACTTTTTTCCAGTAATCGTCCTACGGCACAAGCTGCCAGTTCAGATGATTCATTGCCGGCAAAACATTTTAATATTTTTCTGGTTGATAACTGGAATAAATCAGAGACCAAACAAATATCCAAGCTCACCGATCTGAAACATGGTAATGCCCGATTCCCTTCTCAGTATAATCAATCGCATTTCACCTTTGTGAGTGATGAGAATGGAGTCAATAACCGCTACGCGGGATTTTTTACTACGGCACGCGCAGGACTCGATACACTGGTATTTATTGGTGATGAGATCCTTCGTAATCCGCCGGCGAAAGATGTAGACAGCTTATTAAAAGAATGGAAGAAAACAGATATTGACTCGGTGGGTTATGTATCTGTGACCAACGATTCATCCTATGTGTTCGCGCTCACCAATTATCAGAACAGCTTATTGGAAACCCGCACTGCTGGCGATAATCAAATGGTAAGTGAAGTGATTCGCCTGGGAGCTGATCTTAAAATGCTTTATCGTTTGAAAGTGGATGAGAATACGCTGCGTCGTCGAAATGTAAATGCGCGCCCTACAGAATATATGCGCCAGGTTATAGCCGAAGAGAAAAAGACTGCTAAAAAAGATGCAGAAGTCAATCTGCCATCTGATTCGCTTGCAAAAAAAGCCAAAGACTTTTTTAACAGCGGATTTGATGAGGATAAAACCGATAGCTCTAAACTTGGAAAAGTAGTAGCAGGCGAAGAAATGGATAAAAAAACCATCCTTAAAAAGACGAAGGTCTTCGAATACCGTCCACCAAAATTCTCAATGGACTATGTAGTTTCCGGTTTTAATAATGATGTGCTGGTAACACGTTATCAGCCATATAACGGAGGTTATGGTCCTCTTCAATTAAGCAACGGCGATTATTTTAATGGAATGCTTCGTGTGGGTGTATCAGATCTTTTTGAAGATTGGAAACTTACCGGTGGCGTAAGAGTGAATGGAGGTTTTGACAATAAAGAATACCTGATACGCGCTCAGTATCTTAAGAAGCGCCTCGATTATGGTTTTACTTATTACAGGGCAACTTCTAAAGCTAATTATAACCTGGGCGGACCAATATTACTTGGAAAATTATATTCTAATCTTTATCAGGGTACTGTGAGTTATCCTTTTAATAAGATCAGAAGTATTCGTTTCAATGCCGCACTGCGCAGCGATAAATATGCTTTTGTACCGGATGCATTGGTACCCGGATCATTAAGTCTTCCGGATTTTAAAGAGAAATATGCCTTGATGCATCTTGAATTTGTACATGATGATGCAATTTCCCGTGCCTTGAATATCTGGGAAGGATTCCGTGGCAAAGTATATATGGATTTGAATGCAAGGATCAGCCAGTCGCCAAAAGATACCGCAGGTGCGGGCAATCACCCAAAGACTTTCAACTTCGGTTTTGACCTGCGTCATTATCTTCCTATTTACCGCAATATCATATGGGCCGTAAGAGCTGCAGGTGATTTTAGCTGGGGCAATAGAAAGATCATTTATTATCTGGGAGGTGTCGACAACTGGTTGATGTTTGGAAACAATGAAAAAGCAAATGGTGGGTTCCGTTATTTCGACCGGAATAATACACCAGACCCTGGAGGAAATTATGCTTATGAATCCCTTGCTGTGAATATGCGCGGATTTATTCAGAATGTAGCCAATGGAAATAACGCGATCGTCATCAACAGTGAAATACGTGCCCCGATATTTTCATCCTTCATTAATAAACCGATCAATAATGCCTTCCTCCGCAATTTCCAGTTAGTACAGTTTGTAGATTTGGGTTCGGCCTGGAATGGTAAGTTCGATAAATGGAAAAGACCTTCAGTAAGTTATTATAATCCTCCGATCCTTGTCACAACTAAAGCCGGAGGCATTGGTCCTTTCGCTGGTGGTTATGGCTTTGGTGCCCGCAGTACACTGCTGGGCTATTTCCTCAGACTGGACGCAGCCTGGCAAATGAAAGGAGTATTCCGGGGCAAGCCGAAATGGTATTTTGCAATGGGGGTTGATTTTTAGGGAAGTTAATAAGTGAATAGGTCAATAGGTGAATGGGCTTTTTGCCTGTTGATCACCTATATTTCAGCCTCCACAATTTTATTCACTTATTGACCTATTCACCTATTCACCCTTATTCACCTATTCACTTATTCACTACTGACTATTCACTATTTTTGCCCGATGTTCCGACTCCGTGGTATACCCCTTATATTAACTTTTTTAATGTTCCTTCTTTATGGGACCCTAAACGCCCAGCGCAAGATCATATCTGGCACTGTCATAGACGCCGTTAGCGAGGAACCAGTACCATTCGCCTCCGTCACCTTTAAAAATAGCGGTATCGGGAAACTCACCGATACGGCAGGACATTTTTATTTTGATCTTAGTAAATGGCCCTCCGATACACTGCAGATCACCTCTGTAGGTTTTCAGCCTTATTATTTTAAGATCGACCCTAAGAAAGATACTATTCATCTTACCGCTGGTTTTGTAAGAGGCACTTTCAATGAAAATGCTACTGTAAAGATCAAGGTGAACAAGGGCCTGCTGGTATGGAGAAAGATCGTCCAGCATAAACCGCAAAACGACCGTTATCGTTTTTCTAATTTCTCTTACGAACTGTACAATAAACTTGAACTGGATCTGAAGAATGTAAACTTTCAACGATTCGGAAATTTCAAACCTTTAAAATCGATCAGTGATCTGATCAATCAGAATATTGACACCAGTGAAGGCATGAAATACCTGCCTACCTATCTTACTGAAACTCTTTCCGATTATTATTATTCCAAAAATCCTTTGCGTCGCCGGGAAATTATCAAGGCCACCAATACGAACGGAGTCAGAAATGAAAGTTTACTGAAGAACCTTGGTGGTACCGACCAGGTAGTGAACGTATACAATAATTTTATTCCGGTAATGGATAAAGAGTTTATCAGCCCCATTAGCGATAACGGCGATTATTATTACAACTACCGGGTACTTGATACGCAAATGATCGCCGGTCAGCGTTATTTCCATTTGATTTTCACGCCGCGCAGAAAAGGGGGCGATACGTTTGAAGGAGATTGCTGGGTGCATGTGGGAAGTTTTGCGATTCAGAAAATGAACCTTCGACTGGCTAAAGACGCCAACGTGAATTTCGTGGAAAACCTCAGTATTGTTCAGGAATACAGACTCATCGATGATACCACCTGGTTTCTTTATAAAGACAAATATGTAGTCGATGTAAAGACCATAGGAAAGAAAAGTCCGGGTTTCATTGGAAGAAAAACTTCTACATATCGAAATGTAGTTGTTGATGACAGTTCGGTAACCAATGAACTGGCAAAGAACAAACAACTGGAGGAAATCATTGTATTGCCAGGAGCCATGGACAAAGGAAAAGAATTTTGGGCCGGGTCCCGACATGAGCCTCTTTCAAAAAGTGAACAGGGTATAATAAAAATGATCGATACGCTCACCAATGCCATCGTGTTCAAGAAATTTACAAAGACACTGACTTTTATCGGAACCGGCTATCGCGATATTGGAAATTACCAGATCGGTCCCTGGTTTAACTGGATCACCAGCAATAGCTGGGAAGGATTTCGCGTACGCTTCGACCTTGGCACTAACAAACATTTTAATAAAAAAATAAAGCTGCATACTTACCTGGCCTATGGTTTTGGAGATAAAAAATTTAAAGGTTTTGCAGAAGCGTTTTATCTGCCAAAAAAAGATCCCCGGATGTATATGTATGGGTCTTATACCAACGACCTGGATTTTGGCCAGAACTATTATGGCGAAGTAACCAGTGATAATATTTTCGCTCTCGCAGTTCGGAAAAATGGGATTCCCATTAAGAATATTAAGATCGAGGAGAAGCGTTTTGAGATCTTTCGGGAGAACCTGAACTGGATGTCGAACCGGCTCACCATCACTCACAAGATCACTACTCCGCTTCGTAATCTTTTGCCTGCTGATTCTTTTCCTGTAACCGGTAATGGGCATCCTTTTAATAATTTTGAGGTCTCACTTAAATTCCGATTCGCCTACCTGGAGCGTTTTCTTGAAAGCCATTTTTACCGAAGCAGCCTTGGAAGTCCTTATCCTATTGGAGAGATCAATATCAGCCAGGGATTCGCAGGTATCTTAAAAAGCAGTTATAGTTATACTAAGATAAATGGAAGTGTTTCTGATAATATGAAACTGCCTCCCTTAGGAAGTATCTCCTGGTATATTTATGGTGGACGCACTTTTGGTACGCTGCCCTATTTTTTATTAGATATCGCTCCGGGTAATGAGCTATATTATTATAACCAATATGCCTTCAATATGATGAACCGCTGGGAATTTATTCATGATCGCTATATGGGTATCAACTTCGAGCATAATATTGGTAATGGTATATTTCGACTCATACCTAAGTTGAAGTTTCGTCAGTTCTGGACCGCTAAGGCTCTATGGGGACATCTATCTGCGGCTAACCGTGCACTAAATTTCAAGGACGGAAATAATTTTCAAACGCTGGATGGCAAAACATATCTCGAGCTCGGCACCGGCATCGATAATATCTTTCACATTTTCCGCATTGATTGCATCTGGAGAGTGCTGCCTTCCACTATACCAAAGCCGGGAGATAAATCTTTTGGGGTGTTTGGATCGGTGAGGTTTACCTTCTAGAGAGTAGGAAGTAGAGAGTAGTGAGTGTGCCCAGTTGTTTCAAATCGGGAGATGTTTACCAATCAAATTTCCATTTTAGCTTGCAGCTTGAAGCTAGCTGCTAGAAGCTCAAAATATATTATCTTCCTTCAAATTGCTTCCCATGTCCTCTTATGTTCTTTCCCTCGACCAGGGAACAACCAGTAGCCGTTCTATACTATTTGATCAGCAGGGATGTATCTGCAGTATTGCACAGAAAGAATTCACTCAAATTTTTCCGCAACCTGGATGGGTAGAACATGATGCCAATGAAATTTGGAGCAGTCAGTTTGGTACTATGGCCGAAGCAGTAGCAAGAGCCGGCATCAGCATGAAACAGATCGCGGCAATTGGTATTACGAATCAAAGAGAAACGACCGTGGTATGGGATCGTAATACCGGCCTGCCCATTTATAATGCTATTGTTTGGCAGGACCGACGCACTGCGGGCTATTGTGATGAATTAAAAGAAAAAGGATATGCTGAAACTATAAAAGATAAAACGGGTCTTATCATCGACTCCTATTTTTCTGCAACAAAATTAAAATGGATACTGGATCATATAGAAGGCGCCAGAGAAAAAGCAGCAAAAGGTGAACTTGCTTTTGGAACAATAGATAGCTGGCTGGTATGGAAATTAACAAATGGTAAAGTGCATGTTACCGATGTATCCAATGCTTCCCGTACGATGTTGTTGAATATTCATACAAGACAATGGGATCAGGAACTACTTTCCTTATTTAATATACCAGCCTCGGTACTTCCGGAAGTAAAACCTTCGAGTCATCTCTATGGACATACAGGAAATCTTATTCCTGATTCAGCCATTCCTATCTGTGGTATTGCTGGTGATCAGCAGGCGGCATTATTCGGGCAATTATGCACCCGACCTGGCATGGTGAAGAATACCTATGGCACCGGATGTTTTATGCTGATGAATACAGGAGAAAAAGCGATTCGTTCCAATAACAATTTACTTACTACTATTGCCTGGGAACTTAATGGAAAAACAGAATACGCTTTGGAAGGTTCTGTATTTATTGCAGGAGCCGTTGTACAATGGCTTCGCGATGGATTAAAGATCATTCGCAGTTCTGCCGAAGTGGAAGAACTGGCTGCTTCTGTAAATGATGCGGAAGAAGTATATATCGTTCCGGCTTTCGCGGGATTAGGTGCCCCTCACTGGAACTCTTATGCAAGGGGATCCATATTCGGAATGACCCGAGGCACCAGTAACGGACATATTGCCCGTGCCGCATTAGATAGTATCGCTTATCAAACCTATGATGTGTTGAAAGCGATGGAAGCCGATGCGGGTATCAGCATCGCCGAACTAAGAGTAGATGGCGGAGCAACAATAAATAATATGCTCATGCAATTTCAAGCAGATATTCTGAATACTAAAGTTGTACGCCCACTCATTACTGAAACCACTGCTCTGGGCGCAGCTTATCTTGCGGGATTATGTATAGGATTTTGGAAAGATCTTGAATCCATTCAGGGCCAATGGCAGGCGGAACATACTTTTCAGCCAGCAATGAATGAAGAAAAAAGAATTAATTTGATCCATGGATGGCAGAGAGCGGTAAATGCTGCGATTGCCTGGGCCCTAAACCCTAACCTCTAACCCCTAACCTTTTCTTCATGCATCCTTTCCTCGGCGAATTCATCGGTAGTTTCCTTCTGATCCTATTCGGAAATGGCGTAGTAGCAAATGTGTTGCTTAAAGATTCAAAAGGCCAAAACAGTGGTTGGATAGTTATCAGTTTTGGCTGGGCCATGGCCGTTTTCATTGGTGTATATGCCTCGGTGAAATTTGGGGGCAGTGGTCATCTAAATCCCGCTGTTACTATCGCTTCGGCTTTATTTACTGATTTCAAAAAAGAACTGGTGCCCATTTATATCGCTGCACAATTCTCAGGAGCAATACTGGGATCAGTATTTGTCTGGATCACCTACAAACAACATTATGACGCCACTGAAGATGCATCACTGAAGCTGGCCACATTTTGCACCGCTCCTGCAATCAGAAATCCATTCTATAATATAATAACTGAAATGATCGGCACCTTTGCTTTAATGTTTGGTGCATTGGCCATGTCTGCCTCATCTACCGCATTCGTTACACTGGATGCATTACCGGTTGCTTTGCTGGTATTGGCTATTGGACTTTCATTGGGCGGACCAACAGGTTATGCCATCAATCCCGCCCGTGATCTGGGTCCGCGTATTGCGCATTTTTTTCTGCCTATACCTAAAAAGGGAAATTCAGATTGGAGTTATGCCTGGGTGCCGGTAGCAGGTCCTGTTCTCGGTGCTACTCTTGCCGCCTGGATCTTTAGTTTGATAAAATAATCAGATCACCGAACGAATGATCTCCATGCTTTCCTGCAATTCCTGATCGGTCATGGTGAGCGGAGGTGATATGCGCAAACAGGAAGAAGCAAAAAGAAACCAATCTGTAAGCAAACCTTTTTCCAGGCAAAGGTCAATTACTTTTTTATTGGTTTCAAAACTGTCAAAACCAATACAACCCCATCGTGGAAAAGGAAAATGAAGGCAACCCCCATTTATTTCAGGTAATAAAGGCATTTCAGTCTTGATAATTTTTTCTTCCATTAAAACTTCAAAGGCAGCCAGTCCGGCGGCACAACAAACAGGGTGTCCGGCAAAAGTGCTGATATGTCCAAGTACCGGATTTTCTGTAAAACAATCCATCAATTTCTTATCTGCGATAAAAGCACCAAGGGGCATTCCCCCGCCAAGAGCCTTACCCAATAATAAAATATCAGGAACTATATCGAAGTGTTCAAAGGCCCAGAGTTTTCCTGTTCGTCCAAATCCGGTTTGAATCTCATCCAGAATCAATAAGCTGCCGGTATCAATACATTTTTTTCGAATGGCCTGCATCCATTCTTTAGATGGTAATTTCAAACCTGCCTCTGCCTGAATAGGTTCCATCAACACGCAGGCGGTATCCTCATTTATATATTGTAGAGACTCAAATGAATCATAATCCAGGTGCAGTATTCCTGGTAACAGAGGACGAAAAGCATTGCGCCAGTATTCATCTCCCATCATGCTCAATGCACCCTGGGTGCTACCATGATAAGAATTTTTGAAGCCGATCATATTGGGTCTGTGCGAGACTCGCTTGGCCAGCTTCATCGCTCCTTCAGTGGCTTCTGATCCTGAATTAGTAAAGTAAACAGAGTTGAGAGAAGCAGGTAAATGTTCAACCAATTTTTGTGCATAGCGAACCTGGGGTGTCTCTATAAATTCACCATAGACCATTATATGCATATAAGCATCCAGCTGAGATTTTATCGCATCGATCACTTTTGGATGACGGTGACCAATATTGGCCACGCTGATGCCACCGATCAGGTCCAGGTATTCTTTTCCACTTTTATCAAACAGCTTTATTCCTTCTGCTTTTACGATCTCTAATGCTAATGGAGAAGGAGAAGTTTGCGCCACATGATTCAGGAATATTTGTCGTTGGTTCACTTTACAAAGAACGGAAATAGTTGGTAGTTTTGCACAACCCCTCAACTACTCAACTACTCAACAGCTCAACCTCTCAACAGCTCAACTATTATTTTATATGGCCCTCATCCTTCCCGTCCGAAACATCTCTCCTAAATTTGGTCAAAACTGTTTCCTTGCACCTAATGCTACCATCACGGGTGAAGTGATAGCAGGAGATGATTGCAGTTTCTGGTTCAATGCCGTCGTGCGAGGCGATGTGAATTTTATCAAAATGGGGAATAAAGTGAACGTTCAGGACGGGGCTTGTATTCATTGCACTTTTGAAAAATGCGGCACGACCATTGGAAATAATGTCTCGATTGGACATCATGCGATCGTACATGGTTGTACCCTACATGATAATGTGCTGATAGGTATGGGCGCAATTGTTATGGATAAGGCCGTGGTAAATAGTAATACTATTATTGCTGCTGGCGCGGTGGTACTGGAAAATACCATCTGCGAAGCAAATAGTATTTATGCGGGAGTACCAGCGAAAAAAGTAAAGGATATTTCAGGCGAACTGATTAAGGACCAAATAGAAAGGATCGCGGATAATTATGTGAAGTATTCGGAATGGTATAGGGAGAGTTGAGGGGTTGAGCTGTTGAGAAGTTGAGTGAAAAATTCTTCAATTAGAGTCTTCGCTCAACCTCTCAACCCCTCAACTTCTCAACCTTATTAACAATTTTTTAATGTATTTTCCGTTCTAATCATAGAAACTGCCATGCATAGCCTTCGTAACTATACGATAACTCTTCTGTCTGTGATGATTTTGTTATCATCCTGTAAGATTATGAATAGTG
>JBKJMI010000004.1:0-85915 GCA_046596515.1 Chitinophagaceae bacterium | reverse complement strand
ATCAAAAATAATTTGAAAATATTTTTAGAGAAGGGTTGTTTTGGATGATTTTCCGACTTAATTATCAAAAAGACGGGCCACAAGAAAGGCAGCTCCTGCCGCTACCGCACCGATAAGCATTACCTTAATGGCGCCCATAAATGGCTGAATACCAGTCATTTTGCTTTTAAAATACCCAAAAATGAACAGGCAGGCCAGGGTAACTAACACGGAAAGTTTTAAGCCATGAAGGGGAGAATCAACGAAAAAATAGGGACTAAGAGGAACCAGTCCTCCGATTATATAGGAGACGCCAATATTGAGCGCAGACTTCGTAGCACGTTTAGGATCAGGTTTTTCCAGCCCAAGTTCATATTTCATCATAAAATCTACCCACTGTTTCTTATCCCTTGATATTTCCTCAGTGGCTTGTAATTGCAGGTTTTTGCTTAGTCCGATATTCGCAAAAAACTCACGGGTTTCTTCTATCTCCTTTTCGCGTAGATTATCTACTTCGAAAAATTCTCTTTTTTCCTCTGTGTTATAATGATCCTGCTCGGTTTTGCCAGCCAGATAGCCTCCCAGACCCATCGCGATGGATCCCGCGGCGATCTCTGCAATGCCAGCGATCACAATAATGGCAGTTGAATTGACCGCCCCGCTTAAGCCTGCAGCCAGCGCGAAAGGTACAGTCAGGCCATCGCTCATTCCGATCACTACATCGCGGAGTGTTTCACTACTTTGAAGATGCTCTTCTTTATGAGGTTGTGGACGATGATGCAGGTGTGTATCCAGTGGCTGTTTCATAAACCAGGTTTGACTGGCAATTTGCTACAAAATTTCCAGACTTTGCCTGATGATATCCACTGATTCCATTATTTGTTCTCCTGTGATGATCAAAGGAGGAGCCAGCCTGATCTTATCACCATGGGTTGGTTTAGCAAGCAGTCCGTTCTTCATCAATTCAAGGCATAAGGTCCAGGCAGCTTCCTTCTCAGGATGATCTATGATAATAGCATTCAGCAAACCTTTACCACGGATCAACCGAATATGATTGGAACCAATGGCCCTCAATCCATTTCTGAGAAGATCGCCGCAATGGATCGCATTTTTTTCCATGCCTTCCTTCCTAATAACTTCAAGTGCAGCAATTGAAGTGTGGCAAGCCAGTGGATTTCCCCCATAGGTTGATCCATGTTCTCCCGGTTTGATGTTCATCATGATCTCATCATCAGCCAATACTGCACTCACAGGAAGCATTCCTCCACTTAAAGCCTTTCCCAGTAATACAATATCGGGTCGTATATTTTCAAGATCACAGGCAAGCATGGCTCCTGTACGACCAAGTCCTGTTTGTATTTCATCAGCAATGAATAAGACATTCGCCTTCTTACATAATTGCTTTGCCTTGAACAGATATCCTTCATCAGGTACCACAACTCCCGCTTCTCCCTGAATAGGTTCTACTAAAAATCCGGCTACGTCAGTATCCTTCAGAGCATTTTCCAATGCAGAAAGATCATTGTAAGGGATCACCAGAAAACCAGGCATATATGGCCCAAAGTTTTTCTTTGATGAAGGATCGCTGCTGAAAGAAATTACTGTAGTGGTCCTGCCATGAAAATTTCCTTCGCAAACAATGATGATCGCTTTGTTTTCTTTTACTCCTTTTTTTTCATAGGCCCAACGCCGGCATAACTTAATACCCGTTTCAACAGCTTCTACTCCCGTATTCACCGGCAATAATTTGTCATATCCAAAAACCTGGTGCATATATTCTTCAAAAGGTCCCAGCGCATCATTATAGAAGGCACGGCTGGTCAGGGTAAGTTTTGCTGCCTGTTCCTGGAATGCCTTTAAAATTACCGGATGGCAATGGCCTTGGTTCACTGCGGAATATCCACTGAGAAAATCCATATATTTTTTTCCTTCCACATCCCAGAGATAAATTCCTTTGCCTTCCTGCAAAACAACCGGAAGCGGATGGTAATTATGAGCCCCGTATTTTTCTTCCAGCTGAAGAAAATGAGCACTCTTGAATATGGACATACATTACTATTTAATATGATGGAGAGGAAAACGAAAAAAAATGGATAGGATCCTGATAAATAAAAACAGGATCAGCCTCGATGCCAGAGAAGGTCGAGGTTAGACTTTAGAAAAGAAGATATGGTAGTCAATGGTTGAATTACCTTAAAGTTTGCTCAAAGGTAGCCATTTTTTTGGATCATAGATCCAGCTCACGGTAGAACCAGGAAGGTTGTTTTTTTATTTCAATGATTGCCTCATTATTGAAAAGACCGAACACAGTGCTTCCGCTTCCACTCATAGATGCATAAATAGCGCCCGAATTATACAGATCTCTTTTTATTTCACCCACTTCAGGATATTGTTCGAATATTACTTTTTCAAAATCATTAATGATAATTTCTTTCCACTCCTTAACCGGTAGCAGTATATTTTCCTTAAGTGAATTGACTTTATCGCCTGGTTGAATACGCATAAAAGCATTACTGGTATTGATATGTATGCCCGGGTTGATGATGACAACTTTATATCCGGAAAGATCTAAAGCCAGGGGCTGAAGTTCTTCACCTCTTCCTTCAGCAAAACATGGTTTATTAATAATAAAAAAGGGGCAATCACTTCCAAGTAGCAGTGCGTATTCAATCAGTTTCTCCTGACTTAATTCCAGTTTAAATTTTTTATTCAGAAGCAGTAAAGTAAAAGCCGCATCAGCGGAACCTCCTCCTAAACCAGCGCCGGAAGGAATCACCTTATGTAAATGCATTTTTACCCTTGGCATAGCTGGATGATCATTTTTTAAAAGTCTGTATGCCTTAAGGCAAAGATTAGAACCGGGGTGCCCATCAATATCCAGTCCACTCATGGTAAAAGGAAGCTGTTGGGAAGATTCCTGACGCGACATAGTCACCACCTCCAAGGCATCGCGTAAAGGCAAAGGATAAAATACGGTCTCCAGTGCATGGTAACCATCTATGCGCTTGTGAAGAATATTAAGTCCAAGATTGATCTTGCTGTTTGGAAAAAGGATCATGTACACGAAAATAAAGTTTATTAATATCTTCATGGAAATCTTAAACAATGAAAAGCAGGATCCTGCTGTTTCTGCTGCTGTTTTTATCGGTAGCTGGGATGGCCCAGAAAAAAACCAAAGGGAAAGAAAGGGAAAAGAAACATACAGTGAAAACAGAGGTCATTGATGTTGGAATAACAGAAGAGATCCCAAAACCTGACTCCGCTACAAAATTTACAGGTATTATAAAGTATAAACTCACAACGGACGATCCATCAGATCACGATTCAATGTTTATTGTATTTGGTGAGGATAAAATAAGAGTGATCATGTTCACTCCTGGTTATAAAGAGGGCCAGATCTTTGAGAATCATTTCATGGCCAGTTTTAAAGACAGCGCTTTTTACATCATTGATCCACGTACTAAAACATACAGGCTGGAAAAACTGGGAGCAAGGAATGCCGAGGTACAATTGGATCTGGCTAATTTTAAAAAAACAGCGCTGATCCTTAAATATATCTGCGTGGAATATAGTGGGGAAATAAAGATAAAAGAAGATGTTTTTGAGGCCGCTGCCCTGATCAGTAAACAGCATTCTTACCTTTACGCAACGAATTACGATTTTATGAATATTCAGCCGGTAGTAAAGGATTATCGTATCGTATTGGGCTGGAGGACAAAAACAGATGATAATGAGAATACTTATGTCATAGCATACCAGATCTTGCCCACCGATGTCAGCTCTTTTTTCGATCTAACTGGTTATAAACAACAGTGATAGGTCTTTATTTTTTAGGCTAAAATGTCTTAGTTTCGCGTTATATTTTATGAGGAAGATTGAATTGGAAATAGTAGCGCTTTCACACAGTATTACGCAAACACATAGTTATGCGGTGGTGCTTGGTGAAGTAAATGGTCTCCGTCGGTTACCTATTGTTATTGGCGCATTTGAAGCTCAGGCTATTGCAGTGGCCCTTGAAAAAATGCAACCAACCCGGCCGCTTACGCATGACCTGATGAAAAATTTCATGACCGCCTTTGCCGTGGAGCTGCATGAGATCATCATTTGTGATCTGCAGGAAGGGGTCTTTTATTCCAAATTAGTTTGTTCAACAGATAATGATACAGTAGAGATAGATTCCCGCACTTCAGATGCAATTGCATTAGCCGTTCGTTTTGGATGTCCTATTTATACCTATGAGAATATTCTAGATAACGCAGGTATTCTGATGGAAGACACAGGAGATATGAAAAAGAAAAAACCAAGACAGGAAGTAATGGTAGAAGAATCTGACAGAGGAGCAAATGATGATCTGAGAGCTATGACTTTGGGAGAATTGAACACCTTGCTTACCGCTGTGCTTGAAACAGAAGATTACCTGAGAGCCATCGCTATCCGCGATGAAATTAATAGTAGAAAAAGAGGCTGAAAACAAATTCTTAACTGGCGCGCATTTTCTTAATGGCCTCTGTAAATTTTGGAACTACCTCAAAAGCATCGCCTACAATACCATAATCAGCTGCTTTGAAGAATGGTGCCTCAGGATCTTTATTAATCACCACGATTACTTTACTTCGATTTACTCCGGCAAGGTGTTGAATAGCTCCTGAAATACCAATTGCTATATAAAGATCAGGAGCGATAGCAATACCTGTCTGACCCACATGTTCATTATGCGGTCTCCAGTGAGCATCTGCTACAGGACGGCTACAGGCTGTGGCAGCATGAAGCGTTTTAGCCAATTCTTCCACCATACCCCAGTTCTCCGGACCTTTCATTCCTCTTCCAGCGCTTACAACAATCTCCGCTTCTGTTAGAAGTACTTCTCCACTAGCTTTGGTAACTGAAACGACTTTTAGTTTTGAAGTTGGCACAGACACAGAAAACGGAACTATTTCAGCAGTTCCTTCCTTTATTACTGTTTTATAACTATTGGGATTGAGAGCAATGATCTTTATCGTTGTTAAAATGTTTACCTGTGCAAATGCTTTACCTGAAAACACAGATTTTTTTACTGTGAATCCATTGCTGGAATCGGGCAAGGCCGCCGCACCGGCTACCAATCCGGCCTTCAGCCTGGCAGATAAACGGGGTGCGATAGCTTTTCCATTTACATTATTGGAAAAAACAATCACATCAGCATTAAGGGCTTTAACTGCTTCTGAAATAATAGCGGTGAAAGTCTGTGCATCAAAATGATCCAGCGATGCATCCGCAACCTGATGAATTTTCTTAACGCCATATTTTCCCAATGCAGAAAGATCTTCTGTAACATTTCCTAAAACAATTCCTTCGGCATAGGTTCCCAACTGTGCCGCCATGTCGGTGCCATAGGTGATCGCTTCAAGAGATGATTTTTTTACATGGCCTTCTGCGGAGTCGATAAAGATCAGAACTGGCATATTTTTTTTATTTGATCCTGCCAATTTGTTCTGGCAGGGGAGATGAATTAATTTTTAATGGGCTATTATATTGCTTTTGCCTCTTCATGAAGTAATCGTACCAGCTCTTCTACATTATCGGGCGATACTAATTTCACACCCGCTTTAGCAGGAGGCAATACAAATGCAGCGATAGTTGTAAGCGTATCAGCAGAAACTGGTTCAACTACTTTTAATGGTTTACTACGGGCCGACATGATGCCGCGCATATTTGGTATTCTTTGCTCAGCCATTCCTTTCTGGCAACTAATTACTAATGGAAGATCAGCTTCCACCGTTTCTTCACCACCTTCAATTTCACGTACAATCGTAGCTCTGGTACCAGCAAGATCTAATTTTGCGGCCAGTGCCACATAAGGAAGATCAAGTAGTTCAGCAAGCATTCCACCAATCGATGCACCATTATAATCGATGGTCTCCTTTCCTGTCAATAGCAGATCATAGCCTCCACTCTTCGCAACTTCTGCGATCTGAGCAGCTATATAGTAACTATCATGGCTATCAGAGTTCACACGTATAGCCTCATCTCCCCCAAGGGCAAGGGCCTTACGAATAATGGGCTCGGCATCGGCAGTGCCAACATTCACCAGGTGTATTACAGTAGATGCATCTGCTTCCTTTAACTCTATAGCACGAACCAGTGCATACCATTCGTCATAGGGATTGATGATCCACTGCACTCCATTGTTGTCGAATTTCGTGTTGTTATCTGTGAAGGCTATTTTTGCCGTTGTATCCGGCGTCTTACTGACGCATACTAAGATTTTCATGGAATTGTTTTATCGTTAGTAATAAAAGTAGTTGTTTATGCAACTAACACAAAGATAAGCGTTCCATTCACACGGTAAAATTTTTTATGCTAATGGACCGAATTGAAAAAATATGGGCCATGCTGGCCAATCAGCCCGGGGATAATTTTCTGCAACATGCCCTTGCACTTGAGCAGATCAAAATCGGGAACGAAGAGGAAGCGAGGGTTCTTTTCATCACTATTCTTGAACGGGATCCTTCCTATATCGGCAGCTATTACCACCTGGCAAAACTGCTTGAAAGGATCGGAGATGAAACCGGGGCTATAAAAATATATGAGAAGGGTATGGCCGAATCAAAAAAAGCAGGTGATGATCATGCCTTTGGAGAACTGCGGGGCGCCTATGAAGAACTGACCCTGTAAACCAATATAATGCTTACCAAACGTTTTATTGCGCATATAAAAAAAGAGGATATTCTTCCGGATAATGTATTGCTATTACTGGCAGTGAGCGGCGGACTAGATTCGGTGGTTCTGGCAGAGTTATGTAAACAGGCAGGATTTCGCTTTGCTATCGCGCATTGTAATTTTCAATTACGCGGGGAAGAAAGCAAACGTGATGAGGAGTTCGTAAAAGAACTCTCAGAAAAATATGAAGTGCATTTTTATTTACGCCGCTTTCAAACAGAAAGCTATGCTGAGGAGAAAAAAATATCCATTCAGGAAGCAGCACGGGAATTACGCTATGATTTTTTTTCTGACATTTTGAACGAAAGTAATAATTCGCCAGATCTTTTATTAACGGCACATCACCGGGATGATAATATTGAGACCTTACTGATGAATTTTTTCAGAGGCACCGGACTACAGGGACTTACCGGTATTCCCCTTAAGAATGGTAAAACAAGAAGGCCACTTTTGGCATTCAGTCGCGATGAACTTAATGAGTTCGCGGAGAAAAATAATCTTAAATGGGTAGAGGATTCTTCAAATCAGCTTTCAAAATATACCCGGAATTATATTCGTAATGAATTGATCCCCGCTATCAGTAAAATTTATCCGGAAGTGAAAGCAAACCTGGCAAGAAATATAGAGCGCTTTAAAGAGATCAATAAGCAATACCAGTTTTCAGTTGAAGCCTGGAAGAAAAAATTGGTGCATCAAAAAGGTAAGGAATGGCATATTCCAGTGAGATGGCTGATGAAAACAAATAAGGCATTGATCTATGATCTGCTCTCTCCTTATGGATTTAGTGAAGGACAGTTGGAAGAAATAATCAAACTTTCTAAAGCCGGTTCTGGTAAATACATTGATGCGGCAAACAGCGATTACCGCATCATTCTTCATCGTCGCTGGTTCATTATCGCTCCTAAAAAGAATGATGAGTTGCTGAGGCAATACTTAATTACAATAGACGAGAAGGAATTAAAATTTCCGGATGGGAAACTTAATATAGAAAAAATACAGGGCACTAGTTTATCTGAAGACCCATTTATCGCCTGCATGAATGTGGCTGAGATCGAATTTCCTTTGCTGTTGAGAAAGGTAAAAACTGGGGATTATTTTTATCCTTTGGGAATGAAGAAGAAGAAAAAACTTTCACGATTCTTTATTGATATTAAATTATCAAAAACACAAAAAGAAAGTGCCTGGGTACTGGAATCTGCCGGTAGGATCGTTTGGGTACTGGGTCTGCGACTGGATGAGCGTATAAAATTAAAACCATCCACAGAAAAAACATTGCGTATCAGTTGGAGCCAAACTGTATAAAATCTTTCGGACTCGCGTTCCTTATTACTTCGATAAAGTATTGGAAAATATTAATATTGGCAATATAGCGACAGGCAAAATAAGTGAAGGCTAGTCCGAACAAGGCACCGAAAATATGTGCCGAGTGGTTGATATTATCCTGGCCCCTTCTTCCCATCCATTGTGATACAGCCAGGAAAAGAAAAGCGTAAATAAATCCAGCAATAAATACCGGAAGAAAAAAGAACCCAATGCCTGCCAGTGGATTGAATAAAATGCCAGCAAATATCACTGCAGAAACAGCACCGGAGGCACCAAGGCTTCGGTAATGATAATTAATTCGGTTCTTAAAATAGGTTGGTAATAAAGAAACTACAAGGGCCAGTATATACATAGCCAGGTAAAGCAATTTTCCCTTGTCGCCAAACACATAAATAAAACTATATTCTACACCTGAATAAGCAGGTCCTTCTTTCGCATAAGTAGCTGTTCCTATTCCAAAAAAATAAAGGGAAAGCATATTAAAGCCCAGGTGAGCCAGGTCAGCATGAATAAATCCGCAGGTAATGAACCGATACCATTGTCCGCGGTTTACGGAAGGAGGATAGAAAATCATCTCATTCTGCATTTTTTGGTTATTCATTGCTGAAAGAGAGGTCAGAGAAGTGATAACAATAATTATCAGAGTGATGGATAGTTCCATATTAATTAGCTGTTTCCGTGATGATATTTTTCATTTTTCATAATACTGCAGGCCCGGTATAACTGTTCGGCCAGCAGCAATCTTACCAGCTGATGAGGAAAGGTAAGTTTTGACAGGCTCCAGGTTTTGTTGGCCCTGTCCAGTACGGATTTATCGATACCATAGGCGCCACCTATCAGGAAGATCAGGTTCTTTACACTTTCTTTGCTTCGGTCCTCAATAAAAACAGCCAGTTCATCGGAAGAAAATTGTTTGCCTCTCTCATCTAATAAAATCAGGTAATCATCTTTTTTTAGCAGGGATAGGATCAGTTCACCTTCTTTTTTCTTCATATCCTTTTCGCTCATTAGTGAAGCGTTTTTAGGAACAGGTAAAATATTCCATTCTACTTTAAAATAATGGCTTATTCGTTTTGTGTATTCATCCACGCCTGCCTTCACATATGATTCATGTGCTTTTCCTATCGTCCAGCAATTTATCTTCATGCGTTCAAATGTAAGAAAAGAGCAAAAAAAATGACCAGTAGTTTTTACTGGTCATTTACAGCCTAAAGATCGCCGGTTATTTTATCTCATAATCTTTTTTGAAAGACATGAGGGTAGAACGATATAATACATTGGAAGCATCTGCTGTAGCGGCTTTTAAATAATACTGCCAGGCTTCAGGAAGATAATGTGCGTCTTCCATCATGAAACCCATACGGTATGATTCTTCTGCTGTAGCTTCAAACCCTGTTGTTTGGCCCTTTAAATTGCTAAGAAAAGCAGCTGCGGTTTCTTTGGTCACATAATTCAGTACTTTCATTTCTTCATTCTCTTCTCCGCGAACGGAAACTGTCCACATATAGGATTTACCAGGTGTCAGCTTCGATGCGAAATAGGAGAGAGGGATCTTCATTTTAGTTACAATAGAAGAAAAAACCGGAGTGGTTAAATTTTCAATAGGGAAGATCTTAAATTCAAAATCTTTCGCTTCAGTATAAGACTTCCAGGACAGAGGAAAATCGGAAGCGGCTCCGCTGAAATTCACAGTATCCAGTCTGGGATCGATCCAGATATTATTAATAGAACGGCTAACCGCACCTACTGTATTCATATAAGCTTTACGATTGCTGCCAGGAGCGTCACCTGTCTTAGTCATTGAAGCCCAAACATATTTTACATAGTTGGCTGTGATGGAATTACTGCTCACTTTGCAGGAGTCGCCAAATGCTTTGAGTGCAAAAGTTCCTGCTTTTGAAACAGTGAACATGGCTGCCTCATTGCAGATCAGGGTGACAACACCACCCGGAGCTACTTTGATCGAGGAAGCAGGTGTCAGTGATCGACCCACTTTTGCCTTGCTCTCAATATTGTTTTCTACTACAGTTACATTGCCTTTGAAACTGTAAAGCAAAAAATTGTTTTGAGCGCCTGCGGCGATAACAAATGAGCAAAATAAAAACAAGGAAAGAATTTTTTTCATCTTTTGGAATTTAAAGGTTTAAATGGTTTGTATAATTAATGTTGATGGGGTTTGAATACAGTTCGATAATTAAATCGCTTATGCATCCAAACGGCCCATGCCTCATAAAAATAAATTACATCCACCGCCATGATGATCACCACCAGGGCAAGTTTCAGATCAACTTTTAATCGATATCTATCGAAAAGGTACAGACCAAGCCAGACGAAAAATATGGCCGAAGCCACCTGACCAATTTTTGCTACTAAGTGAAACCAGATGTGGTTTTCAAGGTAATAATGGATAAAGAAAGACATGTGTAACCATCCGATGAAAACCGCCATAAGAATGGTTGCCCACAAAGGTAACTTTTTTACATAGTTATCCTCAAGGGCCATAGATAATATATTAGCGTGAACGAAGATCCCGTTCATATCGGGCCATGACTTTCCATAGAACTTGTCGTTCATTGGTGTAAATTTCTTATCCTCAATGTTATATGGATCCAGATTGACATAGGCCAGCAAAGCGATCTTTCCCTTAATAATGGAACCATCTACCTGGTCTGCAAGTAACTGGGACCCTTCAAGGATCATGTATTGGCCTGGCCGACGGGTATAATTTATCAGCGTCATATGGTCGCCGTGATGTTCAAACGTTTCAAAGGCTTCTGGCTTATAATGTTTTAGAATAGCCGCAGTAAAAGAAGGGAGTATACTATCAGAGTGCTCCATTTTCTTAATTGGAAAAAAATTACGGATACTTTCCTTTTCATCGGCAGGAAAATTCACGAAACCATAATTATGAACATCGTCCTTAAAGTAATTTCTTGAAAAACGTAATTCATGAGTACCTGTATCTAAAATAAACTGTGCAGCGCCTACCAGGTTGGGATTTTCTTTAAATGTTTTGCTTAAAAGAGAATCGGCCTTGGGTTCTCTGGGTCCGTCGAAGAGCACATCCAGGGCCATCACTTTAGGTTGGTAGGTGGCTGTTTTTTGTATCATCATGGAAATACCAGTACGATCAGCATCGCCAATATTGATCACAACTATATTGCTGTCTAACCCACTGTCAGACCCTTTTCCCAGTTTAGCATAACTAAGATCGTTCATATCGAAATCCTTCATGGCCAGCTTGATGGGGTTCAGCGTACCAAGATTAAGCGGGATAGATCCTAAAACAAAAATGAAAATAAACACCCAGAGTGTAGCCAAAATGGTATCTCTTTCATAGAGATACTTGGTCACATTCCGATGGATACGACGGGCATGGTGACCAATATGCTTATGAAAGGGTTTTTTTTCGGCGACTTTCTTTACTTCATGATCCTGATGAGCATGCGGTGGCAGGTGCTCCTGACCTTCTCCATGAGGTTCTTCGTGGTGATCCATGATTCTGTTTTGGGTTGTTGGGTTATTCTGCCCTTAAATTAATCATTTGCTGCAACTATAATGGGTATATCCCCACTTGTTATATAAATAACCTGTTGTTAACGATTGGGTTATTCTTTTGTAATTGCCTAAATTAGTGGGATAAATTTATGAGATTTTACGCTGCCTTCATCTTGTCTATGATTCTATTTCTGTCTTCACCATCCGGGGTGATCGGACAGGCACCGGCAGCTATTGCTCCCCCTAAGCCAAGAGATACAACGATTACAGGTCCTCAGACCTTCGCGATGATCATGGGCATCTCTAAATATAAATATGTACGTCCGCTTTCTTATGCTGATAAAGATGCCGAGCTTTTTCGTGACTATCTGAAATCACCTGCAGGTGGAAAACTTGGAGATGATAATATTTTCTGTCTGTTAAATGATCAGGCCCAGGCAGCCACTTTTTTTACAAAAGGATCTAAATGGCTGGAAGCAAAAAAACTCAGGCAGGGAGACAAACTGTTTATTTACCTGGCGGGTCACGGAGATGCGATCGATGAGGATCAATTTTTTTATATAGCCTATGACTGTAATCCTGCAGGAGACAAGAATAATTATTTGGCTGGTGGCACCGTGCAATTATACAATCTGAAAAGAAAGATCGCTAAGGAAACAGGCAAAGGGGTGGAGGTTTATTTTATCATGGATGCCTGCCGAACCAGCGAATTACCCGGAGGTAAGGATGGACAATCAGGATTATTCAAAGCTATTTCCGAAGAAAGAGAGGGGGAAGTTATAATGCTTGCCACAGGAGCAGGTCAGGAATCGCTTGAGGATGCAACAATTGGAACCGGCCATGGATTATTTACTTATTTTCTGGTAGACGGCCTTGCTGGTATGGCAGATTCAATGGGAACACCCGATAAAAAAACCACGCTGGCCGAGCTACAGCAATATGTACAGAAAAATGTTCCTTCTGTAGCCAGGGATGTTTTTAAAAGAAAACAGGATCCATTCATTTGCTGTGCAGAATTTAATGATAAAGTGATCAGTATTGTTGACCCCGATTATTTTAAAAAGTGGCAGGAGGGTAAAAAACTATCCGGCAGAATGCTGGGAAGTTCCATGGTGGCTCCAAGAGGAAGAGGGCTTGGAAAGACCACAGATACTTTATTGATAGAAACCTATAATCGATTTAATTCAGCGGTAAGAGAAAGCAAACTTACCGGTAAGAATTCTGCACAGTTTTATTATGATCAGATGGCTAAGGATCATCCGGATGATCCCTATACGCTGGACGCTCAATCTACTCTGGCGGTAGAGTATATAAATTTCGCACAGAGTAAGATCAATCTTTACCTGGCCTGCAAGGATGCAGCTTCTATTCAGAAGATAAGAGCCCAGATAGAAGAAGATGAGAAGACAGAAGAGATGAATGCGAGTCTGGATCGAATGGAGAAAGTAGCACAGCAGGAATTTTTTGAAGTAGGAGAGATGCTTGAAAGAGCTATCCAGTATATTACTCCTGATGACCCGGATTTCGCAAAAACATTATATGCGAGGATGTATTTTTTCAAAGCCCGGGGTTATTTTGGCAACAGGGGAAAGCTGGTAGATATACAGTCTGCTTTTGATTACGCTTATTCTGCGTATGCAAGGGATAAAAATGCGGCTTATATTTTAAACACACTCTCTTCACTTCATCTGGATAATGGCCGTATTGACAGCGCTATTTTTTATGCGAAGAAGGCAATCGCTACCGCGCCAAAATGGAGATATCCTTATGTTACGCTGGCCTTTTCTTACAAGACGCAAAACAAACCTGATTCCGCAATAAAATATTATCTCCGTTCCATTGAAGTGGATCCCGGAAACGCTGATGCCTATGTAGACCTGGGTCATTATTATTATTTTCTTTCAAGGGCCGATTCGGCTATCAGCTATTATCAGAAAGCGCTTTCAATTGAACCTGATAACGTGTATGCGAGTAATAATATCGGTTGGCTTTACCATGATAAAAAGCAATACGCCGATGCCATCCGTTATTTCAAAAAAAGCCTGGAGGCCGATCCTAAATTCATTAACGCGTATAATGGGATCAGCAAAACGTTTTTTGAACAGGGAATGTATGATAGCGCCCGTATCTATTATGGAAAAGCGTTTGAGCACTATCAGGATAAATCGATCGTGAATGTTTATCTGGGTAATTTTTACCGGGATCTGAAGCAATATGATTCTGCAAAAGTTTATTATCGTATCGCTTCCGAACTTGATCCACGCTATGAAGACGCTTTCAATAACCTGGGTAAGGTTTCCTTTACCTTAAAGCAATATGATTCTGCCCGATATTTTTATAACCGTGCACTTGTTGCTAATCCCAGTTCTGCTGCTGCCCTGATCAATCTTGGACTTGTTTATAAAGAATTGAAGCGATTGGATTCGGCCTCTTATTATTTTGAATCCGCAGTAAAACTGGAACCAGGCAATGCATCTATTCTGAACAATGTGGGAGTAATATATGGTCAGGATAAACTGTATGACTCCGCTAAAATATATTTCAGGCGCGCATTAATGGTGAAACCAGACTATAAACTGGCCTCCAATAATATGATCCGGATCTTTCGTGAAATGAATCAACTGGATTCCATTACAAGTTTCATTAAAGGGTTCTCACTGATCGATCCATCGAGTCCTATGTATATGAATGATATTGGAAGGGCATTCTATGATCAGAAACGTTTTGATTCGGCCAGGTTCTATTTCAGAAAAGGATTACAGAAAGATCCGGCAAATGCGCAGATTTTAAGCAATATGGGCCTGACCTTCCAGGGACTTAAAATGCTTGATTCAGCTAAAATATATATGCAGCGCGCTTTAATGAATGATCCGGATAATCCGATCATTCTTTCCAATATGGCGTTTGTGTTCAGGCAGATGAAAAAATATGATTCAGCGGGATATTATTTCCGTCTTCAGCTGATGAAAAAAACCAGCCCTACCGCACAGGCCTATTTAACTATAGGCAATTTTTATGAGGATATGAAAGAGTATGATTCGGCGGTGGTTTATTTCAAAATGGCCATTAAGGTAGATCCGGGATATGCGCCTGCTTATACTAATGCGGGGCAATCATTTATGGAATTGGAGCAGAATGATTCGGCTATGCATTATTTAAGAAGGGCATTTCAAATTGATCCTACTGCTTACGCACCTGCCCATAACCTGGGATTGTTACATCATAGCATGCGGCGATACGATTCAGCCATTTATTATTTGCAGAAATGCATCGCGAATGATCCGTCTAAGGAAAAGGCATATTATCAGTTAGCCTGCAGTTATGCGTTGAATAAACAGACAGATCAGGCCATTAACTACCTGCGACTTGCAGCTCAAAAAGGAATGAAAGCTAAGGAGATCAAAAATTGGGCAGATGACCCTGATCTTGAATTTCTTCGCCAGCTCAAATCTTTCCAGGATATACTTGATGAATATGCCCCAGGCTGGAGAACACGATCGGGGCAATAATAATGGCATCTTTCCTGACCTTATTTTTACAACAAAACCTTATATTTGCAGCCCCTGAAGCGGTGCCTTACCGTGAAAGAGAATGGCCCCGTAGCTCAATTGAATAGAGCACTTGACTACGGATCAAGAGGTTTCTGGTTTGAATCCAGACGGGGTCACATTTAAAAAAGAGTTGCAGTATTGCAGCTCTTTTTTTTAATACTTTTTAAGAGGATACCTCATTATAGTTTCAAGCTTTTTTATGAAAATTAGCTTGGAAAATATTCTGCAAATGAGTCTGATCTAACTGGGGAAATTATTACCTACAATACATAATGTATTCTCCATACTGCCAAATCAGGGGTTCAGGAATACTGCAGTTCCATTTACAAAAAAAATACGATCTCATTTTGGCACGATTTTTCTATCCTATTGCTGGGAAAGGAAACCTAATTCTAAATAAAAAACTGAAAATTATGTTACGCTGGACAGTTATTTTTCTGGTGGTTGCGCTCATCGCAGCCATATTCGGATTCGGTGGTATCGCAGCGGGAGCTGCAAGTATCGCAAAAATATTATTCTTCATCTTTATCGTGCTGTTCCTTTTGTCTCTGATCTTTGGCAGGTCAGCCACAAGAACTGGCTTATAGTAATCTGTCCTGACATAAAATAACAGCGTTCCGTAAATCAAAAAAAATATAGACTATGAACTTCAATTCAAAATTACTGCTGGGCATCCTTGGTGCAGCAGCAGCAGGGGTAGTGATCGGCTTGCTTGTGGCTCCAGAAAAAGGAACCGACTTGCGCAACCGAATTGCCCGAAAAGCAACTGATTTGAGCGATGGCATTAGCAGCAACCTTAGTAATCTTTTTTCCAAAGCCAATAGCGAAATGGAAGAATTGAAAGGAAAAGCACATCGTGTTAAGTCCGCCGCTGAGGAAACCGTTAACTCACTGAAAGAATCTTTTAGCTAAAACGAAAAAAGCAGATCCCGTAAGGTCTGCTTTATTTTATGCTATGAATACAAAAACATCTGCCATTCCAGAGAAGGAGAATATCCGGGATTCCGCGGAAGACTTATTTCGTCATGCTTCTGATTATGCGGAAACCTGGTATGAAAAGGCTGTGCTAACACTTACCAGCAAGACCGTAAAAACAGGGGCCTCCCTTGTAAATGGGTTATTGGTGCTGGCACTGAGCATGACCGTATTTTTCTTTTTAAATTTAGCGCTGGGATGGTGGCTGGGTCAGTTAATGGTAAGCCGGGCGCTGGGCTTTCTGGTATTAGGTGGATTTTATCTTCTGGTATTATTGGTTTTGGTGCTGGCCCGGAAAACTTTTATTAACCTGTTTCGTAATATGCTAACCAGGTTATTTTATGAATAATAAAATGCGGACATACAAAGAACTGGAACAGCGCAGGCTGGACCTGAATAACTTGCTTCAAGCAAAGAAAGATTTGGTGATAGCTGATCTTAAGATGCTGCAGGCTGAATTATATGGACCCAGGGCCATTATGAAAACAGCGGGTCTGTTTATATCTCCAAAAACTACCAATCCCTTGCTGAAGGCGGGCATAGGAAAATCGGTAGATTTTCTGGTGAATACCCTTCTGTTAGGCAAAGCAAGCTGGGTTACCCGTACCCTGGTATCTTATTTTGCCCGAAATTACTCCACTCATCTGGTGGAGAGCAAAAAAGGCAGCGTCCTTCATAAAATATCTTCCTGGTTCAAATTTCATTCCCATAATGGAAAATCGGCCCCCGTAGCCTTCGGAGATGTTGGATAATGGACCTCAGTTTCTTTAACTTTATATTCCCTGAGGGGAATAAAATCTTCACATGCCTAATTTTAATGACAGGATAAAGCAGGTATTGATGATTGGTCTCATGATCCTGATGATCTTCCTTTCCCTGCGTGAACTGGGTCTTTTCATGCCTGGGTTACTGGGAGCGGTTACCCTTTACATTCTAAGCCGAGCCAGTTATTTTCAACTTGTATATAATAAGAAATGGAAAAAAGGAAGGGCCGCCTTCTTATTCATGTTCTATTACCTGCTCCTCCTTGGAGTGCCCATTTTTATAGCCGTTACCCTGGTCTCTCCTAAGATAAATCAATTACTTAATGATCCCACTGCCTTGATCGGAAACATTAAACAGGGGGTGCTGCAGATTCAGGCGCGTTCAGGAATAAATTTCGTTTCTGAAAAATCTTTATCTAATTCCCTTGACCAGGTAATAGCTTTTATACCCTCTATTCTGAATAGCACGGCCAACCTGCTGGTCAATCTGATCCTTATGCTATTTTTTCTTTATTATATGCTGGTAAATGGAAAGGAAATAGAAAAAACCTTGTTTCGAATCATACCATTGCTAGATGAAAATACAAGTATACTCGCTACAGAAACAAAGAAAATGGTAAAGGCCAACGCGCTTGGCATTCCGATGATCTCCATCATACAGGGAATTACCGCTACGGTGGGCTATGTAATTTTCGGGGTTCATGATTTCGCACTCTGGGGGTTTCTCACCGGAGTGTTTGCTTTTTTCCCTGTTGTTGGCACCATGATCGTGTGGGTTCCTCTGGTGGTCTATATGTTTGCTTCTGGAGATACCTGGAATGCCACGGCCCTAACAGTGTACAGTGTCCTGGTTACCGGTAATGTAGATTATATAGCACGGATTACCATTATGCGGAAAATGGGAAATGTACATCCTGTAGTAACCGTATTGGGGGTAATTGTTGGACTGGGTCTGTTTGGCTTTATCGGTTTGATATTTGGCCCATTACTCATAAGTTATATCATTCTGCTTTTTAAGATCTATGTAAGTGAGTTTGGCGGTTTTGGACAGCAACAGCTGGTATTAAATGAAGAGGAGAAAAAGTTGCGGGGTAGAGAAGGTTGAGAGGGTTGAGAATGTTGAGAAGGTTTAGTTTCATCGCCAGCAGATCATGTGAACAGTTAAGCTATAAATAGAAAAGGGATCCGATCAGGATCCCTTTTCTATTTATATAAAATAATTTACTTTATCAGTTGCGTTGCAATTTGCTTAAGAGGCGAAGTAGTTCAAAATAAAGCCAAACGATTGTCACCAACAAACCAAAAGCACAATACCACTCCATGTATTTAGCAGCACGAAGTTCCACTCCTTTTTCAATGGTGTCAAAATTCAATAAAAGGTTTAATGCAGCAAGTGCGGAAACCAGTACAGAAAAACCAATACCCATAGGAGTGGCGGCATTAGTAAAACCTGTAAGCGGACTTCCGGTAAACAATACCCAAACCCATTGAATCAGGTAAAAGAACATCAGGGCAGCAGTGGCAATAATTATCACCATTCTGAATTTACCGGTTACCCGAATAATACGATAGCGGTAGATAAGGAACATAACCAGTGTTACCAATAAAGTAAGAGCCACGGCTTGCATAGGTAAACCCGGATAAGTATAATTATAGATGGCAGAAATAGATCCTACAAATAATCCTTCGAGAATTGCATAGATCGGTCCCAGGATAGATCCCCATTCTTTCTTAAATGCAAGTATGATGGCAACTATCAACCCTCCGAATACACCGATAAGCATCAGTGTCATGGGGTTTCCACCCTGGTAAAACTGATTCCAGGAAAACAAGGTGGTACCCATCATTAGCACCATCATAATTCCCAGTTTATTCATTGTACCATTCACGCTCATCACCTGGGCATCACCCAGTCCTTCCAGAATGGTACCCTGAAATGATTTTTCCTGCAGGGCAGGGTTGCTTGATTTTAGTAAGGCCATATTTATTATTTTATGGGATTAAAGATATAAAATTAGCTTGGATCACAAATTCCTGGTTCTGCTATCCTATCGCATTTAACAGATCATTCGTTAATAGTGCCAGCGTACAAATGCTTCCATTGCGGCGTAGTGGGTAAGTCCCAGATCCGCATAGAGATCTGCGGTAGCGGCATTTCTTTCCTCCGCACGCTGCCAGAATTCACGGGAGTCATTTCCCTGGAAGGGTACCATATCTTTTTGTGACTGGTGTATGAAAATACCGTATCGTTTCTTTAACACCTGGTCCGGACTCATGGGTATGGCCATTTCAATCTCTTCAATATTCCATTCCTGCCAGGCTCCTTTATAAAGCCAAAGCCAGCAACCATCTACCCAGGGTTCACCTGCTGCTCTTAATCTTTTCAGTGCTTCAACCACCACCCGGAAGCAAATAATATGTGTGCCATGGGGATCAGCGAAATCACCTGCGCAATAAACCTGTTGAGGTTTTATTTCTTTAAGCAAATCAACAGTGAGCTTCACATCTTTTTCACTCATCGGCTTTTTTTCTATGGTGCCGGTTTCATAAAAAGGAAGATTAAGGAAATGAATATTTTTTTCTTTTACACCTACATAACGGCAGGTGGCCCTTGCCTCGCAACGACGGATCAAACCTTTTATAGCACGAATTGCCGGAGTATCTACTTGTGAGGATCTTTTACGGGAAATAAACCTTCGCGTGTCCTGGAATATTTTTCCTGATTTTTTAGTATCTATTCCTGCTATCTCTTCAAAGCCAACAGCAAAATCGAGGAACCTGGTTACAAATTCATCCGTCACCGCGATATTACCACTGGTTTGATAGCCAACATGTACTTCATGTCCCTGATCCTGTAATCGCTGAAAGGTTCCACCCATACTTATAATATCATCATCCGGATGCGGAGAAAAGATCAATACTCGTTTGGGATAAGGATCCGATCTTTCTGGGTGGCCGGGAATATTAGCTTCCGGTTTACCTGCGGGCCAACCGGTAATCGTATCACGAAGCATATAATAGACCTGGAGGTTTATTTCATAGGCATCGCCTTGTTCTACCAGCAGGTCGCTAAGTCCATATTCATTGTAATCACTGTTGGTAAGACTTAGGACAGGCTTCTTCAGTTTTAGCGCCATGTTTACCACCGCTTTTCTTACCATCGCAGGCGTCCATGTACAATCACCCGTAAGCCAGGGTGATTTAAATCTGGTGAGTTCACATGCCGCTGTTTCATCTACAATAAATGTAACGTCATCATGATTCTGTAACAGGGAAGCAGGCACTTGTTCTGTGTCATCATCTTCAACCGCTTTTTTAATTACAGAGGCTTTACCCGGTCCCCAGGCCATTAACAGCACTCTTTTTGATTTCATGATCGTGCTGATACCCATGGTCAGCGCCAACCGGGGAACTTCGGAAATATTCGGAAACTCATATGCATTCGCGATACGTGTTGAATTGTCAAGCGTGATCAATCGCGTGCGTGAATAAATACCTGAACCTGGTTCATTGAAACCAATATGTCCGTTATTACCTATGCCCAGTATCTGCAGGTCAATGCCACCGGCATCCTCGACCTTTTTTTCATAATTACGGCAATATTCTTTTATATCTTCTTTACTTGTTTCGCCATTCGGGACATGAATATTCTTTGGGTTGATGTCTACATGGTCGAATAGCTGGGTATGCATGAAACGATTATAGCTCTGAAGGGCTGAATTGGCTATAGGATAATATTCATCCAGATTGAAAGCGATCACATTTTTAAAACTCAGCTTCTCTTCGCGATGCATACGAACCAGTTCAGCATAAAGAGTTTTCGGAGTGGAACCCGTGGCCAAACCCAGCACACATTTTTCTTTTGTTTTTTGTTTTTCGCGAATGAGATCAGCGATCTGATTTGCTGCAAACAGTGAACCCTGACGGAGGTCGGGGAATATCTTCACTGGTATTTTCTCAAAACTGTCAGAAAGATCTATAGGAGCCATCAATTTTGGTTTGTAATTATCAAAGATACAATTATCGCAACTCTATCTCATCTACGAATAACCATGCTTTATTTCCCTCACCAGCAAATCCTTCCGGGATATTTCCCTGGTTACTGATTTTGATCTTAAAAAATTTATATGTGGCTGCCGGAAAACGAATTGAAATAATTCCGTTACCAATAGTTTCCGGTACAGGCTGAAAATTGCTATTCTTTCCAAGCGAGTTCCAGTTCTCACCATCTGCAGATCCAAAAACTTCAACGCCGGAAGGCTTCCAAATCCATGATCCGTTCTGGTCCAGTGAATGTACCCGCACCTCGCTAAGTTTGGATGATGAACCCGTTTCGATAATGGCCTCACAATCTTCTCCACTGAATCCAAGAAACTCTTTTGACCTGCCGGTTCCTTTTGAATTCACTATGCCATTTACCAGAGTAAATGGACCATCACCGGGATATTTTGCAGAAGCAGGTTTGGCAAGCCGGATGACCGCACCTGTACCAGTATTCACTTCAAACTTTTGTTTTATCGTTGAAAGTAATTTTTCACCCTGATATAGCATGGCCTGGTATTCACCACTGGATTTAATGGAAATGGGTTCTTTGTATGGAACCATTGTTTTACTTGCCGGGGTAGAATACCTGATCTCTGCGTTTTTAAATTTAGTGGAAAGCTGCCATTTTAATTTTGTATCGGCATCACCAGGTATAACCTGCGGCTTAAGATCAAAATAGGCTTTGCTGTAATTAATATGATCAGACTTATAACGGTCCATCGCAAGGATCAAACGTGGTTCAAAATTTTCCCAGTCTCTGTTTTCTTTACTAGTCCATAGTATTTCACTTAAGGCTTCCATACGAGGGAAGATCATGTATTCTACCTTGGCCGGATTATCCATATACTCCGTCCAGACATTTGCCTGTGCCCCTAAAATATGTTTACCTTCCTGTTCATTGAGTACAGCAGGTACCGGCTCATATTCATATACTTTTTCAATTGGATTATATCCTCCGATAGTTACACTGTCTTCGATCTCCGATTGACTATGATCGAAATAAACAGGATTGCCGGGAGTCATGATCACATCATGTCCTTGTTTGGCAGCATCTATTCCTCCTTCTATTCCTCTCCAGCTCATGACAACCGCATTCTGTGCAAGTCCACCTTCAAGTATCTCATCCCATCCAATAAGAATTTTCCCTTTTGTTCTCAGGTAATTTTCTATACGCTGCACAAAATAACTTTGGAGCTGATGTTCATCTTTTAGCCCTTTATCTTTCATTAGCTGCTGGCATTTAGGACAGATCTTCCAATGGGTCTTGGGGCATTCGTCACCGCCGATATGAAAATATTTAGAAGGAAATAATCCCGCTACCTCGTCGATCACACCTTCAAGAAATTTAAACGTAGAATCATTCCCGGCACAGAAAACATCATCAAATACGCCCCAGGTTTCCTGTACAAGTTTGATGCGACCATTCTTTTGTTCAGCAATACTTTTTTTGGAGATCATATTCGCAGGAATGGCAGTGGGTTTTGAAGGGAAACAACTTAACCAGGGATAAGCGGCTATGGCAGCTGAACTATGACCCGGCATTTCAATTTCCGGTATTACTTCCACAAAGCGGGCAGAAGCGTAATTGATAATATCTCTTATATCTTTTTGCGAATAAAAACCACCATAGGATTTTTCGTCATTCCCTTTGCCGGGATATCTTCCGATAATGGTTCCATTTCTTTGCGAACCGATTCTTGTCAGCAGGGGATATTTCTTAATTTCTATTCTCCAGCCCTGGTCCTCGGTAAGGTGCCAGTGAAAAATATTCATTTTATGATAGGCCAGGTAATCAATATATTTTTTAATGAAGGATACCTGAAAAAAATGACGCCCGGCATCCAGGTGCATGCCCCGGTATTCAAATCTGGGTTTGTCGAAAATATGGAGAAAAGGAATTTCCATAGGTCCTTTATTATCCGCGGGAAATAATTGAAATAAAGTTTGTATGGCATGAAAAGCCGATTCGTTAAAATTGGAAGCAATTCGTATTCCGGTTTGGTCTACATCCAGTTCATAGGCCAGTCCTCCACCCGTTGGCATTCTCTTCAGGCTAAAACGAATATTAGCATTCTGTTCTTTGGTCTGCACCAGTTCGATTTGGAACTGCTGTTTCATCTCATTGAAAAAATAAGGGAAGAGTTTATCCCAATCCGCTGATGGCATATCCGAGCTGACAGTCATTTTTTTCTGTGCAACATAATGTCCGGCTGATCTTTTGACCTCGAATGGTCTCGGGATCACTGATAAAATGCTTTCCTGAGCATGAAGGATACTGGTAGAAAAAAGCAGAAAGGGGAGAATGGCAAGTCTCATATGGGTTAACTATATTTCCGTCTAAATTAGGCCAATGTCAGTTAATACAGAGACCATACAAAGGTTTTATTCAGCCTTTCAGCAAAGAGATCATAAGGCCATGAATGCCTGCTATACTGAGGATATTGTTTTCAGTGATCCGGCATTCGGATTATTATATGGTAATGAGGCCCGAAATATGTGGGAAATGTTGTGCACCAATGCCAAAGATCTCTCCCTCCGTTTTTCTGATATCGAGGAAATGGATGAGGAATATGCTACCTGTAAATGGGTGGCTAATTATACATTTTCAAAAACTGGCCGACAGGTTGAAAATCATATCAAGGCCTTTATGCGATTCAAGGATGGAAAGATCATTGAACATAGCGACGCATTTAAATTAAGCAAATGGGCCGCCCAGGCTCTTGGCTGGAAGGGAATCATATTTGGGTGGTCGGGTTTTCTTCAGCGAAGGATTCAAAAGAATGCACGGCTAAGCCTGCTTCGGTTTACTGATGCAAAAAAATAATTTATTCGAGTATGCCATATTTTCCCTGGTTTGCATCACGTATGGCCTGATCCACTTCTTCCCAGGTATTCATCAGGAAAGGACCATAGGCGGCGATGGGCTCCTCAATAGGTTCGCCCGGGAAAAAATTATGCACCCTGAATCCATCGCCTACCATATGAGGAGGGGGAGGGGGGAGGATCGCTTCAATAATTTTTGCTGACATAATAATTTTTTAAGATCAATTATTTTATACTGGGATCTCCATTAATAAAAGTTGCGTATCCCCAAGTGAATTTATTTCCAAAGACATTGCCCCGGTGATCGCCAACCCATCCCGGCGCTGAAGACTCTCTCCGTTTATAGTCACTGCTCCTTCGAGCAGGAAAGCATAAACACCATTTCCATTTTTGTGAAGTTTATATTCAAGGTTCATATTCTTATCAAGATTTCCAAGGCTGAACCAGGCATCCTGATTGATCTGAACACCGCCATCATTTGTTCCAAGAGGGGAGACTACAGTTAGCAGTTTATTTTTTTTATCCTCATCTGAAAAATGCTTTTGGTCATAACGAGGCGCGATATTTTTTTTACTGGGGATTATCCAGATCTGAAAGAATTTTACTTCCTGATCGTGGTTGAGATTTTTTTCTGAATGCTGTATTCCTGTTCCTGCGCTCATCACCTGCACATCTCCCTGTTTTATCACTTGTTTATTTCCCATACTGTCCTGGTGTTCCAGGTCGCCGGATGTAGGAATGGAAATGATCTCCATATTATCATGTGGATGGGTTCCAAATCCCATTCCTGCTGCCACTGTATCATCATTGAGTACTCGCAACGCGCCGAAATGAATTCGCTGCGGATCATAGTAGGAGGCAAAACTGAATGTATGCCAGGATTCAAGCCAGCCATGCTGAGCATGACCTCTTGAATCGGATTTATGTAAGATGGTTTTCATGTTTAATTATTTATTCCTTCATGAGCAATTACTTCGGTGGTAATTTTTTCAGAAAGCCATAGAAATTCACTTATAAAGTTATGGACGTTGTTCTGAAAGCTTTCATCCAGCAGTTCGCCTTCAGGCCCAAATTTTTTATCAACGCCAGGCACGATCAGCAGGTATGGAGAGGCAATTCCAAAAAGTGCAGGCACTAATTGTAGTAATTGCTGAGATGCCCGCATGCCACCCATTGCACCCGGAGAAGCTGTTACGATTCCAAATGTTTTATGATGACGTTTTGGAAAATGATCGATCAGATTTTTCAGGGCGGGTGAGTAACTGCCATTATATTCCGGAGAAACTAAAACATAAGCATCCGCTTCAAAAATTATAGTGGCCGCTGGACGTAATGATTCCGGCACTTTTTCAATGGAGGTCCATACCGTTTGGACAGGCTCCACATCCAGATCTTTGAGATCGATCAGATCTACCCGATGCTCCGGATTTTCCTGGATCTGCTTCAGTAAATGTAAAGCCACGCGCCTGGTCAATGATTGGTGACGGGGGCTTCCGGAAAGTATCGCTATTCTCATTTTATTTAGTTTAAAGGGCAAAGGTACAAATCAATGTTTAAACATCAAAATTTAATTTATCACAGTTATACACAGATTTTTCCTGGTGGTTTTCGACCCAAGGTTTTCAGTATTATTGCATTACAATCAATCAACATGCTTGACAGAAGAAAGTTCATAAGCTTTTCCACATTTACCTCTTTCGCAACTTTACTGGGAATAAAATTGTCGGCTATTGAAACTCCTTTTACATTAAAAAATAATCCCATGGTTGTCTCTACCTGGGATGCCGGGTTGCGGGCAAACAAGGCGGCCTGGGAAGTACTCAAATTGGGAGGACGTGCGCTGGACGCAGTTGAGCAGGGTGTGATGGTAACTGAATCAGAACATAATTGCTGTGTTGGATTGAACGCAAACCCGGATCGTGATGGATTTGTTACTCTCGATGCCTGCATCATGGATGAATTTTCCAACTGTGGCAGCGTGGCATTTCTGGAAAGAATAAAGCACCCTGTCTCCGTTGCTCGTCGCGTAATGGAAAAAACGCCTCATGTTATGCTTGTTGGATCCGGAGCCCAGCAGTTTGCGGTAGAGGAAGGATTTCCATTGGAAAAACCGGAACTCTCGCCGGAAGCAAAGATCAGTTATGAGAATTGGCTGAAATCATCGGAATATAAACCGCCTGCTATAAATATTGAGAACAAGAAAGATCATGGACCTTTTGCGCCATTTAAACTGGAAAACGGTGAATGGAACCATGATACTATTGGTATGGTAGCCATGGATGCAATGGGCAACCTGAGTGGTTCCTGTACCACCAGCGGGGCTGGATTTAAAATGCGTGGCAGGGTAGGTGATTCACCTATAATTGGTGCAGGACTTTTTGTAGATAATGAGGTGGGCGCATGCACAGCAACAGGCCAGGGAGAAGATGTAATACGCGTAGCTGGATCTCATTCAGTAGTGGAATTGATGAGACAAGGATTAAAGCCGGAAGCCGCATGTAAAAAAGTTATTGAAAGGATCATGAGAATAAAAGGAAAGAAAGCGAATGATATTCAGGTTGGATTCGTAGCTATTAATAAAAAAGGGGAAGCAGGCGGTTATTCCATACATAAGGGATTTAGTTACGCCTTGAAAAATGGAACGGATGAAAAATTAGTGAACGCAAAATTCATGATCCCCTGATGAGATCAAATTTTTTAATAGAGATCGCTACCTCTGATCTGGAAACAACCCGTTCCGCTGTGGAAGGGGGTGCGGATCGTATAGAACTTTGCGCAAACCTGGCAGAAGGTGGAACAACTTCTTCTGCAGGTATATTGAAAAAATGCAGAGAATCTTTTCATGTTCAACTCTATCCGATCATTCGCCCTAGGGGAGGAGATTTTTTATATACGAATGATGAGATCGAAACGATGATGACTGATATCAGCTATTGCAAACAATTAGGTTGCGATGGTATCGTTACGGGATTGCTATCTTCTGATGGAAAAATTGATTTGAAACATACAGCCACCATGATTGAACTGGCATATCCAATGGGCGTCACTTTTCACCGGGCCTTTGACCGATGCCTTGATCCATTTGAAGCTATGGAGCAATTGATAAGTTTTGGATGCGAAAGAATATTGACTTCAGGCCAAGAGACAACAGTAGATGCGGGTATTGACCTTCTGGCCAAACTAAATGAAGCGGCGGATGGAAGAATTATCATTATGCCTGGAAGTGGAGTAAGAAAAGAAAATATTAAAATGCTTCGGGAAAAAACAGGTTGTTTTGAATTCCATTCTTCTCTGCGACAGAAGAAAAGATCAACCATGAAATTCATTCATCCCGGTTTCGCAAAATCGGAAGAAAGTTATTTAAATAATCATATCGATCCTGCAGAAGTAAGGGCGCTTCGAAATGCGCTGGAATAAAAAATATTATGAAGCCAATTTTATCTTATGTTTTTTTCTTTTACTTCTTATCTGCATTACATGCACAGGCACCCTTAGGCTTTCACGCTCAATGGCAATTCCGTCAGCTTGGAAAAATAGAATGGCATGATGCGGAAGTTCCCGGCACAATTCATACCGATCTTCTTGCAAATAAACTTATAGATGAACCTTTTTACAGGGACAACGAATCAAAACTTCAATGGATAGAAAAGGCGGATTGGGAATACCGCTGTTTTTTTTCCCCTGATTTGGTTTTGATACAGCAAAAATCATTAAAACTGGTTTTTGATGGATTAGATACCTACACAAAAATTTTTCTCAATAATGAATTGGTACAGGAAACAAATAATATGTTTCGCTCATGGAAAATACCAGTAGCCAGGAAATTAAAATATGGTAAGAATGAAATTCGAATCCTTTTTTATTCTGCCACTGCTCATGACGATTCACTGGCAAATATCTATCCTGTTAAATTACCTGGTGAGAATAATCGAATGTATAGCCGAAAGGCCCAGTACCAGTATGGCTGGGATTGGGGTCCGCGCTTTGTAACAGCGGGTATATGGAAGCCGGTTCATTGGGAGTTAGCTGGGATTATCCCCTTAAATACCAGATTATCGGAGGGATGGAAGGTGCAATTGGTGGATACACCTGATGTTAATGGTCGCGTTTTTAATTTTATAAAAGATGGTCAGCCAATTTATATAAAAGGAGCCAACTGGATCCCCTGCGAAAGTTTTTTGCCAAGGGCAAAAAAGCTGGGGCTATACAAAAAATTATTGCAGCAGGTAAAAGAGGCGAATATCAACCTGCTTCGCGTATGGGGAGGAGGTGTGTATGAGGATGATGAGTTTTATGATCTCTGTGATGAATATGGAATTATGGTCTGGCAGGATTTTATGTTTGCAGGGGCCATGTATCCTATTGACAAAGCATTTTATGATAATGTAGAAGAGGAAGTTCGTGAACAGGTGATAAGATTGAGAGTTCATCCCTGTATTGTTCTATGGTGTGGAAATAATGAGATCGAAGAAGGATGGAACAACTGGGGATGGCAGAAACAATTTGGATTATCAACTAATGACTCCTCCCGTATCTGGAGAGGATATGAACGAATCTTTCATTCTCTCATTCCTGATATTATCAAAGAGCTGGATCCTTCAAGGCCTTATTGGCCGTCTTCTCCTTCTCTAGGTTGGGGAAGGGCCAATGCATACAAACAGGGAGATGTACATTATTGGGGTGTTTGGTGGGGAAAGGAACCAGTTGAGAATTATAGAAACAGGGTCGGTCGTTTTAATAGTGAATATGGCATGCAGGCTTTTCCTTCAATGGCAACCATCAGGCAGTTTGCAAAGGATAATGAACTGGATACAAGCAGTATGGTTATGAAGGCACATCAGAAGCATGGAACAGGGTATGAAAATATTAAAACCTATATCGATAATAAATTCCCATCGCCCAGGAACTTCAATGACCTGGTTTATATTTCTCAGCTAATGCAGGCTGATGCGATTAAAACAGCGATTGAAGCACATCGATCTGCAATGCCTTATAATATGGGTACCATCTTCTGGCAATGGAATGATTGCTGGCCGGTGGTTAGCTGGAGCGCGGTAGATTATTATGGAAGAAAAAAAGCATTGTTCTACCAGGTAAAACGTTCTTATGCGGATGATTTCATAGGCCTGTCTGTTTCCGGAGACAGTATGCAGATTCAGTTTCAATCAGGTTATACCGGTAAGATCAGTATTACAATGAAAGTTTTTGATCGTTCCGGAAAATCATTGAACGCATATGGAACAGTCATGAATAAAAATTCCGAACAGAGTCGAATTTCATTTCCGCTCAATTCAAAACGCGCTGCTCTGGCCTGGGTTTCCATTAATATGGATGATCAGGAAGTGAATAATATATTTTATTTGCAGCCTCCGAAACAGATCCAGCCAGGAAAGCCTGTCATTCATTGGGAATTGGTAAATGATAACCTGGAATTGATATCAGACAAAATTGCCATTGGCGTTGAACTACAACTTCCGGAGGGAATTGAACCAGATGACAATTATTTTGATATGATACCAGGGATAAAAAAAATTGTCAGGATTCGTGGAAAAATCGATCTATCCCTTTTAAAGAAGCAGATCTTTATCCGGTCATTGGCAGATACTTATTAAATTCATGTTATGAAATCAAAATACTCCCTGCTATTCGCAGCTATTGCTATTTCGCTGAATGTATTTTCTCAGTCGAATTCTGCTAAACTGGTCAATCCATTTATTGGTACCGGAGGGCATGGTCATACTTTTCCCGGCGCCACTATGCCTTTTGGCATGATGCAGTTAAGTCCTGATACAAGACTGGAAGGATGGGACGGCTGCGGGGGATATCATTATTCTGATGATAAGATCTATGGGTTTTCTCATACTCACCTGAGCGGCACAGGCGTTCCTGATTATTGTGATATATTATTTATGCCATTCACAGGCGATCCTGAATTTGATAACACTAAATATGCTTCTCATTTTTCTCATGCCAATGAAAAAGCGAGTCCGGGTTATTATGAAGTATTACTTGATAAAAATAATATTAAGGCGCAACTGACCACTTCCTATCGTTCAGGTATGCACCAGTATAGTTTTCCTGCAAAAACAGAAGTGGGAGGATTGCTGATCGATCTGAAGCACAGGGATCAGGTGATCGATGCATATATTGAAAGAGTGAATGATTTTGAAGTGAGAGGATACAGGCGCAGTAAAGGCTGGGCCCGCGATCAGCAGGTCTTTTTCTATATCCGATTTGAAAAACCGATTGATGATATGATCATCATGGGGGGAGAGAAAGAGGACAAAACTAAACCTTATGCTGAATCAGGAAAAGAACTGAAAGCAGCACTTACATTTCCTTTGGATGCCACTGGAAAATTAAGAGTGAAGATCGGTATTTCCGGAGTAAACATGGATGGAGCAAAACAGAACCTTGATGCGGAGATCGGGTCCTGGAATTTTGATTTGGTAAAGAACCAGGCAGAGGAAGCATGGAATAAGGAGTTAGGAAAAATTGAAGTGAAGGGTGGAACAAGCGATCAGCAAACAGTTTTCTATACCGCGCTATACCATACTATGGTTTGTCCGAATATTTATATGGATGTAGATGGGCAGTATCGGGGTACAGATCAGAAAGTACACCGTGCAGTAGGTTTTACAAACTACACTGTGTTTTCTTTATGGGACACCTATCGGGCCTTTCATCCATTGATGACCATTATTAATCAGGGAAGAACACGCGATTGGATCAATACTTTTTTAAATGAATATAAAAATGGGGGAATGCTTCCGGTTTGGGAGTTGAGTGGTAATGAGACATTTTGTATGATAGGTTACCATTCTGTTCCTGTAATTACAGATGCTTATCAAAAGGGGATCATGGGCTTCGATACAAAGCTAGCTATAGAAGCCATGCGGTCTTATGCGGAAAGCGATCGTTTCGGAATTAGTAAATACATGCGGGATGGTTTTCTTTCTAATGAAAAAGAAAATGAAAGTGCCTCCAAGACCATGGAATACGCTTATGACGATTGGTGTATCGCACAGTTCGCTAAACTTACAGCAGATTGGGACACGTATAAGATCTATATGGAGAGGGCCCAGTATTATAAGAATCTATTTGATCCGTCTACAGGACATATCAGAGGAAAACTGCAAGCCAGCTGGTATTCACCTTTCGATCCTAAAGAGATCAGTAATTTTTTCACCGAAGGGAATAGCTGGCATTATAGTTTCGCGGCGCCACAGGATATTGAGGGCCTGATCAGGCTAATGGGAGGGAAAGAAAAATTTGCGGCAAAAGTGAATGAACTATTTACCACCAGCTCTGATCTTACTGGTCGCGATCAATCGGATGTAACCGGACTAATAGGGCAGTATGCTCATGGTAATGAACCAAGTCATCATATGGCTTATCTTTTTTCTTATGCAGGTAAACCCTGGAAAACAGAAGAGCTGATCCATAAAATTTGCACAGAGTTTTATACTAATTCACCTGATGGACTTATAGGTAATGAAGATTGCGGACAAATGAGCGCCTGGTATGTATTGAGCGCCATGGGTTTTTATCCCGCCTGTCCGGGTATCGGCCAGTATGTATTCGGAAGTCCTTTATTTGATGAAGTGAATATCCATCTGGAAAACAGTAACACATTTACATTGAAGGCCAATAGAAATTCATCAGCAGATATTTATGTTCAATCTGTAAAGCAATGGAACAGACCCTATACCAAATTGTATATGGAGCATACAGACCTGATGAAAGGGGGCTTGCTTGAAATGACAATGGGTCCCAGGGCTGCTATAAACAGAACTATAACCGATTCGGATATTCCTTATTCCGCTATAAGGCAGGACCTGATAGTTCCGGTGCCTTACTTCGATATCCCTTCCAGCAAATTCAAAGGAACACAAGCCATTACATTGAAATGCATAGAACCAGGGGTAAAGATCTGGTATCGCATTATGCGTCCGAATATTCGTTCGGTATTTGTTCCTTATACAAAACCATTTACTATTAACGAAACTACTCAGGTGGATGCTTATGCTGAGAAAGATGGTAAAAAAAGTAAAACGGTAACACAACAATTAACCCGACTCAATGTTGATAAGAGCATACAGGTACTTTCTAAAGTAAGTTCTATGTATACAGCCGGAGGGCCTGATGCGTTGATCGATGGAATGATTGGAACAGTCAACTGGCGCACTGGTGAGTGGCAAAGTTATTTTGATCAGGACCTGGAGGCGATTCTTGATCTTAAAACTGAGCGAACAATAAACTACGCGGCCATTCATGTGTTACAGGATCCGGGCCCCTGGATACTTTTTCCTAAAGAACTGATCTTCTATACCAGCAAGGATGGTAAGGAATTTGTGGAAGCGGGAAGAGTAAAAAATATGAGACCTGTAGAAGAAAATAAAGGAGCAGAGGTACAGGAATTGGGAAAAGAACTGAATTTGAAAACCAGGTTTTTGAAAATAAAAGCGATCAGCGGAGGTAAACTTCCTTCCTGGCATGAAAGTGCAGGTAGTCCCTCGCATTTATTTATTGATGAAATTATTATTCGGTAAAAATTAAATTGAAATAGAAGGATGAGTCGTATTTTTTCCTGGCTGGCTATAGGTATTATTTTTTTCTCCTGTGGAAACAAGGCCAATAATGAGCAAACTGACAAACCGTATACCAATGATCCTGTCTACAAAAAAGGAGTGGTACTTATAGGTAAGAACAAATGTTTAACCTGTCATGCCATTAATGAGACCATCACAGGTCCGCCTTATTCGGTTATCGGAAAGAAGTATGAAAATGCATCTGATTCAACATTGAGCGCGGTGGCCAATCATGTGATCACTGGAAGTACCGGAATTTGGGGGCAAGCAATTATGATCCCTCACCCCGGGGTATCTAAAGAAGAAGCAGAAGCGATGGTCAGATATATCATCCTGATAGGGAAAAATACTAACTAGCTATTCTACTTTCTGGATCTTAATAACATTAGTAGGAAGGTGAAGATGAATTGGCGTACTACCAGTACTTACCACTACATCACCTGAATGAAGAAATCCTCTTTTACATAATATATTCATATGGTCTTCGAATATTTCATCCAGACTATCTTCTTCATCGTAAAAGAAAGCACGTGTTCCCCAGCTAAGACTTAACTGATTTACCAGCGACTTTTCTTTTGTGAAAATGTATAAAAGTGATTGAGGGCGGTAGCTGCTTAGCATAAAAGCGGTATATCCGCTTTGTGTCATACCAATAATGGCCTGGGCATTGGTATCCTGCGCAATCTTGCACGCATTATAACAAATGGCGTCACTTAAGAATGAAGGAGATTTAGCCTGAGGGCGCAAAAATTCTTCCCTGTTATAATCATAAGCCTTGGTCTCGATCTCCTGGATGATCCGGCTCATTGTCTCAACAACCAACTTTGGATATTTACCTGTAGCGGTTTCTGCGCTCAGCATCACTGCGTCTGCACCTTCGAGTACAGCATTGGCCACATCCGTGATCTCGCTTCTGTTAGGTTTTGTGCGATCGATCATACTCTCCATCATCTGGGTGGCCACGATCACCGGTTTGGCACGATGAAGACATTTTTTAATGATGTCTTTTTGTATCAGGGGTACTTCTTCAATCGGTAGTTCAACTCCGAGGTCACCACGAGCGATCATTATGCCATCACTTTCTAAAATGATATCCCGAAGATTTCGCAATGCTTCCGGCATTTCAATCTTGGCAATAACCTTTGCCATAGATCCGGCATCCTTTAATATTTGCTTGAGTTCTGTGATATCACGTGTCTTTCGAACAAAGGAAAGTGCTACCCAGTCCACATCCTGTTTAATAATATAGTCCAGGTCGGCCAGGTCCTTGGTTGTGAGTGAAGGAAGTGAAATATCCGTATCAGGAAGATTAACACCTTTCTTTGGAAAAAGCGTTCCACCAAGAACTACTTCCACTTTCACATCTTTATTGGGAAGGATCTCTTTTACTACAACTTCCAATTTCCCGTCATCCATCATGATCTTTTCACCGGGTTTCACATCTGCATAAAGATTAGGATAGGAAATAAAGATCCTTTCTTTTGTGCCTACCAGTTTTGTATTAGTAAAGACCAAAATATCACCTTCCACGATTTCAAGGGAACCATTTTCCAATTCTCCCACTCTTAACTTTGGCCCCTGCAGGTCGGCCAGTATGGCGATATTATAGGGCTCTCTTTTATTTATCTGCTTGATGAATTCAATGATCTTTCCCTTGTCCTCATAACTACCATGAGAAAAATTAAGACGAAATACATTTACTCCGGCTTTGACCAGTTCAAGTAATTTATCGTAGGTATCGCAGGCGGGACCTACAGTGGCAACGATCTTAGTTCTCTTATTTGCGTGTTGCAAACCTGCAGTTATATCAAATTCTTTATGCAGGTATTTGGCTATGTTCTTACTCATGTTTGTTTTTTAACTGGCAAGGATCTTCATGATCTTTAGCCATTCTTCACTCACTTTGCCTTTACTTTTTACGGCATCCTCCAGTGGCATATAATTCATCTTATTGTTCACAATTCCCACGAACACATTATGTCTTCCTTCCATCAGCGATTCCACGGCATGATATCCCATTCTGCTTGCTATCAAACGATCAAGGCAGCTGGGTGCACCTCCTCTTTGTATATGACCAAGTACACAAACCCTGATCTCAGCATTTGGTAATTTTTCCTGTAAGACATCCTGTACTTTGTAGGCGCCGCCGAAATCATCGCCTTCGGCAACAACGATCAGGTTAACCAATTTTTTCCTTCTTTCTTTTTCCATCAGTGATTTGATCAGACTTTCCATATTCGTCTTTCGTTCGGGGATCAGGATATTCTCCGCCCCAGTAGCAATACCACTGTGTAAGGCAATATAACCGGCATCTCTTCCCATTACTTCGATAACGAAGATGCGGTCATGGGCCTCCATGGTATCTCTCACTTTATCTATCGCTTCTACCGCGGTATTAACTGCCGTATCAAATCCTATAGTAAAATCAGTTCCATTAATATCCTTATCGATAGTACCTGCCAGTCCAACACATGGAATATCACATTCCTGACTGAATTTCACCGCCCCGCGAAAAGAACCGTCACCTCCAATTATTACCAGTCCGTCGATGCCTCTTTTCTGCAAATTTTGGCAGGCTCTCATTCTTCCTTCCGGTTCAAAGAAATCTTTGCAGCGCGCAGTTTTTAATATGGTTCCACCGCGCTGGATAATATTGGCCACAGATTTTGATTCCATCTGAAACATATCATCATCTATCAAGCCCTGATAACCACGCATTATACCGAATACATCCAATTTATAGTGTATACCCGTTCTTACAACAGCCCGGATCGCGGCGTTCATTCCGGGAGAGTCCCCTCCTGATGTCAAAACTCCTATACGTGTCACCTTCTTATCCATTTCTATTGTTTCAAGTCCTAAAAATAGTCAATTTTTTTAAATGTGTATTTTGTACACATAACAAGGCCTGATCTCGATGTGTAAATATAAGTAAGCCTGCTCTGGTAAACGGGCAAACATCGGATTGCTGATTGAAGTCCGGAGACTAACTTTGGGCGCGATAAAACAAGACAATGAAAAAATTATTTCTGCTTACTCTGATGGCACCTTTACTTACTCAAGCGCAATTAAAATATCCGGCTACCCGTAAAATGGACCAGGTAGATGGCTATTTTAAACAATTTAAAGTAGCTGATCCTTACCGCTGGCTGGAGGATGATAATAGTGCTGAAACTAAGGCATGGGTTAAATCGGAGAATGAGGTGACGTTTGATTATTTATCTAAAATCCCATTCAGGGATAAAATAAGGGACAGATTAAAGGATCTCTGGAACTATACGCGCTATTCTGCTCCATTTAAAAAAGCCGAGTACTATTATTTTTTCAAAAATGATGGACTTCAGAATCAGGCGGTACTTTATCGTCAGCATGGTATAGCTGGACAACCTGAAGTATTTCTGGATCCTAATAAACTGAGCAAGGATGGAACATCGGCCCTGGGTAGTTTTGGATTTAGTAAATCCGGTAAATATTTTGGATATACGATATCTGTAGCTGGTAGCGACTGGCAGGAAGGATTTATCATGGAAAGCTCCACCGGAAAAATATTAAGTGATAAGATCGAATGGATAAAATTCGGTGGATTTAGCTGGAAAGGGGATGAAGGATTTTATTATAGCGGTTATGAAAAACCCAATGAGAAGGAAATTCTTTCAGGACAAAATCAATTCAATATTGTAAAATATCACAGTATTGGTAAAAGACAGGAAGAAGATAAATTGGTGTTTGTAGACAGGGAAAATCCTTTCCGTTTCGCTTATGTTTCGCTTACAGAAGATGAAAGATACCAGATACTCACGGTGGCACAGGGCACAGATGGTAACGAAATTTATTTTTTAGATAATCAATCCAATGGTATGAATCGCTTTGAATACCTCATTGAAGGATTCAGCCATAACAATAGCGCGATAGATAATGTAGGAGGACGCATGCTGGTTCTTACCAATGATGAAGCAGCTAATTATCGGGTGGTATCTATTAAAACCTACACTCCCAGAGAAAAAGAAGAGGAAGAAACAAAAAGAAGATCAAAGGGATATTCGGAGGAGAAATGGGAAGCAATGGAGAAAAAGGAAAACTGGCGTACAGTGATACCAGAAAGAAAAGATATGGCCATTCAGGAAGTTTCTACCTGCGGAGGTTTTCTTCTTGTCACTTACCTGAAGGATGCTTCCAGCAGAGTTTACCAGTATACCTATAGTGGTAAATTGGTCAGAGAAATAAAGCTTCCAGGTTTGGGAACAGCTTCAGGATTTAGTGGAGAAAAAAAGGACAAAGAGTTATTTTTTACTTACAGTTCCTTTAATACACCGAGTTCAATTTACCATTATGATCTGACTACAGGAAAAACAGATCTGTTTCGCAGGAATGAACCAAAAATATCCACGGCAGATCTGGTGACAGAGCAGGTGTTTTTTAAAAGTAAAGATGGTACCAGAGTCCCCATGTTCCTTACTTATAAAAAAGGAATTCAGAAAGATGGAAAAAATCCATTGATGATGTATGGATATGGCGGCTTCAACATATCATTAACTCCATCCTTCAGTACCAGCCTTGCATTTTTTATTCAACAGGGTGGAATTTATGCGTCAGTGAACCTGCGTGGTGGGGGTGAATACGGAGAAAAATGGCATAAGGCAGGTATGTTCGAAAAAAAGCAAAATGTATTCGACGATTTTATTGCGGCTGCTGAATACCTGGTCAGTGAAAAATATACCAATAGTCAGAAACTAGCCATCATGGGTGGAAGTAATGGTGGATTGCTTGTAGGCGCAGTAATGACACAACGCCCTGAACTTTTTCGTGTGGCTATTCCAGAAGTTGGAGTAATGGATATGCTACGCTATCATAAATTCACAGTAGGATGGGGTTGGGCCTCTGAATTTGGCAACCCGGATTCAATTGAACATTTCAAAAATATTATTAAATATTCTCCTTATCATAATCTGAAAGAAGGAATGGCTTACCCCGCCACTTTAATTACAACTGGTGATCATGATGACAGGGTAGTACCGGCGCATTCATTCAAATTTGCGGCCCGCCTGCAGGAATATTATAGAGGTACTAATCCCGTTTTGATAAGAATTGAAACCAATGCCGGACATGGTGCAGGTAAACCAACTAATAAAATAATTGAAGAAAGTGCTGATATCTGGAGCTTCGTGATGTACAACCTTGGAATGCAATTCCAATAGTATGAAAATCCTTCTTACCGGCGCGAATGGATTCGTTGGAGCCTGGCTTGCGAAAGAAATTCTTGAAGCTGGTCATGAACTGCTGGCAACGGGCTCAGGAAATTGCCGTCTTCCTTTTATGAATCAGCCATTGTTCAGTTATTGTACAATGGAATTGAAAGATGCTGATTCTATTCGGGAAAATTGTCAGCATTACAAGCCTGAGCTGATCATTCATTCAGGTGCCATGTCAAAACCTGATGACTGTGAACTGAATAAGGAACTTGCATTCGAAATTAATGTGAACTCAACACGCAACTTATTGGAAGAGGCCAGGATATTAAGAAGCCGGTTTCTTTTTTTATCTAGCGATTTTGTTTTCGATGGCGAGAGTGGGCCATTTAAAGAAGAGGACCTTCCTGCCCCTGTAAACTATTACGGTCAAACAAAGGTTGAAGCAGAAAAATTGGTGAGGGAACATGATCATGACTGGGCCATAGTAAGAACGGTCCTGGTCTATGGAAAACCCATTGTTCCCCGTGCTTATTTACTGAGTATCGTAGAAGAAAAATTGAGAAAGGGAGATGGATATTCACTGGTAAATGATCAGCTACGCACACCAACTTATGTAAATGATCTGGTAACTGGAATTAAGGCTATTATAAACAGAAATGCGAAAGGGATTTTTCATTTATCCGGAGAAGAAACCATGACTCCCTACGAAATGGGTTGTGAATGGGGGAGGTTGCTGGGATTGAATGTTGATCTTTTAAAACCTGTAAATGCGCAAATTTTTAAAGAACCTGCACAAAGACCAAGAAGCACTTCATTTATACTGGATAAAGCAAAAAAAGAATTGGATTATCAACCGCATTTATTTACTGATGCGCTTAAATCCATGCTGAATTAATTCATCAGTAATACATTTACGCTTCGCTGCAGAATATTAAAAGCGATCTCTGCCATAAGATTTTCTTTATCCAGGGTAGGGTTCACCTCTGTTATTTCCAGGCAGCATACTTTCCGGTGCATCATGAATTTGCTGATCAGATCTTCTGCCTCTCTTTCTCTAAGCCCATTACTTACAGGGGTACCTGTACCTTTTGAAATAGAAGAGTCAAGGCTGTCCACATCAAATGAAACATATACATCAGTACATTCGGAAAGATATCTTGTCACCGATCTTACCACATTCTCGGCTCCTTTATTTCTTATCTCCTTGGTAGAGATCACTCTCATACCATATTTTTCGATCAATGCTCTTTCTTCTTTTTCATAATCTCGGAGGGAAATGAACACGACATCCTCGGGCCTTACCTTTGGTTCTATCTTGCCAATGGATTTAAGATAGTTCCAGTATTTGGTTGTTTCAGGATCCAGTTCATGTACCGCACAATCCATATTATCTTCGCCGATAGAAGCTGCCAGTGACATTCCATGAATATTTCCTGAAGGAGTAGTGTAGGGTGTATGCAGATCCGCGTGGGCATCTATCCAGATCACACCGATCCGGCTTTTAGGCTTAGCCATACGAAGACCGGCCAGAGTAGCACCAGCCATACTATGATCACCACTAAGTATGACAGGAAAGAAATTATTTCTGACTGAGTCATTAACTGCTTTGCTTACCCGGTCGTACATGGTAGCGATGCCCTTGATTCGTTTAGCGTAGGGAGATTCGATCGGCTCAAATAATAACTTATTCTCAGTTGGAATTCTCTCCGAAGGGAAATGAATAAAGAAGTTGCTCATGAAATCGAGGGCGGCGATACGGATCGCCTCTATGCCTAAACTGGCTCCGCGGGTACCCGCTCCGATTTCTGAAGGAACTTCTATCAGCTTGATATTTTTCATACTAACATTCGTTATTGTCCGTCTGGTAGGGGAAGGGCAAAGTTAAACCCCAATGGCCGCAAATCAAACTGCCGAACGGATATCAGAATTAATTTGAGATCGGTTCGGCAGTGACTTATAAATCAGATTATTAGATCATTCTTTTAGTGCAAGAACAGGGATGGTACTTTCGTAGGCCAGTTGTTTGGTATTGCTTTTTGAAAAGAATTTATCATAGACAGATTGTTCCCGGTGGATCACGATAATGAAATCGATATCCTTGTCTGTTGCGAACTGCTGAATACCCGCTTGCACATCGCTTACCCCCATAAAAAAGAACTCTGGATTGAATTCATGGAACATGTTTTCCAGTACCTCTTTCTCTGCCTGGTATTCTTTTGTAATGGAAACATAGTGAGTGCTGTCAACATTCAGCACAAATAAATTAGGCTCAAATGTCTGCAGTATTTTTTTGATTGGAACGGAAGGAGTGGTCTCTTTGGAGTTCTTTAGATCGGAGGCCAGTAACACATTCTTCACGTTTTTGTACTTGGCACTAGGAGGCACTATTAGCACCGGACTGGCATTTGTTTCCAGATATTTCAATGCGTTACTTCCGATCATCGACTGACCCAACAAGGAACGTTCTGTGATACCCATGATCACCAGGTCAGCCACCCGGTGACGAACCAGTTTTTCAAGTTCTTCAACAAAGTCGGAACCCTGCCTGGCCATTAGTTCTGTTTTCACAATTCCTTTAGTGCGAAGCAGCTTGTTCAATTCTTCCAGACGTATCATGGCACCCGATTCATCGGAAGCTTTTTCAAAAATATGATACAGGATCATATTCACGCCGTAATGGCCCGTTAGAAGTTGAACGGCATACTCTGCCGAATTATAGGAGGTTTCTGTAAAATCGATAGGTACAATGACCGTCTGCATTATTGGTTGTTTCTGTTTCAAAGCGTAGCAAATTTAGGTATAATTCTACTCATGTGCCGCCAATATCGGAATATGGCTATGATAAGCCAGTCTTTTAGTATGGGTTGATTTGAAAATAGAGGTGGCATTGCTTTGGTGGCGGGGAATTGTAATAATCATATCGATATCCTGTTCCCGGATAAATTGATCAATGGCCTGAAAAAAATCATGTTTAACCAGAAAATGAAATTCTGGCTTGAACTTATTAAACATGCTGGTCAACTTCTGTTTTTCAATTTCCATATCCTGTGGAAGATTTTCCTCATATGCCTCTTTACTGACATGTATAATATGGAGCTGAGGGTCAAACAATTCCAGTACAGCAGTGATCAGCGTATCAGGCGTTACATCTTCCACCGTTTTCAGATCAGAAGCAAAAGCAACATGTTCTATGCCTTTGAATTCAGCATCGGGAGGAATGATCATTACCGGGTAAAGGTTGCGATCGATCAAACGAAGTGTATTACTACCAAACATAGCCTGCCTGATGGCGGATTTGCCAGTGATTCCCATAACGATCAGCGTGGCCCTGGAACTTTGGGCAAGCTGAGCGATGTTTTCAATAAGGTCGCCACCCATTTCTCTTTCACATTCCACTTTTAAAACGCCTGCGTTTAAAAATTCTCTTTTCAAACTTTGCTGATAATTGCGAATGACATCCAGATCATCTTCACTTTCATAATTACTGTAAAGCACAGCGAGTACATCGGGTTTGGCAGCCAGCATTTGGGCAGCATATCTTGCCGCGTTTAAAGAAGTCTCCGAAAAATCAACGGGGATGATAACGCGATGCATGAATAGGTTGGTTTGGACTGCCAATTTAGTTGATATTATTGAACATTCTGGAGATCAGTTCCAGATCATGTCCATAAACATCATCCCCAAAATGCAGCAGTCCATTATCATCAACCCAGGATGTATAATAAATGATGAATACCGGAACTCTTTTTTTCAAATTCACTGCTTTTTCTTTTCCTGCGTTCATGGCTTCCACAATTTTCTTGCTGGTCCATTCGGGATCCTCACGTAAAAGCCATTCTGCCATTTTCTGAGGCTGACTTAAGCGAATACAACCATGACTGAATGCCCTCTTATCCTGGCTGAACAGACTTTTAGAAGGAGTATCATGAAAATACATACTGAAACTATTTGGGAATACAAATTTCACCTTGCCAAGCGCATTACCAACACCAGGCTTCTGACGGATCCGGTTACCTACCATTTCCATGTTTTTCTTTTTCAGATAATTTCGATTTCTTTTCAATGCTGGCCTGATCTCTTTTTCAACAATACTGGCAGGTATGTTCCAATAAGGGCTGAAAATAACCTGGCTCAGATCGCTATTGAACATCATGGTACTGTTACCTTCTCTTCCAACCACTACCGGCATTTCAAATAATTGTTTTTTGCCATCATATACGTGCAAGATGAATTCAGGAATATTCACGATGATAAGATTGCCACTTGGCTTCTGTGGCATCCAGCGCATACGGTCCATATTCAGCAGGATCTGCATCAACCGCCATTCGGCAGAAATATTCATTTCCTTTACCAGCGCCGGTGTAATTACGCCATCTTGTTTGAAGCCATGTCTTTGTTGAAAACGTTGAACTGCCTTTTCCAATGTATCATCAAATACCTGACTGCTATCATTGCCTGAAAGATCCTTGCTGATCCTTAAGCGTTTTTTGATCAAAGTGATCTGTGCATCTGACTTACCTTTTTTCAGACTTCCTTTGGCCAGGTTGAGAGTTGGCCAACCGCCTCCTTTAGCTATAAGATAGTATAATGATAATTGTTTTTTGAGACCTCCATACATTTCATTTACATCCTCATAATATTTGTTGTCCTTATGTTTTTTATTTAAAATAGAATCGGCCATAACCATGGGGTCCGATTTTTTAATTGGGATAAACTTCTCCCTTTCTTTTCTTTTGACGTATCCTCTTTCATAAGTACTGTTGATATATCGAATAAATGTTTCAGTAAATCCGAATTCTGTCTGAAGAAGGGAGGTATCACTGGTATTTACTTTCATCGTATCCTGGTTCATATAACGTTCCGCCTTTTGGGAAAAGGATTTATTGCTGATAGTGGTATCCTTCAAATGATTTACTGCGTAATTATATTGATTCCAGAAAAAGCGGACTGATTCAGTTGGACCATTACTGGAGAACCAGGCGTATTGATAATTGCGGGCATTATAAAAACTACGGATCCTTAAACCGATCAGTTTATCGGCTAACCCATTTGAGCTGATATATTTTTCCATGGCCAGACTATCGAGGAAAATATCGTTGAATGCGTTGGAAGTTGTAACGCTAAGATCTCTTTTGGTAATGGAGAGACTTTGAGCTGCAGAATCTAGTTTCTGATCCATATTTACTGCCCCGATCTCCTGATTCTTAGTAGGTTTCTTTTTTTCTGATTGATTATTACAAGAGTTTAACAATAAGGCGCTAAAACAAATTACTATTGCTTTTAATAACAGGTATTTCATAAGGATTGATATTAAGCAAAAATAAATCCAGAATCATTTTTTATCAATGACTATTCATCCAACTGGCCAGTTCTTTTTTAATAGCTTCTCCCAATGCTTTTTGATTTAGAGGATTTACAAGGTAATCGTGGCTGGCCGCATTGTCGCCTATTTCCAGCAAAACCCGGTAAGGGGCCTTGTTTACCTGTTCGTCAAGGCTATAAAATGCCAGTTTTCCTGTGGCGCTGCATCGATAATCATTTCTTCCGGTGGTACTATCCAGCAGGACACCCCGATTTTCCATCCCTGAAATTTCCGCCACTGCCCTGGTTAATCTGGCAGCAAGTTCACGATTGGCTGCTTCGTATTTATCACCATAATGTATATAGCCCCATACTGCGTTTCGTTTTGTGCCACCGTTATTATGAATCGCTATGAATACATCTGGATTTTTCTTATTTGCCTGTTGAAGTTCCCATGCGTAACCAGAGATCTTATTATCAATGATCGCAGTGGTATGTAACTGTTTTGTATTGCTGCCGGAATCGGCGTGATGCAGATCTGTTCTGCCAAGGCTCCATACTTTAAATTCCTTCATGGGAGGTTGAGCAGCCATGGCACCTTCTGCAATTCCATTACAGGTAGCGGCCTCACTGAAATCTTTTCCTGTATCAGTTTGATGTGAAGGCTGCCAGATAACGGTCCATTTCTTTTTATGGTCAGAAGAATATCTGTTGCAGCAGAAAATGATAAATAAAAAACTAAATAATAATAGCTGTTTCAATGAGCGATGCATAAGCAGTTGTTTGTAATGATGCATTATTCAAAAATCCACTCCGTAAGCGGAAAAACTTGACCAAAATTTTCCAGGCTGTGGATCCCATTTTTCCTGTGCCAACAATTTTTTTTATTTCTTCAGTAACCATTGATCTAAGGATGAGTCCGTAGCTAAGTTGTTTTTCATAAATGCGCAGGATCTCAGTATCAGGTATTGCCTGGGAATGAAGAGTAGAATTATGATTGAAGATCAGAATGAAAAAAAGACAGAGTAGAAGGGGAAATCTAAGCTTCATTGTTTGATCCGGTAGTATTACTAAGTGGTTTTACTGAAAATATGAAATTAGATGGAGAAAAATGACTAAGAAAAAGAAAAGCTCTGGAAAATTTCAGAGTTTAGAGTAGAAGATTATCCAAATCCTGATAAACCAATATCCAAATGAGACGTCAACCCATCTGCGACGATAGTCGTTACATCGCTGAATCTTTCCGGCTCGATAGTGAATATATCGGCCGCATGGCCAGACTGGCCACCTTCAAAATTAATTCCTATAAGTTATCCAGTGTAAATGGTGTATTCGACCATGCAAGGGATGAGTTAAGGGAAAATATCAGTAGTACGCTGATGCATTATGTGGATGCGAATGAGATCGTGTCACTAACTGGCTTTTGGCAAAATGAAGGCGACAATTGATATTTCTTCTAATCTATACCCTCTTCCGTAAAAGAAGATTTCTGAATCGACGGAGCTTAGTTTGAACTAAACTTCCAGTGGAAATCAATATTGTCGGAGGCCTCAAAAAAATTATTGAGGAAATGATTCCACACCCGGTCCTTTTTACCCATGGCTACAATCTCCTGTAAATAGGAGCTTTTGTTCTTTTGCTCTATATTTTCCAGGACAAACTGGAAAACCAGTTCTCTTGCTGCTCTGGAAGCGTATTTAATGGTCATAAGCTTTGCTTTGTATTCAATATATACGTTCAAAAAACTATGCCAGATTTCCAGCCGTTTTCTCCACATTTTAACAAGGTCGATTGTGAATAAACTGCCAAGCCCTGGCAGGGAGTAATCTGCTTAATTAGAGTAAATTCACCGCTACTAAACCCGAATAAGAGTGAGACTAAAAAGCTTAGAGATCAAAGGCTTCAAAAGCTTTGCAGATAAGACTGTTGTGCGCTTTGATGATAATATTACTGGAATTGTTGGTCCCAATGGATGTGGTAAATCGAACATTGTAGACAGTATACGCTGGGTGATCGGTGAACAAAAGATCAGTCATTTGAGGAGTGAGAACCTTGATAGCCTTGTTTTTAATGGTTCAAAAACAAGAAGTGCATCGGGGCTGGCAGAGGTTAGTTTAACCTTTGAAAACAACCGTAACCTATTGCCAACCGAATTCAGCACGGTGACGATTACACGCAAATTTTACAAAAGTGGTGAAAGCGAATACCGCCTTAATGATGTGCAATGCCGTTTAAAGGATATCCAGAATCTTTTTATGGATACGGGTATCAGTACCGATAGTTATGCTATTATCGAGCTGGGAATGGTTGATGACCTGATCAAGGACAAGGATAATAGTCGCCGTCGCATGCTTGAACAGGCAGCCGGAATTTCAATTTATAAAACGAGGAAAAAGGAAGCCCGCCAAAAGCTGGAAGCTACAGAGCAGGATCTTGCACGTATAGATGATCTGATCTTTGAGATCAATAACCAGCTAAAGGCCCTTGAGAGCCAGGCGAAGAAGGCGGAGAAATATCATGAGATAAAAAAAGAATACAGGGAGTGGAGCATTGAGCTTGCCAAGGCTTCCCTGGAAGGATTCAATCTGACATACCAGGAACTTAATCAGCAAAATGAAATTGAACAGGAAAAAAAACTTCGTCTTGAAACAGAGATCGAAGAGGATGAGAAAGGTTTGGAAAAAGAGAAGCTGAATTTCATTGAAAAAGAAAAGGATCTTCAAAATATGCAACAGGCATTTAACAGCCTTTTGCAGAATGTGCGTAGCAAAGAGAATGATAAAAATCTCGCTGCACAGAAACTGGAACATCTTCGTGAAAAAGAATCAAGCCTGAAAGAGTTTTTAAGTAAGGCGGAAGGACAACAAAAAGGAATTGAGGAAAGCATAGTTTTCAGTCAGGGTCAGATACAGGAAGAAACCCGTGTTCTGGATGAACTGAATCAGCAATTGAATCAATTAAGAGAAGAGCTGGATGCAAAAAGAATTGTGCTTGATGAAAAAAGGATAGTGCTGGATACACAACGCGGAGAACAGCAGCAATTGCAGCGCAGCCAGTTTGACGCAGAGAAAAAAGTAGCTGTGGCTGATACATCTTTGCAGAATTTGCAACGCGTCATCCACCAGATAGAAGAGGAGCGTAAGAATCGTGAGGCTAATCGCATACTGCTGGACCAGGAGCGTGAGATGAAAGAAAAGGAGCTGAGCATTAAGAAAGTGGACCTGGAACAATTACAGCAACACCAGGAAAATACCCGTGATCAGATATTGCAGACACAGGCAATACTGGATACGCTAAGAAACGAACTGGCAGAAGAAAATCGGAAATTGGATGCCCGTAAAAATGAATATGATCTGTTGAAAAGTATGATCGATTCAATGGAAGGTTATCCGGATAGCGTAAAATTTCTGCATAAAAATCAGAACTGGGATCATAGTTCTCCGATACTCTCTGATATACTTTATGTAAATGAGGAATATCGTACTGCGCTGGAAAATGTACTGGAACCTTATCTCAACTATTATGTGGTAAGTGGTTTAGCGGAAGGAATGAAAGCCGTTCACCTGCTGGATGAAAATAAGAAAGGTAAGGCGAACTTTTTTCTGCTCGATAAATTCACTGCAGAGAATACTCCGCGTAATGAACCGGCACATATATTGCCCAATGCCATTCCAGCGCTCCAGGTTGTGGATGTGGAAGAAAAATATCGTGATCTGGCTCAGCACCTGTTGGGAAATGTTTTTATTGCAGATAATGATGAGGCACTTCAGAACAGTAATGGATTTGTAGTGATAGAAAAACACGGTAAGTATGTAAAAGGTAAATACTCACTTACCGGCGGAAGCGTAGGAATGATAGAAGGGAAAAAGATCGGTAGGGTAAAGAACCTGGAAAAATTGCAGGAGGTGATCAAAGCTCAATCGGAAATTGCAGAGGAGCTTCGCGCCCGTATTCAGGCACGTCACAATGAAGTAGTTGCTTTCAATGAGGAACTTCGTGAAACTGCTGTCAGAGATACAGAAAAAGAAATACAGCAGTTGGGCAACCAGGTATTCTCACTTCATAATAAACTGGAGAATATTCATACTCAGCAGGTGAGCAGCGAAAGCCGTTTGCAGGAACTCCAGCAGCAAATGGACCATACACAAACCTCTGTTGCGGAAGTGCGTTTGCAACTGGGTCAGTTCAATGAACAGTTACAGGTGGGAATAGCAAGACTTCAGGAAGCAGAAAAGGGATTTCATGATAGTGAATTCACTTACAATGAAGCAAGCAGACAATACAATGATTTTAATCTGACTGTTACCCGTCATCATAGCAAGATCAATTCGCTGAAGCAGGAACTGGATTTCAAAGAAAAACAGTTATCGGATCTGATGCAGCAAATCAGTTCTAATGCCCTGCAATTATCCGAAACAGCAGGGAATATTGAAGCAGCGGTTCAAGCCCTTAGCACAATCAGCGAGTCATTGACACAGATGCTGGCGAATAAAGATGAAGAAGAGAAAAAACTCAATGAGGCTGACCAGGCTTATTATAGTTTCCGCAATCATCTCAATGAAAAAGAAAGTGAGATAAGGCATAAAGTAAAAGAGAAGGAACAGGTGGAACATATGCTTGCAGCCATCAAGGATAAACTCAATGAACTAAAGCTTCACCTGGCCGGTATGAAGGAAAGACTGGATGTGGAATTCCGAATTAACCTTGATGATATTCTTGGTGAATCCAGAACGGGCGAAGTGCCGCTTGAAGAATTGCAGGAGAAAGTGGATAGGATGAAAAAAAGGCTGGAAAATCTAGGTGATGTAAATCCAACTGCCATTGAAGCCTTCACTGAAATGAAGAAGCGTTATGATTTTATCGTAGAGCAGAAAGGTGACCTGGTCACAGCTAAAGAGAGTTTGCTTCGCACTATTGAAGAAGTGGAGGCAACTGCTAATCAAAAATTCGTAGAGACTTTCCATCGTGTCAGAGAGAATTTTCAGAAAGTATTTCAAACTTTATTCACAGAAGATGATCAGTGTGATCTTATTCTTGAAAATCCTGAAAATATCGCTGAAAGCAGTATTGATGTAATAGCGAAACCGAAAGGAAAAAGACCTTCTTCTCTTACTCAGTTAAGCGGGGGAGAGCGAACCCTTACAGCAACCGCATTATTATTTGCGATCTATCTGATCAAGCCGGCCCCATTCTGTATTCTGGATGAGGTAGACGCTCCATTGGATGATGCGAACGTAGGCAAGTTCACGAATATGATAAGACAGTTCAGCGAAAATTCTCAATTCATTATTGTTACGCATAATAAGACCACAATGAGTACGGTAGATGTGATCTATGGGGTTACCATGCAGGAGCCTGGAGTAAGCAAACTTGTACCGGTAGATTTCCGCGCGTTGGGAGAAAATTGATGGCCGTAGCATTAATGCAGGCGGCAGCTTATTTTATATTCACTAAAAGAGTTGGTAAAGAAGAATTACTCTATGGGTTCTATTTCCTTTTTTGTTTTGTATTCTTGCCTCATTTTCTGACGACGAGTCATATCAGCTTTTAATTTATGTACAAATGCCTGAAGCAGGAAATAGGAGCCCAGGCAAAAAAGGGCAGATGCAGCCAATCCCCAGAAATACCAGTCATCATATCGTACCCTTTCAAAACAGGCATAAAAAATGATCATTACCGCGGCAATGATACTTCCAAATCCAAATAGTAGCTTTGTAATATATTTATCTTCGTGGCTTGACATAAGTAAGAGGGTTTGCCGCAAAATAATTAAAATTTCGCTGAAAATGAAGCATATCATTCTTCTAATTGCCGTATGTGCTTTTTCTCTAATGATCCAGGCTCAATCTCAACCAGAAGGTTTGTTCATAGATTCTAAAGCTCCGGATTTTAAAGGGAAAGATCAGACTGGCGCGGATTTTCATTTGAAGGATCAATTAAAAAAAGGTCGTGTGGTTCTTTTGTTTTACAGAGGGTACTGGTGTCCATTCTGTAATAAAGAACTTTCACACCTGCAGGATTCATTACAATTGATACTTGACAAGGGCGCATTTGTTGTAGCAGTTTCTCCGGAGAAGCAGGAAAACATTGATAAAACGGTGGAGCAAACCAAGGCCAGCTTCCCGGTAATTCATGATGAAGGATTGAAGATTATGAAGGCCTATAATGTAGCATTTGAAGTGCCCGAGAATACGGTTACCCGGTATAGAAATGCCAATATTGATATTGAAAAAAATAATGGATCCAATGGTAAATGGTTACCAGTGCCAGCAGTTTATATTATTGATAAAGATGGAAGGGTGCTCTACCGTTTTTTTGATGCAGATTATAAAAAACGCCCTTCAGTAAAAGAATTGCTGGATAATCTTTGATCATTTCCAGATGATCTTTGCGATCCTGCCATTTCCACCTGCAAGATAAACGGCCTCACCTAATTTGGAAGCCCGGCAAACATTGAAACTTTCCTTACTGATCCAGGTCCAGTTCTTTCCACCATCGGTAGAATGATCCACGCCATTTAAACCGCAGGCGAAGGCGTGATTGTTTACCAGGAATTCAACACAACTTCTGTAACCATGGGGTGGATTATCCGGAGCATGCCATGTCTTTCCTCCATCCTTTGTATAGTAGCAATTTTTTTCCATACTACTGTCGGCATTAAAATCGCCGCCTACCACGATCATTTTTTTACCGCCTTTTAATTTATAGCGATCACCTATAGCAATTGAATTGGCTCCGGTTGTTTCTTTTCCCTGAATTATGGGAAGATCTATAGGATTATTTCTGCTGAATAATCGCGAACGTTTTCCTCCGGTTACAAATATGGCTTCATCCCGGTCCATTGCGCGAATATTCGTTCCGCTGGCGGCAAAGCAGGCTTCTCCACTGTCGGCCATTGGTCTTTTATCCATTGGAATATCCTGCCAGCTATCACCTCCATCAAAACTGCGGGTAATAAAAAATCGTCCGTTTATTGGATCACCGATCACAATGCCTGAACGTTCGTTCCAGAATTCCATCGCATCGAGGAACATGCCTTTCGTTTTGTTCTCATATACAACTTTCCAGCTATCTCCTCCATCGATGGTTTTAAGTATATAGGCAGGATCATCAGCGCCTACAGCCATGATCACTGCGCTGCTTGCATCAAATGCTTCAATATCGCGGAAGTCGGCTTTCTCAAAACCTTTTACAGTGATCCATTTCCATGTTTTTCCGGCATTGGTAGAGCGGCCCACAGTTCCTTTATTGCCACTAACCCAAATCACATTATCATTGGCTACACTCAGACCGCGAAGGCTGATCTTATTACCTGAATTCAGCATTTCGACCTGTGGTGACTGAGCAGAAAGAATAGTAGCGGCAAATAAAAAAATAAACAGAGGAAGGATCTTTATCATTTCAATTCTTTTTCTAAAATTTTCTTTTCGATGATTCCTGAATCGCGCCATTTTTCTTTTCCTTTTTTATAAATGATCATGGTAGGAAGCTTATCTACATTCATTGTTTTCATTAATTCTGTCTGCACGCCAGCATCGATCTTAATAAATACAAAGTGCAGGTCCTTATTTTTTTGAAGGGCCTCTAATACAGGCGCCATTTTTACGCAGGGCGGGCACCAGGTGGCACCAAAATCTACCAGTACCATTCGATCATCCGGAATGCTGGCTTTATATTGATCAAGGGTCATTAATGGTTCATTGGAACTGCCTTCCACAGGTTTATTTGCTTTTTTCCAGGCGTTGATGCCTCCTTTTAATTCAATCACATCATTATATCCATTTTCCCTCATCCATTCGGCAGCTGCAGCGCTTCTTCCACCCACAAGGCAATAAATATAAACAGGCCTGTTTTTATCCACATACTGAACACGGTCCTTAAACTGGGCCTGATCCTTCCAATCAGCCTGCAATGCATTTTTTATATGACCGGTTTTAAACTCTTCGGCAGTACGGACGTCTAAGATCTGAATTTCTGCTTTAGCTATGCCATTTTCGAACTCATTGGGATCAAGGACTGTGTTAGCAGCATTTTGAGCAAAAATGGTTTGAGACAATGTTAAAAGGGATACTAAAAAAACAAGGCCAGCGTTCTTCATAATCACGGTTTTTCCAAAATTACTGCTTAGTTTTTTCACATTCAGTGATCCCGCTGCGTTTATTTGCGGATTCTCTGAAAACCTTGGAAAATAATCTTATTTTTAGCGCTGAAATACCCATTCTTTTTATGAGAAAAAACCTCCTTTTTTGGCTTTCCCTGGTAATTATCCTGATCGTGAGTTGTCAGAAGGAATTGAGTTTTGAATCTTCCAATACTCCTGCTAAAGGAAGTTTGCAGGCAGACATTTCCGGAGATTGCCTTCCAAAGACGGTTAATGGCAGTTATAGTCCCGGTACCGTATTGAACCCCACCACAAATAATATCGTGATCAGGGTAGGGGTAACCAAGACAGGAAGTTATACCATAACCACAGATACCGTAAACGGATATTATTTCCGAGCCACTGGTAATTTTACCAGCATTGGAAATACGGATATTACTCTTCGCGGAAACGGTACTCCGTTTGCAGCAGGTGTAAATAATTTTTCAGTAAGCTTTGATAGCACTTTTTGTGATATACAGGTAACCGTTGCTGCAGCAGCTGCTTTTACTCTATCAGGTGCTCCTAATGCATGCACAGGCGCTACAATTCAAGGTGCCTATGCTGTAGCTGTTCCACTAACTGCGGCTAATACCGCGACAATTAATGTGAATGTGACCTCAGTAGGCTCCTATACTATAACTACGAGCTACCAGGGGATGACCTTTTCTAAATCCGGAGTTTTCACTGCCACAGGTCCACAATCAGTGGTCTTGCAGGGAACAGGAACGCCAACCACAGCGGGAGCCAATGTAGTTCCTATTACAGTAGGTACATCAACCTGCGCTTTCACCATTACGGTTAGTTCTGCAGGTGCAGGAACTCTTGGTGGCGCACCATCTGCCTGCGCACCTATAAATGTTCAGGGAACATATTCAGTTGGCACAGCACTGGATGCAACGAATAAAGTGGATGTTCAGGTAACGGTGACCACACCGGGTGTCTTCAGCATTTCAACAAATACATTGGATGGATTTAGTTTTGCCTTCTCCGGCAACCTGGCTACTACCGGTCCTCAGACTATAACCTTAATAGGAACAGGAAACCCGGTAACCGCAGGCATACAAACTTTTACAGTAACTCTGGGAACAAGTACCTGTACTTTCCCTGTAACGGTAGCGGCTGTTCCCGTTTCTGATTATTTCCCCCGAACTGTGAACAGCAACTGGAGCTATGAAATTGATGATGTGGCTACAGATTCACTTTTGGTGAAAGTGATCAATCATACTATTACCGCTGCTGGTAATCCTTTCCAGACTTTTATGGAGAGCGTGGATGTTTCCGGCGTTCCTCCTTTTGATACTTCAGGTCATTATCGTAAATCTGGCAATGATTATTTTCAATGGTCCAATCTCGTGAATTATCTATTTTATGATGCAGAACAATGGCAGACATGGATTTTCCTGAAGGATAACTCCCCAGTTAATACCATATGGTATTCTTCAGCTGGTGGATATACAGGAGCCATTGGTGGTACTCCTGTTGTAATAAGAATAAAATACACCATTCTTCAGAAAGATGTACCTATATCATTGACCACTTCAACAGGTACTGTCAATTACCCAAATACAATAGTTGTTGAGGAAAAGTATGAATTGCAAAATGGGCCGTTGTGGTTACCTCTTGATGCCACATTAGGTTACTATATTAATTATTATTCTCGCAACATAGGCCAGATCAAACTTGATTATTTTGACGGCACCGGCGGAGCAACTCCTACAAATGTGGTGAAGTTGAGAAGGAAAGAAATCTATTAGAATCCTTTCTTCTTTCCCGATTCCAGCGGCGGCAGTTTAAAATTGTCTATCGGGCTTTTTTGCGCGATCATTTTTTCTATGTCTTCGATCTTGCGTGGCGCATAATGGGAAAGCAGTTCATAGCCATCCTGCGTAATAAGGCAGTCGTCTTCAATACGAACAGCTATGCTCCACCATTTCTTATCACAATTACTTCCTTCAGGAATATAAATGCCAGGCTCGATGGTGATCACCATATCTTTTTTCAACTTGGATGAAGCAGAACGATCATGTACATCCAGTCCAATATGATGGGAAAGTCCATGAGGATAATATTTTGAAACATCTTTTTTATCCTTGATAATGCCCAGGTTTAGCAGCCCGTTTGCGATCACTTCTTTTGCTGCGGCACCGGCATCTGCCCATGTAGCGCCATCTTTTAATAATTTAAAGGCTGCTTCCTGCGCATCATATACCAGTTGGTAAATGGTCTTTTCTTCATCCGAGAATTTACCATCAACGGGAACAGTTCTTGTAACATCGGCAGTATATCCATGGTATTCCGCTCCCACATCCATAAGGATCATTTGAGTGCCCACTTTTGTTTTTGTGTTTTCCATATAGTGAAGAATGCATCCATTTTCTCCCGAGCCTACAATGGAACCATAACCAACTTCCTCGGCACCATATTTTTTATGCACGTATTCATGTAATCCCTGAATCTCCAGTTCACTCATATCCGGGCGCACAGCTTTCATCACTTCATTTTGTCCTATACAGGATATTTCCACTGCTTTGCGGATCAGATCCAGCTCTTCTGGTGTTTTAATTTCTCTCAGGGTGCCAGTCAGGGTGCGGAACAACCGAGTATCGAATTTGGTTTGTCCTGCCAGGTCATTAGGCATATCCGTTTTGACCTTTAAAAGATTGACAAGATCAAACAGGTCTGCAGGATCACGTCCATCTGCCAGGTCCTGGGGAAGGCGATCCATGATCACTTTTTCGAATTTGGTCAGATCAAGATTGAATTTTTTAAAATCCTCTCCATTATATACTACTGGAATACCCAGATTTTCCTTTGCGCCATCTGTACCTAATCTTTTACCGGTCCACTGTTCCTGCTGCGGATTTTTTTTCTGTACAAATAATACTTCTTTGAATTTATTTCCGGCAGAATCCTGTTGTTCCTCTTTAAATATCAGCAACAGTGACTGGGGTTCACGATAACCACTGAAATAATACATGTCTGGATTCTGATGATAGAGATAATCCACATCATTAGAAAAATTACGGGTTGGGAAGGCCAGTACCACGGTCATGGAATTTGCTGGCATCAGGTTTCTCAATGCTTCCCTTCTACCTGCAAAAAATTCCTTTGGAAGATAGTCCTGGGGAAGATTATTTTCCGGCGCAGGCTGGGCTAAAACTTCGACTGCAAGTAATAAGAAAAAGAAAATTTGAAAGCTTTTGAAAATAGATCGCATGTGGATTGTTTTTTACTAATATAAAGCAATCCTTTATAAACAGGTTATTATTGGGATAAACGGTTTATTAGCCTCTAGCTTTTAGCTGATAGCTTCTAGCAGAATGTTTTATCATTCAGGATCAGAAACAAATTCTTAAGCAAGTCCGATATTTAACTCCTAACTCCTATCTCCAAACTCCTAACTATCGACTTTTCCCCACCTGTGAATAACTGAAAATTCAGAATGGAGAGCCTGTTTTGGTATATTTGCCCGAACGAGGTAAAGACCTTGATTTCTGACTAATAACCATAGAAAAACATAATACCAGAACGTACCGGCAATGGCAAAAGAGAAAGATACCCAGCTATTTGAATATACTGAGGACAGCATAAAATCCCTGGATTGGAAAGAGCATATCCGACTTCGGCCCGGTATGTATATTGGAAAATTAGGAGATGGTTCTTCCCCTGATGACGGAATTTATGTATTAGTAAAGGAAGTAATTGATAACTGTATTGATGAATTTGCGATGGGATATGGCAAAGCCGTAGAACTTTTGATAGAAGGGAAAATGGTTACAGTAAGGGACTATGGCCGTGGAATTCCATTGGGAAAAGTGGTGGATGTGGTAAGTAAAGTGAATACAGGCGCCAAATTCGACAGCAAAGTATTTCAGAAATCAGTTGGATTGAATGGAGTAGGCTCAAAAGCAGTCAATGCATTGAGTTCTTATTTCAAAGTAACTGCTATCAGAGAGGGGAAAGAAAAAACAGCTGAATTTGAAAGAGGCGTTTTACTGAAGGAGCATAAGGAAACAAAGACGACTGAAGAGAATGGAACTCTTGTTAGTTTTCTTCCTGATGAAACTGTTTTCAAAAATTATCGTTTTATTTCCGAATTTCTCGAGAGCCAGTTATGGAACTATTGTTTTCTGAATGCGGGACTGAAAATAAATTTTAATGGAAAGACCTATGTAAGCAAGAATGGGTTGCTGGATCTTCTTCAACGCAAGACCAATGAAGATGAGATCCGTTATCCTATCATTCACCTGAAAGGAAACGATATTGAGGTCGCCATTACACATAACAATGATTACGGAGAGGATATTTACAGCTTTGTAAACGGTCAGCATACTACCCAGGGTGGTACACACCAGCAAGCATTCCGCGAAGCCTATGTGAAAACGATTCGTGATTTCTTCAAAAAAGATTATGACGCTTCAGATATTCGTACCGGAATTGTAGCCGCCGTATCTGTAAGAGTAGTGGAACCTGTTTTTGAATCGCAAACAAAAACCAAACTTGGATCCCTGAACGTTGATGTGGATGGGCCCAGTATGCGACAGTTCGTAATAGATTTTCTTTCGAAAGAGCTGGATAATTTCCTGCATAAGAATCCATCCACGGCGGATTCCATGAAGAAACGTATTGAGCAGAGTGAGCGGGAAAGAAAAGAACTGGCGGGTATAAAAAAACTTGCCAATGAAAGAGCGAAAAAAGCAAATCTTCACAATAAAAAATTAAGAGATTGCCGCTATCATCTTGATGAGGAACCACCTGCAAAAGGAAAAGAAGATTTTCTGGCCAAACAAAAAGAGACCACCATTTTCATTACAGAAGGAGACTCGGCTTCAGGTTCTATTACTAAAGCACGCCGTGTAGAAACACAGGCGGTATTTAGTTTAAGGGGAAAGCCTCTTAACTGTTTTGGTCTTACCAAAAAAGTGGTCTACGAAAATGAAGAATTTAATTTATTGCAGCATGCCCTGAATATTGAAGATGGACTGGAAGGACTTCGCTATAACAATGTAGTGATAGCCACTGATGCCGATGTGGATGGTATGCATATTCGTTTATTGCTGATGACCTTCTTCCTGCAATTCTTTCCAGACCTTGTGAAACATGAAAAAGTATATGTGCTGGACACACCGTTGTTCAGGGTGAGGAATAAACAACAGACAATTTACTGCTATGATCAGACGGAGAAACAGGCAGCGGTAAAAAAATTAGGAAACAAACCGGAGATCACCCGATTCAAAGGTCTGGGTGAAATAAGCCCTGATGAATTCGCAGGATTTATAGGACATGATATGAGAAAGCAACTGATGCGACTGGAGCATGGAGATCATATTCAGTTGTTGCTGGAATATTATATGGGAAAGAATACCCCTCAAAGACAGGATTTTATTATTGAAAATCTCCGCGTGGAGCTCGATAAAGTGGAGGAAATAGTCTGACATGTTCGAATTTCACGCCGACAGAAAAAAATATTTTGATATACAGGCAGCCAATGCCCTGAAGTATGTCATACCCTTCATCTCAGAAAAATTCCCGGTGAAGCCGGGACAGCGTGTACTTGAAATAGGTTGCGGAGAAGGAGGAGTGCTGAAAGCATTTGTAGAAGCAGGTTGCGAAGGTATAGGTGTAGAGTTAGATGAGCCAAGAATAGCGGATGCGAAGAAATTTTTACCAGAGGCGATAGCTGCGGGTAAAATAAAATTTGTGGTCAGAAATATTTATGACCCGTTGATCGAAAATGAATTGAATGGACTCTTTGATATTATTGTGCTGAAGGATGTGATAGAGCATATACCTGATCAGCCAAGACTGATCGGATGGATGAAAAAATTTCTTAAACCAGGAGGTGTGATCTTTTTTGGTTTCCCTCCCTGGTATATGCCGTTTGGCGGACATCAGCAGATGTGTCATTCAAAAATATCCCGGCTGCCCTGGATTCATCTTTTACCAAGGGCCATTTATAAATGGATACTAAAAAAGAAAAAAGAACCGGTGAATGATATGATGGAGATAAGAGATACCCGGATAAGTATTGAACGATTTGAAAGGATATGCCTGCAGAATGGCTATGAGATTGCGAATAAAAGACATTACCTATTGAACCCGATCTATGAATGGAAGTTTGGATGGAAACCAAGAAAACAGGTATGGCCGCTGAGATCCATTCCTTTTTTCAGAAATTTTTTAACCACCTGCGTTTATTATATAATTAAGCCCCTTTAGGGAAAAAAAGAAGAGCATGATACATATTGTTTTCAATACCGCCGATATAGAAGTGCTGACAAAGGCTTTTGAGCTGGATGAAGAAATGCGCGGTGAGATCATTGAGATAAAAGACGAATGGGGTGTAGGACCTCTCCAGGGATTGGATACCGAAGAAGGTTGGAATAGTCGCCTGGAATGGTGGAAGGGTCTGCTGAAAGGTTCACCATATGGGGTGGACCTGGCTGGTAGTTTTGATGATAGAAAAACAGTGGCAGAAATGATTCAAAGACTGGATGCCGATGAAAATGAACAGGCCTGGATTTGGATTGGGCAGAACCAGCATGATGTGACCGGCTATTTCTGGCTGATGCCTCAGCTGCGTGCTTACCAGGGAAGACTGATGATCATCTTCCTGAATAATCTGCCATTTATAAATGAAAAAGGGCATATTTTTTATCCCTGGGGATTAAGTGAGATACTTCCAAAAGAGGCCATGAAAGCGAAGAAGCTGGCAAGACCTGTTACACTTAGTGAATTTGAAATAGATCCTGATGAGTGGAAGAAATTATCGGAGGAGAATGCTATTGTACGAATTCTTGAGGGAGGTAAAAAACTGGTTGGTAAGGAAGAAAATTTTTATGATAATGAAATTATAAAAAACTGCACTGGTGATTGGCAGAAAGCAAGTCGGGTGCTGAGTAATACACTAAACAGAATGAAGATCCGCACGGGAGATGTGTATGTGATGTGGAGGATACAGCATATTGCTAATTCTGGAAGACTTGAAGTGAATGGAGACATGAACAAAGGGTGGAAAGATTTTGATGTGAAGCTGGCTGGAAGAAATTCGGAGGAGCTAGAGGAGGTTGAAGAAAAAATTGATAACTGAGAATAATTTTTAACAAGAGAGAATACCTGAACAAAAATGAGTGCCGCTAAGAACAGATCTTCAGAAATAGAGAACAATGATAATGGCTTGTATGGGCAGTATAAAAGCTGGTTCCTTGAATATGCATCTTATGTAATTCTGGAGAGAGCTGTACCTGCAATAGAAGATGGATTAAAACCAGTGCAGCGAAGGATCCTTCATGCCATGAAGGAAATGGATGATGGCCGATTCAACAAAGTGGCCAATATCATCGGGCAGGCTATGCAATATCACCCGCATGGTGATGCTTCTATTGGTGATGCGCTGGTAAATATTGGGCAGAAAGATCTGCTTATCGATACGCAGGGAAACTGGGGCGATGTAAGAACGGGGGATGATGCAGCGGCTGCAAGATATATTGAAGCACGCCCTAGCAAATTCGCATTGGAAGTTGCTTTTAACGCAAAAACTACTGAATGGCAATTAAGCTATGACGGCAGAAAAAATGAGCCGGTCACACTGCCGATGAAATTTCCATTGCTGCTGGCACAGGGAGCAGATGGTATTGCGGTAGGTCTGTCTACTAAAATACTTCCACATAATTTTACTGAACTGATCGAGGCTTCCATAAAACATCTTCGGGGAAAGAAATTTGAACTCTATCCTGATTTTCTAACCGGAGGCATGATCGACGTGGGCGATTATAACCAGGGAAAGCGCGGAGGTCGTGTGAAAGTGCGTGCGCATATTGAAGAAATTGATAAAAAGACACTTGTCATTCGCAGTGTACCTTATGGAGTGACCACAACGCAGTTGATGGAATCAATTGTAAGGGCAAATGATCAGAGCAAGATCAAGATTCGGAAAGTAACCGATAATACAGCGGCAGATGTGGAAATACAGATCGACCTGGCCGCTGGTATCTCTCCTGATATTACCATCGACGCGCTTTATAAATTCACAGATTGTGAGGTATCTATTTCTCCCAATGCCTGTGTGATCGTAGCGAATAAACCGCAATTTCTTGGGGTGCAGGAATTGCTGAAATTATCTGTGGATAAAACTCGCGATCTGCTGGAGATGGAATTGAAGATCAGGTTGAGTGAATTGCAGGAAAAATGGCATTATACTTCTCTTGAAAAAATATTCTTCGAAGAAAAGATATATAAAGAGCTGGAGAAAAAACATGAGACATGGGATAAGGTGGTGGAATCGATTGATAAAGCCTTTGGACCTTTTAAAAAGCAATTGAAAAAAGAGATTAGCAGGGAAGATATTATCAAACTTACTGAGAAGCCTGTTCGACGTATTTACAGACTGGATATTGATGAATTGAATGATCAGATCAAAGGATTGGAAGGCGACATTAAGCAGGTAAAATATGATCTGGTAAACCTGGTGGATTTCGCAGTGAGCTGGTTTGAAAATTTGCAGAAAAAATACGGCAAGGGCAGGGAAAGAAAAACAGAGATCAGGCAATTTGAAGTGATCGAAGCCAAGCAGGTGGCCATTGCCAATGCAAAATTATATGTGAATCGTGAGGAAGGGTTCATTGGAACAGGATTGAAAAAGGACGAGTTCCTTTTTGATTGCTCCACGCTGGATGATGTGATCGCTTTTACCCGTCGTGGAATAATGAAAGTGGTAAAAGTGGGCGACAAGAGTTTTATAGGAAAGGACATTGTACATGTGGCATTGTTCCAGAAAAATGATGAACGTACTACCTATAACATGATCTATGCGGATGGTAAGGATGGAAAAAGCTATGCAAAAAGATTCAATGTAACAGGTGTTACAAGGGATAAAGAATATGATCTGACCAAGGGAGATGATAAAAGTAAAGTGCATTATTTCTCTGTGAATCCGAATGGTGAAGCGGAACTGGTAAAGATCAATCTAACTGCAGGTTGTTCGGCGCATAAAAAAGAATTTGAATTTGATTTTGCGGAATTGGAGATAAAGGGTCGTTCCAGCATGGGTAATATCGTGACAAAATACCCGGTAAGGTCAGTAAAACTAAAGGAAGCAGGCATATCCACACTGGCTGGTAGAAAACTTTGGTTCGACAATCAGTTTGGCAGATTGAATACAGAAGAAAAAGGAGAGTTCCTTGGAACTTTTGATGCGGATGATAATGTGCTGGTTATTTATAATGACGGAAATTATGAAGTGACTGATCAGGAGTTGACACAGAAACTGGATCCGGAGAAACTTATTTTCATTGAAAAATTTAATCCTGAGAAGATCATAACAGCTGTATATGCTGATATGTCAAAGAAACAATACATGGTTAAACGATTCCGCATTGAGACCAGTACGCTGAAAATACCTTTCCTTTTCATAAAAGAAGGGGATGGCAATTATGTGGAAACGGTAACTACTGCTGAGGAACCATTACTCGCTATGCAACAGGGAAGGGGAGCGCAGATCAGAAAAGCGAAACTTAAGATCACTAAGATCGCAGAGGTGACAAGTTACAGAACTGTTGGGGTTAACCTGGCAGATTATAGTAAATCAACTGAAATGGAATGGGTGAAGGATAAATCAGCAAAAAATAATCAGCCCGAATTATTCTAGAGATTACTGATTGGTTTTTTTCCTTTTAATTCTTATTGTACCATTATTCTCCATATTGGAAGAAACAGGTACGTTTATCTTTTCTTTTCCATCATAGATGACCATGAGGGCGGTGTTAGGAGGAATAAGGCCCAGGTTTTCCGCGAACAAGCTGATCTCATTATATTCTTTGTTTTTATCAAGAGTAATATCTATATGAATGGATTTATGTGTAAGCTTCTGATTATATAAAATCAGCTGTTTATTAAAAAACAAAGAGATCATGTCTCCGTCGATCTCGCCATTATCAAATACATCCACACGAATACTATCTGAGCTCACTTCAATTTCTTTTGTCACTATATCATTACGGGTGGTGAATTCTTTTTCCGAAACATAGTTCACTACTTTTCTTGGAACAATTGATACTGCGACTACGGTATCTTCCTCTTCGGGTTTCCATACCTGGTGAACTTCTTTGAATTCACTGATAGCTTTTAATACGGAATCTGTTTTGCTGGCGTCGCTGTTTTTTATCAGGCTGAAAGTTAACTCGGAGCAAGTGTATTTATATTCAGGAGTCGATAGAAATGACCCAATAAGATTTGATCCTGCCTGGGCTACCCGAAGAACAGCTGTAAAGGTCATAGGACAATCGATCTGGAAATTACCGGTGGACCCATGATAGGGGATGGAAATATTATATAAAGTGACACGGCGGTTAGTCGCATCATAATCTCCACTAACTGAAACGCTTTTGTAATCTTTTTTAAAATAATAATTTAGCACCCCTTTTACATAATTTTTTTCAGGCATCAGCACCAGTTCGATAAGATAATTATTGGAAGAGGAGCTTCCTTTAACATTCGCATTGCCATACCAGTATCCGAACACAGATTGTGAATGGGAATAAAAAGAGATAAACAGGAATAGAAGTAAGATGGCCTTTCTCATTGTCGTCAAGTTCGGCAAAAAATGATCCAAAAACCGGGGAAGTTTTTCACAACTTATTTAAGGAAACGTTTCATTTCCCTTTCTACATCTTTTTGCTTGATAGAATCCCTTTTATCATGAAGCTTTTTCCCTTTAGCCAGTCCCACCTCCATTTTCACCAGCCCTTTATCATTAAAAAAGATACGAAGCGGTACCAGTGTATAACCTTTTTCTTTCAGGCGTGATTCTATTCGACGGATCTCTCTTTTTTCAAGCAATAATTTACGGTCGCGAAGTGGTTCATGATTGTTTACAGTACCGTGTGAGTATTCTGCGATATGGAGTGACTTAACCCAGATCTCTCCTTTATGCAGGAGGCAATAACTGTCGTTAAAGCTGGCTCTTCCATCGCGGAGCGATTTTACTTCGGTGCCCAGTAATACCATTCCGGCCACGTATCTGGCGTCAATAAAAAATTCATGGCTGGCCTGTCTGTTTCTTAGTTCCTGCATAAAGTGCAAATTTACTCTTAAGTTCACAAATGGAGAATAAAACCAACCTTATCCCTTAAAAATCAGTGCCCAGCGATGGGGAATATTTATATCAATAACTGGCTATATTTGCGAATCAACATTTGGTTATGGCGAAGCAATTTGAGGATTTTGATGCCAATCTGGCTGGGGAGGAAGGGAAATCTGAGGAGACAAGATCCAGATGGTTCAAAAGGATCAAGAAAGGTATAAGTACAAAAACATCTGAGAAAAAGGAAACCCCTGAAGGGCTTTGGGTGAAGTGTCCTGAATGCAATTATATCTGCACAGTAACTGATCTGCGTGAAAATCTTTTTGTTTGCCCTAAATGCGGGCAGCATCATCGCATTACCAGCGCAGATTATTTCGAAATTCTTTTTGACAATAACGAATTCGTTGAACTTTTTGAGAACATCCGTTCCATAGATCAACTTGAATTCACCGACCTCAAGCCTTATAAGAAAAGATTGGAAGAGATCTGGTCAAAAACTGATCTGAAAGATTCTATGCGTGTAGGAGTGGGTAAAGTGAACGGACATGATCTGGTAGTGGCATGTATGGATTTTGAATTTATTGGCGGATCTCTGGGTTCTGTGATGGGAGAAAAATTTTCCCGCGCCGTGGATCATTGCATAAAGAATGGAATTCCTTATATGGTGATCAGTAAAAGTGGCGGTGCCCGCATGATGGAAAGCGCTTTTTCACTGATGCAACTGGCTAAAACAAGTGGCAAACTTTCTCAATTAAGCGATGCAGGTCTTCCATATATTTCATTGCTGACAGACCCAACTTTTGGAGGCATCTCTGCTTCATTTGGTATGCTGGGTGATCTTAATATTGCTGAGCCAGGCGCACTGATCGGATTCGCAGGTCCCCGTGTGATCAAAGAGACCATCAAAAAAGATCTGCCTGAAGGATTTCAGCGAAGTGAATTCATTCTCGAACATGGATTCCTCGACTTCATTGTTTCGCGAAAAGATCTGAAGGAAAGGATCGCGAAGGTGCTGGGACTTTTTAAGGGTTGAGAATATACAAAGTTGAGAGGTTGATAGGTTGAGGATATACAGAGTTGAGAAGTTGAGCGAAGATTCTATTAACCAGAGTGGTCGCTCAACCGCTCAACCCCTCAACTTTCTCACCCTCTCAACTTATTTCTTCAGCGTTCTCTCAAACAACTTAAATATCCTCTTATACTCATCTGTCCAGCTGCTTGGTTCTACGAACCCATGGTCTTCCATTGGGAAACTCGCCAGTTCCCAGTTATTCTTACCCAGTTCAATTAAGCGTTGTGTCAACTTTACCGCATCCTGGTAATGAACATTCACATCCAACATGCCATGGCAGATCAGCAGATCGCCTTTTAATCCTTCTGCAAAATAATATGGAGAACTTCTGCGATAGGCAAGGCTATCATTAAATGGTTCATTCAGAATATTGGCGGTGTATCCATGATTATAATTTGCCCAATCCGTTACCGGACGTAGCGCGGCACCTGAGCGGAAAACATCAGGGGCAGTGAACATTCCCATCAGGGTAATGAATCCGCCATAAGAGCCTCCATATAATCCAACATGTTTGGGATCCACATTATAGGTCTTCACCAGGTAATTCACTGCGTCCACATTATCACTTAGGTCTTTTCCTCCCATATGACGATAAATACCTGTTCGCCAATCGCGGCCATATCCGGCACTACCGCGATAATCTATGTCCATTACATAATAACCATTATCTGCCAGCAAATTATTGAACATATATTCTCTGAAATAACTGCTCCACCATTTATGCGCGTTCTGCAGATATCCGGCTCCATGAACAAAAAGAACAGCAGGTCTGGCTGGATCAGGATTAACAGGTTTATAAATTCTGGCATAAACTTCCGCTCCATCACTGGCAGAAAAATGAATTAATTCAGGATCTCTCCATGAATAGGATTTGAATTCTTCACTCATAGCGAGGTTAGTGATCTGCTCGATCTTGCCTCCGGGTTTATTTTCCTGCAGGTAAAGCTCCCATGGTTTATTAGAATAAGAATATAACACAGCGATCTGTTTCTCATCCGGAGACATAGAAACCTGGTAAGCGCCGGTCATCGTCGTGATCCTTTCTTTTTTTCCATCAGCAATAGTTAAGCGATAGAATTGTTGTTCGCCGGGATGAACTTCATTAGTGATAATGTAAAAATATTTTTTATCGAGGGAGAGAACAGCCTCCTGCACTTCATAATTTCCAGAGGTCAATGTTCTCTTTTCTTTATTACTTGTATTAAAAGTGTAGAGGTGCGTATAGCCTGATACTTCTGAACGATACCAGAATAAATTGTCATTGATCCAACCCGTATTGCCTGATCCAAATCCACCAGTACCGGGTCCTCCAACCCAGGCCTCATCACGCTGACGATCGAGTAAATTTAATTTTCCGGTTGCTGTATCCAATAACATCAGCCAACGATCCTTATTATCCTGAGAGCGAATTTCTACAACAGCGTTGCTTCCTTTTGGAGACCAGCTAAGTGAAATAAAACTTACCCCTCTTCTCATTGGTCCTTTTTTCTCGGTTGGTTTTGGATAATCGGCTGTGTAATCAGGAAGATCCTGTATTCCCGGAAGAGAATCAGCCGGAAATGAATAGATCGTATCCCTGACGCGATCATAGAGAAATATCTCTGAGCTGGATTGAGGAGCGCCCACTTTTGTGCGACCGTTTAGATCAGTCGTAAATCCAGATTCAGTTACATAGGAAGGAACTATTGTTGTTTTTCCACCAGTAGCCGTTTTAAAAAGACGATAGTTGACGAATCTACCATCAGGACTTACCGTGATCCCATTAAGATTGAGATCCCCGATTGGAATGCTTCTTAATTCTTTTTCTTTTGGAAGATTTTTAATGTAAGCATCTGTAGCTTCTCTTTTTTGCTTTCTATCCTTCAATACCTGGAAATACTGTAGCTGATCATTCTTCAACCAATTTTCCTGTTGCGAACCGGTAGCAGCACCTGCTCCTCCACCGCCTGTTCCACCTCCACCTCTTCCTCCGAAACCACCACCACCAAATCCACCTCCACCGGTATTCACTGTACCTGTGCCAGCTTCATTCCGCACATTGGTCAGTTGAAGAGTCTCCCCCGTAACAAGGTCCCAGGCGTACAGATTCTGACCTCTTCCATATACGATTCGGGTATCGCCAAATGAAAATTTCGGACTGAACTCGTTATCGGTGGTCTGCGTAATGCGACGCATTTTTCCTGTCCTGATCTCTTTATAAAAAATATCACCGTTGCGGCTATAGGTAACAGCAGTTCGGTTAGCATTATAAACCATGTCCGTCTCCCAGAGAAGATTCTGTTTTTGCAGAACAGTTGCTTTTGCAGGTTTATGATCCTGGCTTGTTATATAGTAAAATGAATCTGAGGGTGCTTTATCCGGATTCCAGTTAAAGTATAAAGTATTTCCATCTGCCGCCCATAGCGGGTTAGAAGGGGAACTGCCCATCCATTTAGGATCGCGCATGATCTTTTCAACAGTAAGAGGAGCTAATTGTGAACTTGCGCCGATACAAATTACCAGGCCGCTAAGCAGGACAAATGGTCGTATCATCTATGCTGAATTTAGATGATAAATATAAAGGGGAACACAACTAATTCCTCACCGTTCACCCTAATTATTAGGAGTACCGCTATCGATCCAGCAGACGATGGAATTTTTTTCCGCTGTGGTGAGTGAACTGCCTTGAGGCATAGTGCCATTAGATACCGCGATGCGAATACGGGAGGCAGCGTTTGATATGTCTGAATAGGAGATTAATTGGCCAGGTCCATTGCCACTTCCTGCGGCATGACATCCAGGAATCGCGCAGCGTGATTGGATCAAGGGACTAATATTGGCCGCAAAGGCCTTATTGGTAACGGTACTGCAATCCACCGTAAAGCTGTTATTGTTGATTTTATCTTTTGAGCATTGGGAGAAAATAAGACTTGTAAGAAGAAGAACCAGGGCCGTAATTGATTGTTTCATCGATGATCTTTATTGTTGGCTTTTGAATGAAAAAAGTTCAACAGGTTTAAAAAAAGAAGAACAAATATTGTATCGGTTCTTCTTCTAAAAAAGTTGCCTTATATAGATTATTTTAAGCAATGGTCACATCTTTATCCAGATATACATCCTGGATAGCATTCATGATCTCTACGCCCTCCTTCATTGGACGTTGAAAGGCCTTGCGACCTGAGATCAATCCCATACCACCGGCTCTTTTATTGATCACTGCGGTTGTTACAGCTTCTGCAAGATCGCCTTCGCCTGAAGATGCTCCACCACTGTTTATCAGTCCGGCCCTGCCCATATAGCAATTGGCTACCTGGTAGCGACAAAGATCAATGGGATGATCACTGGTGAGTTCCTCGTAAATGCGTTTATCGTTTTTGCCATAAGCCGATTCCTTGGTATTAAGGGCCAGGTAACCGCCATTATTCTCAGGAAGTTTTTGCTTGATGATATCTGCTTCAATAGTTACACCCAGGTGATTCGCCTGACCGGTAAGATCAGCTGAAACATGATAATCTTTCTCTTGCTTGAAAGCGGGGTTTCTAAGATAGCACCAAAGAATTGTAGCCATACCCAGTTCATGCGCCATTTCAAAGGCCTTGCTTACTTCCTGTATCTGGCGGGTAGATTCATCACTGCCAAAATAAATGGTGGCACCAATCGCAGTTGCACCCAGGTTCCAGCTTGCTTTGATAGAAGCAAACATGATCTGATCGAATTTATTTGGATAGGTCAGAAATTCATTATGATTTACTTTTACAATGAATGGAATTCTATGTGCGTATTTGCGTGACATAAAACCCAATCCACCGAATGTGGTGGCCACGGCGTTGCAACCACCTTCAATGGCCAGCTTAATTATATTCTCCGGATCAAAATAGATCGGATTCTTTGCGAAGGAAGCTCCCGCACTATGTTCAATGCCCTGGTCAACAGGAAGAATAGACAGATAACCAGTATTTGCCAGTCGGCCATTACCATACATAGTCTGAAGATTGCGAAGTACCTGAGGACTGCGATCGCTGTTTATAAAAACGCGCTCTATGAAATCTGGTCCAGGCAGGTGTAACTTATCACTGGAAATAGTTTTCGATTGATGCTTAAGTAAGAATTCAGCCTTATCGCCTAATATTTCACTGGTCTTTCTGGTTGCCATACAATTTAATTAATTAATAAAAAATGGGTTGGGCAGAGGGTTTGCAAATATAGTCGATTCATCCCTTTTTCTTCAGTTTCGGGATCTGAGACAGGTTCTTGCGCAGCAATTGTTTCATGTTCATTTTCACCAGGGCTCCCATGCTTTTCATCTTTAGAAATGCGGGGTTTTTATGGTATTCAGCCAGCTCCGCAGCGAGTTGTTTTATTTTTTCTTCCGATGAAACAGGATCCCTGCTCATAATATCCAGCAGGTCCTTTAACCGATAGCGGGAGGAAGCCAGCCGGAAAGCCACCATGGTTCTTTCTTCTGTACGATACTGTTCAATAGATTCATTATTCAGGCATTTCAATGACAGCTCAACAAAGGGATGATTCTCTTTAAAAAATTGAGGCAGATAAAGTCGAAGGCGTCCTTCATAACTTTGCTGGTCAAAATCGATACTGCGGATTCGGTATTGATAATCCTCTATATCCGGAGTAATATCCACAACAAAATTATAGCTGCGCATATCTCCCAATAAGCGGATAAAACATCTTTCGTTGAATTTGACGAACTCTTTGGCCAGACGGATCTTATTGGTATCTGAATTACCCAACCGGTTATGAATGAACAGATCGCCGGGTATTCCAGGAATATGCTCTTCTACCAGAGTATTCTGATGAACAAAAAATATGATGCGGTTGGGGGAGAGCAGATCTTCCAGTTCCAGTCCGTAAATACGGGAAGCATCCGCGATCTTGATATAATAATGATCGTAGTTGTCGTTGAATTTATTCACGATGCGTATTCGAAATGGCTGGGAATTGCCAAAACTGCAATAGTCAATACGGGCTACATCAAGATGCTTGGTGAAACTGAGATCCCCTTCTGTTTTTAAAATAGCATAAATGCTTAACAAGCCTTCGCGGATGAATTCCCATTCCCGGTTATCATAGATCACTTTTTCCCAAAGAGTATCCTTTCCATTTCGGTCGAGCAAGGGCACGGAATAAGTGAATCGAAGCAAATCGGTATAGGCCACTGGCAGTTTTACCTCTCTGCCATTGCTTTTTAAATAGCGATGGAGGCTATCCCTGACAGGATACATCGGTTTTTTTCTGGAAGGTCTGTCGCTTAGCATAATTGCAGGCGATAAAATTAATCAACCGTTGGGAATGAAAGATTGAATTTAATCAGGGGAGGGTAAAGAGGGGAAGTTCACCGCGCCTCCTGCTAAAGTTTTAGCAGGAGGGCTCCGGATTTGAATTTTTTTTCATGGATTTGGACACGGTGAGCGAACTGTTCCTCAAGGAACTGGATTTGGATGATCTTGGTTTTTCAGAGATCTGGATCATTACCGTTGGTTAGGCGGTTGGTTTTTCTGGACTTTTGGACTTGTTCTACCGTTGGTTAGGCGGTTGGTTCTTCTTAGTTATCTGGACTTGATGACACAAAAATAGGTCTGCACTTATAGCCTGACAAGAGCAAAACTTCCTGATTTTGTTAGTATTTATCGGAATCGAATTTGGAAAATTCCACACGTATAATTACGATAAAATAAAAAAACCATGACCTAAGGCCATGGTTTTAAATATGATATAGAGGTCGAAATTATCGTCCCAGAGATTGTATTACATCGTATTTGGTTACGATATGGAAATTTCCCGCTTCGTCTTTTGCGAGAACAGCACCATTTTCTTTATTGATCAGGTGACTAAACTTCTCAACAGGAGTATCGAAAGATATAAGTGGGAAAGGTTTTTCAATTACCTCTTCTACTTTGGAGTTTTTTATCTCGGGATTATCAAATATTTTTTGGAAAAGGCCTCCTTCGCTGATGGCACCCAAGGGACCATTACCATTCATTACCGGAATATGTTCGATATCATATTTCTTCATCAGTTGTACTGCTTCCGCTACAGATTGACCAGGTTCTATCGTGATCAATTTTTGAGTACCTCTTGCACTTACTACATCACGGAATGTTTTTACATCGAGGAAACCTCTTTCTATCATCCATTGATCATTATAGATCTTTCCTACATACCTGCTGCCATGATCATGCAATATGCAAACCACCACATCTTCTTTTTTCAATGGTTTTATTTTTGCGATCTGCATTAAACCCTGCAGACAGCTGCCCGCACTATATCCGCAGAATAATCCTTCTTCCTTTGCCAGTCTTCTTGCCATTACCGCTCCATCCTTATCGGTTACCTGTTCAAAATAATCGATCAGGCTCATATCATAATTCTTCGGAACAAAATCTTCTCCGAAACCTTCACTGATATAAGGATGAACTTCATTCATATCTATTTCGCCCGTGCGATAATATTTTGTAAGCAATGAACCAAACACATCAATGGCCCAGATCTGAATATTGGGATTTTTTTCTTTCAGGTATTGCGCAGTTCCGGTAATAGTTCCACCTGTTCCCGCTGTGCAAACAAAATGAGTGATCTTTCCATCAGTCTGTTCCCAGATCTCAGGACCAGTAGATTCATAATGCGCCAGCCGGTTGGCTGGGTTATCATACTGGTTCATATGAAATGAATTAGGAACTTCTTTTGCCAATCGGGCCGCTACTGAATAATAGGAGCGGGGATCTTCGGGAACTACATTGGTTGGACAAACAATAACCTCAGCGCCAACGGCTTTCAGTATATCCGCTTTTTCTTTTGATTGTTTATCGGTGGTAACAAAAATGCATTTATAGCCTTTCACTACAGCGGCCAGAGCAAGGCCCATACCTGTGTTTCCGCTCGTACCTTCAATGATGGTGCCACCAGGTTTAAGTTTGCCTTCCTGTTCGGCCACTTCTACCATCTTCAGGGCCATACGATCCTTGATAGAATTTCCGGGATTGAAATAATCCACCTTGGCTAATACCAGGCAGGGAAGTTCTTTGGTAAGTTTATTCAGCCTGATCATGGGTGTATTCCCAATGGTCTCTAAAATATTATTCTTAATGTTCATGGCAAGATTTGCCACAAAGTTAGTCCATCTCTTCAGATATTTTCTCCCCGCATTTCTTTCCTTTTTCTACCCAGATAATTATCAAGGAGGAAGAATCCGATCACAATATTGATCATCATGAAAGCATTCACCCAATTATTTGAGAATAATATGTTCCAGTTTATTTTTCCGATCTCAGGAATATTGGATGCCACATGAATATCGGGGGTTCCTTCGGAGCGCATGAGCCCGAATCCGTAAATTAAAAATCCAAGAATAAGAACCAGGAAAAACCCGGCAATGCCGAAGATGATCTTTTTATTTATATAAGTACGAGTGGCAGGTGCTATATGAATACGAGCTATTTCCTCCATTACATTTTTTGTAAAGCGCATTGAAGGAGCATCCAGTTCCGAATGATGAAGCAGACGATTCAGTTCAAGAAGCTCTGCATATTTTTCATTCCATTCTCTTTGAGTATGGATCAGTTCTTCCAATACAGATCTTTCCGTGGGTGTAGATTGACCATCGATCAATTCCCATAAACGCTGTTCCATCTTCATTTGCTCTTCCATAATAAAAGCTTTAAGGGTTCTGCCATTCGCTTAGTTCTGCGGCAAAATATTTTTCCATTTTTTCTTTCAGTCTGGCCCGGGCCCTGTGTAATCGTACTTTAGCGGCATTCACTCCTATCCTAAGTACAGCGGCTGTTTCTTCCATAGATTGTTCCGATTTATAAAACAGGCTGATAATGCCTGCATCATCGGAACTAAGCATGGAAATGGCCTTGTTCACCATCTGTTGTTTAGATTTTTGCTCTACTTTATCCGCTCTCATTCCAGAATCTCTGCTATCAGCTAATTCAAAAACATTATCCTCGTCCAATGAATGGAGCACCAGTTTTTTCTTTCGAAGCAGGGTGATACTGGTGTTATTCACGATGGCATAAAGCCAGGTACTGAATTTGGAGGCTCCTTTAAAATCAGCCAGGTATCGATAGGCTTTCACAAAAACATCCTGGGCCACCTCCTCTGCGTCCTCCCGGCTTTTGACCATACGCAGGGCAAGGGTAAAAACATAACTCTGGTAACGGTCCACCAGCTGGGCATAAGCCTGCTGATCCCCATTCAGAACTGATCTAATGATCTCATTATCATCAAGCCCGGTGTGCATTCAGGGTATATGACTGCCTGCTTCTAAAAAAGGTTACACTAAAGTTAGGCCATTAAGATATACGGATTAGGGATTAGGGTTGAGGGGGAACAGGCTAACTTTAAACTTCTTCTTAATTTATGTAACCGGCCGGAGCCGGGTGTAGTCTGAGATGTTGTACCCGCTCGATAATAGGCTGTAACCTGAGAACAGAAGTTGTAGTCAGATAGAAGAGTGGCATCATCTTAAAACATTTAAAAAATATTTTATGCAAGAAGGACAATTAGCGATCATCTGGCTCTTACTGAGTACACTCGCTTTTTTTATGCTCGTATTCGGATTACGCTATATCATCAATAAGGAGAATATGGCCATGATCGAAAAAGGAATAAATCCAAAAGAATTCGCAAACCGGCCCGCTCCCTATAAAAATTTGAAATGGGCCCTTTTATTGATGGGCGCAGGGGTAGGCCTGTTCATGGCTTATTTACTTGATAATTTTGCCCTGGCTGACAGACATACTGGTCCCGATAATGCACCTATCTATTTCTCCCTGATCGCTATTGGTGCCGGTGCAGGTCTATTTGGATCTTACCGTATGGAAAAGAAGTGGTGGGATGAGAATAAGAGCAATAAATAATTACTTCATTATTTTTTTTAATGCCGGATCTTCCTGGTTAATCACCTGGTAGAATCCGGTATTTCTCCATCTGTACCTTGCCAGTAGAGCCTTCAATCTAAGCTTCACGAAATTCTTATCGGTATCTGTCCAGTGTGCGGATGTTACAGAATCATTTGCCAGTAAAGCGTAGCCCTGCCAGAGTTCTTCCGCATTAAAATGACTGGCATAATCTCCGGCGCTTTTAAACTGATCGATCTGTTGCTGATGCTTTCTGTAAAAACTGTAGATATAGTTGCTGAGCTTATTGCTTCCCAATAAAGTGCTGATAGAAGATTTATAACTATTTGTATCTGCCGATACAAAAACATCAGGTGTAATTCCATCGCCCCCAAATAATGTATCATGACAAGGGGTCACATATTTCTTTCCGATATTATGCACATGAATAGAATCCAGGGAGAACATTTCACCACTGTTATATCTTTCATACACTTCATCCATATAAATCTTTTTCCCTTTAGCATAAGAGCGTTGAATACTTCTGCCTAATGGAGTATAATACCTGGCTATAGTAAGTCGGATAGCCGCTCCGTCACTAAGTGAATATTGTTCCTGCACTAAACCCTTTCCAAATGTTCTTCTGCCAATGATAGTGGCCCTGCACCAATCCTGCAACGCACCTGCCAGCACTTCGCTTGCGCTTGCGGAAAGTTCATCAACCAGTAAATAGACTTTTCCGGTTTCAAAAATTCCTGGTCGCTTGCAGCGATATTCTCTTTTACGACTATTCACTCCTTCAGTATACACCACAAGTTTCTCTCCATCCAGAAATTCATCCGCGATATCAACGGCCTCGTTCATAAATCCTCCGCCATTACCACGGATATCAAAAATGAGTGTTTGAAGACCTTCTTTTTTAAGGTGCTCCATGGCATACATAAATTCTTCATAACTATTATCAGTGAATTTATTCAGTTTGATATAGCCAGTGGTCCTATCGATCATATAACTGGCATCAATAGAAGGAACCGGAATTGTGCCACGTGTAACAGGCAGGTCAAGTATCTTTCCATCCCGACTAATTTTAAGCAGGGCCTTAGTGCCCCTTTGTCCCCGAATGTATTTTTTGATCTCATCAACAGTCATTTGTTTTCCTGTAATCGGATGATCATTTACACCAATGATATGATCACCTACTTTTAATCCTGCTTTTTCACTGGGTCCTTCGGGTATCACATATACTACGGTTACAGTATCATCAAAAATGTTAAACTCAACTCCAATGCCTTCAAAATTCCCGGCAAGGTCTTCATTAGCCGCTTTCAGATCAACAGGTGGCAGGTAAACAGAATGCGGATCCAGTTCGGACATCATCTGTTCCAGGGCCATGCCCTCCAATGAATCAATGTTTACAGAATCCACATATTTCAATCGTATTAGGTCAAGAGCTTTCTGTATACTGCCGCCCCGGTCATTGCGGAATATGTTCTGATTATTACCAGTTTTTCCACTGAGTTGATAACCCAGAACCATTCCAATGATCAATACAATGGAAAATATTAGAGGTAACCAGATCTGTAATTTTTTATTGCCTGCCATACTACTTAAATGCTTAATTTGTCGCAAATTAACATAAAGTTTCTGCATGGTTCCGATACTTTATGAACCCAAACCCAGGGCCACCTATTAAACATGTCAACTGTAAAACTGATCGCTGACTGTGGGGCCACCAAAGCTGACTGGTGCCTGCTGACTGACGGAAGAAAAAAATCCATCAGCACCCAGGGGATAAGCCCCTATTTTCTTGACACTAATCAGATAACCGAATTATTGCGTAAGGAACTGGCGCCGCGTATTGGAAAACATATAGTAGATGAGATCTATTATTATGGAACAGGTTGTGCCAATCCGGTCAATGCCCGTTCAGTAAAAAAAGCGCTGAAAAATATTTTTCCTTCTGCTCATGCAGAAGTTACACATGATCTGATGGCTTCTGCAAGGGCCTTATTAGGCGATCAGAAAGGTATAGCCTGTATACTAGGCACGGGTTCCAATTCCTGTTATTATAATGGCAAAAAGATCGTGAAAAATAGTCCGGGACTGGGCTATGTACTCGGAGATGAGGGTAGTGGCGCATACCTTGGTAAAAAAGTGATACAATATTATCTCTATGGTACTTTTGATGAAGAATTAAGAGGCCGTTTTGATCTTACTTATACTACCAACACTGCGGAGATATTGGAGAATGTTTATAAGAAACCATTACCAAATCGTTACCTGGCGGGCTTCGCGCGATTTTTGGCAGATAACCGAGGGCATTATATGATCGAGAATATCATTGAAGACGGACTGAATGATTTCTTCTTCAGTCATCTTTGCAAATACCGTGAGACCTGGACCCTTCCTGTAAGTTTTACCGGAGGGGTTGCTTTTGGATTCAGTGATGTTGTAAAACAGTTATGCAGCAGTTATGAATTTGAACTTGGCCGCATTCTGAAAACACCTATGGAAGGATTGGTAGAATATCATAGATAAAATACAAAAATGGCTTTCGAAAAAATAACCGAAGAAACCAGTCGATACCGTCACCTTGAGAAAATGCCGGTAGCTGAACTATTGATGAATATTAATACGGAAGATCAGGTGGTTCCACAAGCTGTAGAAAGATCTATTCCACAAATTGAAAAATTAGTGGAAGCAGCGGCCGATAAAATGCTGATGGGGGGAAGATTGTTTTATATCGGAGCCGGTACCAGCGGAAGATTAGGTATTGTTGATGCAAGTGAATGTCCCCCAACTTATGGCGTTCCTTACGGGTTGGTCATTGGCATCATCGCCGGAGGAGAAAAAGCAATTACTAAGGCGGTGGAATTTGCAGAAGATGATCGTGAACAGGGCTGGAAAGATCTTATAGTTTTCAATGTATGTGAAAAAGATGTGGTGATCGGAATTGCAGCAAGCGGTACCACACCTTATGTAATAGGAGCGCTGGAAAATTGCCGGGCGAATGGAATTATTACCGGAAGCATTTCCTGCAATCCGGATTCGCCGGTAAGTGCGGCTGCGGATTTTCCAATTGAAGTAGTGGTAGGGCCAGAATTTGTAACCGGTAGTACAAGAATGAAAAGTGGTACGGCACAGAAACTCGTGCTGAATATGATCTCTACTTCTCTGATGATACAACTGGGAAGAGTGGAAGATAATAAAATGGTGAACATGCAACTGACCAATGATAAATTGGTGGATCGCGGTACTAAAATGTTGATGGAAAGAATTCGGCTTGATGAATATGAAACCGCGAAGGATCTTTTGATGAAATATGGCAGTGTGAAAAAAGCAGCAGATGCGTATGGAAAATAAACTGTCACGTGCTGCCCTGTTCGACTGGATCGTATTCATGACCAGCTTTTCTTTAAGTTTCGTTTTCCCGGGATTTGTAAGTCTGATTGCATCCCCTTCATTTCCATGGCTGATCATGGGTTCCATTATTTTTTATGCATTAGGAGCCTGGCTCAAACATCTTCCATTAGATATCCGCGCGGATTTGCCTGCTTATAAAAAAAGAACTTTTCCTTTGAAGTATGCCATGATGTTTGGCCACTGGCTGATATTATATGGCGCTATGTATATGTCGCGTATACATCTTCAGAATTTTCTGGGTATACATTTTCAGGGAGCAAAACCGGATGAAACTGATTGGTATAATTGGTCCATATTTTTTATCGCGATCTTTATCACCTGGCTGGTATATCGCGCACCAAGGAAAAATATTTCCAAAAACTATAGTGAGAAAGGCCTTTTCAAAAGAGAACTGACAGGCGATATCCTTCTTTGTCTTTCTGTATCTGTTTTAACTTTTTTTTTCTGGGAAAGAGGCGTGATGGGATTGATGACCAAAGATATTTTTCCAAAAAATGCCCCCGGATTGCTCGCTCAGTTCATAGTGCTGGCTATCTGTTTTGTACTGTTCTATTTGCCCTTACGATATCTTTTCCTCATAGAAGATCATAGCAGTCGCCAGACCTGGCAGCGGTTCATTCTCATTTTCGGGTTTTTAGCTTTTCGTTTTCTCTTCATTTTACTGGATCTTTAACGAACGAATTTTTACCTTTGTGCCATAATGCACAACATTGAGCCGTTTTATAACTGGAGGCATATTTATGTGAGCGAAGAGGATCCGCGCTCGCCATTTTACGGCCGAGCTTATTCAGAATTTGAATACTCTCAGGCTGTTTATAATTATTATATCCACCCACAATGGGATGATTTTGGAAGTCGTACACTTTACCTTAAAGTGCTGATCGCCGATTATGATGATCATTATGCGGTGATCGAACTTTTGGGAGAATGGAATGACGCGCTGGAGAATGATATAATGGAATTAAAAAGAGAGGTGCTGGATAAATTCCTGGAAGAAGGCCTTTATAAATTCATCCTGATAGCTGAGAATGTATTGAATTTTCATAGCGATGGCCGCGACTATTATGAAGAACTACAGGAGGATGTGCAGGAGGAAAATGGATGGGTGATTTGTTTAAATATGCCTGAGCAAACTCAGTATGATTTTAAACAGGCCCACCTGGATAATTATGTGGAATTACAGGATCTACCCAACTGGCGAACCTATAAGCCAATCCATTTGTTTCGTAAGCTGGATATGGAGTTTGGAATGAGGTTAAATGGATGAGGATAATCATCTAGTTTTTTGTGATTTTTTCTTTATCTACCAGTAACTTTGCCAACCAAATGCGCCCCCGGCGCAATTAATCACTCTTCCTTAACTGCAATTATGAAATGGTCTGAACTCTTTACTTCTTCGATCGGAAAAAAGTGGGTGATGGCGATAACGGGACTTTCCCTGATCGGCTTTCTGGTGGTTCACGTAACATTGAATACGTTGATCTGGTCGAAGATCTTTGTTCCCGAAGACAACGGTGAAATTTTTAACCGCGCCGCGCATTGGCTTGGCAGCAATATGATTCCCCGTATTCTTGAGATTGCATTGTTTCTCTTTTTCATAATACATATTATTCAGGCCTATGTGCTTGAATGGCATAATCGCAGCAGAAGGGGTCATGCATATAAAGTATCAATGGGATCTGAAGGAAGCAAATGGTATCGTAAGTCTATGGGCTTATTAGGTACATTGATCTTTATTTTTCTTGTTGTGCATATCGCTAATTTCTGGGTGCCTTCACGCTTTGGCGGATTGAAAGAGGTAACCTATGCAGATGGAGCGACCTTTCATAATCTTTATGGAAGCATGATCACGGTTTTCCAGGAATTATGGGTGGTAATACTTTATGTGCTTGGATGTATTTCACTTGCATGGCACCTTATTCATGGTTTCCAGAGCGCTTTCAGAACTATTGGTGTTTCCAATAAAAAATATCTTGCTATGGTGAATTTAGCAGGCATTGGATTCTCTCTACTGGTTAGTATTTTATTCGCGGCTATGCCAATAAGCATTTATTTGGGTTGGATAAAATGACCTTTTACTAATCCCTTACTATAACATTTAAAGAACCTTATTTTATGTTGGACGCAAAATCACCTGCTGGGCCCTTAGATCAGAAATGGACCTATTATAAAGGACATTGCCGACTTGTAAACCCGGCCAACAAAAGAAAACTGGAAGTGATCGTTGTGGGAACCGGACTTGCCGGCGCCTCTGCAGCTGCTTCGATGGCCGAGCTAGGCTACCAGGTTAAAGCATTTTGTTTCCAGGATTCTCCTCGTCGTGCGCATAGCATCGCTGCTCAGGGTGGAATCAACGCAGCGAAGAATTATCAGAATGATGGTGATTCTGTTTTTCGTCTTTTTTATGATACGATCAAAGGAGGCGATTATCGCTCCCGTGAATCCAATGTGCATCGTCTTGCAGAAATCAGTACAAGTATCATCGATCAGTGCGTAGCTCAGGGTGTTCCATTCGCGCGTGAATATGGCGGACTGCTGAATAACCGTTCATTTGGTGGTACACAGGTAAAAAGAACTTTTTATGCTGCCGGACAAACCGGTCAGCAATTACTTATAGGCGCTTACCAGGCTCTGGAGCGTCAGGTAAATCTGGGGAATGTAAAAATGTATTCCCGTCATGAGATGCTTGATCTCGTTACTATCGACGGAAAGGCACGAGGCATTATCTGTCGTAACCTGGTGAATGGAGAATTGGAAAGACATTTTGGTCACGCGGTATTGTTATGTACTGGTGGCTATGGTAACGTATTTTATCTTTCTACTAATGCGATGGGATCAAATGTTACTGCAATATGGAAGGCGCATAAAAAAGGAGCCCAGTTTGGTAATCCCTGCTTTACACAAATACATCCTACCTGCATTCCGGTAAGTGGAGATCATCAATCCAAACTTACATTGATGTCGGAATCATTGAGAAATGATGGTCGTATCTGGGTGCCTAAAGAAAAAGCCGATAAGCGTAAGGCAAATGAAATTCCAGAGGAAGAAAGAGATTATTATCTCGAGAGAAGATATCCTGCATTTGGAAACCTGGTACCAAGAGATGTGGCCTCACGTGCCGCAAAAGAAAGATGTGATGCCGGTTATGGTGTAGGTACAACAGGACAGGCTGTTTATCTTGATTTTAAATTCAACCTGATCAATAAATATGGTCGCGCGGAAGCAAATAAACATGGTATTGAGAATCCTGATATGGATACGCTGATCCGCCTTGGGAAAGAAGTAGTGAAAGAAGAATATGGTAATCTCTTCGATATGTATGAAAAGATCACCGGTGAGAATCCATATGAAGTGCCAATGAGAATTTATCCTGCGGTTCATTATACCATGGGGGGATTATGGGTTGACTATGAATTAAGAACTACGGTGCAGGGTTTATATGCATTAGGCGAAGCGAATTTTTCTGATCATGGTGCAAATCGCTTAGGTGCCTCTGCCCTGATGCAGGGATTGGCCGATGGTTATTTCGTGATACCATATACTATTGGTAATTATCTGGCCGATGAGATCGCGGTGAAACCTATTTCTACTAATCATCCTGAATTTGTTGAAGCGGAAAAAAATGTAAGCGATCGTATCAATACATTCCTGAACATAAAAGGAAATCAGACGGTTGAAAGTTTTCATAAGCGTCTTGGAAAGATCATGTGGGAGAAATGTGGAATGGCACGTAATGAAAGCGGATTGAAAGAAGCAGTGGAAGAGATACGCGCACTTAAAAAAGAATTCTGGACCAATGTAAAAATTCCGGGTATTGTGAATGAAATGAATCCTGAACTGGATAAGGCAGGCCGGGTAGCTGATTTCATTGAGCTGGGAGAGTTAATGTGTCTGGATGCATTGGATCGCCGTGAAAGTTGCGGGGGCCATTTCAGAGAAGAAAGCCAGACAGAAGAAGGAGAGGCGCTTCGTAATGATGATGATTTTATCTACGTATCATCATGGGAATACCAGGGCGAAAGTCAATGGCAGTTGAATAAAGAAGCATTGCAATTTGAAGTAGCGAAACCGTCACAACGTTCTTACAAGTAAATTAAAAGACTAACCAATTCAGATATGGAACAGTACACCATGAATTTGACACTTAAGGTTTGGAGGCAGAAGAATTCTGGAGATAACGGTGCTTTCGCCACTTACCAGGTGAAAAATATTTCTTCGGAAATGTCATTCCTTGAAATGTTCGACGTGCTGAACGAAGAACTGATCATTGAAGGAAAGGACCCTATCGCTTTTGATCATGATTGCCGTGAAGGGATCTGCGGAATGTGTTCAATGTATATCAACGGACGTCCTCATGGACCATGGACCCATAATACCGTTTGCCAGCTTCATATGCGTGCCTATAAAGATGGTGATACCATCGTAGTGGAACCATGGAGAGCAAAATCATTTCCGGTGTTGAAGGACCTTGTGGTGGATCGCGGTGCCTTTGATCGTATCATTCAGGCAGGTGGATATATTTCTGTGAATACAGGAAGTGCTGTTGATGCCAATGCCGTTCCCGTGGAAAGAGATAAAGCAGATGCTGCCTTTGCTGCCGCCGCCTGTATTGGATGTGGCGCCTGTGTAGCCGCCTGCAAAAATTCTTCGGCTCTTTTATTTGTATCTGCAAAAGTCTCTCACCTGGCCTTATTGCCACAGGGATCTCCTGAAAGAAGATCAAGAGCGTTGAATATGGTGGCTCAAATGGATAAAGAAGGTTTCGGAGCCTGTACCAATACTGGAGCCTGCGAGGCTGTTTGTCCTAAAGGGATCTCTATTGAAAATATCGCCCGACTGAACAGGGAGTATTTAGGAGCAGGTTTAAGTAGTGATAAGTGAGTGGAGAATTGTTAGTAGAAAGTAGGGAGTGGAAAGTGGGAGTTTATGAGAATTAACATGATGGGATAACTTTGAGGCAATAAAATCCTCAAATTTTACGATTTTGAGTGAAATGTATCATTCTTGACCTTTTTTTGCCGTGCATCCCTGACCCTGGTCCTGGCCCTTTCTTCCTTCCTGAGCCAGGCGCAGTTTCCCTTTGGGAAGGATGCTCCCCCGACTTCAAATCTCCGTCATCGTGTAATAAAAACCCAGGGCGATAGCCTTAAGCTGGATACGCTCAGCATCATTTCTACAAGTTTTAAAATAAAAGGGCTCTCTGATTCTGCATATAAACTGGATTTTGTCAGGGCCATTCTTTACTGGAAAATAAAACCCATTCCCGAAACGATCGAGGTTGAATACCGGGTGTTTCCTTTTCTTCTCAATTCACTGGTAGAAAGATTTCCTTACGATAGCGTGCGGAAAAAATATTATGTCACCCCTTTTGAATTCAATCGGGGATTAACTGAAACACAAAGAGGCATTTTTGATTTTGGTACGTTGAAAGCCGAAGGAAGTTTCGGCAGACAAATAGGTTTTGGTAATAGTCAGGACGCCGTATTGAATTCAAGTTTCAATATGCAGCTAAGTGGAATGCTTGGTGACAGCATTGAAGTATCTGCAGCTATTACAGATAATAATATTCCTATTCAACCGGATGGCAATACACAACAATTAAATGAATTTGACCAGGTTTATCTGCAGTTTAGAAAAAAAAGCTGGCAACTGGACCTTGGCGATATCGATCTGAGACAAAATCAATTTTATTTCCTGAATTTTTACAAGCGATTGCAGGGAGTGGCTTTCCGAACTAAAAATCAATTGAGCAGGAATATTATTTCTTCCACACTGGTAAGTGGTTCTGTGGCCAAAGGAAAATTTACCCGTAACCTGCTTACTACACTTGAGGGAAACCAGGGTCCTTATCGCCTGAAGGGCGCAAACAATGAAATATTCTTTATTATTCTGGCGAATACAGAGAGAGTGTATTATGATGGCCAGTTGCTTCAGCGGGGAGAGGATCAGGATTATGTGATCAATTATAATACCGGAGAGATCAGTTTCACCCCCAAACGAATGATCACCAAAGACAGCCGTATCCAGGTGGAATTCGAATATGCTGACCGCAATTATCTTAATGCTAATCTTTATCTGAACCAGGAATTTGAGATAGGTAAAAAAATGAATTTGCGGTTTAGTTTTTTTCAAAACAATGACGCGAAGAATTCACAGATCAACCAGATATTGGATAATAAACAGCAACAGTTCCTGGCTAACCTGGGAGATAGTGTGCAACGCGCTTTTTACCCGACGGCTATCATCGATACATTCGCCGCAGGAAAAATTCTCTATCAGAAGATCTATATAGGAATAGATTCATTTTATCAATATTCAGTTGATCCTACCCTGGCCCGTTATAATCTTTCATTTGTAGATGTTGGTATAAATAAGGGAAACTATGTTCCTGATTTTAACGGAGCCAATGGTAAAGTGTATAAATATGTGGCTCCTGTTGGTTCAGTAAAGCAGGGTCAGTATGAGCCTGTACAGGTTCTTGTTGCACCTAAAAAACAACAGGTAGCCAGCCTTGCTTTTGATTATAAATTTACCAGGGGGGTGACGGTGATGACGGAACTGGCAACCAGTAATTTTGATGTGAATACTTTTTCGGGTAAGGATAATGGAGATGACAGGGGATATGCCGCTAAATTCAGGGTGATGCAGCAAAAACAATTTGCTGATCGTGACAAATTGCAACTAAATACAGGATTGGATTATGAATATGTGCAGAAGAAATTCAAACCACTTGAAAGGTTAAGAAATGTAGAGTTCTCACGTGACTGGGGACTTCCATTAGAGATATTACCTGTACCAGTGGATGAATCCATTTTGAAAGGATCTCTTCAATTAAAAAATAAGAACGCGCATAATTTTCTTTACCAACTTACAAAATATGACCGAAGCGATCATTATAGTGGCTGGCAAAATCAAATTACTCATATAGCCGGGTGGAAAGGCTGGCAGATCAATAATAAATTTTCACTGACCAATTACACCGGGGCACTGAATAAGGGAAACTTTGTAAGACCACAGATCGATATAAGCAAAGTATTAAAATCACTTGATCATTGGCGGCTGGGTGTTAATTATACACTGGAAAAGAGTATTTCAAGATTCCGGACTAATGATTCCCTCCTGGCCACTGCTTTTTCCTTTGATATATATTCTGCATATCTGCGTTCCAATGAAGCAAGGAAGAACCGATACACGGTCACTTTCTTTACCCGTTCTGATAAATATCCGGTGAAGAATACCCTTGTTCGCGGAGATCGAAGTTTGAATCTTAACCTTCAGGCAGAACTATTATCAAGCCCGAAAAGGCAGTTATATGTCAATACCACATTCCGAAAATTAAAAGTCTATGATGCGCTGATCTCAAAACAAAAGGCAGATGAGACCATTCTCGGAAGGGTGGAATATTTAATGAAGGAATGGAAAGGGTTGCTGACAGGAAATATTCTTTATGAGGTAGGGGCGGGGCAGGAGCAAAGAAGAGATTTCGCTTACCTGGAAGTTCCACCTGGCACGGGTCAGTATGCCTGGATCGATTATAACAATGATGGTGTGCAGCAATTGAATGAATTTGAAATGGCCGCTTTTCCTGACCAGGCAAAATTTATTCGCATATTTACACCAACCAATGATTTTGTAAAAGCTAATTATACCACTTTCAATTACAGTTTTAATATTACACCTGCTGCAACATTTGGAAACATAAAAAAGGGGTTTAAAGGATTTATATCCAGGTTTCTTCTGATTAGTTCTCTTCAACGAAATAAAAAATCAGTTGCTAAGGGAAGTTTTGAATTTAACCCTTTTAAATATGGTGTGAATGATACTGCGCTGATCACCTCTATTACCGCGATCGCGAATACAATCTCTTTTAATCGATTCAGCAGCAGATGGGGTGTTGACCTAAGTAATCTTCGTAATAACGCGAAATCGCTGCTTACATATGGTTATGAGAGCCGGAAAATCAATGACTGGACCATGAAGTGGAGGGTCAACTTTAGTCCGAGTTTTCAATGGCTACTGAATATAAGAAAGGGCAGCAGCGCTTTATTCACCCCAAGGTTTGCCAACAGAAATTTCCTATTGGAAATACAAAGTATAGAACCTTCACTGATCTTTATACGGGGAACTAAATTCAGGCTGACAGGTAGTTATAAACTGGATAAAAGAACGAATGAACCCATTTATGGTGGAGAAAGATCTACTTCTAATTCTATTAATATAGAATCCAAGTATAGCATACTTCAAAGCAGTTCCTTATCAGGAAGATTCACACTGAATAATATTCAATATAATTATCCGGCAAACAGCACGGTGAGTTATATTATGCTTGATGGCTTACTTCCGGGAAAGAATTATTTATGGGGACTGATGTTCACCAAAAGATTAATGAATAACCTGGAGCTTAATTTTCAGTATGATGGAAGAAAAGCCGGAGTATCACGCACCGTTCATCTGGGAAGAGCAGGGATAACGGCTTTGTTTTAAACGTTGAACCGAAAATGCATCACATCTCCATCTTTCACTATATAATCTTTTCCCTCTATTCTTAATTTTCCTACTTCACGGCAAGCAGCCTCTGATCCAAGGGTGATGAAATCATCATAACTGATCACTTCCGCTTTGATGAATCCTTTTTCAAAATCGGTATGAATCACACCTGCAGCTTGCGGAGCTTTCCATCCCTGGTGAATGGTCCAGGCTCTGACTTCCTGAACACCGGCAGTGAAATAGGTAAATAGATTCAACAGTTTATAGGCGGAGTGTATCAAACGATCAAGAGCAGGTTCAACCATATGATACTCTTCCATGAACATTTTTTTATCATCATCATTGTCCATTTCAGAGATCTGAGCCTCAATATTATTACTCATCACGATCAGTTCTGCATTCTCTGACTTTATAGCTTCCTTAAGCTGATCAGTAAATTTATTTCCGGTATGCATAGAAGGTTCGTCCACATTAGCCACGTAAAGTACTGGTTTATCTGTGAGCAGGCACAGATCAGCAATGGCTAATTTATCGTCTTTGCTTAGGTCCAGTTCCCTGATACTTTTTCCTTTTTGCAAATGTTCTTTGCATTGGATCAGTATTTCGAGTTCTGTTTTCAGTTTAGGATCTACACGGATCATCTTCTCGGTCTTCGAAATCTTTCTTTCTACACTGTCAAGATCCTTCAGTTGAAGTTCAGTATCAATGATCTCCTTATCACTTACCGGGTTGATGGCTCCTTCATCACGAAGAATATTTTCATCTTCAAAACAACGGATCACATGAATGATGGCATCTACTTCACGAATATTTCCAAGAAATTTATTTCCCAAACCTTCTCCTTTGCTTGCACCCCTTACCAGTCCGGCGATATCCACAATCTCGATCTGTGTAGGTACTATACGATCAGGAATTACCAGCTCAGCCAGTTTGTTCATTCTTGGATCCGGTACATCTACTAACCCAATATTTGGATCAATAGTACAGAATCGATAATTGCTTGCCTGGGCCTTGGCATTATTACTAACCGCATTAAAAAGTGTGGATTTACCTACGTTTGGAAGTCCTACGATACCTGCCTGAAGAGCCATTAGGAGAGAATGTTTAGAGGTTAAAGGTTAGGGTTTAGGCCTGACGGTGCAGGGTAAATTTATTTTTTAAGGCTGCAAAGATAAGCATTCCATGGTAGCTAATTTCTAATTAGTATCTTGTTTTCTAATCTCTAACCCCTAAACCCTAACCCCTAACCTCTCTTCAAATGGCCTTAACCCGCATCTGGTCCGCCTTTATCATTATATCTCTGCTGGTTGCTTCTTATAAATTTCTGGCCAATGGAAGCGATCAGCAGATATTCACAGAAATGGTGATTGGAAAAACAGGGGATACGATTAAGGTAAAAGAATTGCCCATGCAGCGTGCCGACCTGGCGATCGTTTCTGCTCTGGATAGTTCAGCTCGTTTTTCTAAAGCCGGATTGGTTTATAAAAAAGATGGAGAGAGTATTATTGGTTCAAAGCCACTGAAAGTAAATGGTATTATTGAGACTTGTAAAGACGCAGTGAATTTATGTTTTGGTCTGATCGGCATCATGGCTTTATTCATGGGATTCATGAGTATTGCGGAAAGGGCAGGAGGCGTTCGTTTTCTTTCACGTATTATCGGACCATTTTTTTCTAAGATATTTCCGGATGTTCCCAAGGGACATCCAGCGCATGGACATATGATGATGAATTTTTCTGCAAACCTTCTCGGACTGGATAATGCGGCCACCCCATTTGGCATAAAGGCCATGGAAAGTTTACAGGAATTGAATCCTGATAAGGAAAGAGCATCAAATGCACAGATCATGTTTCTTTGTCTTCATGCATCAGGACTAACATTAATACCGATCAGTATTATCGCGATCAGAGCAGGAGCAGGGGCAAAAAATGCTACGGATATTTTTGTGCCCTGTATGATCGCCACATTCGCTGCTACCATTGCTGCCTTGCTGATCGTTTCCATCAGGCAAAAAATTAAACTTTTTCAGCCGGTCATACTGGCCTGGGTATTGGGACTTTCTGCCCTTGTTGCCTCCTTTGTATGGTACCTGACCACGCTTGATAAATCTTCACTCGAATTTTTTTCCGGTTC
>JBKJMI010000144.1:0-4135 GCA_046596515.1 Chitinophagaceae bacterium | reverse complement strand
CGCATGAAGGGACTCGAACCCCCACGCCTCTCAGCACCAGATCCTAAGTCTGGCTCGGCTACCAATTACGACACATCCGCAGTTGTTTATTTTTATAAACTGGCGGCAAAAATAGGTTTTTTTCTGAACTCTGGTTTATCAACTACATGTATCTATTTTTGGGATCTGTAAATCAGTACTTGTTATTAATAGCATCACCACTTTAAATTCAATTTAACACCACCATGAAAATTATTGACCCTAAAGAAATGAAAGCTGCCGAGTTTCATGCTTATATGCTTGGTGCTATTGCTCCACGCCCTATTGCATTTGCCAGTACAATAGATAAGGAAGGCAACCCTAATCTTAGCCCTTTTAGTTTTTTTAATGCCTTTGGCAGCAACCCTCCGTTGATAATTTTTAGTCCTGCACTGCGCGGTCGCGATGGTGCTACCAAACACACATTGGATAATGTACGCGAAGTAGGCGAAGTGGTTATTAATGTTGTAAATTATTCCATGGTGCAACAAACCTCGCTGGCAAGTACTGAATATGCAAAAGGTATAAACGAATTTATCAAAGCCGGATTTACACCCTTATCATCGCAGATGGTAAAACCGTTTAGGGTAAAAGAATCGCCTGTGCAAATGGAATGTAAAGTGCGCGAAATAATACAAACAGGTACTTATGGAGGTGCGGCCAATCTTGTTATTTGCGAAATTCTTTTAATGCACATTCACGAGCAGGTACTAAACGCAGATGGTAAAATCGATCAGGCAAAGATTGATTTAGTTGCACGAATGGGTGGCGATTGGTATTCGAGAAGTGCGGAAGGTATGTTTATGGTGCCCAAGCCCAATACAAAGATTGGATTGGGTATGGATAACTTACCTGAACATATACGCAATAGCACAGTGCTTACCGGAAATGATTTGGGCATGCTTGCTAATGCCGAACAGATGCCTACCGAAGTAGAACTTATTGCTTATCGAAAAAATGCATCGGCAACCAAATTAATAGCTGCCTTCCAAGGCAATACTCAGCTTAAATCCGATATTCTGCACAAGGCTGCACAGGAGTTGTTGGCTGCAAATAATAGTGAAGAAGCATGGAAAGTGCTCATGCTTTAATTTTTTTTAACTCACAAATCAAAATGCTGTCATCGCATTTTCTCCTCGTAAAAAAGTGATTCTACGAGAGTAATTAACATAACACTATTGTTAATAACCCTAACAACAGTCTGAAACAACCCGGTTACTGCCATAGCTAAAAACCGCTACAGGCTTAGGTTTCAGCATTATCATTGTAGTACTAAATAATGATTTTACCTCTGTAAACAAACTATGCAGTAGTGTTGATAAGTCCTTTTCTACCTCGTAAAAAACCGTTTTTACGAGAGTACATTTATCCCACTAAATAATCTTAATTAATCATGGCAACTAAAAAAGCAGTAAAAAAAGCAGCTCCTAAAAAAGCAGCAAAGAAAGCTCCGGCAAAAAAAGCTCCGGCAAAGAAAGCAGCTAAAAAAGCTCCGGCTAAAAAAGCAGCTAAAAAAGCAGCAGGTCCTAAAGTAAAAAGGACTCCTAATGCAGCATTTATGCGTCCAATGACTATTAGCAGCAGTTTGGCTGAAGTAGTAGGTAGCAAAGCAATGCCTCGCACCGAAGTAGTTAAAAAAGTGTGGGAGTACATTAAGAAAAACAAATTGCAAGATGCAAAAGAAAGACGCAACATTAATGCTGATATGAATTTGCAAAAAGTATTTGGTGGAAAGAAAACCGTTAGCATGTTTGAAATGACCAAACTTATTAATGGACATTTGAGCTAAATAATTTGTTGCTCTTAAAAAAAGCCCGGCAGTAATGCAGGGCTTTTTTTTTAATATGGCATGTCGCGTCCTGAAATAGCGATACACAAAAAAGTATCGTTATGGAAAAAGAAAAAACAAGTGTGTATGTAAAGCGTACACAAAAAGACTACAGCATGTCATTAAAACTGCAAGTAGTTCAGGAAATTGAACGCGGAGAAACATCTACAAAAGCAGCATGTAGAAAATATGGAATACAAGCTCGCTCAACGGTAGTTGCATGGTTAAGAAAATTTGGGAACTTTGACTGGGAAAATCAAACACCCTCTAACATGCCCAAAACACCGGAACAACAAATTTTAGAACTTGAACAAAAAGTAAAGCTGCTGGAAAAACAGAAAGCGTACTTAGAGAAACAAGTAGAAACATCGGATAAAAAGGTCATCATATTTGATATGATGATTGACATTGCCGAAAAGGAATACAACATCGCTATCCGAAAAAACTCCTTACCCGAACAATCGACCACTATCGCAAAAACCACAAAGAAACATTAGTTTCTACCTGTGCATTGTTCGGGGTTAGCAGACAGGTTTATTATCGAAAAATAAAATCAAAAACTAAACGACAAATCAAAGCAGAACAAATAGTAAAGCTGGTAGTACCCTTGCGTGCAAAAATGCCACGCATAGGGACCAGAAAACTATATCATTTACTCAAAACAAATTTGCAGCAACATCAGGTGGGCAGAGATAAGTTGTTCAGCATTTTAAAAGCAAACCATCTAATGGTGTTTCCAAAGAGAAATTACAGAGTAACTACCAACACACATCACAGGTTTTATAAACACAAAGATTTGGTTAGCCAATTATCCATCACCCGACCAGAGCAGGTATGGGTATCTGATATCACATACCTTGCAGCAAAACATCAAAACACTTACCTGGCTCTTATTACTGATGCATACTCAAAAAAAATAGTTGGATATGATTTGTCTGACAGTTTAAATACCAGTGGAGTACTGAGAGCTCTACGCAGTGCTGTTAAAAACAGAAAATATCCAGCGTCAAAACTCATACATCATTCTGACAAAGGAATTCAATATTGTTCTAATGAGTACCAGCAGGCACTATCTAAAAATAATATTCTTTGCAGCATGACCCAAGGCTATGACCCGTATTCAAACGCAGTAGCAGAAAGGATAAACGGAATAATTAAAAATGAATTTGAATTAGAAAACTACAAAGTTGAGTTAGATATAATGCAAAAGCTAGTAGAAGAAAGTATTCAAATATACAATACCGAAAGACCGCACTTCTCCTGTAATTTGCTAACCCCCATTGAAATGCATAGTCAACAAACAATTAAAATGAAAACGTATAAAATAAAAAACAGAAATCAGGCTACCCTGATTTCTGTTTAAATTAAATTAGTTTTGTCTTATAAATCTGTATCGCTTTTTTAGGACTACACAGCACAATTAAGTGCTATCCGCGTGTAACCAGTAATTACAAAACTTCTAACTAACACAAAGTTATCCTTCACCCTAACTATTGCAGCCTGTTTTTCTTTTGCAATTTTGCAATTATTCAATCTAAATTAAGCACTCCATATTGGCTTATCCGTAACGGGTAATGCTCTATTTTTGCCCTAGTATGAATAAGCTTAAAATCGGAGTATTATTTGGTGGAGTATCGCGCGAGCGAGAAGTTTCTTTTGCAGGCGGTCGTACAGTGTATGATAATCTCAACAAGTCGTTGTTTGACCCCATTCCTTTGTTTATCGACAGTTTCGGCACTATTATTTTATTAAGTTGGGAGTATGTGTATAAAGGTAGCATTCGTGATTTTTATCCTCCAGCCGAAGCCTTGCCTGCTTCCCCTAATCATTTTCAAGTGTATGCCGAAAGTTTAGGCGATTTAGATAACGGTGAGCAACTAAAAATTATAAATAAAGTGGGAGCCAAAGTGGAAACCAGTGCTTTGCCACATTTAATAGATGTAGCATTTCTCTGTCTGCATGGCGCTGATGGCGAAGACGGTCGCATTCAAGGTCTGTTAGAATATTTGCGAATACCCTACACCGGATCTGGCATACTCTCCTCTGCCATTGGTATGAATAAAGTAGTGCAAAAACAACTGATGAAAAACGCAGGTTTCGACCTCCCCCGTTATCATTCTTTTAGCCGTGCACAATGGATAAACGAACCCAACAAAAAGAAATTCTTACAATCAGCTATCGAAACCATTGGCTTACCGTTTGTAATTAAATCGGCCAACCAAGGTTCCAGCATTGGTGTAAGCATCTTGCAAACAAAAAACTTGAAACAGTTTACAGATGCGGTTAACC
>JBKJMI010000119.1:0-17301 GCA_046596515.1 Chitinophagaceae bacterium | reverse complement strand
CCGCCGGTAAGTGAAATATTATTATCTGTTGTAAAGGCATTATTATATACCTGCTCCTGCCAGTTAGTATTGGCACTACCCAATAAACTTTTCTGGTTAGTGTTTCCTTTGCCGTTCACTACGGTCTTGAATTCCGCTGCGCTTAGTACATCCACATTTCTACCTACTGTGGCTACGGAGTTGGTAGTACTGAAGTTCAGATGAAAAGTACCGGCACGTCCCTTCTTGGTAGTGATGATAATCACGCCATTGGTGGCACGGTTTCCGTAAATAGCCGTAGCGGAAGCATCTTTTAAAATGTTGAAGGACTCAATATCATTTGGATTCAATAGGGCCAGTGGATTGTTGGCACCGGCAATACCGGAAACCTGATCTACCGGAACCCCATCGATGATCACCAGCGGATCATTAGAACCGCTAAGGGAGGATGAACCTCTTACCCTGATTCGGCCACCCGCTCCTGGTGCACCACCTGGAGTCGAGATCTGCACCCCAGCAATTTTACCATTAATTAGTTGCTCAGGAGAAGTTACTTGTCCCTTATTAAAATCCTTGCTGGTAATAGTGGCGATAGAACCTGTCAGATCTTTACGACGAGTAGATCCATAACCAATGATAACTACTTCACCAAGTGAAGTGTTATTAACTACCAATGAAACATCAACAGATGATTTACCTGCAATATCTACTTCCTGTGGAGTGAACCCTATAGAAGTGATAACTAATTTGGTCGCATCGGTAGGAACACTTAAACTGAAAGCACCATTGGCATCAGTTTGAGTACCGGTACGTGAACCTTTTACAGTTACACTTGCACCACGAACCGCGGAACCATCTTTTGAATCGGTAATTTTTCCGTTGACTGTTTTTTGAGCAAAGGAGATTTGTGCTAGAAAAGCTAAAAGCAGGACACTAAAAGCCTTTTTTAGATTAAAGCGCATAAGCAATCGTTATTAATTTTTTGCAATCAGATACCAAACACATCCGGCAACATCATGTATTATCTACACGATGGAATGTGTATTAAACACACAATGTTAGCGAAATTTTATAAGTTCCAAAATTATTTTTAATAAAATTATAACAGGAACAAGCTAATTGGATCCTTTGTTTCAGTGTTTAAACCTTAACTGGGTGTAAACCTTAAACAGATAGTAATCAGGTGGTTAATGCCCTTTGTGTGGACGTTTTCTTACGGGCAGGCTTTTTTCGATGCTCTCCCTTGAGACTGTATAACTTACCCGGGCGGTGAGGTACATCTTCTTCCATTTCTCCCACATCCTCAAGCCAGTCCTTAATTACCATCTTTTTTCTGAAATTCCGGCGGTCCAGCTTCACACCAAGGATCGCTTCATATAACTCCTGCAATTCTCGAAGAGAAAATTTCTGAGGAAGAAGATTAAATACGATCGGATTATCCAGAATCTGATCCTGCAATCTTTTTAAACAGGAATCAATGATGAGCTTATGGTCAAAGGCCATTTTGCGGATATGACTCACCGGATACCAATTCAATTCATTATTGTCAAGTTGTAAGCGATGACTCTTTATATCGATCAGGGAATAGTAGGAAATAGTAATAACACGTCCTGATGGGTGACGATCAATGGCACCAAATGCCTGCACCTGTTCAAGGTACACATCATCCATCCCTGTTCTTTCTTTTAATATGCGATAAGAAGCGGTATCAATATCCTCATCGGGTCTTACCAGGTCACCAAGTAAAGAACTCAATCCGGAAAATTCTTCCAGATCCGATTTGATCAATAAAATTTTCAGCTGCTTGTCATCATAACAAAAGATCACGCAGTCTACCGATACCCCGATATTGAAATATTCAAGGTGACTGATCTTCTCTATCTCCGCGGTCTTCAGATGTTGAGGTTGATTGGGCATAATAAGGGCATTACTGTTTCACAAACTTTAAAGATAATTGGTCCTCGGCAGAATGAATACTGATCCAATAAAAACCAGCAGGCAAACCTACCAGCGAGGCACGCAGATCAACCTGATGATCTCCTTTGGATAAACGTCCGCTGAAAATAGCTGATAATTTTTTACCGCCTGTATCGAAAATATCAATTTCTACATTAGATGTTTTGGGTAAAGTCAATGCAAGACTTCCATTTTCCTTAACCGGATTTGGATGAAGACTGGCCTGCATTTTATCTGCATTCGCGCCTGGACCACCAGTTGCCGTTACTACTGCGTTAGTGAGATTTCTATTTAAGTAAACATGGTATTCCCCTGGTTGCAAAGAAAAATTTTGTGAGGCGCCTGTTGTAGTAATTGTACCTCCATTCAGATAATCATACCAGGTGCCCGCAGTTGGGAAGCTTACAGATCCCGTTTGCGCCACCACATCAAAATTACCGACCACTACCAGCATGGAGGAATCATTAGCAGAGCGCTGCACCAATGTTTTTACCGCATTGGCCATACTGCGGACAATAGTAGTATTATTCGCGATGAAAACATCTTTGTACCATGGATGAAAACGAAGTTTGTTCATGGCAGCATAAATATCATTCAATCTTTTGCGTGCCACTACTCCCTTATAATCCCAACGAATCGGTTTTTTATCAAGGCGACAATTATTATTGACCGTTCCGTCTGTACAGTAATTGATGGGGAAATCATAACCCAGATCACCAAACTGCCAGAGCATTTTTGGTCCGGGGGCCGCCAGAAAAAAACTGGTGCAGAGTTCCATACGTCGCAAAGCCGTGTTCAGATCCTTTGTATTATAACTGCCTGCAGAATTTCCAAAATTCAGATTGCGGTACATGAGCCTTTCTTCATCATGACTTTCCATATAGGCTATCAGGTAAGGATTATTCCAACCTCGGGCGGTATGAAGATATCCCTCAAAATTCCAGGTATTCCCTCCTCCATCGGGGGTTGAATAACCCATGGCAGCCTGAGAGAAATTCGCATTATGATTTCCCCAAAGCAGCATTCCATAATTAGAGAGATCGATCTCTTCTGTGTTTGCAGCAAAATGCTCCAGTATCACATAACTGCCCGGAGATTTCAACTGGCATGAATCATAATATTTTTTCCATATCGCTACGCGGGAAGCATCATAATTACCCCAGCAGGAAACATTTGAGGTGCTGGCTCCGCAATTCGCGTTTTGTGTAAATCCTTTTGAAAGATCGAAGCGGAATCCATCCAGTTTATATTCAGTGAGCCAATGTTCCATTACGCGGCTGCTGAAATAACGGGTGGCCAGACTTTCATGGTTAAAATCATTAAATACATTGAAAGGATGAGTGGCACTCACATTCAACCAGGGGTTATTAGCAGCAGGTTGATTAGCGGCACTGTTCCAGTATAATTGCGCCAAAGGATTTAATCCGGTGGTATGGTTCAGCGCGATATCCATGATCACCGAGATACCATTCTTATGACAGGAATCCACGAATTCCTTCAGCATGTTTTTAGGTCCGTAATATTTATCAGGAGCCAGGAAATAATCCGGGTTATAACCCCAGCTTTCGTTTCCTTCAAATTCATTAAAAGGCATGATCTCAATAGCATTCACACCAAGTGATTTAAAATAACTAAGTGTATCACGCAAGGTTTTCCAATCATGAGCCGCTACAAAATCACGAAGCAGCATTTCATAAATCACCAGGTTTCTTTTATCGGGACGATTAAAACTATTTACGGCCCAGGTATAAGAAGGGGCGGCGGTTTGTAAGATGCTGACAATACCGGTTTGTCCGGCAGGATAGGATCTCAATCCCGGATAGGTCAGAGAACTGATGGTTCCATCATTAGAAGGATCCAGTACTTTTTCCGCATAAGGCTCTCCCACTTTTGTACTTCCATCTACTAAATATTGAAAAGCGTATTCAGTACCGGCAGTAAGACCTGTTATTCGAAGCCACCAGTAATTACCATCCGGCGTTTTGTTCATTACATAATTATTCTGCTCCTGCCAGTTACTTCCGGGAAATTCACCAATGACACTAACGCGATTTTTTCCGGGAGCATATAGAACCAATACTGCGGAAGTATTGCCCGCTTCATAATTAATACCATCACGTACCCCCGGGGGCAGGGCCGCAACAATAGGTGCCGATGCAACAAAAAATGTAAAGGATTCGGATTTTGTAGTGGGACCGGAGATGGCATCTACTCTAATAGTATGACTTCCTGCGGTAGTAAGTGTAGACGTGGCTGATATAGTAGTGCCGCTTGCCACATTTTGTATCTCTACATTATCTAAAAATAATTTAAGGTTAGTCGTCTGATTGGAGATCGCAGTAAGAGGAATATTATCTCCTACCACTTTGCTGATCGGTTCAGGAATTCGAATATAGGTTGGTTGAAATAAAGGAATGCTGAAACGAGTGGCCAGGTTATTATCATAGACCGGAATATACATATCGGATGCATCCGCATTTCGCTGAACGGTGGTGCCTCCGCCATTACGGAACAGGACCGCAATTTTTAAAATAGCCTCTCCGGCAGGTACAGCGAAAAAGCTTCGAATATTGGTGATGGTGTATTGCCATTTATTGCCCCCAATTGAAGTGGCCTGTGCAGCTGTGGGCGTAGTTGCCCAGGTAAATTTTACATATTTCCAATCGGCACTATTTACACTCAGACTTGTGATCACACCCACATGCACATAAACATCAGAAACCGGAGAATAATTGAACAATCCCTGGTTGCCTTTGCTGGCATCCATCGTGATGGTAATATTATCTATGTCTTTTGGAAAATCTGCCGTCCAGCTCAGTAATTGAGCCCGAACGGGCAATACCGCGATGAGGAACATCGCTGTTATTAGCAAGAATCGTTTCATAATTATTATTTGACTAGCGAAACCGAAGGTAAAAGAAAATATGTACTTTTTACACAATAGAGAGAAAGTTGAGGGGTTGAGGGCTCTGTATTCCCAGTGCCTTCGAGAACCTCAGGCACCGGGTATGGAGTACGCTTCATGAGTTTCCCATTCGACACCAGCTATTCAGCTTAAACAGATACCGGTGGCTGAGGCTCTCGAAGCCCCGGAATAAGGGTCATCGCAAACCTGAACCTCTCAACCCCTCAACTTATATTTGCCCCATGTATTCCCCCAAAAGCACAAAAACCCTTCAGCAGCTCACGGAGAACCTGATCGCAAAAAAGGCTTTGGGGCCCGGCGATCTGGAAGGTTTGCGGAATGCTTTGCGATTTCACGAATACAGATATTATGTAATGAATGATCCGCTGCTGGCGGATGGAGAATACGACCGGCTGTTTAAATCACTGGAAAAAATAGAGGCGGCAGATCCATCCATAATTACAGCAGACTCTCCTACACAAAGGGTAGCAAAGGGATTGACCAAAGAATTTCCAACGGTGCAGCATATGGTTCCCATGCTATCATTAGAAAATTCTTATGATGCGGAGGATCTTAATGATTTTGATCGCAAGGCAAGAGAACTTTCGGGTGTGGATCAAATAGAATATTGTGTTGAACCAAAATTTGATGGGGGAAGTATTTCACTTGTATATGAAAATGATCAGTTAATACGTGCTGCGACAAGAGGAGATGGCGTACAGGGAGATGAAGTGACCACTAATATCCGGCAGATACGTTCTATTCCATTAAGTGCAGAATTTTCTTCACTGGGATTACAAACTGTGGAAATACGTGGAGAGGTATTGATCAACAAAGAAAATTTTCGTCAGTTTAATGAGAAACTGATGGAGGAAGGTCTTCCTCCACTGGCAAATCCGCGTAATGCGGCATCTGGTACATTAAGAATAAAAGATCCTAAAGAGGTAGCGAAGAGAAACCTGGAGGTATTTGTTTATCATGTAAGTTATTATGCCCTACGCAAAGGCGCAACCATTCCTGAACTATTAACCCATCACGATACTTCGCTGGCCATGCTATGGCAACTGGGTTTCAGAGCACCATTCAAAGAGAAAAAAACATTTAAGGGAATTGAGGAAGTGATTCATCATTGTCATGATTTTGAAGCAAAGCGCGATGAACTTCCCTATGAGATCGATGGCATGGTGATTAAAGTGAATGATTTTGAATTGCAGGATAAACTGGGTATGACCTCTCATCATCCACGCTGGGCCATTGCATATAAATTCAAGGCCAGGCAGGCGACAACAAAATTAATAGGTGTAGAATTCCAGGTAGGAAGAACAGGCGCTGTTACCCCCGTAGCAAAACTGGAACCTGTTGCCGTCGGTGGTGTAACCGTTAGTTCTATCTCGATCCACAATGAAGAATATATAAAAGAAAAAGATCTGCATATTGGCGATCAGGTATTAATAGAAAGAGCCGGTGATGTGATCCCACAGATCGTAAAATCATTTGGCGATGCAAGAAAAGGGCAGGAAAAAAAGATCCTATTCCCGCATAATTGTCCTGTATGTAATAGCAAATTATTCAAGGAAGAAGAAGAAGCGGTCTGGCGTTGTATAAATATTGATTGTCCGGCGCAGGTGGTTGAACGCATTATTCATTTCGCCAGTAAGGATGCCATGGATATCCGTGGATTTGGGGATGCGATCATTCGAAAATTCTATGAACAGCATTTTTTAAACGATATTCCGGGTATTTATGAGTTGGATCTTTCCAAACTTGAAGGACTGGAAGGTTTTGGAAAAAAATCCATTGAGAATCTCACAAAGTCGATTGAGAATTCGAAGACACAGCCATTGCATCGATTGATCTATGCTTTGGGAATTCGATTTGTGGGAGAAACAACTGCCAAGACATTAGCTCAGGCTGTCAAACATTTAACCGATCTGGAGAAATTTTCAATAGAAGAATTGCAGGGATTGGAAGATATTGGTCCGAAGGTAGCCGGTAGCGTTCATCATTTTTTCAGCAACAAGATCAATATTCAAATGCTGAAACAATTGGAAGAATTAGGACTGACACTGAAGAATGAGAAGAAACAATTATCCTCCGGCGGAAACTTTAATGGATTGACTTTTTTATTTACCGGAACCCTTCCTACTTTAAAAAGATCTGATGCAGAACAAATGGTAGAAGAAAATGGCGGGCAGATACTTACTGGTGTAAGTGCTAAGCTTAATTATCTGGTCGTTGGTGAAGATGCAGGGAGTAAATTGGAGAAGGCGAAGAAGATCAATACGGTGAGGATTATTTCTGAAGATGAGTTTTTGAAGATGGTTTTGAAGTAAATATAGGACACGAATTACACTAATAGCACGAAAAATACAGAACAACAAAATACAGAATTTCACGAATTTATTCGCTGCGCTCATTGACCCATATTGAACCTCATTCACCATCAAGAAACCGCCTCATTCAAGAACTGTACTAGCGGCCTTAACACTTCAAAAGCTCCCGCGATTGTTTTCGCTGCTGTTTTTGATAACAATACCTCGTCAGGAATATTTACCATGGCGATATATCCTTTTAGTTTTAGATGAGAAGCTGCAGGATTTTCAGGCGCATATCCTTTTGGTACCCGGCTAAGAGATATTTCAGCAGAGCGATCCAGATCACCATAAAGTGATTTGAATTTTTTATTTGCCAGAACTTTTTGAAAGGTACCGAGGTTATAATCTATCTCCTGTCGCACCATTTTTAATATTGGCCCCTCTGGCATATAAAGTCCGCCGCCAGCAAAACTTTTTCCCGGCTCTATATGAAAATAATAGCCGGCTAAATTCCAGGCCTTTTTGCCTCCTTTATTGATGCTGGCCCCAAAATTTACTTTATAAGGTGATTTATCTTTTGAGAAACGCACATCACGGTTAATACGGAATATGCATTCTTTAGCTATTAGGTTATTGATAGAAGGATCTTTTTTACCATGCAGATCGATCACAGCCTGCACCAGAGCAAGATGATCTTGTTTGGCTGCCTCATATTCTTTTCTATGAAGATCGAACCAGGGCTTGTTGTTATTTTTTTTGAGCGCCTTTAAGAATTTAAGTGTATCGGGACTAAGCATGGTAATATAAGTGAGTAGAGAATAGTGAGTAGAGAGTGCTCTGTATTATTCGTGTAATTCTGTATTCTATTTGTCGTTCTGTATTTTTCGTGCTATTCGTGTAATTAGTGCAATTCGTGGCCTGTATTATACGAGGCCCGTATTAAATCAATCCCCTACTCAAAAGATACTCCGCAATCTGCACCGCATTCGTTGCCGCGCCTTTGCGTAAATTATCAGAGACCACCCAAAGATTAAGCGTGTTCGGCTGACTTTCATCGCGGCGGATACGGCCAACAAAAACATCATCTTTTTCATGCGCGTCCATTGGCATGGGATATTGCTGTGTTGAAGGATCGTCTACTACAACTACTCCGGGAGAAGAAGATAAAATTGATCTTATCTCGCTGAGTTCAAAATCATTTTCAAATTCAACATTTACTGCTTCACTATGTCCGCCCATTACCGGAATGCGCACGGTAGTAGAAGTAATGCGAATAGTATCATCACGCAGGATCTTCTGCGTTTCATTTACCATTTTCATTTCCTCTTTTGTATAGCCATTTTCCAGGAATACATCTATCTGTGGAATCACATTCAGATCGATAGGATATTTATAGGCCATTGGATATTCATTGGATGAACCCTTTACTTGCTTATCTCTTTCACCAAGCAACTGATCCACGGCTTTTACACCTGTACCGGTTACGCTCTGATAAGTAGATACCACAATTCTTTTGATACCATATTTTTTATGCAGCGGGTTCAGGGCCACTACCATCTGAATAGTAGAACAGTTAGGGTTGGCAATGATCTTATCATGGGAAGTTAAAATATCAGCATTGATCTCAGGAACTATCAATGGTTTAGTTGGATCCATTCTCCACGCAGAAGAATTATCAATAACAGTAATACCGGCCCCTGCGAATTTGGGTGCCCATTCAAGTGAAGTACCACCACCTGCGGAAAATATCGCTACTGCTGGTTTAGCTGCTATTGCATCAAGCATGCTGACCACCTTATATTTTTTCCCTTTGAAGTTTACTTCCTTACCTATAGATCTTTCAGAAGCAACGGGGATGAGTTCAGTGACCGGAAAATTTCTTTCGGCCAGAACCTGCAACATTTTTGTACCAACCAGTCCGGTGGCACCTACGACGGCTATTTTCATTGTTGCGTAAAAATAAGAGGGCAAGAGGATTCAATCAAATTATTCGACTAAGATTTTATCATTTTAATGATTGAGATCATTTAGATACTAATTTGGTTCTGTGAAAAAGATATTGTGTTTGATCGGCGTTTTATACTGCCTGCATAGTGAATTGTATTCTCAGAACCGGTTTGATATACTCATTACCGAGATCATGGCTGACCCAAGCCCGGTGGTGGCCCTGCCCAATAATGAATGGATCGAACTGAAGAATAACAGTAGTCAGCCGATAAATCTGCAGGGCTGGCGATTGGGAGATGCTACAGGTATCAGTGGATCATTTCCTTCATATACATTGAAGGCGGATAGTTTTCTGATTATTTGCAGTTCGGGTTCATTGACTGCCATGCTCCCTTTTGGACCGGCTATTTCCGTTACCAGTTTTCCTTCGCTTGATAATGATGGCGAGACCATTTATCTGCGCGCTCCTAATGGAAGGACCATTCATGCGGTGGGTTATAGCAGTCAATGGTATCAGAATGAAGTGAAAAAAGATGGGGGCTGGAGCCTGGAGATGATGGATACGCACAATCCCTGTTCTGGTTTTTCTAACTGGAAAGCAAGTCGCGATCCCAAAGGTGGTAGTCCGGGAAAGAAGAACTCCGTGGACACCCTTAACCAGGATCGATCCTCCCCGAAATTTATAAAAGCGTATACAACCGACAGTCTCAATATTATTCTTCGTTTTGATGAGCCCCTGGATAGCACAGTGGCGGTGATCGCTACAAATTATTCAATAGATGGAGGAATGTCTATTGCAACAATTACTGCTATCCCACCCTTATTCACCGAGGTCAGGTTAAAATTTTCATCTCCGCTTCGTCCACTGTCAATTTATGAATTGCGAATTGGCGGACTTAAAGACTGTCAGGGAAACAGGATAATGAGTGATACAATAAAAACCGGTCTTCCTTCTGATCCTTTACCCGGAGAATGGATCATCAATGAAATTCTTTTTGATCCCCGCAGCGGAGGATCAGATTATGTGGAATTTTTTAATAACAGTAAGAAGATCTTCGATGCGGGAAGATTATTTATCGCTAACCGAAGCAGTGGCGGCGTGGTCGGTTCTATAAAACCATTAAGCAGCGAACCGCTCTATATACTACCCGGAGAATATTTATTGGTAACGGATGACAGTGCCGCAGTTGCGAGAGAGTATTTGGTCAGGAATAAAAAACAGGTACTTGAATTAAGCTCACTTCCTTCCTTTCCGGATGATGAAGGAACAGTAGTTGCGTTAAAATTTCAGGGGATCATTCAGGATGAGCTATCGTATAGAGATGACTGGCAGTTTCAATTATTAAGTGATAAGGAGGGAGTCGCTCTTGAAAGAATAGATCCGAAAGGCCCCACTCAGGAAAAGTCTAACTGGCATAGCGCGTCATCAACTGCTGGGTATGGAACCCCCGGATATGAGAACTCACAATATAAATTGATCGGAGAATCTTCTTCAGGGTTCAATCTATTGCAACAAATATTTTCTCCCGATAATGATGGCTTTGAGGACCTGGCTACTCTACAATATAATATGGATGCGCAGGGATATATGGCACAAGTTCGTATTTATGATATGGAGGGCAGGGAGGTTCGTTACCTGGTAAAGAATGTATTACTGGGCATCAAGGGAAGCTGGAACTGGGATGGACTGGACGAGAAGGGACAGAAACTGCCAATCGGTCATTATGTGATCCTGACAGATGCTTTTGATATCAAAGGGAAAAGAAAGGTTCAGAAGTTTTTGATTGTACTGGCGAGAAAAATTTGATTACTCATTATTTATTATTAATTATTTCCCAGTACGCTGGGTAAATAGTAATTAATAAAAAAAACAATTTTCAATTTTGACATATAAACAATTCGTGCATCTTCCTGTATATCAAAAATGTCGGGAATTTAGGTTAAAAGTAGCTGTGTTGATTGGTTCGTATTTCCCTGAAAAGGAGAAATATCGTCTTAGTGATCAATTGATACGCTCATCAAGATCGATAACGGCAAATATCGCTGAAGGATTTGGGAGGTACCATTACCTGGAAAACATTCAATTCTGCAGGAATTCCAGAGGTTCTCTCGAAGAGTCACGTGAACATTTGATCACAGCAAAAGATGAAAACTACATAAGTCCAGAAAAACTCGAAGAATTTGAAGAATGTTACCAGGAATGCCTGAAGCAATTAAATGGGTATATATTTTACTTAAAAAAGGCGAAAGGCTTGATTAATTATTGATTATTCATTACTAATTATTGTCTCAAATGAAAATTTTAATTTAAAATAAAAACTCCCGGCACTACGGAAATAATTAATAATGAATAATTAGTAATTATTAATAAATGAATAATTCTCTAAAGAAGCTCAATCTCAAAACTCACCAGGTCCTTAAACATCTGAATTCTACTATCGATCTCGGAGCGGGTCACTTCTTTCAATCGAGTAGGACCGAATTTTTCTACGCAGAAGCTGGCCATTGCAGAGCCAACGATAATTCCACGTTTCATATTTTCAAAAGATATATCTCCTGATTTAGCCAGATGTCCCATGAAACCACCTGCAAACGTATCACCTGCACCTGTTGGATCAAATACATCTTCCAATGGAAGGGCCGGAGCATAGAATACATCATCGCCATGAAAAAGAAGGGCACCATGCTCGCCTTTCTTAATAATCAAGTATTTCGGACCCATTGTCATGATCTGACGGGCTGCCTTTACCAATGAGAACTGACCTGTGAGCTGACGAGCTTCAGCGTCATTCACCATCAGCATATCTACCTTCTTAATCACTTCCTTCAGGTCATCCATGGCGGATTCAATCCAGAAATTCATAGTATCCATTACAACCAGCTTGGGCCGTTCCTTCAATTGTTTGATCACGCTCATTTGAACGGCAGGAACCAGGTTACCGAGCATCAGAAATTCAGCACCCTGATAACTATCGGGCACCTTGGGATTAAAATCGGCCAATACATTCAGATCAGTGATCAGCGTATCGCGGCTATTCATGTCTTCATGATAACGTCCGCTCCAGAAAAATGATTTTTTATCAGAAATGATCTCTACCCCATCCATTTCAACACCACGTCTTTTCATGTCAGCAAGTTCCTCCTGAGGAAAATCATATCCTATTATACTTATTTGCTGAACAGGTTTTACGAAATTGCTGGCAGCATAGGCTACATAGGTGGCCGATCCTCCAACAATCTTATCTGTTTTACCGAATGGAGTTTCGATCGCGTCAAAGGCCATGGTGCCGACAGTGATAAGTGACATGATTATGTTTTATTTATAAGGCAACAAATGTACTGATTACGTAGTTACGTAGCAACGTATAAACGTATATACGTATGTACCTGCTCACAACCTACCTTTGCAATATGGCCAAATCAGTTAGAAAAAAAGCTTCCAAAAAGGACCTTATTCTTCAGCAAGCCTCGCGCATGTTCAGAGAAAAAGGCTTTCCGGCTACCTCTATGCGTGACCTGGCTGAGAGCATTGGCATTGAGGCGGCCAGTCTTTACAACCATATACAATCGAAATCAGAGATCCTGCAGGAAATCATCTTCCGCACAGCCAATGATTGCAATCTGTATCTGAATACTATTGAAAATGATGGCAGGGATAGTATTAAAAAAATTGAATCCCTGATACGTTTCCATGTGCAAATGATGGTGACCCGATTTGATGATTATTATGTGATGATCAATGAATGGATCCATCTCAGCGATCCTTACCTGGGCACTTTCGCCAACCAGCGACGTAGTTATGTGCAGAAAATGGAAGCGATTATTGAAGAAGGCGTGCGCACAAAACAAATGAAACCGGTTCTGCCTTATGTAGCCATGCTAACCATACTTTCCTCAGTCAGGGGACTTGAATTCTGGCAGCGAAGTGTAAAAAAAATACCCGCCCAGGTAATGGAAGACAATATGGTACAACACCTGATCGGAGGATTAAAAAAGAATTGATATGTCAATCCATTTTCACCCACTCACAGTAAAAGAAGTACGGAAAGAAACCAAAGATTGTGTATCCGTTTCATTTGAGGTTCCGGCTGATAAACAAAAAGATTTTGCCTTCACTCAGGGGCAAAGCCTTACTGTTCGCGCATTTTTAAATGGTGAAGAAGTAAGAAGGACCTACTCTCTATGTTCCTCTCCATTAGAAAATGAATGGAGAGTGGCCATTAAAAAAGTGGAGAACGGTATGTTTTCCTCTTATGCTAATGACCAATTGAAAAAAGGAGACTTGCTGGAAGTGATGAGTCCGGTTGGAAAATTCAACTGCGAACTGAATGCTGGAAATAAAAAACATTACCTGGCCTTTGCGGCAGGAAGCGGCATCACTCCTATTCTTTCCATTATTAAAACTACACTTGCTTTAGAGCCGCACTCGGAGTTCACCCTGGTTTATGGTAACAAAAGCCGACCCTCTATTATATTCTTTGAAGAGCTGGAAGGTTTGAAGAATAAATTTATGGATCGGTTCAACCTGCTGCATATTCTTTCGCGTGAAAGAATGGATGCTGAGATCAACTATGGAAGGATCGATAATAAAAAATTGAAAGAGCTGGATGCAGCCCTTGATTTCTCCGGAATAGATGAATTTTTTATCTGCGGTCCCGAAGAAATGATCTTCTGTGTAAAAGAATTTTTAGAGGAGAATGATACTGATAAGAAAAAAATACATTTTGAATTGTTCACCTCTCCCGGTGAAGCTTTTAAAAAATTAAAACCTCAGACGGGTGATACAGATGCCTCAGGGCCCACCAGTCATATTACTGTTAAAGTTGATGGTCGCAGTTTTGAATTCACTCATCCATTTAACAGTGAGGTCAGTTTATTGGATGCGGCTTTACAACAAGGGGCTGATCTTCCTTATGCCTGCAAAGGCGGGATGTGCTGTACCTGCAAAGCTAAATTGCTGGAAGGTGAAGTGAGTATGGATGTGCATTGGGGATTGGAAGATGAAGAGGTAGAAAAAGGATATATACTTGCCTGCCAGTCACATCCGAAGACGGAGAAGGTGGTGGTGGATTTTGATCGTTAAGCAGTAATTTTGTACTATTAAAATCGTAGAGAATGTCAATAAAGGATCTGGAGAAAATATTTCAGGATAAGATCGACAACGAGATCAAAATTGAGCCGAAAGACTGGATGCCGGATGCATATCGTAAAACGAATATTCGTCAGATAAGCCAGCATGCGCATAGCGAAATCGTTGGCATGTTGCCCGAAGGGAACTGGATCAGCCGGGCGCCTTCATTAAAAAGAAAAGCTATCCTCCTGGCTAAAGTACAGGATGAAGCGGGTCATGGACTTTATTTGTACTCCGCTTGTGAAACTTTAAATGTGAGTCGTGAAGAAACTATCAACGACTTGCATAGCGGCAAAGCGAAATATTCTTCCATATTTAATTATCCCACACTTACCTGGGCCGATATTGGAGCAGTGGGCTGGCTGGTTGATGGAGCCGCCATTATGAATCAGGTAATGCTGACCCGGACTTCTTATGGTCCTTATGCCCGAGCTATGGTTCGAATTTGTAAAGTAGAAAGTTTTCATCAGCGCCAGGGATTTGAATCACTTCTTATGCTTTCCAGAGGAACGGATGACCAGAAATTGATGTGCCAGGATGCGATCAACCGCTGGTGGTGGCCCGCTTTAATGATGTTTGGTCCGCGTGATAGCGAGAGCACCAATAGCGATCAGAGTATGAAATGGAAGATCAAAAGAAAAACTAATGATGAACTGAGGCAGCAATTCATTGATATGATCGCCCAGCAGGTAAAAGTTTTGGGCATGACACTCCCCGACCCTGATCTTAAATGGAACGCGGAAAGAAAACATTATGATTTTGGAGAGATCAACTGGGATGAATTCTGGGCCGTGGTGAAAGGAAATGGTAAATGCAATAAGCAAAGACTGGAAGCGAGAAAAAAAGCCTGGGATGAAGGAGAATGGGTGAGGGAAGCGGCGAGCAGGTTTGCGGAGAAAAGGGTTGAGAAAGTTGAGAAGTTGATAAAGTTGAGAGGTTGAGGAAGTTGAGGAGGTTGAGAGCTAAACCTTCTCAACAGTTGCGTCAGCAACGCTCAACAGCAGCTTTAGCTGCGCTCAACAAATCATTAAATTATAAAGATTATATAATTCACAAATAACACCTTCATACAATGAACCTCCTCCGCAAATTCTACTACGGCGACATTCCCGAAGACAAATCAGGTGCCGCCATTATTTCTAAAGAGACCAAAACAGACTGGCCTCTTTGGGAAGTGTTCATTCGCAGTAAACAGGGATTGGATCATAAACATGTAGGTAGTCTGCATGCAGCTGATGCGAAAATGGCCATTGAAAATGCACGGGATGTTTACACGAGAAGAATGGAAGGTGTTAGTATCTGGGTAGTGGAGAGTAAATATATCACGGCCTCAAATCCGGAAGAAGCAGGAGAACTTTATGAACCTGCAGAAAGTAAGATTTACAGGCATCCGACTTTTTATGAATTGCCGGATGAGGTCAACCACATGTAATGCAATTATTCATTATTAATTATTTATTACTGGCACCAAAAAGAAATTGGTAATCATCACATCCAGGAAGAACTGAAATAATTAATAATAAATAATAAATAATGAAACAATAATGAATTCTACTCCGCTTATAAACTACCTCCTTCACCTCGGAGATAACACGCTTATCCTATCCCAACGAAACAGCGAATGGTGCGGACACGGGCCCGTACTGGAGCAGGATATTGCTATAACGAATATCTCCCTGGATCTTTTAGGTCAGGCGAGAAATATATATAGTTATTCTGCTACGCTTATTGGTGGAGATGCAACGGAAGATTCGCTGGCTTATTTAAGGAAAGAAAGGGAATTCAAAAACTGCCTGCTGGTAGAACAACCAAATGGTGATTGGGCGCAGACCATTCTTCGGCAATTTTGTTTCAGTCAATATCAATATTCTCTATATCAACAATTGCTGAACAGCAAAGACATTCAGTTAGCGGCAATTGTTGAAAAATCCATTCGGGAAGTAGCTTATCACCTTCGCTGGAGCAGTGAATGGGTGATCCGATTAGGTGATGGTACAGAAGAAAGTCATCGCCGCATGTTGAAAGCAATAGAAGAATTATGGAGTTATACAGGAGAAATGTTCATTCCTGCGGGTTATGAAAAAGATTTGTTGAAAGAAGGCATTGGCGCTGATCTTGATAAAATAAAACAGGAATGGCTGACAAAGACCGGGGCCATTTTTTCAGAAGCAACTCTTCCCATGCCGAAAAATGTTTTTATGCAAACCGGAGGCAAAGAAGGAGTTCATACAGAACATCTGGGTTTTATTCTAACTGAATTACAATACATGCAAAGGGCATATCCCGGAGCGAAATGGTAAAATGGTAAAAGCAATTACCGATAAAGAAAAAATATACAGTTATCTCCATGAAGTAGTGGATCCGGAAATCCCTGTCCTGAGTATAATGGATATGGGCATCGTAAGAGACGTAATAATTCATGATGATGAGATCGAAGTAGTGATCACTCCTACCTATACCGGATGTCCGGCCATGGATATGATCAGAATGCAGATACGCATGCATCTAAGCAGTCTAGGATTTCCAAAAAATAAAGTGACCACCATTCTTTCTCCTGCCTGGACCACTGATTGGATGAGTGAGGAAGGAAAGAAGAAGTTGAAAGCATTTGGTATCGCACCGCCAAATCCAAGATCTCAGATCTGCGATGATAAATTATTCGCCGAGGCCGAAGCGGTACAATGTCCGCATTGCGATTCATGGCATACCCACCGCGTTAGTGAATTTGGTTCTACTGCCTGTAAAGCATTATATAAATGTGATGACTGTGAAGAGCCGTTTGATCATTTTAAATGTCATTAGCAGCCGGTCACGAATTACACCAATTACACTAATAACACGAATGAACAGCCAAATAAAATTATTCATATATTTTTTAGGTATTTGTATTTTTAGTGTAATTCGTGGAATTGGTGGAATTAGTGTTCTGTAATTGTAAAGTGTTCTGTACTTTCTAACAGTATTTTTAGTGCAATTCGTGTAATTAGCGTAATTAGTGTTCTGTATTAATAATTATTTATGATGTCTTCAATCCTTTTCGAAATAAAAAACTCCATAGCCTTCATCAC
>JBKJMI010000079.1:0-84542 GCA_046596515.1 Chitinophagaceae bacterium | reverse complement strand
AAAACTTACCCGGAATGGCGAACAGGAACTGGCTGTATCACTCAGCGTAAAGGAAGCTTTCGGATCACGAATATTCACCAGGATAGATACAGAATCTCTGCATCCATATTGATCGAGTACAGCATGTGTAACGGTATAATATCCTGTATCAATATAAGCGTGATTCACAGGTGAGATAATGGATGTATTCCCATCTCCAAAATTCCACGAATAGGAAACGATATAAGGGAAAGAACCATCTGTAAATGTGATGGGAGAACCAGTACAACTTAGTGTATCTGATAATAACATTTTCGGCTGCGGATCACGAATAGTAAGAATATTATTCAGTGTAATACTATCCTTACAACCAGAAGCATCAGTAATGACCAGCTTAATCGAATATGGATTACCTCCGTTTCCAAAAGTATAGGTATGAGTAAATGGGGGTCCGCTGAAATTTTGAATCGTGTTATCTCCAAAATTCCATTGCCAGTTTACAATTGCATGAATGCCGTCAGTAGTGGATAAATCATTAAATGTATGAGAGACATTCTTGCAACCATCTGCTGCTGTGCTGAATGATACTACTGGTCCGTTCACACGAATAAAATTTGGCTTGATTACGGGCATGGTGCAGCCATTAATATCTGTAGCGATCATAGTCACCGTATAGTTTCCGGAACTGGCGTAAAAATTTGAAATTGTACTTGCGTTTGTATTAGCAGTATTGCCATCTCCGAAATCCCAATAAAAGTTGGTCAGGTTACCGAAATTAGTGTTGGTGACGACGAAATTAACACCACTCATTCGGCAAATCGTTGTATTGTCGGCCGTGAAATTTGGCAATTCATCTACTGCTTTAACTATTTTATCAAGTGTATCGATACAGCCTCCATTGCTAACGATCAATCGAACGGTATAATTTCCAAGTGCCGGATATACATGGCTTGGATTTGCTATTGCCGCTGTACCACCATCACCAAAATCCCAATGCCATGTTAGTGGTAGAATGGAACTATCGCGGAAAAGGAAGGTGGTTTTATTACTGCAATCCACACTGTAATTAAATCTTGCCAGTGGCGGAAGCACATATATAAAATTGGATTTTAATAGTGTATCACTGCATCCGGTATTTGTTGCGATTAATCGTACATTGAAATATCCTGTATCCTGGTATCGGTGTGAAGGATTTTTCAGTGTGGAACTGCTGAAATCTCCAAAATCCCAGCTCCATCTGTCAACAGGAGCAGAAAGATCAGTGAACTGGACAGGCTGGTCCGCACAAACAGGTATAGGTGCTGCAGTAAAATTCACCGTAGGATGAGTACCGACCCTCACACTATCTACGAATCTTGTTGTATCGGTACAACCGCCCGTAGTAGAGGTAATGAGAACCACTCCATAAATGCCTTGAGTAATATAATTGTGAGTTGGATTTTGCAAAGTAGAAGTTCCGCCATCTCCAAAGTTCCAGTTCCAGGTGAGCACGGTATCAACAGCATTTACAATTGGTATTGGACTGAAAATTCCGGGAAGACAATGTTCATAAGGAAGCTGAGGAACAGTTACAACAATCTTTCGGATGTCTATAAAATTGTTTTTTACAATGGTATCCTTACAGCCTGAAGCATTGGTCACGATCAATCGGACATTATACAGGCCATTGGCAGAAAAGGTATGAATTGGATTCTGCACCGAGGAAATGAAACCGTCTCCAAAATCCCATTGCCAGCTAACCGCAGCAGGGCTGGTGTTATCATCAAAATTTACTGTCAACGGGGGTTTACATGCTTTTGTAATCGGGGCAGAGAAGTCGGCTATCGGCCTTGCAACCACATTCACTAAATGAGTAATAGAATCAATACAGGAAGAATAGGTATTGATAAGTTTTACAGTTAAGGGTCCTGCAATTGCATAAACATGTACAGCATTAAGTCCGGTAGCCGTCACACCATCGCCAAAATCCCAGATAGATGAGAACGGTGGGGGAGTGGATGTATTGTTGAACCTTGCTGTATCACCCGCGCAAATAGTTGTTGGAAAACTGAAGTTGGTGGTGTTTGCCCCAATTGCTATTGGATTACCATAGGCAGTATCAACGCATCCTGCAGTTGAGGTAACTACCAGCCGAGGAACAAAAAAGCCATTTGTATTATAAGTATGGGTAGGGTTGGCCAGTGCAGAAGTGCCCGCATCGCCAAAATCCCATGCATAAATTAAGGTACCAGGACCAGTAGAATTATTTGTAAACACTATTGTAGCGGGTGCGTGACAAACGGTAGGATTAGTTCTTGTGAATTGCGCGTCTACACCCGGTGCTACAGTTACAAAATTGGTCCTTGTCTTAACCTTTAAACAGCCTTTATTATTTGTTACAATAAGTGATACAGAGTAGGTGCCAGGAACAGTAAATGCATGTACCGGATTCTGAAGCACCGATGTTCCTCCATCTCCAAAATCCCATTGCCAGCTCACGTTAGTATTCCCTGTACCCGCAGTAGAAAGGTCGGTGAATTGGGTATAAAGGGGATAACAGCCATTAATATTGGTGGCAGAAAAATCGGCTGTTGGATTATCATTGATAACTATATACTGGGATTTAATAAGGGTACTGGACCCAGAAGCATTGGAAACAGTAAGCGTGATAGTGTATGAGCCGGGAATAAGATAAGTGGTAACCGGATTACGGAGAGTAGAGGTGTTTCCATTACCAAAATTCCAGCTCCAACTGGTTGCATTACCTGTGGAGTTGTCAGTAAAACTAACAATTACAGGAACGCAACCCTGTAAGGGGTTAGCGCTAAAATTAGCAACAGGTGCTTGCCCATAGGATAAAAAAAACCCTAACAGGCATGGCAATAGCATGCACGTGTGCTTTCGGAGGGTCGTGTTTATCATCGGCTTTACAAAGGTAGAAATATTATTGAAGAATACCATATCCGACCTCTGACCAGAGAAATGGACTATTGTTTATCCAGTCTCATAGTTTTTGAATCGGTCCCATTCTGGTAAGCTTCAACATAGGTCCAGCTATTTCTTGTGATCGTCCAGCTACCGTTGATCAGATTAAGCGGATAGATCGCTGCATTAAAATTGGCAGAGGTGGTCATGTTTGTCGCATCTCCATCCCAATTGCCTTTTTTTTCCAGACTGCCATTATTAATTGCATCTACAGTCTTATCACTATAATATTTGAAACGATAATTAGTATAATCGGGAGCAATATTATTGCCATTCAGAGTGAAAGCAGTTATTTTCCATTGCCCATCGGTCATGGCTTTAACAACCAGATCTTCCTTATAATTCTGCACAGCTTTCTTACAACTTCCTGCCAGTAGTATAAGGCATAGAAAGGGTAACAGGGTCTTTGTTCTGCGATACATGTATGTAAAATACAATAATTTATGTTCAGATACAAGCTTTCTGTAAGTTTACAGTCCTCATGAAATCATTGTTAATTTTTTTGTTATTTCCAGGCTTGTATATCAATGCACAACAGCCTGAACAGGTGCTGAATAACCTATCGGCCATCTCTGCCATTGAGAAAATTCATATTCATTTTGATCGCGATGTATACCTGACTGGTGAAACCATTTGGTTTAAGGCCTATCTCGCTTCCGATCAGCTTCCCGATACCATCAGTACTTCATTGTATGCTGAAATTTATAACCAGCAGGGAAAAATGATTCAAAGAAGAATACTTCCGATTGTTGCCGGCACATCCCGAGGCAATTTTGAATTGCCAGATTCACTTAGCAGCGGAAATTATTTAATAACGGCTTATAGCGCCAGGATGATAGAAAATAATGCGGAATTTATTTTTCGGCAGAAAATATTTATTCATGGTAAGGGTAGCATTATTGCAACTCATAGAAGCGCTGTAATACGAATGGAATTTTTTCCTGAATCAGGAAACTTCATTGAGGGCAAAAATAATTCTATTGCTTTTCTTATCACCGACCAGAATGGCCAGCCTGTTTCAAAAAAGGGAAGGATCGTAGATGATAAAGGCAATGAATTGACAACGTTTGAAACTTATCATGATGGACTCGGATATTTCGAGTGTACACCCCAGCATGGCAATTTCTATCAGGCAATTATAGATACCAGCCATTTTAAGTTACCTGCTGCCAATGAAAAGGGAATTTTGTTTTCACTTTTACCGCATCCCCAGGGTCATTTTTTTGAGATCGATCAGAATAAAGGAGATCCGGCTCTTCGCGCTGCATTTATTATTGGACAAATGCAGCATCACCCGGTTTTCCGGATGAACCTCGCAGAGGGAAAAGAGGAATTACAAGGAGTGATCAATACCAGCTCACTTCCTTCAGGTATAATGCAGATCACTGTTTTTAATAAAGATGGATTGCCACTGGCCGAAAGACTTTGCTTTGTCAATAACAAGGAATATTTTCTGAAAGGAGAATTGATATTCGATACACTGGATACAAAGGCAAGAGCCAGGAATCATTTTCTTTTAAAATTAAAAGATACCGTTCAGGGAAGTTTTTCTGTTTCAGTTACTGACGGAGATTTTGATGAAGGTAGTTTCCGAAAAAATAATATTTACTCCCGACTGCTGATCAGCGCCGATCTGCCGGGATATATCAATGATCCTGCCTGGTACCTCCGAAATAATTCTGATTCTTCCAGTACTGCGCTCGACCTTTTGATGATGACTAATGGATGGCGCCGTTTCAAGTGGGCCAAAATTTTAAATGAGCCAAGCCGGAAAATAACCACTCCAGCTTCGGCGTTCATTCAGCTGGAGGGGAAAGCATTGATCAGAGGAACTAAACGTCAATTTGCCGATCATCCATTGATGGTAATGGTGTATGATGCTTCCCAAAAAAGAATAACACAACTTATCAAAACAGATAGTAAAGGAAATTTTATAGTTGATTCACTGGTATTTTATGGAAGGAACCGTTTGATCTTCTCTGATATCAAGGGAAAGAAAAGTGAATACCTGGATATTGTAATGAGTAAAGATTCGCTTGGTCGGCTTTTTACAATTCCCTCTGCAGGTACAGAATGGTTCAGGGATCCTGCACCAGGTCCTCTTAATGCTTTTACTAATGATCTGGATGAGATCCAGAGAGCAAATGGAAAGATGCTGGAAAATGTAACGGTGAAAGCGGTGAGGAAAACGCCGTTGCAGGAATTGGAAGAAAAATATACAAAAGGGGCATTCAGCGGACCTACAGAAAAATCGATTGACCTGGTAAACAGTAATGAAGCAGAAAATTACCCTAATATTTTTGAGTATTTGCAATCAAGGGTAAATGGGTTGGTAGTGAATAAGGATGGAGCTGATTATAGCCTGCAATACAGGCAGGTGGCCAGCATCAGTGGCATGGGCGCTTTTACTATGGTCCTGTTTCTGGATGAAGTGGAAACTGATGCAAGTTTTATTGCCGCGATTCCTGCAAACAAGATAGCATTGGTGAAAGTGTTTCCAAATTTTGTTGCAAGTAATGGAAATACTCCGGGCGGAGCCCTGGCCATATATACAAAAACTGGAACTGACTACATATCTAAAGGCCCCATAAATTTTGGATATTATGATGGCTATTCCATCACTAAGGAATTTTATGCTCCGGATTATCATGTGAACCAGGACGCTAAAGCGGATAGCCGCATTACACTGGATTGGCGCCCCGATATTTTCTGTAATTATGTTGACCCGGTACTGCCATTTTCATTCTACAATAATGACCGCACAAAGAAATTTCGGGTAGTCGTTGAGGGAATGACTACCAATGGGAAATTATTTTCCATTGAAAAGATCATTAGCAAATAGCTTAATTATTCCGGAAAGGAAGGATCTTCCATGATCTCGCGAATATCCTGCGTATGCCGGTTCGCATGTGCTGCGATCAACAGGCAGAGTTGATAGCAATCTATTGTGCCAAAAGAAAGCCTGACCACATGATGACGAAGATCTCCGGTACTTGTTCGCAGATAACGGATATGATCTAATCGTTGCTTTTTAAAGTCTTCCAGCGCATCATTATAACTATGGTATTTACGGCGAATATCAAGAAACGGATCATATGCAATTCCGTTCTCTGTTGTGTCTTCCACATTCTTTATCATTTCATCATCAGACAATAATACCTCTGCTCTGCGGGCGGGACTGGAAGGTGTTTTCATTGACTGTTTAAGTAGGTCCCATAATTTTTTCTCTGATCCGGCAATATGCACAATGTATTCCCGGATATTTTTTTTCTTTTTTGATATTCTGAAAAGCAATTGTTTATTAGTAAGATCGCTGATCTGGGTAAGCAGGTCGGTGCGTGTCTCTTTCATCATAGCCAATGCCTTTTTCCGTTCTGGTTTAGTCAGAGAATTGTTGGTCAACCTTCCTGCAAGGCCGGTAATGACCAGTAATCCTAAAAGTGAAAGCCCCATTGTTCGTTTGAGCATAGTCTTATTTTAAGGCCAAAAAAATTGGACCAGAATATCCAAAGGGTTAAGGAGGGAAATTAAGGTACGAAAGAAATGCATATTAGCAAGTGACGGAACAAATATATTCTCCAGACTCCTTTTGTCAGCAGGTCATTCTTTTCAGCTTGATTTCCATACTCAAATTTACAAATCAGGAAGCGGGTTTCATTATCTTTCCGCAATGAAGATAGCTGAAATAATGGCCCATCTGGAGTTGCTTGCGCCGACCTCGCTGCAGGAGATTTATGATAATGCAGGATTAATAACCGGGGATCCAAAAATGGAATGTACCGGAATTATTTGTTCACTGGATACAACAGTAGAAGTGATTGAGGAAGCTATTCAGAAGAAAGTTAATCTGATCGTATCGCATCATCCGGTAGTTTTCAGTGGATTAAAAAAAATAAACGGAAAAAATTATGTTGAGAGAGTATTAATACTTGCGATCAAAAATGATATTGCCATATATTCTATTCATACCAACCTCGATAATGTAATGAATGGAGTTAATGGAAAGATCGCTGACTTATTCGATCTCCGTCACCGGGAAATTCTTTCCATACGTAGCGGCACGATGAAAAAATTATATTTTTTTGTGCCTGTTGATCATGCTGAAAAAGTTCGGCAGGCTGTTTTTAATGCGGGTGCCGGGCAGGTGGGTAATTACAGTGAATGCAGTTTCAAAACATCAGGAGAGGGCAGTTTCAAAGCAGAAGCCGGGGCTAATCCATTTGTTGGCAGGGTAGGAGAAAGACATCTGGAAAATGAATATCGTATCGAAGCAGTTTTCCCTTCACATATTCAGGGAAAAATTATTGCGGCTCTTCGATCAGTTCATCCATATGAAGAGGTTGCTTTTGATCTGGTAGACCTGGCCAATGCGGATGATCGTATTGGGTCAGGCATGCTGGGGGAACTTGAGGAAGCCATTCCTTGTCCTGATTTCCTGCAAAAGCTGAAACAATTGTTTGGACTGGCTATGATCCGGCATACTGCAATTCATGGGCGACCCATTAAGAAATTGGCAATCTGTGGCGGGGCAGGTAGTTTTTTGATTAGCAAGGCATTAGCTGCTGGCGCCGATGCATTTATTACGGCGGATCTGAAATATCATGAGTTTTTTGATGCTGATGGACGGCTTTTGCTTTGTGATATAGGACATTATGAGAGCGAACAGTATACAATTGACCTGCTAAGGGAGGAATTGGCCCAAAAATTCCCTACCTTTGCCGTCCTTAAAACAGGAATTCGGACCAATCCCGTTCACTATTTTTAAAGCGTCCTATTCATTAAAAATCAAGCATAATATGCCCCAGGTAAAAGAATTTTCGGTGGAAGAAAAACTCACCTCTTTGCTGACCCTGCAGAAAATTGAAAGCAAGATGGATGAATTGAAGATTCTGAAAGGTGAACTTCCAATGGAAGTTGCCGACCTCGAAGATGAGATCTTGGGTCTTACTGCTCGTAAGAACCGTATCGAGGAAGAGATCAATGGCGTTACTGAATTTATTGAACAACGTAAGAACGCCATTAAGGAAGCCGAAACGATGGAAAGCAAGTACGAAAAGCAAAGCACCAACGTAAAGAACAACCGCGAGTTCGAAGCGATCAATAAAGAGATCGAAATGCAGCAGCTGGAAGTAAAGTTGGCTGAAAAACATATTAAAGACGCTACTGAAGAGATCGCAGAAAAAGCAGTAGGTCTGGAGAAAGCGAAAAAGATCATCGCTACAAAAGATGGCGTGCTGAGTACGAAAAAAAGTGAACTGGATAAGATCATCACCGCCAATGAAAAGGAAGAAAAGCAATACGCTAAACAGGCTGCAGAAGCACGCGGACATGTTGATGAGCGCCTTCTGGCAAGCTATGAAAAGATCCGCCGTTCTTACCGCAACGGTTTAGCCGTGGTGCCAGTAGAAAGAGATGCCTGCGGTGGTTGCTTTAATGCGATCCCACCACAGAAGCAAAGTGAGATCCGCCAGCATAAAAAAGTAATAATCTGCGAAAACTGCGGAAGGATCCTGGTTGATGACGAACTGAACTCCAAAGTGGAATTGAAATAAATTTTATTCGAATATTTTCAGGAGCTGCCGGGTTTTCCCGGCAGCTTTTTTATTTGAGGTACCTATTTTATTTTAAATTGCCTTGTGCTTAAGAAACTGACCATACATAACTATGCTATTATTGATGAACTGGATATTGTGTTTACCCCCGGAATGAATGCGATCACGGGAGAAACAGGTGCGGGCAAATCAATCATTGTAGGAGCGCTGGGGTTGATCCTTGGAGAGAGAGCAGACACTGCGGTGCTGGTGAATAAAGCAAAGAAATCGATGGTGGAAGGATTGTTTTTATATGAAGGCAAAAGATCGGTAGAAGATTTTTTTAAAGTGAATGAGCTGGATATCTCAGAAGAGATAGTAATACGCCGGGAGATCGGAATCAATGGAAAAAGTCGTGCATTTATTAATGATACGCCTGTAAACCTGAATCAGCTGCAGGAATTAAGTTCGCTGCTGGTCGATCTTCATCAGCAATTTGATACACTGAACCTGTCAAGAAAAGACTTTCAACTGGATGTGCTTGATGTGCTGGCCAGACAATTGCCCCTGCTGGAAGAATACAATAAAGCTTTTAAAAATTGGGAACGTTTAAGAACTGAAGTGACCAATCTGCGAGAGCAGAAACTTCAACTGGAAAAAGAAATGGATTATTTCCAGTTTCAGTTTGATGAATTAAATGAAGCGGGATTTCAGGAACAGGAGCTGGAACTGGCTGATACGGAAATGAAACTGCTGAATAATTCAGAGGAGATCAGTAAGGTGCTTAACAGAGCCAGCATTGAATTACAGGAAGGTGAAACACCCCTGGTGCAGCAACTAAAAGTTATCCTGCAGCAATTGAATGTATATGCGACACTTCATCCGGAATTGAATTCACTTATTGAAAGACTTCGTTCAACTCAGGTTGAATTGCAGGATATCGCCTCAGGGATTGAACAATTGGGCAATGAATTGCAGTTTGATCCGGCCCGGCTGGAAGAATTGAATGAAAGAATTTCATTAGGGTATAAACTGATGAAAAAACATGGCGTTAGGACCACTGAAGAATTATTAAATGTCAAAGAAAAACTTGGAGCTAAACTTCAAAACGTAAGCGATATTTCTGAGAGGTTGGTCATGCTTGAAAGAGAAGAACTTCTACTTATAAAATTGGCCTGGGAACTTGCAATGCGTTTATCTTCCGGAAGGAAAGAGCAGGTGAAAAGTCTGGAAACAAGAGTAAATAAATTATTGGCCCAGGTAGGAATGCCAAATGCTTATTTGAAAGTTTCGCTAACAAGCAGGAGTGAATTGCTGAATAGTTCCGGAATGGATGGGGTGGATTTTCTTTTTGATGCCAACCGTTCAGGTCATTTCCAGTCATTGAGAAAAGTAGCCAGCGGAGGAGAACTTAGCCGGCTTATGCTTTGCATTAAATCATTGGTGGCAGATTCTATGGAACTACCTACAATGATATTTGATGAGATTGATACCGGAATTTCAGGTGAAGCAGCCAGGCAGGTAGGAATTATTATGAAAAATTCTTCAGCAGGAAGACAACTGATCTGTATTACACATCAACCACAGATTGCGGGAAAAGCGGACGCGCATTATTTTGTTTATAAAGAAATTAAAAAAGATACCGTTAAAACAAATATTCGTGAGCTGGACAATGAAGAGAGGATTATTGCGATTGCAAAAATGCTCAGCGGTGAAAAGCCTACTGCCGCCGCTATGGAAAATGCCAGGGAAATGCTTAATTGATCAACTGGCTTTGAAAGGAGTGGAAGTCATATTATTTGGATTCTCAAACCGCTCTTCCTGCATCTGATAATTTTTCAATCTTTCCGTTTTATAATTTTCCCAATCAAAAGCCTGAAGAAACTCTGAAGCTGCTTTTACACCGGCACGAAACAATTTTACTTTTTCCTCATCAGATAAAAAGAAATTAAGCCAGTTGAAATCCTGTACATCTATACTTTTTACTCCCAGGGTATACGCGCGGTTCTTAGTAATAAAATCCCGGTCATAATTAAAGCGGATAGTAGAAAAAAGGGCCATCAGGTAAGATGAGATCGTGCCATTACGATGATTTGCTCCGTCAAGTACGCCATCCTGCAAACGAATACCAAGAGTGGGCATGCGAGGAACCGGATAACGTGGATTATAAAAGACATTGATCGGAAAATTAGAAAGAGTACCTCCGTCAATGAACTGAACAGTATCAGGAATTTGTCCTTTGCTGTTCTGCCAGTTAAGATGTTGTTTCCATTTTTCTATGCTCGATCTTTCGCGGATACCAGAAAGAGTATATGCTTCAAAGAAAATAGGAATAGACATACTGGCTCTTACAAAATCGCCCGGATGTACTTGTTTTGGATCGTTCCAATAAAGATCCCACATACGTGTGAATTCTATTTTTCTCTCTGAAATAATATCGCATGTGATCAGGGTAATAAGAGGCATATTAGGAGCCTGGTTATTATCTCTTCTGGTATCAGGTATAACGGTCAATCCGGGAGGCAATCTCAAAAAATGCCTTGAAAAACTATCCAGGTCACGGATATTTTCTGTGCTGTCAGAATGGTGAACAGTAAAAGAGGAAATGGTGTCTCGTATCCATTCGTGAAAAGCTTTTCCCTCATTGAGGCCATATCCATTTTTCGCAAATCCTTTGAAAAGACGGATAGAGAATATTATCATGCTGGCAAAAATGAAAAAGAAAACAAGGGCCGCCACTCCAGTCCAGCGCGCAATTTCCGGGTTAATAAAATTCAGGATGATCCCTGCAATGACCAGGAAGATAAAGCTTCCGATCACCCAACTTATGGATCTTGTAATGCGGGCAAAAGGTTTTTTGCCCATCAGCATATTACTGATGAATTTTTTTACCCACCGTGAAAGACGCGCATTGCCAGGCATGCCATCCACAAAACGAAACATATTTAGCAGGGCAATCTTTTCTATTATTAGTGTAGACTTTTCTTCCTCTTTATTTCCGGCGCATGCCAGCAGCATAGTATTAATGGAACCCGCGCTGGTACCCGCCATACTAAAAAAACGAATACCCATTTGTTCCAGAGCATAGGTATATCCTACCAGTGCAATGCCAAGTACACCACCCCCTTCCTGTACCAGGTCGACATACTGATTGCCGTGGGAGTCAACGACATCGGAAACAGTGAATTTTTTTGTTTGTTGTTTGAAAAAGGTTTTGAGTCCGGCAATGGACTGCATTACTTCCGGATCATTCAGGAAGTCAGAAACGGTTTGTGGCATAGTAAAGGTTTGGTGTTTACCGGCTTAAAAAAAACTGGGAGCCGGCATGAACACGAAACTAAATTATGCTACTTCTACCTTAAACGCAAGACTGAAAAAATTATAGAATGCGCCTCTCAGGTTTCTTCCATCACCATTCCATGACAAGCCATAAGGAAATGGTCTGTGAGCATGGGAAGCGGCTTCACCTAATCCAATAAGGGCATCATGTGTTTCGAGTCGGAAACCATAGCAAAAATTCTTCTTAAGATCAATTGGTTCCAATTGAAACTGTAGCCAGCTGGCTTCGTCATTTTTTTCAACGTTCATTTCCGCTCTGGCGATAGCAGGACCCCATTCAAGAGAACCGCAATCGAACTGGTGAAGGGTCATTTGCAGGTGACCCGGAAGAGGTACTGCCTGAGAAAAGACTTGAATATTTCTAAGAGTTCCATCTGAAGGGCAAGTAAAGGTTTGTCCACCAAGGTGATCATTTGGGTCGGATGATAAATGTCCTATCCAAAGTGTAGTGTTCGTCAGGGTCTGGGATAAAAGAGGGCGGGAATTGAGGCTGGTTTTCATAGTATTAGATTTTATAAGATAACCATAGCTATCGGCACTAAGGATTTAACTGCAAGCTAGACCATTTATTGCGCGGCTTCCAGAATACGGCAGTATTTGTGCCAGATTTAAGGGCTTTTACTAATGAAAACATAGTAAATTGTATTATGACCGGAATCGATGCATTGTGGATAAACCCCTGAATTGGGGTGAAAAATTGGTTAAAAAAGAAAAATTTTTTTGCCATGTCCATAGGCATTTATTTCGCTCCAGACTGAAGGAAACATTCCACTAATACAGAAATCACTATTTCTTAATACAAGCCGGAAGAAGCGCCCAAGGTCATTAGTTAACAACTGATGGTTTAACCCTTTATCGCCCAGAAGCATGGATGTCAATTTAAATAAGGACCGGTCGCAAAAGCAAAGAAGAAAATCATCGCTGGATTTGGGTACGATGGTATTTGGGAAAATTCCACCACAGGCAAAAGACCTGGAAGAGGCAGTATTGGGTGCAATCATGCTTGACAAAGGTGCCTTTGATACGGTTGTTGAAATATTAAAACCCGAATGTTTTTATGTTGAGGCACATCAAAGGATCTTTCGGTCAATGCAAGGTCTTTCAAATAAGAGTCAGCCAATAGATATTTTAACCGTTGCAGAAGAGCTTCGGTTTAAAGAAGAACTTGAAATGGTGGGAGGTGCTTATTATGTCACCAAGCTTACAAATACAGTAGTTTCTTCTGCAAATATTGAAGCGCATGCGAGGATCATTCTTCAAAAATTTATTCAGCGTGAATTAATACGAATCAGTGGAGAGATCATTGGTGACGCGTATGAAGATTCTACAGATGTATTTGATCTGCTTGATGACGCGGAATCCAAATTATTTGAAATTACCAATAATCACCTCCGTAAAAATTTCGATACCATTGATTCGGTGCTGGTAAAAACCATTCAGCGTATTGAAGACCTTCGTCATAAGAATGAAGACGTGACGGGAGTGCCCAGCGGATTTCCTTCACTTGATCGGGTTACCTATGGTTGGCAGAGTACGGATCTTATTATTCTTGCTGCAAGACCTGCGGTGGGTAAAACAGCTTTAGCATTGAACCTGGCCCGCAATGCCGTTATGAGCACCAGCAAACCCACTCCCGTGGCGCTGTTCTCTTTGGAGATGAGTGCTGCCCAGTTGGTACAAAGGATCCTTTCAGCAGAAAGCGAGATCTGGCTGGAAAAAATAGCAAGAGGAAAACTGGAGGAGCATGAAATGAAACAATTGTATGCCCGTGGTATACAACGTTTATCACAAGCCCCTTTATTTATTGATGATACACCGGCGCTTAACATTTTTGAGCTGAGAGCAAAATGCCGCCGTTTAAAAAACAAACATAATATCGGAATGATCATCATCGACTATCTGCAGTTGATGAGTGGAACCGGTGAAAATAGGAATGGCAATCGCGAACAGGAGATCAGTAATATTTCAAGAAATCTGAAGGCATTGGCCAAAGAATTAAGTGTACCAATCATCGCACTATCTCAATTAAGTCGTGCGGTAGAAACCCGTGGTGCCGCAAAAGATGGTTCCAAGATGCCACAGTTAAGTGACCTTCGCGAATCCGGAGCTATTGAGCAGGATGCCGACATGGTTATATTCATGTACCGTCCCGAATACTATGATATCACCAGCAATGAAATGGGAGAAAGTAATCGGGGTGAAACGCTGATACGAATAGCTAAACACCGTAACGGTTCCTTGGAAACGATCAAGTTGAAAGCCCTGCTTCATATTCAGAAATTTGTTGAAGATGATGGCAACGGGAGCTTTGGCAGCGCCTTACCTAGCAATTGGAAACCTGTAAGTGATATTGATGGAGATGGCGGCGCACGTGTATTCCTTCAAACCGGAAGTAAGATGAATGATCTTCCTGATGAGGATGTGCCGTTTTAATTGAGCGAATAATATTTCCTATTTTTCCGATAATGAAGAAACTATTCTCCACCATTTTTTTTCTATTTATTTATTTTTCTGTTATAGGGCAGTGTGATAATTCCAAAAATCCCATTGTGTTTATACATGGGTTTCTTGCCTCCGGAGATACCTATGCTGGACAGATCAGGAGATTTATTGAAGCAGGTTATTGTGCCGACAGATTATTTGTATTCGATTGGAATTCTATTTCGGGTAAAGAAAAGCGAACAGATAGTCTGCTCAATGTTTTCATTGATTCCTTACTCATAAAAACAGGTGCTTCACAGGTAGACCTGGTAGGGCATTCAGCCGGTGGAGGATTAGGCAGGGGATATATTTCCGACTCTCTCCATGCACTAAAAGTATCCCGGTATATTCATCTTGGCAGTGGCAGATGGAATAAAGATCTGAGCTGGTTTCCAAACTCACGATGTCTGAATATTTTTTCAAAGGGAGACTTAATTGCTGGTTCCAGGGCCGGGAAAGTGGAAGGGGCGAATAACCTTGATCTGGAGAATAAGGATCATTATGAAGTGGCTACTTCACAGGAAACTTTTAATTATATTTTTAGTTTTCTTAATCAGGGAAAAGAGACTCTAGGGATCCGAACAACAGTTGTGGGTAAATCCACTGTGGCTGGGAAAGCAGTTTATTTGGGGGAAAATTCACCTATGAAATTTTCAAGAGTTAATTTTTTTGAGATTTTCCATGAAACGGGTTGGCGGAAAAAGGAAACTCCAGATATGAGTTTTATAGTAGATGAAGCGGGACAATGGGGTCCGGGTACTGTTTCAAAAAATCGGAACTATGAAATAGAGCTGGTTCCGGCTGATGAAAAGGAAAGAAAAATTTCTTATTATTTCCGCAACTTCAAAAATGATGATCATTTTATTTATCTGAGGGGCTTTCCTACCGGAAATCAGCTTGCAAGGATGTTGGGTAATATGCCCAGTAAGGACGATCAATCTGTGATCATCATTTACTCAGCTGAAAAGGCAATGATTGCCGGGAGAGACAGTGTAACCATAAATAGTATACCTGTATGTTCTGTAGTGCTCACTCCCGCTGCAAGAACCATCATTTCTTCATTTATTTTTGAAGACGGTGATGGCCGAAGCAGTGGTGAGCCATTAAAGGCATATAAAATTGCTCCATTCATTGGAGGGGTCGATATCAGTTTGCCAGTTTCTGCACATGGGGTGAATACTGTTTATTATAATGGCTCCATACTTCATCTTCCCTCCATTCCTTCAAGCCAGCGAATCATGATTGCAGTAATCAAATAATATGCAGTTGCCATTTTTTTATATCGACCCAGCGCTTGCTGAATCTCATTTGATCCAGCTTGATGAGGATAACAGTCGTCATGTGATCCAGGTACTTCGTATGCGTACTGGTGAACAAATGAATTTAACTGACGGTAACGGGTTGTTATTACGTACGGAGATCGTTGATGAACATAAAAAACATTGCCAGGTAAATGTTTTAGAGAGAACCCTGGTAGAAAGGAAAGGGCGAAATCTTTGTATGGCCATTTCTCTTTTGAAAAACAATACCCGATTTGAATGGTTCCTTGAAAAAGCAACCGAGTTAGGAGTAAGGAAGATCATTCCTCTTTTATGTGAAAGAACAGAAAAACAAAAATTCAGACTTGACCGGATGAAGGGAATTCTTATTTCAGCAATGCTTCAGTCACAACAATGCTGGTTACCGGAATTACCTGAGCCAATAAAATTTGAAAATTTGGAAGAGTGGGTAATAAAAGATGGAGAAAAATATATTGCCCATTGCATGCCTGAATACAGATCATCGCTTTCTAAATTGCCTGCGGTGCAGGATGGATTGATCGCTATAGGACCTGAAGGAGATTTTTCCCAAAAAGAAATTCAACTTGCAATTAATAAAGATTTTGTTCCGGTTTCTTTGGGAGAAAACCGATTACGTACAGAAACCGCCGGGATAGTAGCAGCCTCCATTTTTCTTTTTAAAGCTTAGGCTCATTCAATTCCACCAGGTGTGCTTTTTTTGCTTTTTTGCGCATTACCATATTCAGCATTTCCACTCCAAAGGAGAAAGCCATTCCGAAATAAATATAATTTTTCAAGTGAAGATCATGCGCCTTGTCAGCGTCCCAGCCTTCTATCAGTAAACTGATTCCTATCATCACAAGGAAGGAAAGTGCCAGCATTTTTAATGTTGGATGTTTGTGAATGAAACCGGATATGGCAGGACTGAATAGAAACATAACGGCCATGGCGATTACTACGGCCGCGATCATTATCTCTACATGTTTGGCTGTTCCTCCGGCTGTAATAATACTATCGAATGAAAATACCGCATCGATCAGCATGATCTGTACCATTGCCGCGCCCAATGATACTGGTTTAGACTTCTTGTTTGATTCATTAGGATCTTCACCTTCGAGTTTATGATGGATCTCCATTACCGATTTGTATATAAGAAAAAGACCGCCCGCCAGCATGACCAGGCTGGCCAGGTCAAGGCCTTTTCCAAAAACGCTTATCACTGCTTTCCCTTTTTGAGTAAGCAGCCAGCTCAATCCCAGCAATAATGTGCTTCTCATCAGGATACCTGTGACCATCCATCCACGGCGTGCAGTCTGCTGATCTTTTTTTACTTTAAGCCGGTTAAGAATAATACTTACGAAGATCACATTATCAATGCCTAAAACAATCTCGAGTACAACAAGAATAAAAAAACTGATAAGACTTTCTGAAGTGAAAAGATGTTCCATTATTTGTTCAATTTTTTTAGGATCTTTTTTACAATAGCGGGACCTTCATAAATAAATCCGGTCCATACCTGAACCAGCACGGCACCTGATTCTATTTTTTCCTTTGCATCTTCACCGGTAAAAACACCTCCACTGGCAATCAGCGGCAGACGTCCATTTGTTTGCGAAGTTATATATTGAAGGATCTCGGTACTTCTTGATTGTACCGGTTTACCACTTAATCCTCCTGCGCCAATTTGGTCAATTTTATTTTTTGGCGTTTTCAATCCATCGCGGCTGATCGTTGTATTGCTGATAACGAGACCATCCAGTTTGATCTCCATGGCCAAAGATACCACATCACTTAACTGTTCTGTATTGAGGTCGGGTGCGATCTTGAGGAGAATGGGTCGCTGAATTTCTAAACTGCTATTGATCATTTGCAGATGGGTAAGAATTTTTCTCAACGATTCTTTTTCCTGCAATTCACGTAATCCGGGTGTATTAGGCGAACTCACATTCACTACAAAATAATCTACATAAGAGTGTAGCATTCGGAAACAGATCTCATAATCTTTCCAGGCTTCTTCATTTGGCGTGATCTTGTTCTTACCAATATTTCCACCAATGATCAGGGAAGAATTTTTATCAGAGCTTTGCCAGTTTCGCAATCTTTCGGCCACCTGTTTTACTCCATCGTTATTAAATCCCATTCGATTGATCAACGCTTTATCCCTGACAAGCCGGAATACTCTTGGTTTGGGATTTCCTTCCTGTGCAACAGGAGTAACCGTGCCAATCTCTACATGACCAAAACCCAGGCAATCCAGTTCACGCAGATATTTGGCGTTCTTATCAAAACCTGCGGCAAGACCAATGGGATTAGAAAATTTAATAGAAAGAAAATCAACCGGCTTTTCCGGGGCCTTAAAAATGGAGATGATCATTCTCCTAAATGGCCTTACGCTGCAAAACAGACGTAAACAGTTCATAGAGAAATAATGCACCGCTTCGGGAGGAAAAAGAAAAAAAACAGCTCGAATAAGTGGATACATGACGCGAAGATAGCAGAACTTTAAAGGCGGTTTTTGGTTGATAAAAGGATAGGGGTTACATTTGAGTTATAAAGTTGCATAAACAACTAAATTTATGGGAGAAGCATATATAGTCGCCGGTTTTCGTACCGCGGTAGGAAAAGCAAAAAAAGGTGGATTCCGTTTTTTTCGTCCTGATGATCTCGCCGTGGAAGTGATCCGGGGTTTGATGGCTACAGTGCCTTCCCTCGATCCAAAAAGAGTGGATGACGTAATCGTAGGCAATGCGGTTCCGGAAGCGGAGCAGGGTTTGCAATTTGGCCGCATTATTTCGGCCAGGGCATTGGGGATTGAAGTTCCCGGAGTTACTGTTAATCGCTATTGCGCATCAGGATTGGAGACCATTGCCATTGCTACAGCGAAGATCCGTATGGGGATGGCTGATTGTATTGTAGCGGGTGGAACAGAAAGCATGAGTATGGTGCCTACTGCAGGATGGAAACCGGTTCCAGCCTATTCAATCGCAAAAGATGAACCTGATTATTATCTGAGTATGGGTCTTACAGCAGAAGCGGTAGCCAATGAATATAGTATTGGACGCGAGGCGCAGGATGAATTTTCTTTTAATTCACATCAAAAGGCCATGAAGGCAATTGCTGAAGGATATTTTAAATCCGGTATTCTTCCAATCGAAGTTGAAGAAATTTACCTCGATGCCAAAGGGAAAAAACAAAAAAGAAAATATACGATGGATACGGATGAAGGGCCGCGTGCAGATACATCAATAGAGGCCCTTGCCAAATTGAAACCAGCGTTTGCAGTTGGTGGATCTGTTACAGCGGGCAACTCATCTCAAACCTCGGATGGGGCCGCTTTTGTTATAGTAATGAGCGATCGCATGGTGAATGAATTAGGATTAAAACCCATCGGCCGTCTGGTAAATTCAGCCGTAGCCGGAGTGCATCCGCGCATTATGGGCATGGGTCCGGTAGCGGCCATTCCAAAAGTATTGAAACAGGCGGGGATGAATCTTTCTGATATAGATCTGATTGAATTGAATGAAGCGTTTGCTTCCCAGTCACTTGCTGTAATAAGAGAAGCCGGATTGGATCCATCCAGAATAAATATTAACGGGGGCGCCATTGCACTGGGTCATCCATTGGGTTGTACCGGATGCAAACTGACCATCCAGAATCTTCATGACATGAAACGTCTAAATAAGAAATATGGCATGGTCACCGCTTGTGTAGGGGGTGGCCAGGGGATAGCCGGAATTATTGAAAATATCAGCTAGACTTCAACTTATCATAAAAAAATTGTATTTTAATCGGGCAAATTTGCTGCCCAGGCTAAACCTATTAGCCTGTTTTCAATCATAGTTCAGGGTTAACAAAAACCAACATTATGGACAGAAGAGATTTTCTGACTGCCCGCGTAAAAAGGCGGAAAGATCATAAAAAATTCACTCCAGCTTACCGAACTCTTTCGGGTATAAATCCCTATGCAGGACCCTGGACCGATGAGGAAGTGATTCATTTATTGAAACGTACCATGTTTGGTGCGAAGAAACAGGACGTTGATTATTTTAAAAATCGAAGCCTTGGTCAGGCGGTGGATGAATTGTTGAGTCCCATTTCGCCCGACCCGACACCTCCTGTAAAAGAGTATGTCACTTCTACCACGGCTACTACTCCGGATGGAAATATTGTTCAAGGTACTACCTGGATAAATGACATCAACAATGATGGCACCGTACAGTCGCAACGAGCAGCCTCTTATAAAAAATGGCTGATCGGAAATATGATTAATCAGGACCGTAGTATTCGCGAAAAAATGATCCTTTTCTTGATCAATCATTTCGGCAATGAGGTGGTTGATGTTGGCAATGCGAACTGGATATATAAACAGCAACAGTTGATCCGTCAATATGCGCTGGGAAATTTTAAGAATCTTGTTTTTAATATCTCCACGGATATCTCCATGCTTCGTTACCTGAATGGATACCTTAACCAGGCAGCTGCTCCCGATGAGAATTATGGAAGAGAATTGATGGAACTTTTTACATTGGGTAAAGGAACAGACTCAAGGTATACCGAAGCGGACGTAAAAGAAGCGGCCAAAGTTCTTACCGGCTGGCAGATCAATGGGACCACCGCGCTCCCTATTTTTACTTCCTCCAGGCATAGCACGGTAAATAAACAATTCTCTTCTTTCTTCAATAGCACGGTAATCACCGGCCGCACCGGAGCTACTGCGGGTACTCTTGAGCTAACTGATTTCATCAATATGATCTTCGCTCAAAATGAAGTAGCGAAGTATATCGTTCGCAGACTCTATCGCTGGTTTGTTTATTATACTATCGATAGTGCCACGGAGTCCAATGTGATCACACCATTGGCAGACCTGTTCCGCAACAATAATTATGAGATCAAACCAGTGCTGGCTGCACTGTTCAAGAGTGAACATTTTTATGACCGTATCAATCGTGGATGTATGATCAAGAATCCGGCAGATCATGTAATAGGTGCCCTCCGGGATATGAATGTGAGTTTTCCAGCACTTACTGATTGGTCGACCAATTACGGTTTATGGAATGTATTTTATTCCTGGATGGTGAATACAGGCCAGAATCCGCACGACCCGCCAAATGTATCCGGAATGCCAGCCTATTATCAGGAACCATCGTTTCATGAGATATGGATCACTGCTGACACACTTCCAAAAAGAAATCAGTATACGGATACGATGATTAATTCAGGTTATTCGATAAATAGTATAAGGGCGCAGTTTAATTGTGTTGCTTTTGCCCAGTCATTGTCCAATCCAGGTAATCCAAACGACCTGATAAATGAATCGGTAAAACTTTTATTCCGAAATGATCTTTCTATTCAATCGAAAGCACAGATAAAGACTCAGATCCTGCTCTCGGGTCAGCAATGGGATTATTACTGGACCAATGCCTGGATGGCCTGGGTATCTAGTCCAACCACGGCTAATTTCAACATCATCAATATACGATTGAAATCGTTTTATCAGTACCTGTTTAATTTATCTGAATACCAGCTGGCTTGACCTTCATTAATCAGAAAACATGAAAAGAAAAGACTTCCTGTTGAGTACACTTCCCGCTGCGGCACTGCTGCCGGAGGTGATAAATGGTTACTCGGTTAAAGCATTTAGTGCCGATTCACCTTTAGTTCAGGCGTTGATGCGAGGCACTACCACTACGGATCATGTACTGGTTATAATACAGCTTTCCGGCGGCAATGATGGACTGAACATGGTAATACCCGTTTCAGACTATAGTAAATATTTTAATGCGAGGAGTAATATCGCGATTCCGGAAAACCGGGTACTGCCTATTTCCGGCGTAAGTGGCACCGGTATTCATCCTGCCATGACCGGGCTTCAGTCTTTATTCAGTGAAGGAAAAGCGAAGTTGGTGCAGGCCGTAGGTTATCCCAGTCCCAACTTCTCACATTTTCGCGCTACAGATATATGGATGAGTGGTTCGAATAGTACGCAGGAAGTATATACCGGATGGGCAGGACGATATCTCAATAACGAATTCCCTAATTTTCCTAGTGGTTATCCGAGTGCTTCTATGCCTGATCCGCTGGCTATACAGATCGGATCTTCCACTTCACTTACTACCCAGGGACCTAATGTGAATATGGCCATGAGTATAACGAACCCTACCAGTTTTTATAATCTTATAACGGGTACTACGGATCCTGTTCCTGATACGCCTGCAGGAAAGGAATTAAAATATATACGCACCATCAATCAGCAAACGCAACGATTTGGTGCCTCGGTACGCAATGCTGCAAATTCTGTTACTCAACAGGCTGTATATCCCACAAACAATTCACTGGCCGACCAATTGAAGATCGTTGCCAGACTGATCAAAGGTGGTTTGAAGACCAGGGTATACATGGTCAGTTTCGGCGGATTTGATACTCACTCGGTGCAGGTGAATGCTGCAGACACCGCTATTGGAGCACATGCAACCCTCCTTGGCAGGGTCTCGGATGCCATCAAGGCCTTTCAGGGTGACCTTAAGTTTCTTGGAGTAGAAGATAGGGTAATCGGAATGACCTATAGTGAATTTGGTCGTCGTATCAAATCTAATTCCAGTACAGGTACAGATCATGGCGCAGCGGCTCCATCATTTCTGTTCGGTTCCCAGATAGATCCAGGTATGCTGGGAGTTAATCCCACGCTGCCTTCATCCGCTACGGTGAATGATAATATTCCTATGCAATATGATTTCCGGAGTATTTATGCGACCATCCTGGAAAAATGGTTCTGCCTTGAGAAAAATGTGGTCGACTCCCTTTTCCCTCCGAATGTAAATATCACTTTACAAAGTCTTCCTTTGTTGAAGGCCGGCGCCTGCAAGGGCATTACGCCTCCTCCAGTGTCAGTAGGAAATGCTACAATCAGCAATTATCCCAATCCATTTACCCGAAGTACTACGATTAAATTCAGTACAGAGGGTGGATATACTCTGATACAGATATTTGATACGCTGGGAAGACTGATGAATGTACCGGTCGATACGAATTATCCTTTAGCAGGCATTTATACTGTGAACCTGGATACGGAGGCATTTGCTCCGGGGGTTTATTACGCGCGTTTGCAGAATGGTGTTCACCAGTATGTAAGAGCGATGATGAAGGTAAAATCTTAAAAATTAATCCAGCTGTCGATGCCCTGCATTGACCCAATCAACAATCTTCTGTTTATCGGGAGCGGTTAGCGGACTATTCGGCGCCTGCGGCATGAATGAAGGATTGCCATCCACTGCTCTGGCTTTGATACGAGCCCAATTGTTGATAATACCTGCATCGGTATCAAAATTCATATTTCCATTTTGTCCCGCATTCAGATGACAGGGGCCGCAGTATCCATTAATGATTTGTTTCACTAAGGCATATTTCGGACCATAGTTCAATACGCTGATCTGAGTTGTATCGGTGCATCCTTTTGTATTCTTTACTGTGAGTATATAATTGCCCGGTGCAAGATTTGAAAAATAATTAGAAGATTGAAAGCTACCATTATTCAATTGGTACCTGATGCTGTCGCCACCTGCGGGATAATTAATAGTAATGCTGCCATTACTAAGATTGCCGATAGATTCGGTCTTAAAATAAATGATATCATAATTCACACCTTTGCATGGATCGGGGGCAGGCAGATCATTTTTGCCACAGCCATAAAATAAAATAAATGCCATTAGAATGGAAACCGACCTGAATATCATTGAGATCATTGAATGCGTTGTTTGACTAAATATACAATTTAGGTTCAATATTTACGAACACCAGATTAAGTTCTAGGCTCACAGCTTAAAGTTTGTAATTTTTTCTGAATCAATGTTGCATTTTTTCTTAATTTTGCCAAATGCTAAATAAATCTCTTCATAGCAGAACAATAGCGGCCGCCTTTTTCCTGGGCCTGTTCCTGTTCATTTATGGGGAGAAATTATTGCATACTCATATTTCCACAGGGCATATAAATAAGGAGAAGGCACATGTTTCCACTTCCAGCTCCTGTGCTCTTTGTGATCTTCAACCAGGTAAAGATGCCGAACTGAATGAACCGGCTTCGGCGCTGATCTCTTTTACTTATTTGCCTTTTCAGTCTATTCGACCTGCTTCCATTCTTCATGAGCTTTATTTCGCTATTGACGGCGACCGGGGTCCTCCTTCTCTAGGATAATCAGTCCTAATTATTTTCCGCAAGGAGTTACTCCAATCTATTTTTTATGAACAAATTTGTTCTAGTAATCATAATTCTATTTACAAGTATTATCGCAAAAGGCCAGACAAAATTTAATTTCATTGGTCATGTCACCGATTCAAAAACGAATGCACCACTCGCAGGCGCTTCTGTCTATTTTTCAGAATTAAAAAAAGGAGCAGTCACAAATGAGAAAGGAGAGTTTTATATTTCCAGTCTTCCCTCTGGCCAGTATTTACTGGAGGTTAGTTATCTGGGATATGCTTCCTATACTGAGAATGTATATTTCGGGGGAAATGTGAACCGGGATATTGCACTTACCTCTTCCATTATTGAAAACGAAGGTGTAACTGTAACAGGCGTATCAACAGCCACTTCTACAAAACGAACACCTATTCCGGTGAATATTCTTCGAAAAGAAGATCTGTTCCGCAATACAGCTACTAACCTTATTGATAATATTTCAAAAACGCCGGGTGTATCACAATTATCCACCGGGCCCGCGGTTTCAAAACCTTTTATCCGCGGACTGGGTTATAACAGGGTGGTAGTGATCAATGATGGTATTCGGCATGAAGGGCAACAATGGGGTGATGAGCATGGAGTGGAAGTAGATGAACTCAGTGCGGCTCGGGTTGAGATATTGAAAGGAGCCGCTTCGCTGATGTATGGTAGCGACGCAATTGCAGGTGTGTTGAATATAATTTCAGTACAACCTGCTCCTGAGGGAGTGATCAGGGGAAATTTTCTTGCTTCTTATTTTACTAATAATCGCCAGCGTAATCTTCATCTTGATCTTGGAGGAAATAAAAATGGGTTTATCTGGGGTGCTTATGGTTCCTATAAAGGAGCAGGAGATTATAAGAATAAATATGACGGTTATGTTTTCAATTCAAAATTCCAGGAAAAGAATTTCGGAGGCTACCTGGGTCTGCATAAAGGCTGGGGATTTTCCCATCTTGTTTTCAGCAGCTTTGATCAGATATTCGGATTAGTGGAAGGTAACCGCAATCTGAATACAGGGAAGTTTGTGAAGCCAATAAATAATAATGGAGTGGAAGCAGAAGAGATAGCTACGCTAAATGATAATCATAGTGTGGATCCGCTTATTCCGCGCCAGCATTTGCAACATTACAAGATCCTTATTGATAATAGCATAAAAGCAGGACGCGACCGGTTAGCTTTTACACTGGGTTATCAGAAAGATCTGCGTTCTGAATATGGTAACGTGCTAAAACCGGCCGAGAAAGGTTTGGGTTTTGATCTGGATGTATTTAATTACAATTTTCAATATCATATCAGGGAAATGAAGGGTTGGAAGACTTCTATTGGGTTGAATGGCATGGCCGAGAATAGTAAGAATAAAGGAAATGCCACCCTGATACCTGCTTACACACTTTTTGATGCAGGCGCTTTTCTTTATTCGCAAAAAAGGATAAAAGAACTTACACTTAGCGGAGGGATCCGATTTGATAATCGATCTCTGAAAGGAGATGAATTGAAAGAAGGAAGTAATGTGAAGTTTGAATCCTTTCATCTGAATTTTTCAAATATTTCCGCCAGCGCCGGATTAACATGGCAGAGAAGTAAGGCGGTTAATCTGAAATTTAATTTATCCCGCGGTTTTCGCGCGCCTAGTATTCCTGAGTTAAGCAGTAACGGTGCTCATGGAGGCACTAATCGTTTTGAATACGGAGAGCAAGACCTGAAATCAGAGATCAGCTGGCAGGCAGATGCGGGTATCGAGATAGGAACGGAACATGTATCTTTCACAGGCAATTTGTTCCTGAATAAGATCAACAATTTTATTTTTTATAGAAAGCTAAGTGCAATGGCTGGTGGTGATTCCTTGATCGTGGATGGCGGAAATAGTTATTATGCTTTCCGTTTTAATCAGGCCAATGCCGGTCTTTATGGTACTGAATTTAACCTTGATATCCATCCACATCCATTGGATTGGCTTCACCTGGAAAATACTTTTTCCTGGGTAAGGGGTCAGTTAGGTAAAGCGCAGGAGGGAATCAGGGATCTTCCTTTTATGCCAGCTATCCGTCTTATTGACCAGGTTAAACTTGAAATCATGAAGAAGAATAAGGTTTTTCAGCATGTTTTTGTAATGGCCGAACTGGATAATAATTTCGCCCAGAATCATCCCTTTACCGCTTACAATACAGAAACGGCCACACCGGGCTATAGTCTGCTGAACCTGGCCATGGGGGGAGATTTTTATTCCGCAAAGAAGAAATTATTTTCCCTGGTTCTCACCGGTAATAATCTGACGGATGTGGCCTATCAGCAGCATATGAGTCGCCTGAAATACACTCAGATAAACGCAGTAACCGGACGTATGGGTGTATTTAATATGGGCAGGAATTTTTCCGTAAAGATGAATTGGCCATTTTAGCGTTTATATTTGAGTATGGACATGACCATCAATACGCCGGCATTGTTGTTTCCTGCCATTAGCCTTTTGCTGTTGGCTTACTTTAATCGTTTTCTGGCACTGGCCAACCTTATCCGAAAATTACACGATGATTATATACACGGAGAAAAGAACCATAACCTGCTGAAACAATTGCATAATCTTCGTCAGCGGATTCTCTATATCCGTTATATGCAGGCGCTGGCTGTTTTTAGTTTTTTGTGCTGTGTGGTGGCTATGTATGCTATCAATAAAGAATGGAAACGTGTACCGGAACTGGCCTTTGCAACCAGTTTGCTGAGTTTGCTGATCTCATTGCTATTCGCTTTGCTGGAAATTGCGGTCAGCACAAGAGCATTGGAACTTGAATTAAGCGATATTGAAGAATTGGAAAAAACAAGTTTGTTCACCGGATTCAAAAGCAATGATCCAGACAATGAAAAAAATCTAAAGAAGTAGCATGCTAAAACAATATTTCAGATTTTTTCTGTATGCGGGATTACTTCTGGTCCTGGTTCAGTCCTGCTCCAAATCTTCGGGTACTACTGACGATGGTACAGTGATCGGAACTGGTGGCGGTGGAAATTATAACGCGATCGATAGCATACCACCCGAGGTGGTGATCACCACACCTACAGCCAATCAATTATTGCGCAGTGGTATACAAATTAATATTACCGGAAGGATCACAGATGAAACTGGAATGTATCGTGGAAGTATCCGTGTATATGCGGATGCGAGTAATCAGATATTGATACAGCAATTATATGAAACCCATTATTTGCTGGCCTATAATTACAGTTACAATTATACACCGGGTGTAAGCAGCAGCACAGTCTTAAGAATTGAAGTGCGCTTTGAGGATCATGGAGGAAATAGTACTACCCGTTCAGTAAAGGTGACTGTTGATCCTTAAATACTTTTCTGCAGTTTAATAACTCCTTCCCAGGAGCCTCCATTATACACTTCTTTCATTCCCTTTGATTTCATGATCTCAACGGCTTTACCGCTTCTTGCACCGGAGGCGCAGCAGAATATTATCGGGCAATTCATTTGTTTTATGCGCTCCACGTTTGCGGCGATACGATCAAGTGGAATATGAATGGCTTCACGAACATGACCCTGGTCGAATTCATGAGGAGTGCGAACATCAATAATAGCGGCACCACTCTTCAATGCATTTTTAATGGCCGATTGGCCAAAACCCAGGAAAGACAATAATCCCATATCAGGCAGTAGTTAATTTATTTTTTCTTTCTCCTATCTGCTGTCTCCACATGGCGTAATAGAGACCTTTTTCTTCCAGTAATTTCTGATGATCACCTGTCTCTACTACATCACCCTGCTCCAATACATAAATTCGGTCGGCATGCATAATAGTACTCAGACGATGCGCGATAAGTATAGTTACCTGGCCACCGGCTCTTGAAATATCACGAATGGTATCGGTGATCTCTTCTTCCGTTAGTGAATCCAATGCAGATGTAGCTTCATCAAATAACAATAATTTAGGATGACGCAAAAGCGCACGCGCAATGGATAAGCGTTGTTTTTCTCCCCCGCTTAATTTTAATCCTCCTTCACCGATCATCGACTCCAATCCTTTTTCGGCTCTTGATAATAAATTCTGACAGGAAGCTTTTTGAATAACATCCTGTAGTTCCGCATCTGTTGCCTCTGGATTTACAAAGGTCAGGTTCTCGCGGATGGACCCGGAGAACAATTGCGTATCCTGTGTTACAAATCCGATCTGTTTTCGCAGGTCCTCAAAATCTATACTGTTCTCATCAATGCCATTGTAAAGTATTTTTCCATCCTGTGGTCGATAAAGTCCAACCAGCAATTTCATCAGCGTGGTTTTCCCGGAACCCGATGGACCAACAAAGGCCACGGTCTCTCCTTTATTTACCTTAAAGCTGATATCGTTCACTGCTCTCTGAGTAGCTGTTTGATGTTTAAAGCCTACATGGTCAAATTCAAGAGTTTGAATCTCTCCAAGATGTTGTGGATTCAAAGGAGAACGCTCTGGTTCTTTGGACATCAGTTTATTAAAATTCTCCAGTGAAGCCTGCGCTTCACGATAGGCGAGAATAATATTACCGATCTCCTGTAAAGGACCAAATACAAAAAATGAAAAGATCTGCATGGTTGCCAGTTCCCAGGGTTTCATCACATGGCCATAGATCATCCACATCAGCATAAAAAGAATGATCTGGCGAAGTGTATTTACAAATGTTCCCTGAACAAAACTGATACTGCGCAGCCTGCGTACTTTTTTAAGTTCAAGACCCAGGATCTTAAAAGTATTTTTATTTAGTCGAGTAACTTCCTGTTTGGTAAGTCCAAGACTTTTTACCAGTTCAATATTTCTCAATGATTCTGTAGTAGCACCTGCAAGTGCTGTGGTCTCAGCCACAATGGTCTTCTGTACAGTCTTTATTTTTTTACTAAGCAGATTAGAAATAATGGTTAGTAAAAAAATACCTCCGAAATAAATAAGAGGCAGAGACCAGGCAATTCGCCAGGCGAATATGGCCACGAACAAAATACCAATGATCACAGGGAAAAGAATATTCACAAATGCCGCAACAAAACGTTCTGTATCGGTTCTTACTTTGGTCAGAATACTTAACGTTTCACCGCTTCTCTGATCCTCGAATTGCTGATAGGGCAGTCGCATGGCATGTTGTAAACCTTCGGTGAATACGGTGGCACCGAATTTCTGTGTAACCAGGTTCAATGAATAATCCTGGAAGGCCTTGGCGATACGACTGATCATGGCTACCGCAATGGAAAAGCCTAATAAGGTAAGCAGCGGACTGGCAAAATTCCACCAGAAGGGTTGATAAAAGGCAGAATTCGCATAGTATTTATAACCCAGATCGATGAGGCGACCAAAAATGATAGGATCGATCAAAGAAAATCCAATATTGACAGCGGCCAGCACAAGCACCAAAATGACCAGGCTCTTATAAGGTTTAAGGTAATGTAATAGAAGCTTCATGGTTCAAAAATAGGAAATTGAAGCGGGAGTGAAAAAGCCGGCTGCGTGGAAGTAATAGGGCCTTTGCAGGTTAATGAAATGCAAACGGAAACAAGTCCTTTGCAAGATGAGTTTTTAGTCTTATTTTTCTATTCCTATCCCACCTCTTTGCAAGACTTACTGTCCCCTTTTAGCCTATTCTATCACATAAACTCAAAAAAATGAAAAAGATCAGACATTTTGCAATGTTGGGAATTGCCACAGTTGCATTATTAATTTCCTCCTGTAATTCGGGAAAGGAAAAGAAAGAAAAAGAAACCACAGCAGATACTACGGTAAAAAAGACTGAAATGACGACAGCCCCTTCTGGTCCGCTCAGTCTAATGGTCATAAGGCATAAAGTGGCCAATTTTGAAAAATGGAAACTGGCTTATGAAGCACATGATTCCGCCCGCCTTGCCAGTGGATTGCATAAATATGTCATCTGCCGGGGTCTCGAGGATTCCAATATGGTCATGGTTGCTCAGGTCATGGACGATGTTACCAAAGCCAAAGAAATGGCCGCCTCATCCGCTTTGAAAGAGATCATGAAAAAAGCAGGAGTTACTGGTCCTCCAATGATCGACTTCATTACCGGTGTTATGAATGATACGACCTATCTCCAGCAAACCGTAAGGATCATGGTTCGGCATAAGGTAAAGGACTGGGATGCCTGGAAGAAGGCCTTTGACAGCCACAAACAGATGCGGATGGATGCAGGACTTACCGACAGGGTTATCGGTTATTCCGTTGGTGACAACCACCAGGTAACGCTGGTTTTTGCCGCTGCTGATTTAGATAAGGCAAAAGCCTTTATGAATTCACAGGAGCTTAAAGATAAAATGAAGGAGGCCGGAGTAGAAGGAGCACCGGATAGGTTTATTTATAAAGTAGTACAACGCTATTAATCTCTGAGTATAATATTTTATTTCTCTGCCAGCTGTTAACCTTTCCGATTCCTGAATAAGTTAACAGCTGTTTTTTTTACACCAGATTAATATCCCGGTTTGCTATCAAACCTCCCTTTCATCAAAGGAGAGCAGGATACTTCCGATCCTGCTTTCTACTTTTCGATAGCGGATACCTGCCTTATCCAGCATTAATTTGGAGGCTTTGAAAACGTCGCTGCCTTCATATTTATCAGATAGAAAGATCACTTCTGAAATTCCCGATTGGATAATGGCCTTTGTGCATTCATTACAAGGGAAAAGGGCTGTATATATTTTACAACCATGCAGGTCCATTCCGATATTGTTCAGAATGGCATTTAGTTCGGCATGACAAACAAAAGGATATTTTGTATCCAGAAACTCTCCTTTTTTGGCCCAGGGAAAATCATCATCGCTACAACCAATTGGAAGTCCGTTGTAACCTGCACCTACGATCTTATTTTTTTCACTTACTATGCAGGCTCCCACCTGGGTATTAGGATCTTTACTTCTTTTGGCAGATAGTAGGGCCACGCCCATAAAATATTCGTCCCAGGAAATATAATCGGTTCGTTTTTGCAATTTCAATATTTTTTTTAGAAAGTAGCTCTGCAAATTTATGGCAGTTGAAATCAACGTAGCACGAAAAAAACCTCCGCAAGTGCCGGAGGTTTTAAAATATTGTTGTATGGATTATTGTTTACGTTTCGCCCGATCGAACTGAAGAAGCCTGTCAGCCTTTCCGTCCTTGTTTATTCTCCAGGTTTCCTGTACGGCTGAAGTATCGATCGTTCCGTCCAATTTAGTATCATAGGCCGTTGCCCATACCAGGACCCAGTTTTCTTTTTTATCAACACTTCTAACTGACATTACTGCATTAATGCTGTCGCGGCAGGAGGAATAAGCTGCCCTTCCTCTCTTCCATGCAGCCATTAAGCTATCGACACCTGATGTCATTATATTGTTTGCCTGAAATGCTACGCAAGTATCAGCCACCCATGATTTCATACTGTCCATTTCATTGGCAGCCCAATCTTTCCAGCTTCCTTTTACAATCATGGCAGCATAGGCGGGGTCGCCCATTTCAAAAGAAGATGAATAGGTTACAGGAAGAGGCATAGTTACCTGTGTTCCAGCTGCTGTTTTATCTTCTTTTTTCTCAGCACAGCTGAAGAGTAGCACGCTTACCGTCGCAACGAATAAGATTTTTTTCATGTTTATTTTTTTTGGTGGCAGGGAAGTTAATGATTTTTGACCTGCCTGCGGCATGCAGGCCCCTAATTCCTAACTACAAACTCCTAACTTTCCTCATCCTGCCCAATTCTCCCTATCCAAACTTCTGTACTGTATCGCTTCTGCCAAATGCTCTGGTTTTATATCCTCGCTTTCTGAAAGATCGGCAATGGTTCTTGATACTTTAAGAATTCGGTCGTAAGCACGGGCTGATAAATTTAATTTTTGCATAGCGGCCTTCAGCAGGTTTGCACCGGGAGAAGAAATGACGCAGACCAATTTCAGTAGTTTACTGCTCATTTGGGCATTGCAATAAATACCAGGGTATTCTTTGTATCGTTGTTCCTGTACTTGCCTTGCCATAATCACGCGTTGCCGTATATCAAAAGAATTTTCTTCTTTTTTATCTGAACTTAATTCATGAAAGGCAACAGGTGTTACTTCCACATGCAGGTCGATACGATCAAGAAGCGGACCTGAGATCTTATTCAGATATTTCTGAACGATACCTGAGCCGCAGCTGCATTCTCTTTCAGGATGATTATAAAATCCGCAAGGACAGGGGTTCATAGAAGCGATGAGCATAAAGGAAGCAGGAAAATCTACAGCCATTTTTGCTCTTGAGATGGTTACTTTTCTTTCTTCCATGGGTTGTCGCATAACTTCAAGTACTGTTCTTTTAAATTCGGGTAATTCATCCAGGAAGAGAACGCCATTATGTGCCAGTGAGATCTCACCGGGCTGGGGAATGCCTCCGCCACCCACCAGGGCTACATCTGAAATAGTATGATGAGGAGACCGAAAAGGTCTTCTGGTTACAAGAGTGGCGTTCTCCGCCAGTTTGCCAGCTACAGAATGGATCTTAGTAGTCTCCAAAGCTTCCTGAAGTGATAATGGAGGCAGGATTGTAGGCAGTCTTTTAGCCAGCATGGTCTTGCCGGCACCCGGAGGACCGATCAGAATAGCATTATGCCCACCGGCCGCTGCTATCTCCAGGGCCCTTTTAATATTTTCCTGTCCTTTTACATCGGCAAAGTCCAGTTCAAATTCACATTGAGACAAAAAAAATTCTTCGCGGGTATTAATGATAACAGGCTCCAATCCTTTTTCTTCTTTTTCAAAAAAACTGATCACTTCACTGATATGATCGATGCCATATACCTGTAAACTATTTACAATGGCTGCTTCTTTTGCATTGACACGAGGTACAATCAATCCTTTGAATCCTTCTTTGCGTGCTTGTATGGCAATGGGCAAGGCACCTTTTATAGGACGAATATTTCCATCCAGTGCCAGTTCGCCCATGATCACATAGTTCGATAATAATTCTGCATTGGAAAGTTGTTTTGAGGCTCCCAATATTCCAAGTGCAATAGGCAGGTCGAATGCGGTACCGCTTTTTTTCAGATCCGCAGGTGCCATGTTCACCACTACTTTAGTTCGTGGCAAGTCATAGTCTAGTGTTTTAAAAGTACTTTCTATTCTTTGCAAACTTTCTTTAACGGCGCTATCGGGCAGGCCCACAATAGAGGCATCCTTGCCTGAATCAGAGAGCCAGTTCACTTCAATTGTTATTTTTATCGCCTCCACGCCATATACAGCGCTTCCATAGGTCTTCACTAACATAAAATGAAGGTATTGAAAAGCAATTGCCAGTCCTGAGTATAGTCGACTATCTCAAAAGGTTTATCACTACTGATTGTGTCATGGAAAATTTCAGCATGAAAATTTGTTGTGAAAAGAAATTGATTAAATTAATGGATGATTAGGTCCCTGACTGGATTTTCATTTCTTTTATTATCAGTTCTTGCTTCCGCACAAGAACCCAAACTTGTGCTTCCAATTGGACATACATCAGATATTAACAGTTGCGAGTTTAGTCTTGATGGAAAAATGCTGCTTACTGCTTCCAATGATAAATCCGCAAGGCTTTGGGATACAAAAACAGGAGCACTGTTGAATAGTTTTGGAGGTGCCAGAGAAGCGATAAAGACAGCCTTGCTATCTCCTGATGGTAGCAGGGTAGTTACCATCGATGAAAATAATATTGGAAGATTTTGGGATACCCGATCGGGTGAAGCGCTTATTGATTCTATAGCAGGATCTGAACAGATCTATTTCGCTGCATTTCTTCCTTCTGGTAAAGAATTACTTATTGCAGATGGAGAGATTGTTAGAATTATTTCAACGGGCAATTCAAAGGAGCTGAGAAATTTTTCAACAGGCTTAGGCTTATCCTATGCTATTTCTTTAAACGGAGAGCTACTGGCTATTGGATATAAAACAAAGATTATTATCCGTAAGATCCAAACAGGAGCACTGGTTAAAGAAATAAATACCAGTGAAAGACCAGGTATGCAATTTTATGGCCAGGACAAACATATTCTCCTATGGGGTCCCAGTACTACCGCTATTTCAAGAAACATTGATAAGACGGATAATTCTCCAAACAATATAGATATTGTGTTTACGCGATTAGGAAAGACTGCTACCTATGTTTTTTCTTCCGACCGGCAACAAATGGCCGTGCTAAGCGACAATAACAAGGTTTATTTATTGGATCTTCCTTCCGGCAAAATTCTGGCTACTATTTCTGCAGAAAAATTTAGCCGGTTCAAAGCGCTTCAGTTCATGAATAGTAAACAGGGATTGCTTACCGCAAGAGAGTCTCCTGCTGAAGTAGGTCAAATAATAATTGAAGCCAGAAAAATAAATCCAGGTGGGTCCACAACTATCTTGCATACGGCAAAGGTCTCTTCACTTTATACAGATATCAAACATTTAGAAATAAGCGCCAATAACCGAACGGTGCTGATAGGTGCTTCTGCTCCGGATGATAATTATTTTATTGATCTCCATTCGGGAAGGGTTATTAATAACCTTAGCGGTAAAGGCAATGGATATTATTTTGCCGATTTCAACCATCGGGGCGATAAGATAATTACAGCATCTACTAAAAGGCCATTGATATGGAATGCACAGGCAGGCAGTCCCGATTCTCTGCTGGGTAACTCGATCTGTTTCCAGGCAGAATATAGTCCTGATGACAGTATGATTCTTCTGGTCAATGGCTATTCTATCCAGCTCAGGCATATCAATGATCCAAAACGTAACAGAAGCCTTGGTTCAAAAAATAAAAACGTGCTTATCAATAAAGCCTTCTTCAGCGGCAATGGAGAAAGGGTGTTATTTTATGACAACGATAATGTGGCGGTGGTTTGGCAGGTGAGCACAGGTAATCTGATCTCTTATTCTCGCCAGTTTGGGAAATATGAACGTATCGGCGGAATTTCATACGATGGGAAAAGTATAATGGTAACAAGTAATGATTCGCTGATATTTTTTGATAGTGATACCTGGAACATGGCCAATGTATTCAGCTATAAATTCAAGAATGATCTTTTTTACAGCGCGCAATACACATCAGACCATAAAAATATTCTGGCCACAAGTTTCAGAGGACATATTAAACTGATCGATGCCGCCACTGGCGTGGTGAGGGATTCTATACAATGTGCCGGTGATTATCTGCGGCAGGTACAGATTAGTCCGGATAAAAACAAATTGCTGGTTGTGACCAAGGATTATCAAATGATCCTTTATGATCGGTCGAAGAAAAGCAGTATGGTCTTAAATAATGAGCAACGCTCAGATATCCGTTCAATTCGTTTCAATGATGTCGGAAATAATTTTATTACTGCTTCATCAGATTTCACCTTCAGACTCTGGAATTCTGAAACAGGTTCCCTGCTTTCAACGTTTTTTTCAGTGGATAGTTCTGATTATTTTACATTTCTTCCTGGTGGATATTATCAGACAACTCCTGTTGCTTCCCGACTCCTGCATTATGTAACAAAGGACCTGAAGGTTATCAGTTTCGAACAACTGGATCTTAAGTATAACCGACCTGATAAAGTGATGGAAGCATTGGGGAACACAGATACCGCTCTTATCCGAAGTTATCGCAGGGCCTGGGAGAAGAGAATCCATAAACTGGGTATCGATACAAGTTTATTCAGGAATGGATATAGCGTGCCTGAAGCCGAGTTTGCCAACAGGGATACAATTAGTTACGAACAAAAAAATAAAGAATTAAAACTTCATATAATCGGGAAGGACAGTATTTACAAACTTGATCGCTTCAATGTATGGGTCAATGAAGTTCCTATTTTCGGGCAGCGTGGAATCAATTTGCGTGGAACCGTTCGTAACGAGATCGATACCTTCCTTACCGTGTTTCTTTCTCAGGGTGAAAACCGTATTGAGACCTCCATCTTTAACAGCAATGGAACTGAGAGCTATCGTATACCACTGATCGTAAACAATATTTCTGGAGAAAAAATAAAAGAGAAGGTGTTCTTTGTAGGGCTGGGCGTGGATAAATTCGAGAGAGATATTTATGATCTTCAATACAGTTGTAAAGATATCAGGGACCTGACTGCGAAACTTAAAGAGAAATATGGTGATGCCCTGGTGGTAGATACACTTTTCAATGAAGCATTGACTATAAAAAATCTTCAAGCTATCAAACAGCGGCTTTTGCTTACGGGTATCAATGATAAAGTGATCGTATCTTATTCGGGACATGGAATACTGAGCAAGGATTTCGATTATTTTCTTTCTACTTATCATATTAAGTTTGAAAAGCCGGAGGAAAACGGGCTGCCTTATGAGCAATTGGAGGATCTGCTTGACAGCATACCTGCACGAAGGAAATTGATGCTGATCGATGCTTGTCATAGCGGTGAAGTAGATAAAGAGGAGCTGGTACACCTGGAAGCAAAGGCAGATTCACTTCATCTGGCCAGGGGTGGCATTACTGTGGCATATAATGATGGGGATCCTCATCTTGGCATGAAGAATAGTTTTGAATTAATGCAATCTATTTTTGTCAATGTTGGCAGGAGTACAGGGGCTACCATCATTTCAGCGGCAACAGGCACACAGCTTGCGCTAGAGAAAAATAATCTAAAGAATGGAGTCTTCACTTATTGTATTCTTGAAACACTTAATAAATATCCTGGCATGAAGATCTCGGAGTTAAGAAGAATAGTGAGTGCCATGGTGGAGGAACTTACCAACGGGCTGCAGAAACCCACCTCGAGGAATGAGAATATTGCCGTGGATTGGAATCTATAGTGAAATTCAAATTATTATTAATTCTTTATTGATCAGAAGATTTTCCTGATCATCCTTACAATCATTTTATGGGGTCTGTTTTTTATTGATTTCCGCCAATAAACGCGGTTAACAGGGTCATTCTTGCAAAAAATGCAACAAGTGAAAATGCTCCCGCAGGATTCAATTTTCTCCGGGCATACTTGAGAGATAGCTTGCTGCTTCATGGGAGTAAACCGGAAAATCCCTGAAGAGTACGGCGCAACGACTGAAGCGTATTCAGTTCAACCAATTAAACTTGTTAATCATGAAAAAGATGATCATTTTCTCTCTGGCACTATTTGCGACCAGCGTTTCCTTTTCCCAGGATACCCGAATTGGCTTCAATGCTGGTATCGCGATGGCCAACTACAAAATTTCGGCCGACAATTTGAGCATTAAAGGGGATACCAAGACCGGGATCACCCTTGGTATAGTAGTAGATGTCCCTGTCTCCGCTCATGTCAGTTTTCAGCCAGCTCTGAACTTTGTTCAAAAGGGAGTGAAGAACACGGATGGTACCGGTACCAGCCTGATAAAGGATGAGTCCACCGTGAATCTTTTGGAAATCCCTATAAACCTTCTTTTCAATAGCAGGGGAAAATCGGGCAATTTTTTCGTCGGCGCAGGCCCTTCACTGGCTTTCGGAATTTCAGGCAAAGACAAAACCACTTATGCTGATGGTACTCCTGATGAATCCAGTAAAATAAAATTTGGAAGCACTGAGAATGATGATCTGAAAGGGTTGGACTTCGGTGCTAATTTTTTAAGCGGCTATTGTTTCAATGGTGGATTTCAGGTTAGCGTGAATTATAACCTGGGTTTAAGCAACCTGGTTCCAAAACCTGTAGATAATGAGAAAGTGAAAAGTCATTATATCGGCATTAAGCTTGGCTACATGCTGAATGGTGGCAAAGGAAAGAAGAAGTAGTGGTTGAGGTCCGTACCCTTTTTATTTTTTCTCCTCTACTACCATTTCCGCCAACAAGGAAATATTAGGATCAACGCTGATCCTATCTATTTTATTTTTAGACGAAATACGGAAGGTCTCCATGGCTTTTGAAACCTGGATCTTTTCCGTTTTATTACCGGTATTTATCTCTAATGGAAAACTAAATGGTTCAGTAGATTGCTGCTCTACTGTAACACTCAGCACCTGTTCTTTTACAAGATACTGCCATGTCAATTTGATCATTGGGTTATAACCCCTGGTTAGCCACTGTTCAAAAAATACCTGGAGTTTTTTTCCTGATACGGTTTCAACTATTTTCTGAAGATCCCTGGTTTCTGCATTTTTCCAGGCATAAGTGGCATAATAGGTACGGATCGCTTTTTTGAAAACAGTATCGCCCAATTCACGACGCAACATATGCAAGACCCATCCTCCTTTCTGATAACTATTCTCATTTAAAAGCGTCATGAAGTCTGTAGTATTATCCACCACGGGACGATGACTGTTATTCACGAAATTGATCACCTGGGTCCTTTCATTTTGCATTCTTTTATTCAGACTGTCTTTTCCATATTTTGATTCCACATATAAATGGGTCATGTAGGTGGCAAAACCTTCACTAAGCCATAAATGCGCAAAGGTTTTTTCGGTAGCGGTATTTCCAAACCATTGATGCGTGATCTCGTGGGCAAGCAGCGTCTCCTGTTCTTTTTTGCCAGTGACAGAATTTTCAAAATAAAATATGGCGCTGGCATTTTCCATTCCACCAAAAATGGTCTTGGATTGAATATTTGCCAGTTTTTTATATGGATAGGGGCCTATATAATTACTTAACCATGCCAAAATTCCAGGGGCTTCTCCATAATCATAAAAACCTTCTTTTCGATTTTCCGGAAACACCCAGCTGGTCACCGGAATGCAATCATTATACATGCCGGCCAGGTTCACCGCAAAATCAGCAGCGCCGATCACCATCACCTTGGTTGGAATAGGCATGGTCTCTTCATACACGGTCAATTTTTTATCACCTGGAAGACTGGTCTCTTCCACCTGCAGGCCATTTGAGATCACCTGGTAATGAGATGGAGCGGTGACTGCAAAGCGAACACTGGCTTTATCACCAGGGATATCGTTGCAGGGAATCCAGTTATGCGCCCTGTTCGGCCAGTTGTCTGCAAAAAAACTGCGATGCCCGAATTTATTTTTGGAGATCACCATTCCATCAGCAGGAATCCCTTTGTATTGTATCAGAAAGGAGAGGGTTTCATTCGCTTTATAATTGCCATCGATAAAAATAAAATTATTGCTGTGATGATAGGTGACCTTATCTCTGGCAGTCACTCCCGTTACGATCATTCCTTTTCCTTTTGCATTCAGCGATTGCAGATCAAGGATCACCTGATTAGAAGCCTGAAGCAGTTTGAGACTGATGCTTGCCCTTCCGTATAAAGTATCGTTCTGATCGTTGAGCTCGATCTCATAATTATAATTTATTACATCAATCTTTTGAGCTAGTCCATGCAAGCCGAGTAATAGGAATAAGGGAAGAAGGCAGCGGTTCATAAAAATATTTTTTATCAGGGTTATAATTTTTCAAGCATCTCCACCACTTTTTCCCTTCTCAGGATGACATAGCCGATCCGGTCATTGCTTATGCCTTTTTTTAACTGGTAGGAGAATTTTAACTGGTCCTCATCCACCATGGTCTCAAAATAACGAAAGCTGATATTGGGAAAAGAACTTAATTCTTCGCCGATCTCATACAGGTGGGTAGATAAAATAAATAATGAATTAGGAATCTTGATCAGGCCACGGATCACAGTCAGTGAACATTTCATCGCATCCTGCACATTGGTGCCTTTGAAAAGCTCATCGATCAACACCAGCCATTTCTTTCCATCATTTATTTTTTGCACGGTGTTTTTCACCCGCTGTACTTCATTATAAAAATAACTTTCGCCTTTTGCTATGTTATCGGCTACATTAATATTGCTGAGCAGTCCGTCAAAAAGTGTCAGTGTCATTTTATTCGCAGGAACTCCCATTCCTATATGGGCCAGGAATACGGCAGAGCCAACTGCTTTGATCAGGGTACTTTTCCCCGCCATATTGGCTCCTGTAAGAAACAAAAAATTATTACCGGGATCCATTCGAAGATCATAGGCTACAGGTTTCTGCAATAAAATATGGTAAAGCCCTTCCGTATCTACAATTGGTTTTTCCTGCTCAATAAAATGGGGAAAGCTCAGGTCATAAGTTTTCACTGCGACTGCCATGGAATACCAGGCATCCAACCGGCTGTAGATATCGATCAGATCCAGGATATTTGATTTGTATCTGCCGCGGATATGATAACCAAAATATAGATATTGGCCACGCTGAAATATTTTACCTCTATCCGCTGCTGCCAATTTCCTTATGGGTTCTTCTTTGAGAATCCCTTCTAGCTGATCAATATAAATACGAATACTTATCGGTAGTTCCAAACCATCCAGCAATTCAGCGATCTTTTTAGCACCCCGGAAAAAATCCGCAAAATGAGGGATGGAATATTTAAGCATGGAGTAATCCTCACTATGCAGCCAGGGATAGGCCAGATTATTTACAGAGGCCGGAGCTTCGCTGATCGGATCAAGTGCATAGTCCAGGAATTTTTCCATCACCAGGATGGTGCCGTTACTAATTTCCCGGGGCCAGTCCTTCACATGTTCCATAAAAGTTCGGATCACTTGTTGTGTACCGAGTATCTTTTTCAGATCATTATGTGGCTCAGTAAAGAATTTTCTTAACCACTCCCTACCACCGACAGTTCTTGTGAAATTCAGTTTATGAAAAATGGAGAATTCCTCTTCAGGATGGAAGATGGAAATATCGTTGAATGATATTTTGTCTATCTGCATACTTACCGGTTAAATTCCATCCGACGACCTTTCCGGGATTCGTCCCAGTTCCCGTTTTCGAAAACCAGGTGGCCGTTTACGAATGTATGTGTAATAGATGCGGGAAACCGGAAATTCTCTAAAGGACTCCATCCGCATTTGTATAAAATATTTTCTTTTTCTACCGTAAACGGGCGATTAAGATCAACAATCACCAGGTCCGCATAATATCCTTCCCTGATATATCCCCTCTCAGCGATCTGAAAACAATCTGCCACTGCATGACTCATTTTATCCACTATTTTTTCAAGGCTTATTCTGCCCTGCTTATAATAATATAGCATTAGTGGGAGCGAATGCTGCACCAGGGGAAGACCCGCAGGCGCTTTTTCATAAGGTTGCTCTTTTTCTTCCAGTGAATGTGGCGCATGGTCTGTGGCGATCAGGTCCAGGCGGTCATCCAGTAATGCTTTCCAGAGCGCTTCCCGGTTATGTGGCGCTTTGATGGCCGGATTGCATTTGATACGATTGCCCTGGGCTTTATAATCGTCGCTGCTGAAATGAAGATAATGCACACATACTTCCGCAGTGATACGCTTTTCTTTCAGCGGAATCATGTTTGTAAACAATTGAAGTTCCTTTTCGGTTGAAATATGAAGGACATGCAACCGGGTACCATATTTTTTTGCGATCTGTATAGCGTAGAGAGAGGAAGAATAACAAGCGGCATCATCCCTGATAATCGGATGATCGGAAGCTGTCAGCATTTTTCCCGTTGCTTTCAATTTAAGGAGGTTATTGCGGATAATATGTTCATCTTCACAATGCGTGGCGATAAGTAATTCGGATTCTCTGAATACACGGTCAAGCGTATTCGGATTATCTACCAGCATATTTCCGGTACTGCTGCCCATGAAGATCTTTATTCCACAGATATCTTTCTTTCGATTATTGGTTTTTAGTACTTCTTCAGTATTGTCATTGCTGGTACCCATGTAAAAAGAATAGTTTGCCAGCGAATCTTTTGCGGCAATAGCATATTTTTCTTCCAGCAGTTCATGGGTAAGCGCATTGGGAAGAGTATTGGGCATTTCCATAAAACTGGTTACGCCCCCGGCAATAGCTGCCTTTGCCTCGGTTTGAATAGTGGCTTTATGGGTTAATCCGGGCTCACGAAAATGTACCTGATCATCAATACATCCGGGTAAAAGAAATTTGCCCTCACCATCTATCTCGGTGTATGAGGAGTTTGTTTGGATCTGACCCGCGATCTTTTCAATACGGCCGTTCACCAGCAGCAGATCCGCTGTTTGAATACTGCCTTCATTGACGATTCGTATATTCCTTATCAGGTATTTTTGCATATCTTGTATAATGAAAATTTAAGAAAAAGCCAATACCTATGCAATTTAAACAAAGCTTGTTAAGACTAGCCTTTATCCTCATACCCTTTTCCGCTTTTAGCCAAACAACATTTCTTCCTGCTGGTGACAAGGCCAATCTGCTGTATGAACGGCTGGAGATAAGGTCCAGAAAAGATTCCTTTTTCAATTTTTCTAAGGATAAACCATATAGCCGGAAAGCGTTAGTGAACGCGATGGATCATTACCGTGCCGCAGGAGGCAAACTGACCCGGGTCGATGCATATAATATGCATCATTTTTACATGAACAACCTGGAATGGGTTCCAGAAGCCGACAGGTCAAAATACCTGAGCAAAAAGCCGATCGCTAAAAGTTTTTATAAAACACCGGCCAATCTGTATGAAGTGCATATCAAAGATTTTGACCTGATCGTAAACCCTGTTTTCCAGTACACCTTATCAAAGGAAAGTAATAGCGACGAAAAATTATTTCTAAATACCCGGGGTGTAAGTGTCAGAGGTAAGATCACTAATAAAATTGGTTTCTATTCTTATATCACAGATAACCAGGAGCGCGATCCTACCTATGTAAGGCAATGGGTAACTGACCGTAGGGCGGTTCCGGGAAATGGATTGTACAAAAATTTTAAGGGAACGGGCTATGATTATTTCGATGCCCGGGGATATATCACATTCAATGTGGCTAAATATATTGATGTGGTATTTGGCTATGATAAAAATTTCATCGGAAGTGGTTATCGTAGTTTACTGTTAAGTGATTTTTCAGCAAACAATCTTTTCTTAAAGCTCAATACCCGGATCTGGAAGATAAACTACCAGAACCTGTTCATGGAACTGCAAACGGCTACACCTCCTGCAGCTACCCAGTTGATTCCAAAAAAATACGCGGCCATGCACCATCTGGATATTGGTGTAACCAAATGGTTAAACATAGGTTTGTTTGAAGGAGTGATCTTTGGTCGTAAGGACCATTTTGATTTTGGCTATCTGAATCCTATTATATTCTATCGATCCATTGAATTGCAAAACGGAAGTTTTGATAATTCCATAATAGGATTGGATTTTAAAGCCAATCTTCCACATCGTATCCAGGTTTATGGTCAATTTATGCTGGACGAATTCCTATTGTCTGAAGTGAAAAAGAACCGCGGGTGGTGGGCGAATAAATGGGGCACGCAACTAGGGGCAAAATATATTGACGCTTTTGGTATCAGCAACCTGGATCTGCAGATCGAAATGAACCGGGTTCGTCCTTTTGCTTATTCACACTATGACTCTGTAGGGAACTACACCCATTATAATCAGCCGCTGGCTCATCCGCTAATGGCTGGCTTTAAAGAATTTATTGGTATAGCCCGTTATCAACCCATTCCAAAGCTGATGGTAATTGGTAAACTTATCTATTATCAGCAGGGCAGGGACAGCAGCAGCAGAAGCTTTGGCAGTAATATATTTCTACCTAATGGCCTTCCTTACCGCGTAGGGGATTTTGGTTATTCAATTGGCAGCGGATGGAACACCAAGGTTTTCTATGCTTCACTGGCCCTATCTTATGAAATAAGGGAGAATCTGAATATTGATGTATCCGGATTATTTCGCAAGCAGGAGACCACTACACCACCACTTACCAGTAAGAATGTTTCCCTGGTAACAGTAGGATTAAGATGGAATCTTGCCCGCAGGGAATTTGACTATTAAAAGTATAAAGATCCATAGGGTACGGAGCAATAAATAAATCAGAGTATTCTTTCCAGGCTGGTCCAGCCTCCTCCATTGTATACTTCAAAGCCATTGGCCTGAAGGATACTCCTGGCAGAACCACTTCGCATGCCGGAAGCGCAGCAGGTGATCACCGGTTTTTCTTTCTTTATTTTCTTCATTTGCAATGCAAGTTCATTTAATGGAATATTAATGGCTCCCCGGATATGTCCGCCAGCGAATTCCGGTTTTGTTCGAACATCAATGATCTGCGCGCCAATTTTTACAAGTTCCCCGAAGTCAACCTTTGGGCCGCTGCTGAAAATATTACTTAACCAACTCATGATAATAGATTTTATTTTTTCTTTTCACAGGTATTTATACCGAAAGGGTAGTAGAGAGGGCAGGAACTCAAAAAACTGGTAATGACAAATATAATTGCCACAATGCCCAGAATAATTGCAAGGGTTCCGGAGATCATATGTGTGAAATAAAGTACCGCGATTACAATTGCTGCCAGTACACGTATGATACGGTCAGCATTGCCCATGTTCTTTTTCATGTTGATTTGTTTTTGTGAATGATCCCACTAAATTCATCAAAATATGGAAGAAACCATGTGACTTTAGTCACGTTTTGCCTGGCGGAAGAAATGAATTCGGCTAAACAGACAGAGAAAAGAAATCCGAAGGAAAGAACTCCTCAAATAGGAAAAGCGCCGTATTGATCCATGATATTTTTCCACCAATCCCACTGTGAGGCGAAGTTCATTGTAAGATGCAGCAGACCGAATAATAACATTCCTAACACATAGGGCAAATGAATCTTTCCGGATCTTTTATCATCCAGAATTAATAGAAGCAATACAATCTCCACCAATGCATAACTTATATTGAGTGCCGGAGGAAATGTAGTGAACCAGGGGGTAAGAAGCAATAATCGTGTTATAGCCGGCGGCAGCAGCACCAGAATAGTCATCGACATAAATCTGGCGTGGTAATGAATATTTTTACTGTGTGCCAGGCTCATGTAAATAAAGAATATGAACATGAGAATAGAGAAGGCATCAATAAAAGATAAAGTATAGGGAACATTAGGAGGATAGAATTCCGAATTTCTCATCATAGTATGCATCATCAGCCAGCCTCCCACAACGAGAATCGGAACTAATGTGAATACGGCAATCTTTCCAATCAAACGGTGAGTGGCCATTCGACCTGTTTTATAAAACCAGGGTTGACTGATCAGCACCATCATCCAGAGTCCGGCGCTAAGTCCATGCAAGTGATGCCAGATGGTAACTTCTCCAAGCTTGCTGAAATAGGATTGAGAAAAGCCTATCCAGGTAATAAGAACGCCAATTGCAAAATAAAAAGAGGCGCGGGGATAAAGTATGAATTTACCTGTGGTGGTTCCGGTTTCCATTATGACATCGTTTGTCTAAATATAGCAACTTGAAAATAAATGCCGGAATGAAATATATCATCATTAAAGACAGTACGGTCTTTAATTGATCTTACCCTTCAAGGTGAATGCTTATTACGATCATTCGTGATTGTATCTTATCAAATATGCTGGAAAATTTAAGATTAGGATCGCGGGCGTGAATATTTTCAATGCCATTGGAGATCTTTATTTCGGGAGAGAAAATGAAACTATCATAGAAGAAATTAAAACCGATACCAAATTCCGGTCCCCAGTCTTTTCCTTTTATCTTCAGCAATTCTTCTGCTCTTTTTGCACGGGCGTTACTGGCCATATCAATATCGCCTTTTATGCCGGCAAGTGTGTACACACGAAAATTTCCTATTCGGTCGCTTTGAAATTTTATCTGGAGAGGGAATGACATGATCACCGACTCCACTTTTTTTACAACTTCGGTCTGATTATCAATATCCGGATATTTCAGCCGGTAAAAAATATTTCGCTCGATGAACATCAACTGGGGATTGAACCTGATCTGAAAACGATCAGAGATCCTTCCAGTCGCAACTAATCCCAGTGTAAGTCCGCCGGAATTATTTGGTTCACCAACCAGGATGCTATCCTGCTGTAAAAAAACTGGATGATGTTCTGCCTGAAAACGTGCGAGGCTGGCGCCAATGGTGATTCCAAAATAATATGGCTTGGCATCATGATCTGACTGATATATTTCCTTACCTGAAAAAGGAGTGAATTGCGCGTTAGCATTTTCTAACAACGCGAAAAGCATCAGAAAAAACAAGCTAAACCTTATCGTGATTTCCTTCCTGAGTAAATGCAACATATTCCAAATGTAAGCGGTTGAAAACCGGTGTCTGTATATCCCAGTCTTTTTAAAATATCTGTAAATAATTGGCGGTCGGGAAATGCGTTGGATGATTCATGGAGATATTGATATGCCTCCTTATTCTGCCTGAACCATTTTGCAACCTGTGGAGCTATAATACCCATGTACAGGTTATATAAACCTTTGATTGCCCTGCGGCGAGGCTTTGAAAATTCCAAAACCATCAAACGGCCACCAGGCTTCAATACTCTTTGCATTTCTGCAAGGCCTTTTTCCAGATCAGCAAAATTCCGCACTCCAAAAGCCACCATTATGGCATCAAACGAATTATCCGGGAACTTTATTGTTTCAGAATCACCTTTCTGTAAGTGGATAATATCTGTAAGACCTTCTTTTTCAATCTTTTTATTTCCAAAATTCAGCATGTTTTGTGAAATATCAATGCCTTCGATCCGATCTGGTTTTAGCATTTTTGCTGCCATGATCGCCATATCTCCGGTTCCGGTGGCTACGTCTAATAAATAGCGTGGGTTTTCTTTTTGAAGAATGCGGATAGCTTTTTTTCTCCAGCCTACATCTACCCTGGCAGAAAGTACCCTGTTGATCTGATCATAGGCGGGCGCGATTCGGTCAAACATTTCGGCTACCTGTTCTTTTTTCTCCTTACCGGAATCTTTGAATGGAACGATCGGGTCGTGCGGAAATTGATTCGCCATAGCCTGCAAAGTTACTAAGGTTGCGCTTAACCTATATTTGCCGCATGGATATAGTTTCTGCCGAATATGTGAAAAGCAGTCCCGGGCATAAAGATTGTCCGGAATTGGATAAACCGGAATTCGCTTTTATAGGTCGCAGCAATGTGGGCAAGTCTTCGCTTATAAATATGATCACAGGGAAAAAACATCTGGCAAAAACCTCTTCCACGCCAGGTAAGACCCAGCTTATTAATCATTTTGAGATCCTTTCAGGAAATAAAAAAGGGAAAAAAGAAAAATGGTACCTGGTCGATCTTCCGGGATATGGCTATGCCCAGGTATCCAAAGGATCTAGAAATAACTGGGACAATATGATTGGCTCTTATATCCGCAAGCGCGAAAATCTTAAAATGCTTCTCGTGCTTATCGATAGCCGTCATGAGCCACAAAAGGCAGATCTTGAATTTATAAATAACCTGGGTGAATGGCAGGTACCCTTTGCCATAGTGTTTACCAAAACAGATAAGAATAAAAAAGTGGCGACGGAAAGAAATGTGATGGCCCTGGCCACAGAATTGCAAAAAACCTGGGAAGAGCTTCCGCCTTATTTTCTCACTTCAGCCACAGAAAAAACCGGAAGGGTTGAATTGTTAGAGTTCCTTGAAAAATGGATGGAAAAACCTAGTTCCTGAATCTGGTAATGCCTGAAACTGCTGCCTGTTTTGCAGAAAAATCACCCAATAAAGAAGAAGGAGATGAAATGGCAGGTGCCTCAGAATACACCTGGGACATTTTCTTAGAGTCTTCCTGCGCGAAGGAGAAGATGATCACCACCAGGATGAAAAGTATTTTCACCATGATTTTTTCGGTAAAGAATTTTGACATGGAAAGGTTTATGGGTGCAAATTAATAAAAAATTGTCTGAAATCAAGCTAAATTAATTCACGACTTTATTTGCGCAACTGCTGCTTGCAAATGCCTCTGGTTTAGCTTTAAAAGCGAAGCCCATACCCAGTATATATCCCATTGCTTCTTTCAGGGCATCATTACTTTTGAAATGAGGATTTGTATTAATATCTGCATGTACCTCCATATCCACGTCATAAACTGTAAAAAGATCGCATAGCTGATAGGCGATTTCAATGCTTCGTGCTACCTCGGTTAGCATTCTTTCCTTGATGGTGAATTGCTGCTTTGTCTTGTCATTATGAATAAACATAAATCCACCATGTCCTTCCCTGAGGAAAACGATCACAGTAGCGAATTCCGTTTCTAATCCTTTCACCTGCGAATCGGTGCCAATGCAAACTTTAAGATGAAAACCTTTGGCTGTTTCCCTTTTGATGGCCTGCTCTACTGCGTCTTTGATCGGCAATTCAATTGGGTCGCCGTTAAATTTTCTCCATTGCATAAAAAAGAGGTTTTTCTAAGTTATAGAAAAACCTCTTATAAACAATAGGTACGGATTATCGTTCTGCTAACAGAACGGGGAAAACTTTTACTGTCTTACGAATTTATCGGTCCACTGGTTTGTGTCATCATTAAATTTGATGACATACAATCCGCTGGAAACAAGTACAGGAATATTATTCATTCCTTTCAGCAACTTACCTCTGCCAGCCAGTTTGCCGGTCATATCATACACGGTATAATCAAAGTTGGATGGGCTGGTCACCAGCAGATTGCTGCTTACCAGGTTGCTCAGGAGTTTTGGACGAAGATCATTGTTCACATTACGAAGCGTAATGGTATTGGAGTAATAGGTTTTATTATTATCGAAGGTCACTTTTAATCTGTACTGTACTGCTCCGTTGGTATTAGGAGAATAGGTGTAGTTACGATCAATTGTGTTAGGAGAAACAACCGTTTGAAAATTTCTTCCATCCCTGGAATATTCCAGCACCTGCTCAATCACTTGCTCATCGGCATCAATTACCCAATTCAATTTATGTTTTTCAGAGACCAGTGAGCCTTGCAATTGGAGCGTTCTTAAAGGAAGGGTAGCAGCTGGTAAACTGGCCTGCAGCGTATAAGAACCAAGACTTGCATAATTTTGAGCATACATGTTTCCTTTTCCTTCTATACGGAGATAGTAAGTGCCTGAATTCAGAACGGTATCTACTACTGAGTTCAACAGGGTACCCGGATTATAAGAATTAAGGGCGACCTGGGAACTATTATATAAAGTAACCTGCATGTCGAGGTCGGAGCCTGTATTACCGGTTCCGATATTGTAAGGAACGGCATCCAGTACAAAACGGTGTTGCTGAGCAAGAGTAAATTTAAACAAATCACCATCGGTATTTTGTTCTATTACTCCGCTTACTGTGAATTGGTTATTGGTCCAGGAATTGTTTGTGGCCTGGTTAAATGCATTACTATAATCGTCAGGTCTGAAAGTAAATCCATTGGTGCCTGCAGTAATTACAGCCAGGTCACTCTGTATACTATTGCAACCATAGGTGTTTGGCCCCAGGTTCCAGAGAGTGAAGTTTCTATAATATCCTACGCCCATAATAGGTGCCCAACCGATCTCCCCGGAGCCAACACCGGAATTATAATCGGTGATCTTAACACAGGATGCATCAAATAAAGACTGGTGATACAGTCCCAGCGTATGTCCTATTTCATGTGAAGTAGCTTCACCAATATATTTTTCATTATAACCCAGAAGGGCGGAGAACACCCAGCAGGGTGTATTGTCGCCCCAGGAAAATGAATTTATAAAGGAAACGCCACCTGCATTACCGTACCATGCGGAAGTAACCGTAAGAATGCATCTCATTCTTTTAGTAACAGGAGCGGCAAAGTATTTGGTGGAATCTGTAGTCACATTCACATTGAATGGACGATAGTCTTCAGCTACGCGATTAAAAACTGAAGTGATCTGCGTATTGTTAAGACCAGAAGCGCCGGCATAAATAGGTCCGTTGAAATTCCAGGAAGTGTTGGTCACTGTTTGACCATCAAAATCAAGGAAGATTACTGCAGAAGCAGATGGAAAACTGCTCATAACAGGAACCTGAGCCTGACTGTTTTTCGCGATGATAAACGCGAAAGACAGCATAAGGATTTTAAATTTGGTTTTCATAACAAGGATTTTTTAAGCTTTCAATTGGATGGATAGTGATAGGATACAAGATAAAAACGGGTCAGGTATTGGAACGTTTAGGATGATTATTCGTTAACAAGGTCATAGTAATTCTTTTTTACCAGGAACCATTGCCCCTGCAGGTTTTGTAACTCATACAAATCACCGTGCTGAACACTGATGATCCTGCCCAGATAAGTGGTGCTTCCATCTTCATTCAACCTTTTAGTAACGGTCAATCGGGCTCCGTTAAAATTGGTAGAACGAATGATAGCGGTTTGAACACCATCTGCAGAGCGATCTGATCTTGAAACCAGATTGCCTTCAAATTTCTGGTTCATACCAGACACAAGATTTAATTGAGTGCTGTTACCAACCTGGATTGTAAAATAGGCGTCCAGATCACTGGTATTTACCGGGATCTTTTCCGGTAGGTTACTGAATAGCATTGGCTTATTCTGATCTGGCTCATTGAGGGGTATGCGAGTCTGCGCGTTGACAGTTATTCCACTGATGGCGAGCAGTACGCACATAGAAATAGTGCATAGGTTTTTCATCTGACTTGATTTTAAAAGTCTAAAAGGATATTGTTCTGCAGCTTGGATAGGGCTGCGGTTTTCAGTGGGGTCGGTGATACAAAGATTGTCCTGATTTCCAGGGGATGCAAGTATTTAGAAAGGAAATCCAATAAGTCGAGCACTAGTACCCACGGGCCTTACGTAAAACTCCTAAAAGGGTCATGGTGAATTACTAACTTAAGATTTAATAACCCTGTTTAATACTGATCTGTGCTTAGCAACACCAGGGTGCAGGCTTCCAGTGGCAGAATGCCGTTTTTTCTTGCCAGATCAGCAAGTTCTTCATTCTCCGCACCTGGATTGAAGATGATTCTTTTGGGATGAAGGGAGAGAATATAGTTGTAGTATTCTTTTTGGTTTTTGGGATTAAGATATAAAGTGACCGTATTGATATCGGAAAAATTCGCAGGTAGTTTTTCAATTTTTACATCCTTTACAGACGTTTCTTTTCTGCCAACAGCAACTACCTCATGACCTTTGGAACGCAAACGGTTTATAGCGAGATAACTATATCTGGAAGGATTATCCGAGGCTCCGAGTACAAGTGTTTTTTTCATTTCTCCTGTTTTTTATCTACCAGCATACGTAACATGCGACCAAGAAACCAATTTTGATCCGCACGGATCATCAGATCAAGGGTCTTATCTACTTTGCCACCAATCATTTTAATATCATGGATCGTATCAGTAAATACTTTGACCTGCTTTTCTCTTCTATCACCATCTACATCCTCCAGTTTATTCAATAACTCAAGCATGGGTTCCAGTTCCCGTTTTTTTCTTTCCCTGGCTATCAGCCTGATCACTTTCCACATATCTTTTTCTGCAGAAAAATATTCTTTCCTCTCACCAGGTAACAAAACGCGTTCCACCAATCCCCAATTAATCAGTTCACGGATATTCATATTTGCATTGCCCCTGCTGATATTTAATTCTTCCATCATATCATCTTGTGTCAGCGGTTCTGCACTGATTAATAATAAAGCATGTATCTGCGCCATTGTGCGATTGATGCCCCAATGCGTGCCGAAGGCACCCCAGCTGCTGATAAATTGTTGTCTGGCTTCCTGTAATTTCATGATTCAAAATTAAGATTTCTAAACTTTCAAAAAATATTGAAAATTTACGAATTCAGAAGAATTCTTAATTTGCCTCATGCGACAATTCCTAATGGCCTTTTTCCTGCTTGTTTTTCTTCAAGCCGATGCTCAGCATAAATCTTTCCGATTCGCTTTTATCTCCGATACGCATATTGGTTCCCCGGATAGATCCGCGGAAGAAGACCTGCGTAAAACTGTGAGAGATATCAATACCATGACAGATATCGTTTTTGTTGTAATAACCGGTGATATTACTGAATTAGGCAGAACAGAGGAACTGCAAAGGGCTAAACGCATTCTCGACAGTCTCAAAGTAAAATGGTATATCATACCCGGTAATCATGATTCCGGATGGAGTGAAAGCGGCGGACTTATGTTCACCGAAATATTTGGAAGCGATCGTTTCAGTTTTGAATATGACGGTATACGATTCATCGGATGCGCCTCCGGTCCTTACCTGAGAATGAGCGATGGACATGTTCCCCGGGATGCCGTGAACTGGCTGGACAGTGAATTAAAAACACTGAAAAAAGATCAACCCCTTATTTTCTTAAATCATTATCCGATTAATGATCAGCTGGACAACTGGTATGAGATCACCGATCGCCTTCATCAGTATAATACCTGGGCCATTCTTTGCGGTCATGGGCATACAAATAAACAATTCGATTTTGAAGGTATTCCTGGAGTAATGGGTCGTTCTAACCTCAGAGCCAAACAGCCCATTGGAGGCTATAACCTGGTAGATGTTCGAAGTGATTCTATTATTTTTTCTGAAAGAAAACCGGAAGCCGGAACACTGGCGCCGTGGGCAAGAGTATATATTGAAACACATCATTATGATGCCGGAGCGAAATATCCCCGACCTGATTTTAAGATCAATGATCAATATGATCAGGTGAAAGAAAAATGGACTGTTTCCTCAGCGGCTAATATCATATCTACGCCTTTAGTTAGTGGTGAGGGAAATGTTATAGTGGGCAACCAGGTTGGAGAAATGCTTTGCCTTAATGCAGCAGGAAAAAAAAGATGGAGCTTTATGGCTGATGGTCCTATCTATTCTTCTCCTATTGGTTATAAAAGGTTGGTCATTTTTGGAGGAGCAGATGGATACGTCTATGTATTGAACGAAAAAGATGGTTCATTAAAATGGAAAAAGCAAACTGGTGCTGCAGTATTGGGAACAGCTGTGATCTCTGGAAAAAATATTTGCATTGGGGGATCTGAAAAATATTTTGCATTTGATATTGAATCCGGGACAGAAGTATGGAGCGCTCCGGTAGAAGGACCTGTGATGGGGTTCACAACCATGTATAAGAATTCATTGGTTTTTGGTGCCTGGGATACTTATCTCTATTGCCTGGAAGCTGCTACGGGTAAATTGATCTGGAAATGGAACAATGGTTCAACCGTCCGTAATTATTCACCAGCTTCCTGTATTCCTATAATCATTGATGATATAGTATATGTAGTGGCCCCCGATCGTTATATCACAGCTATAGATTTTAATGATGGCAAAACTTTATGGCGCAATAATGATACCCGTGTCAGAGAATCAAACGGAGTTTCATCAGATGGGAAATGGATCTATGCCAAGACCATGCAGGACTCCATCGTTGCTTATCATCCTTCAAGAGTGAGGCAATCGGCTGCCTGGATGATGAATGCCGGATTTGGGTATGAGCATGCGCCTTCCATGCTGATCGAAAAACAGGGAGCCGTATTCTTTGGAACAAGGAGTGGTGTGGTCTATTCAATCGATCCTGTTACGCAAACCGTTAATTGGGCGCATAAGATCGATAACTCAATGGTGAATACAGTAATGCCCATCAATAGGAATAATATAGTAGTGTCAACAATGGATGGAAAACTGGTGTTACTCACTGTCCGTTGAGATGCCTGTAGAATTTTTCTTTTCCCAAAGACGAAGAAGTAATCCTAAAAGAGAAAAAAAACAACCCAGACCAAAGGCCCATAAACCAATGTTCAAAAGAAAATAGTTGATCGACCCGTCCAGGAATCGCATTCCAGCGCTAAATAGTAAAAAGCTAGCACCTGTTACAAACAACAGGTTTATAGGGGAAAAATCTCTCATTTTTGACATCAGGTTATATTCTGTACGGCTTTCAAATTTAAAGCAAGAAAGTTGCCAATAACGCATAAAAAGGATTCGTTCTTAAAAAATTACGTGGTAATACGTAATCTATAATAGAACAATTTCAATCATCTATAAAAAAAGACTAATGGGATTCTCCAGATATTTTTTGAAACTCTGAAGAAAGGCAGCTCCTGTAGCACCATCCACGCTTCGGTGATCACAACTCATTGTCACTTTCATAATATTACTTACACCAAAGCCATCTGATTTTTTCTGTACTACTTCTTTGATGCGGCCAACGGCCATTATACAACTATCAGGAGGATTAATGATGGCGGTGAATTCTTCAATATCCATCATACCCAGGTTGGAAATAGTAAATGTATTACCACTGAATTCCTGCGGTTGAAGTTTTTTATTACGCGCCTTACCACTCAATTCTTTGCTTTCAGAAGCGATCTGAGGTAAACCTTTTTGATCCGCAAATTTTATTACCGGTACAATCAGACCATCTTCAATTGCCACCGCTATACCAATATGAATATGATGATTGCGACGGATCTTATCTCCCATCCAGGAAGCGTTGACAGCAGGATGCTGACGAAGCGCCATGGCAGCCGCTTTTACTACCAGGTCGTTAAAACTGATCTTTACCGGACTAAACTCATTAAGTTGTATTCTCGCAGCTATGGCATTATCCATATTGATCTCCATCGTAAGATAAAAATGCGGTGAGGAGAATTTACTTTCTGAAAGTCGTTTTGCGATAATATTCCGGATCTGTGAATTTGGAATATCCGTATACCCTTCTTCTCCATTCACGGCTTCGAATACAGGCGCAGGAGTAAGAATTTTTTCCGGACTAGCCGCTGTTTTTGCAGGTGGTTTATACGAATCAATATCGGCTTTTACTATTCTTCCGCCATCGCCGGAACCCTGCACAGTATTTAGATCAATTCCTTTTTCGCTGGCCAGTCTTTTAGCCAGAGGAGATGCTTTTAATCTTCCATTAGAATTTTCCACATGACTTTCTGTAACTGTTGTAACAGGAGCAGATTCTTTCACAGTGGCAGTTTCAGTCTTTGCTTCCGGAGCTGCGACTGTACCGCCCTTTACAGATCTTACCAGGGCCTCTACATCGATCTTTGATTTATCGCCAATGATGCAGAGCAAACCATTAACTGCTATTTTTTCACCTTTCTGTGCACCTATATAAAGAAGCGTTCCATTCTTATAACTTTCGAGTTCCATGGTGGCCTTATCCGTTTCGATCTCAGCCAGTATATCTCCTTTCTTAACCGCATCACCCACGTTCTTATGCCAGCTGGCTATTACACCTTCTTCCATCGTGTCACTGAGTCTTGGCATTAATACCACATCTTCCATATTTGTGGGTGCAGCAGCAGGAGCGGGAGTTTTTTCTGCCGGAGAAGGAGCCGTAGTTTTTTCAGCAGGAGCAGTTGCAGGGGTCGGGGCTCCTCCAATCAGCGAGGAGATGTCTTCTCCTGGAGCACCTACAATAGCCAGCAATTGATCTACATTGATCTTGCTGCCTTTATCACCACCAATATGCAATAAGGTGCCATCCTTATAACTTTCAAGTTCCATGGTCGCCTTATCGGTCTCAATTTCTGCGAGCAAGTCTCCTTTTTTAACCGGATCACCTATTTTTTTATGCCAGGCCGCGATAACTCCTTCAGTCATCGTATCGCTAAGTCTGGGCATCAATATCACTTCCGCCATTTAAGGTCAAATTTTGGCCGAAATTAAGGCTTTATTTAGTATCAGGGAGGGAGTTTCTGAAAGCTAATAATCCAATTCAAGGCGAAGCCGGTCCTTTAATTCTTTTACCAGCGGATATTGCTCTGCCATTTTCTGAAACTGTTCTTTAGAGCTAAGAGGGATCTCAACTGGTTCCCTGCTATCGGGGTTTTCTTCCACCAGAACGGCGAACTGCAAATTGCGGTTCTTCAATTTTTCAATCAGAAAACTGAACAGCCTGTTTCTGTTCTGTTCGATGAACTGCTTTTCAATATTGTTGGCTGTAACGGCTTCAAAAGATTGTGGCTCTTTTATTCGTAGCTGCGCCAGTAAAAATGGTGAAACTGCGGGGCTTTTTTCTTTTCTTAAGATGTCGACAAATTCAAGCCAGGCTTTTTTCAGGTCTTGTTCCTTCAGGGGTTCCGCTATTTCTTCAGAACTAATATTTCCATTAAGTTTTATTTGCTGGCGAATAGTTTCCAGGCTTTTTAATTTCGACGCTTTGACTGGTGCCGGGTTAGATTGGGTAACAAGTTCAGATTCCAAAACTGGCAAGGGAATATTGACTTTGGAAGGTTCGGAACGCTTAGGTTCCTGAATTATCAGTTTTGCGCCTGTTGAAATTGGTTTTGTATTTTCTATTCCTGGAGCATAGGGGCGAATGGCCCGAACCCTGAAGGCCTGCGCGTTATCAGTTATTTTTTTTTTTATAATCTGTGAACCTTCACTGCTTAGTTCAATAGCCTGCTGAAGATAACAAAGCCGGATCAGGGCCAGTTCCACATGTAAACGACGGTTGCGCGCAGACTTAAAACCGATCTCAGATTCCGTAAGCACATTCAATGCGCTAAGCAAAAGCGCAGGCGATATTTTCTTCGCGGTAGATTTATATTTTTCGCGAAAACTCTCAACTACATCCAGCAAAACAGTTGCTTTCTCATCTTTACATACCAATAGATTGCGGATGAATTCAGCCATGCCATTCAGCACCATATCTCCCTCAAATCCTTTTCTGTTTATTTCATCGTATGATAAAAGCGCGCCCGATAGATCCTGCTGATGAATCTGATCCATCAATCGGAAATAAGCGTCTTCATCCAGAATATTCAGGTGTTCTGAAGTATTGGCATAATTCAATTCACCATTTGTAAAACTCACTATTTTGTCCAGCATGCTCAAGGCATCGCGCATACATCCTTCGCTTTTCTGCGCGATCAGGTGCAAGGATGCCTCATCCGCTTTGATATCTTCTTTTTTACAGATCTCCTGCAGGTGAATCACCGTATCCATTGTGGTAATTCGCTTAAAATCGAAGATCTGGCAGCGGCTGAGAATGGTTGGAAGAATTTTATGTTTCTCTGTCGTGGCCAGTATGAAGATCACATAAGGGGGTGGTTCTTCAAGTGTTTTTAAGAACGCATTAAAGGCCGCGGAACTAAGCATATGCACCTCATCTATCACATATACTTTATAGCGACCTGTTTGAGGAACATATCTTACCTGTTCCACCAGGTCACGGATATCATCTACTGAATTATTAGACGCGCCATCGAGTTCAAAATAATTAAGAGAAGCGCCATCATTAAATGATTTGCAGGTACCGCATTCATTACAGGCTTCACCTTCCGGGGTGATATTTTCGCAGTTGATAGCCTTGGCCAGGATCCTTGCACAGGTGGTCTTGCCTACTCCCCGGGGACCGCAGAATAAAAAGGCATGGGCCAGCTGATCATGCCTGATGGCATTTTTCAGTGTGGTGGTGATATGGGCCTGTCCAACCACGGTATTGAAAGTCACCGGCCTGTATTTCCGTGCGGAAACAATAAATTTTTCCATGAGAATTCTCCTCGGGTTAGACGACAAATGTAAGCAATCGGTCAGAGTAAAATCGGGTGAGGTTTAAACTCTCTTGTCCTGTCGAATAAATATCGATATGTAGTGAGTATGCGACTGCGATAAGTACCCAGGGCCTCAGCAACATTCACCATTTTAGGGTTGAATTCACCAATCCACTGCATCTCATAATCATCATAGATAGGATCTCCGATAATATATTCTCCATTTACGATTTTCATATGCTGGATCAGACGGCAACCTTCAATGATCAAATAACTATCCACCCCCTTACCTTGAAATTCTGGTATGATCCCGAAAACCAGTCCGGTAAACTTTGGGTTTTTTCTCGTTGATTTTAAATAAAGAAATTTCAACTTATGAAATAAACTGAATTTGCCATTCAGGTATTTGAACCATTGATTCAGGTCGGGCAGGTTTATCCAAATAGCGATAGGCTGATCTTTATAATAAGCGAACCAGCTGATCCTTTCATCCATCACCGGTTTCATTGACTTGAACATTTTCTGCACTACTCTTTCTTCCAGTTGCTTCATACCCCCATGGCCAGCCCAGGCTTTATTATAAACCGTAGTGAAATCTTTCGCATATTTTTCCAGTTGGCTCTTCTTGATATTTTCACTTCTGAAATTAGGATCTTTCAGACACTCCGCGTGCCTGTCATAAAACTTCTGCTGCACTTTATATTTAGCCTTCAGCGCAAAGCAGATCTGGTTGAAAAAATTTCTGAATCCATAGGTCTCAAACAGCTGCTGATAATAAGGCGGATGAAAATTCATACCATATAATGGAGGAATATCATTTCCTTTTACGGTCAATCCCCACCAGCGATCCCTTTCACCAAAATTTACAGGTCCGTCCATGGCTTCCATACCTCTTTGCATCAGCCAGTGTTTTCCTACATCAAAAAGCATATCCGCGGCATTCTGGTCATTGATGCAATCAAAGAAACCAATACCACCTACAGGAAGGTCATCCCCTTTATTCTTATATTTTTTATTGGTAAATGCGGCTATCCGTCCGATCGGTTTTTCTTTTTCATCATAAAGGATCCAGCGACAAACCTCCCCATGTCGAAAGGTTTTGTTTTTTTTTGGATCGAAAACTTCCCGGACATCTTTATCAAGCGGGTGGATATATGAAGGATTTGAGCCGTGAAGCAGGGCATTCACTTGTATAAACTCCTTCGCTAATTTTTCGTTGGCGACTTCAACCAGTTGCATGGCGCAAAATTAATGAACTCTATCCACCAATAGTTTCAATAGACCATAATCCCCTCCCGCAGGAACTATATCTGAAACTCCAAAATGGTGAATATGTGGTCAGCTCCATAGGGTTGATCATCCGCCGTAAGCTTTGATTTCCAGTGTTGTGGAAGAGCTATAGCGATTGCGGGGGCTGTGAATAATATTAGCCGTTTTTGGGACTTATGAATTGGAGAAATGTTCTGACACCCTTACCTTTGCGGCCAAATTAAATCACAGCTGGCTATGGCTATTGTAGGTAAAGTAAAACAGGTAATTGGTGCCGTTATTGACGTTCAGTTTAACGGTGCACTTCCCGAGATCTATAATTCACTGGAACTAAAAAGAGAGAATGGCGATATCCTGGTTCTTGAGGTGCAACAGCATCTTGGCGAGGACAGTGTTCGTACTATCGCGATGGATGGTACTGAAGGTATCGTTCGTGGTACTGAAGTGAGAGATACCGGTAAACCGATCGCTATGCCAGTTGGTGAGGCTATCAAGGGCCGGCTTTTTAATGTAACTGGTGATGCAATCGATGGTCTTCCTCAGGTAAGCAAAGAAGGGGGTCGTCCTATTCATAGTTTACCTCCAGCCTTCGAAAACCTGAGCACCGCTTCTGAAGTTTTATTCACTGGTATTAAAGTGATCGATCTGATCGAGCCTTATGCAAAAGGTGGTAAGATCGGTTTGTTTGGTGGAGCGGGCGTAGGCAAGACTGTATTGATTCAGGAGCTTATTAACAATATCGCGAAATCATATTCAGGTGTATCAGTTTTTGCTGGAGTGGGCGAAAGAACTCGTGAAGGAAATGACCTGATGCGTGAAATGATCGAAGCAGGTATCATGAAATATGGTGATGCCTTTAAACATAGTATGGAGCAGGGTGGATGGGATCTTTCTAAAGTTGACATGAAAGAACTCGCTGAATCCAAAGCAACATTTGTTTTCGGACAGATGAATGAACCTCCGGGAGCCCGTGCAAGAGTAGCGCTTAGCGGACTTACCATTGCTGAATATTATCGTGATGGTGATGGACAGGGTAAGGGACGTGATATCCTTTTCTTCGTAGACAATATCTTCCGTTTTACACAGGCAGGTTCTGAGGTATCCGCGCTTTTAGGTCGAATGCCTTCTGCCGTGGGTTATCAGCCTACACTTGCTACTGAAATGGGAATCATGCAGGAAAGGATCACTTCTACAAAAAATGGTTCGATCACTTCTGTACAGGCAGTTTATGTTCCGGCCGATGACCTTACCGATCCGGCTCCGGCAACCACTTTCGCTCACCTGGATGCAACAACCGTATTGTCTCGTAAGATCGCTGACCTTGGAATTTATCCGGCGGTGGATCCATTGGATTCAACTTCAAGGATCCTTTCTCCACAGGTTGTAGGCGATGCGCACTATGATTGTGCCAACCGTGTAAAATCAATGCTTCAGCGTTATAAGGAATTGCAGGATATTATCGCGATCCTTGGTATGGATGAATTAAGTGATGAAGATAAAATGATAGTACAAAGAGCGCGCAAAGTTCAGCGGTTCCTTTCCCAGCCTTTCCATGTAGCAGAAGCGTTTACCGGATTGAAGGGTGTACTGGTTCCTATCGAAGAAACCATTCGCGGATTCAACATGATCATGGACGGTGAAGTGGATGAATATCCTGAAGCGGCATTCAACCTTGTAGGAAGTATTGATGACGCGATTGAGAAAGGAAAGAAACTGATGGCCCAGGCATAAGAATAACCATTATGACTTTAGAGATATTAACCCCGGAGAGAAAACTTTATTCAGGAAAAGTTTATGGCGTATTGATGCCTGGCATTAGCGGTATGTTCGAAGTGCTGGATAAACACGCGCCCTTAATAAGTGCTCTTCGTGCTGGTAAAGTAAAAGTGCTGAAGGACAAATCCAATTCAACCCTGAGCTTTGATATTACTGGTGGATTTGTAGAGGTGCTGAATAATAAGGTAACTCTGCTGGCAGAAAGTGCCACAGAAGCCTGATGAATTCAGAAAAATAATAAAAGTCCCGCATCTGCGGGATTTTTTATTTAATAGCTTTTCTTCTTTTTAATTCCTGTTCCGCATAACCAAAGACTTTTCTTGTGAGATCAGATCTGCGAAATTCATATTTCTCGCGGATCTGCGCTTCTTCATTGGCCACAGTCAGAAACATAAGATCAATGACACGGGCAGAAATAAAGTCTGTAAGACTGTTCTCTAAAGGTTTGCCAATGAAAGGAATTTTATTGTAGATGGAAGTGATATTGTTCCAGTCCCTGTCCGCACCTTCAGTTCGTATAGTACTATCAACAATGGGCCGGAAAGCAGTGATCATTGAAGGCTGCATATTTAATTTAAAATAATCAGTAGCAGCATGCGTATTATCTGTGATCAGAATATTTACTGCATCACGAAAACTCATAGACCTTACGGCATCCAGAAATATGGGTTTTGAAGCACTGACAGCCGACGACATGGCCCTGGTAAATTTTCCAGTGACCTGATTAACGAGTTTGTTCAATCCGAGATCATTCAGTGTTTTTTCAATTTTTGCGGCTTCGCCCGGAAAAGCAAAACGAACCATGGGATTTCCATTAGGGTCTGCAAAAACGTCAAAACTTTTGAAAAGTCCCTGTGATAATGCTTCTTTTAATCCCAGTGCCATTTCAAGGTCAGAAGGGATCAAACCCAGGTTCTTCATCACATTGCATCGGGGAAATATCAATACAAAAGAAAAGGCCAGCAATAGAAATCTGTATTTCATGATATTGTTCTTTAAATGGTAAGAAAATTAATTCAACTGTGGATCAATTGGAAAATTGACCAGCATTTCATAGTCGCCTCCCAATTTGCGGATGGAATCTTTCCAAACATTTCCGCTTTCGGTATGAAAGATCAGTTGGGGATCAGAGTCTACTGTGAGCCAGCTTTTTTCTTCAATTTCCTCTTCCAGCTGGCCATCCGACCACCCTGAGTAGCCAATGAAAAAACGAATTTTATCTTTTTCCAGTTCACCTTTATGAAGCAATTCGATCACTGCTTCAAAATCGCCACCCCAATAAACACCCTCAAGTATTTGTTGTCCTCCGGGAATCTCTTCTGGATACTGATGCAGCATATGTATAGTCTCCAGCTGCACAGGTCCTCCATAATAGACTGGAAAATCATGACCTTTCAGGTCCGGAAGCAATTCATCGAGGGTATGTTCATACTCCCTGTTCAGTACAAAGCCTACGGCTCCGTCCTCATTTTTTTCGCATAGTACCACTACAGAGCGTAGAAAATTTGGGTCCTTCAAAAAAGGATCGGCGATCAGTAAGATGCCCGGTGCTGGTTCAATCATAGTCCAAATTAAAGATTTTTAATCGTTAAAATAACGGCAATAATCAAGACAGTATATACATGATTGGCCCCAAAATAATTATCTTAGGCACCGATACATGAAAAGGATATTCACCATAATAACCATTCTGATCAGCCTTTCCCTGATTGGCATTATTATCAACCAGAATGCGGCTCTGAAAAACATGATCTCGGTAAGAAGGGAGCAGCTCAAACACAGTGTGGAACAAAGTACGCAGCTGGTTCAAAAAGAATTGTCGAGGCATAAAGGAAACGATCTGATGGGTGGAGGAAAAAAAGGGAATATTTTCCCGGATGATTTTTCTATTGATCTGTATCGCAAAACCACCATTGGAAGTCATGTGGATGTTGCGGAAGTGCAATCTATGTTTCGCCGTGCATTTGATCAGAATAATCTGAAAGATATTGAATTTGAATTCGGCATTGCCTCCATTCAAAACGAAGTGATGGTGTTTGAAAAAACATCTCAGGGTTTTATGACCGCTTTCCAGGATACGACAAGTAATTATCTCTATAATATGGGGCTGGAAGCCATGAGCGGAACAGCCGGAGAAAATCTGAGTGTGAATGAGATCCTTTTCGTTGTGGTGCCTAATCTTAATAATATCGTTATACGCTCCCTATTCTGGAGAATACTGCTATCCGTTGTATTTACGCTGATCATTATTGCTGCCTTCTTCGTTACTGTAAGAACTATGATAAGGCAGAAAAAACTGGCCGAAATAAAAAATGATTTCATTAATAATATGACGCATGAATTTAAAACGCCTATAGCAACCATTTCATTGGCGGTAGATGCCATGCGTAATGAAAAAGTGATCTCTGACCGGCAGAAACTGGGCTATTTCAGTGGGATTATCAAAGAAGAAAATCAACGAATGAATCGCCAGGTGGAAACTATTTTGAAAGCTTCTCAATTGGAAAAGCAGGAGGTAAACCTGAATTTAAAGCCCACCCATGTGCATGAACTAATTGAAGAAGTGGTTGATAATTTTCAATTACAGCTTGAACAGAAAAATGGTAAAGTGGAAATGCAATTAAATGCAACCACAGATCTAGTAGATGCTGATGAAGTGCATTTTTCAAATCTTATCAATAACCTTGTAGATAATGCGGTGAAGTATGCAAAGGAAAATGTGGCACCGCTGATAAAACTGAGCACCGAATCCGATTCGAAATATTTTCATATTCGAATTGAGGACAATGGTATTGGCATGACCCGCGATACCGTGAAGCGAATTTTTGAAAGATTCTATAGGGCTCATACAGGCAATGTGCATAATGTAAAAGGGTTTGGCCTGGGGCTTAGTTATGTTAAGACCATGATCGAGGCACATAATGGGGAGATCAAGACCGAGAGCACGCTGGGTAAAGGAACTGTTTTCAATATTCAATTGCCATTAGCAAGGGAGGCCAGGAGTTAATCCGGTAAAAGAAGGCATCCATCACCATAAGAAAGAAAACGAAAATCATTCTCCAGCGCATAAGAATAAATTTTTCTCCAGTCATTTCCAGTGATAGCGCTTACCAATAATAAAAGTGTGGACGCAGGTTGATGAAAATTGGTGACCAATCCATGCACCATTCTGAATTTATAGCCAGGAGCAATAAGTAATCTGGTGCGGGTGATCAGTCTTTCTATTTTATGTAGCTCCATCCAGGTTAGCAGCGAGGATAAGGCCAATTCTCTTGTATGATCACCTACCATTTCATATGGATCCCATTGGTAAATTTCCGGAATGATTGAATTATTTTTTCCTTCATTCTGCGAATCGCATTTTCTTCCCAGCCAATATAAACTCTCCAACGTTCGGGCCGAGGTAGTTCCTACTGCAATCACTTTACATTTTGTAATTAATAATTTTTTAATCAGGTCTATCGACACATCGATCCATTCAGCATGCATAAAATGACCAGCCATGGTGTCGGCTTTTACCGGTTGAAAGGTTCCTGCACCTACATGAAGAGTAAGATGTTCAACATGAATTTCCCTTCGGGAAAGTTCATTGAATATTCTTTCTGTGAAATGAAGTCCAGCTGTGGGTGCAGCCACTGATCCTTGTTCTTTTGCGTAAACGGTTTGGTATCTCTCTTTATCTTTTTCCACTGTCTCTCTGTTCAAATAGGGAGGTAGAGGAATATCACCGGCCAGGTGAAGGATCTCTGCAAATGATAGAGAAGGAGCTGACCAGCTAAGTGTAATGGCAAAAATACCTGTTTGCTTTTCAAGAAATTCTGCTGTCAATTCAATCTCCCTGTCCTGATAGTTAAATTGTTTTTTTAGCAGTTGTCCGGATTTCCATTTTGATACGCCTCCAATAAGACAAAGCCATTTTACAGTTCCCTGTTGCATCATGGCTGTTTGAATATCATGATAGGATTCATGCGGTTCGAGACAAAAAATTTCAATTACACCACCAGTAGGTTTTTTAAAAAGCAATCTTGCTTCTACCACTTTAGTATCATTAAAAATGAGCATGGAATCAGGAGGAAGCTGATCAGCTATATGAGAATAAGTGGATTCAGAAAGAGATCCGCCTTTCCAGATCAGTAAACGGGAATCATCTCGATTCTCCAGGGGGTAACGTGCAATACGTTCTTCGGGAAGAGAATAATTAAAATCCTGTATGGTTATGAGACGTGGATCAATCATACAACCAACTGTTGTTTGAGAGAGCGAAGTTAGCTTATCAACAGCTTATTAACAGCAATTCACACCCAATTCACCGCCTTTTTACCTGTTTGCATACTGTTCCTCCTAAAAGCCTTACTGGGTGGGTATTTCAGGGCATAACTGGCTGTGGATAAAAGAAAAAGGAAAATATTTGGTTGGTAAGTGGGAAAAAGTGTTATTTTGTGTCAATCAATTAAAAATTGTTTCAACCAACTGATAATGATGGGGTTTCTAGGGGAATACGAAGCTACATTAGACGCCAAGGGGCGTTTTCTACTCCCAGCGGGGTTCAAAAGACAGCTGGCGAAAGGGGAGGACGAGCGCTTCGTTATCAACAGGGGTTTTGACAAGAGTTTAGCTCTTTTTCCACTTAGTACATGGGAGCCTTTATTTGCCCGGATCTCCGGGCTGAATGAGTTCGATCCAAAGCAAAGAGAATTCAGAAGGGCTTTTTTAAATGGTGCCACATATGTGGAGCCAGATACTGCGGGAAGGATACTGCTGCCACCTAGTTTGAAAGGATATGCTGAATTGACGAAAGACATGGTGTTGATGGCGACAGGCGAAAAATTAGAAATCTGGGATAGTAATAAGTACAAACAGTTCTTTGATTCCATTTCCTCGGATGCATTGAGTGCTTTAGGCAGCGAAGTGTTAGGAAGCAAGAAACCCGAATGATAAAAAGTTGGAGCAAGCGTATCATATACCCGTTCTCCTCCATGAAGTCATCGAAGGTTTGCAGATACGCCCCGACGGCGTTTATGTGGATTGCACATTTGGCGGAGGCGGACATGCGCTGGCCATACTGCAAAAATTGAGTGGGAAGGGAAAGCTGCTGGCTTTTGATCAGGATGCAGATGCAATGCGGAATCTTCCGGAAGATCCGCGACTCATTTTTATTCCTCAGAATTTTCGTCATCTGTCACGTTTTCTTCGACTTCATCAATATCTACAGGTAGACGGCATTATGGCCGATCTGGGAGTGAGCAGTCACCAGTTTGATGAAGCAGATCGCGGTTTTTCTACAAGGCACAATGCGGCGCTCGATATGCGCATGGATCAGCGACAGGAGTTTACAGCGGCGGATGTGATAAATACCTACACAGCAGAACGGTTGCACAAATTGTTCGAGCAGTATGGAGAGGTCACCAACGCAAAAACGCTGGCACGCACTATCGTTGATCTTCGTTCCACTGTTTCGCTTCAAACCATTGAAGGATTCAAGAACGCCATTCGGGAAATAGTGAAAGGAAATCCCAACAAGTACTTTGCCCAGGTCTTCCAGGCCTTACGTATTGAAGTGAATGATGAAACCGGAGCACTGAGAGAGATGCTGATTCAGATACCTACCCTGTTAAAACCAGGAGGCCGGTCAGCCATCATTACATTTCATTCCATAGAAGACAGGTTGGTCAAGAATTTTTTCAGACGCGGTTCTTTTGAAGAACCCGAACAGAATCCTTTTATCAACACCGAGCCGGTAAATCATTTAAAACTGGTCAACAAAAAACCGGTTACTGCTTCAGAAGAAGAATTGAAAAGAAATCCAAGATCGAGAAGTGCAAAGCTGAGGATCGCGGAAAAGAAAACAGAAGAATAAAACAGCTGGGCAAGAGCCAGCTTTTAATTGAATATAAAATTTAGGGGTAAATCCAATATCCAATGATAAAGACCCTGCCAGTTAAGAAAAACCATAGTTAAACCCGAAAGATGCAGGAACAACCCGAGGTGATGATCAACGATCCGGAAGAGCGGATAATGGAATCCGTCCAAAACAAACAGCCTTCAGTAAAAAAAGGCTGGAAACACTTGCTGAATTATCAGTCAGTAGTTAAACAGGTTCCGCTCTTCTTGTTCCTCGCATTACTCGCAGTGATCTACATCTATAATGGTCACTACGCTGATAAGACCATTCGGGCTATTAACCTTAGAACAAAAGAAGTGAAGGAACTGCAATACGAGTATGTGGATGTGAAAAGTAAAGTGATGGGGCAAAGTAAGCAGAGTGAAGTAGTAAGGGCCGTAGAGCTAATGGGATTAAAGGAACTGACAGGTGCTCCGATCGTCCTTCGGGATTCAGTAGCGCCTACCAGGTATAATTGAGCGAAGAAAAAGATCGACAAGGAAAAACAACTAAAACCCCCTCTGCTTAGGCAGACAAACTGACATTGGAAGTCAAAAAAGACATACTGTGGCGAGTATATCTAAGCTTTCTGGGCATAACATTGCTTAGTTTGCTTGTGCTCGGTAGAGCGTTCTACATTCAGCGATTCCAGGGTAAATACTGGAGAAGCATGAGTGACAGTCTCCACCAGCGATTCGTACCTCTGACCGCTACCCGCGGTACCATCTACAGCGAAGACGGGCAAATGCTCAGTACTTCCATTCCCACATTTGATGTTTATATGGACCTGGCCGCTGACGGTCTCCGCGAAAAGAAAGGAAAAAGATTCCGCGAGAATCTGGATTCCTTTTGCATTGCTATGTCTGGTTTTTTTGGAGATAAAACTGCCGCCCAATATAAAAAAGAACTCAACCTTGCTTTTAATAATAATGACCGCTATTATCAGCTTCGCAAAAAATTAAGCTTCGCAGAATATAAAGTATTCCGTGATTTTCCGCTGGTACGTCTTGGAAAAAATAAAAGCGGTGTGATCGTAGATGTTAATAGTAAAAGACTTTCGCCTTTTGGTTTACTGGCAAATCGCACGATTGGACTTTCAAGAGAATTTGTTGACGATGATGGTAAAACCAGAAAACAAAATGTAGGTATTGAAAGAAAATTTGACAGCCTTCTTTCCGGCCATGACGGACAAAGACTGGTAAGATATATTGCGGGTGGTACGCCCATCACTGTTGATGGAATCCAAACAGATCCGGAGAATGGGAAAGATATTTATACAACTATCGATGTAAATATCCAGGACGTTACGGAAACGGCTTTAATGCGTATGATGCTGCAATGTGAAGGTCCCTATGGTACCGCCATTGTAATGGAAACGACTACAGGAAAGATTAAGGCTCTGGCAAATCTTGGTCGCCGCCCAGATGGTAGTTATTGGGAAGATGATAATTATGCTCTTCGCACTACAGAGCCGGGATCAACTATTAAACTGGCAACCTTATTATCTGTACTTGAATCAGGTAGCAGTCTTCCAAATGATATGGTAGAAGTGGGAAGCGCGGGAAGAATGAGAGTAGCTCCTGTGCCTCGTGATGTAGTGGATGCAGAGAGATCACCTCGTCCCTTTCTAACAGTGAAAGAATGTTTCGCGCATAGCTCCAACGTAGGTATGAGCAAACTGGCTTATAAAGCCTTCGGATCAAATCCCGAAGAGCTGAGAAAATATCTGCATCGTTTCCATCTTGATCAGCGTTCTCCGATCGATCTGCCCAATGTACCAAAGCCCGCAATCACTTCATTTAAAAGAGATGCCGGCGGTTTAATGAATATGCTCTGGGTAAGTTTTGGTTATGGCATTAATATTAGTCCGTTGCATACACTCACACTTTATAATGCAGTTGCTAACAATGGTAAAATGGTAAGACCATACCTGGTAAGCAGCATACAGCGCAGTGGTTCGATGTTGAAAAAATTTGATACAGAAATAATGGAAGACCAGCTCTGCAAACCGGAAGTAATTTCTGCAGCAAGAAGCGCGATGGAAATGGTAGTAATTGAAGGAACAGCGAAAAAAACATTCAAGGATATCCCTTTCAGTGTAGCGGGAAAAACTGGAACAGCACATGTGTCCGATGGAAGAATTAAATATGGCGACGGTGTTTACCAGGCTACGTTCGTTGGGTATTTCCCTGCGGACAAACCACAGTATACATGCATAGTCATGATCAGAACTAAGCCACATGCTGCATCGCATTATGGTGGTTCTGTAGCGGGCCCGGTATTTCGTGAGATCGCCACCAAACTATTCGCCCGTTATGTGGAGCAAAAAGATCCTTCACGGATTGCACTGGTAAAAGATAGTTCAGCTTATTTCTATGCCGGCTACTCACCAGACGTAAAAAAAATACTAAGAAATATGTCCATGCCATTTGTGGATTCTGGGGCTCAGCATAATTGGACACAGGTATACGCATATGCTGCTGCGGGTAAACCGGTGATGAAAGCAATGAAAGTGGAAGCTGAATTGATGCCGAATGTAAGAGGTATGGGATTGAAGGACGCGATATATCTGCTGGAGAATATGGGAATAAAAGTCGCGGTGAAAGGTCGGGGTAAAGTAGTAAATCAATCTGTTAATCCCGGCACTTTACTGATTAAGGGATTGACAGTAATTCTTGAATTGAGTTGAATAATAGATAGTGCTGTTAAGTGAAGTATTATATAAAGTGGCGATAAGATCCCTGGACGGATCTACTGAAACTGTGGTAAGTGATATTCAGATTGATTCGAGGAAGGCGGGGCCTGGCTCTTTGTTTATTGCGGTGAAAGGATTGAATTCAGATGGTCATCAGTATATCCCGACTGCTATTGAGAACGGGGCAACTGCGGTGATCGTTGATAATCTTCCTTCGGAAAGAAAAAAGGGAATAGCGTGGATCCAGGTGGAGAACAGCGCTGTCGCCGCAGCAATGGCTGCCGGAAATTTTTTCGGACGACCCTCTGAAAAAATAAAACTGGTAGGTGTAACAGGAACAAATGGCAAGACAACAATTGCCACATTGTTATACAAGCTCTTTACAAGATTGGGATATAAGTGCGGACTTATCAGCACCGTTGAGAACAGGATCGGCATGCAGGTGGAACCATCACAGTTCACTACACCTGATGCTGTTAGTTTGAATGCGCTGCTAAAAAAAATGCTGGACCAGGGATGCAGTCATGTATTCATGGAGGTTAGTTCTCACGCGCTTCATCAGCACCGGGTTGCCGGTCTGCAATTCGCGGGAGGGATATTCAGCAATATCACACACGATCATCTGGATTATCACAAAACCTTCGATGAATATATAAAGGTGAAAAAATCTTTTTTCGACAGTCTTTCATCTTCTGCATTTGCGATAAGTAATTCGGATGATAAGCGGGGAATCGTAATGCTGCAGAATTGCCAGGCGCGAAAATATTATTACAGTCTTCGCACACTGGCTGATTTTAAAGGAAGGATTCTCGAGAACGGACTGGCTGGGTTGATGATGACAGTAAATGAAGTGGAAGTAAATTTTCGATTGATTGGTGAGTTCAACGCGTATAACCTGCTGGCCGTTTATGGTGCGGCGGTTTGCCTGGGAGAAGATAAGCAGGAGTTACTTACTGCGCTGAGTGAACTGACCGGAGCAGAGGGAAGATTCGATTACCAGATTTCACCGAAGGAGAAGTTGATGGTCATTGTGGATTACGCACATACTCCGGACGCGCTGTTGAATGTTCTGGCAGCGATCAAAAAATTGAAGAAAGGATATGAGCAGGTGATCACGGTGGTAGGATGTGGAGGAGACAGGGACCGAACAAAAAGACCAGTAATGGCGGAGGTAGCCTGCGAGCATAGCGACCGGGTAATTTTTACCAGTGATAATCCAAGAAGTGAAGAACCTGAGAAGATCATTGCAGATATGGAAAATGGATTGTTGCCAGCTCATAAAAGAAAATATATCTCGATTACCGATAGAAAAGAGGCCATCAAAGCGGCGATCATGATGGGAGGTCCGGAAGACATAATTCTGATCGCGGGCAAGGGACATGAAAAGTATCAGGAGATAAAAGGAGTAAGAAATCATTTTGACGACAGAGAAATAGTCACAGAATTGTTTAAAATTTTGAATAAGTAACAGCGAAGCATATGCTTTATTATTTTTTTCATTGGCTAGGCGAAGAGGGCATCAAATTTCCGGGAAGCCGGTTGTTTGAGTTCATCAGCTTCCGTGTAATGCTGGCCATGCTGCTGTCTCTTATCATCACAACGATCTACGGAAAGAAGCTGATAAATTTTTTGGCGAAGAAACAGATAAGCGAAAGTATCAGGGAAGAAGGATTAGCAGGCGAGGAAAGCAAAAGAGGTACGCCAACCATGGGAGGAATTATTATAATTCTTGGGATTATGATCCCCACACTTTTACTGGCAGATCTGACCCAGATATATGTGCAGGTGATGCTGGTAAGTACAGTTTGGTTGGGTATTATTGGATTTATCGATGATTATCTAAAACTCCAGGGCAAAAGACAAGCGCAACAAAAAGGAATTGAGTTCAAAAAAACAAATAAAGACGGATTGGCAGGCCGGTTTAAAATTCTTGGTCAGGTAGGATTGGGTATACTGGTAGGTGCGACGCTTTATTTTAATAGTGATGTGAAAATATGGAGAGAATATGTAGGTAATCCAAGTACAGTGAAGGAAGCGACAGTGATCACTAAAACCGTGAATGGTAAATCGAAATATTTCGTGGAATCAAAAACGCCTGTCACCACTATTCCTTTTGTAAAAAACCATGAGTTCAATTATTCAAAATTGCTTCCTGCATCCTGGAGAAGGTATACCTGGGTTCTTTATATACTGATCGTGATCTTCATTATCACCGCGGTATCGAACGGATCTAATCTTACAGATGGGTTGGATGGATTAGCCACCGGCACCTCTGCGATCATCGGTTCTTTACTTGGCATTTTCGCTTATGCAAGTGGTAATCTGGTCTTTGCTGATTATCTGAATATCATGTATATCCCCGGACTGGATGAACTGTCCATATTTATTGCGGCCATGATCGGTGCCTGTATTGGTTTTCTCTGGTACAATTCATTTCCGGCGCAGATGTTCATGGGAGATACAGGAAGTCTTACGCTGGGAGGAATCATTGCATCACTGGCGATCATAGTACATAAAGAATTATTGATACCAATCTTCTGCGGCATCTTCTTCGTGGAAAGTATCAGTGTGATGCTTCAGGTGGGTTATTTCAAGTATACAAGAAGGAAATATGGCGCGGGAAGAAGAATATTTCTTAAGAGTCCTTTACATCATCACTACCAGATGAAAGGATTTCATGAAGTGAAGATCGTGACGAGGTTCTGGATCGTGACCGTATTGCTGGTAGTACTGAGTGTGGTGACATTGAAGCTGAGATAAGAATTGAAATTGAAAATTACCTCCTGAGGTGAAGACCGAAGGATCATAAAATATTACTGAAAAACCCAATCAGTATTTCCAATCCAGTGTAAAGCCAACGACCCTTTTCAGATCGCTTACTTTTTATATGATCGCGAGGGTGCAGTTGTATCGAAAACCAATACTTATGAAGAACCAGATTCCGTACAACCCTTCCGTAAACTTCGGGAGGGAATGTATGGGAAAAGCGACATGGCGAAAAGAATTGTAATACTAGGTGGCGCGGAAAGCGGAGCAGGGGCAGCAACCCTTGCCAAACTTAAAGGCTATGATGTATTCGTTTCAGACGCCGGCTCTTTGAAACCGGAGTATCGTAATGAACTTGAAAAACAGGGAATTGAATTTGAAGAAGGATCGCATTCCATTGAAAGGATCCTGTCTGCAGATGAAGTGGTGAAAAGCCCTGGTATACCCGAAAAGGCGCAGATCGTAAAAATGATCCGCGAAAAAGGGATACCAGTGATCAGTGAAGTAGAACTGGCATGGCGTTATAAAGGAGATAGCCGCATCGTGGCGATCACCGGAAGTAATGGCAAAACAACTACCACATCACTGATCTATCATATCTGCAAAACAGCAGGTCTCGATTGCGCGATGGTGGGAAATATCGGTGATTCATTTGCTATGCAGGTGGCTCGCGACCCAAAATCCTTATACATCGTGGAGATCAGCAGTTTTCAGCTGGATGATATTCATCAATTCCGTCCCGAGATCGCTGTGCTGACAAATATCACAGAAGATCATCTTGACCGTTACGATTACAAATTTGAGAATTATATCAGGGCAAAATTCCGGATCGCCCTGAACCAAACAGAGGATGACGTTTTTATTTATTGCTATGACGACCACGTAACTATGAAATATATGCATGATGAAAAGTTGAACGGTTTCATCATCAAATCAAAACAACTGCCAATAAGTATGAAAAGAGAACTACCAAACGGTGCTTTTATTAAAGATGGCGATATGTATGTACGAACAGGCCAGGATTTCACCTCTATGAGCGTATTTGATTTCGCCCTCAAAGGGAAACATAATCATTATAATACAATGGCAGCATGTGTGGCAGCCGCAACGCTGGATATCCGCAAGGAAAAGATCCGCGAAGCCGTGCAGAATTTTCAAAGCGTAGAACATCGAATGGAACATGTTTCTACTGTAAGAGGAGTGGAATTTATTAACGATAGTAAAGCAACCAATATCAACTCTACCTGGTATGCTTTGGAGAGCATGACCAAACCAACGGTGCTTATTCTCGGTGGTGTGGATAAAGGAAATGATTATTCATTGCTGGATGAAATGGTGAAAGAGAAAGTGAAAGCTATCATTTGTCTGGGAACCGATAATACAAAGATTCATGAAGCATTTGGCAAATCAGTGGGCACCATTGTAGATACCATCACAGCGGAAGAGGCAGTTAAAGCATCATTTCATTTCGCAACAAAGGGCGATGTTGTTTTGCTCAGTCCTGCCTGTGCCAGCTTCGATCTATTTAAAAACTATGAAGACAGAGGCGATCAATTTAAAAAAGCGGTGAAAGAATTATAATAATGGATGCGCTTAACAACATATCAATGAATGGGCCGGGTAATTCCGGATGGAGGAATGCCTTCAATGCTAACAATCTCCTCGAGAAAACAAAAGGAGATAAAGTGATCTGGGCATTGGTGGTCCTGCTTACGCTGGTATCGTTGCTGGCAGTTTACAGCGCTACCGGCTCCCTTGCCTATAAAAATTATCGTGGTAATACAGAGATCTACCTTTTTAAACAGATCGGTTTTATCATGGTGGGGATCATGGCCATTTATTTCGCGCACCTGATCAACTATACATTTTACAGTCGGGCAGCCAAGATCGTATTTATGCTTTCGCTTCCGCTCTTGTTCTATACATTATTTTTTGGTGTGAAGATGAATGAAGGCAGTCGCTGGATCCGTCTTCCATTGATCAATATGACGATGCAGACTTCCGATCTGGCCAGACTGGCTTTGTTTATGTATCTGGCCCGCCAGATCAGTCGTAAGCAAGAGGTGATCAAAGATTTTAAGAAAGGATTTCTTCCAATTATTGCACCAGTGATCATCACTTGTTTGTTGATAGCGCCTGCGAATCTTTCGACTGCCTTACTGCTTGGTGCAAGTTGCCTGATGCTGATGTTCATTGGAAGAGTAAGCACAAAACATATACTGCTGGTGATTGGCGTGGCGATGATCCCAATTCTTTTACTGATCTCAGCCGCGGTGATTCGTCACGAAAAAGGTAATACCGAAGAGATCGTTGTGAAAAAATCGGGAAGCCTGACAGGAAGAGTTGATACCTGGATCAGCCGTGTAGAGAATTTTATGTACGGTGGAAAGGATGCGGTAGATAATGATGCCTACCAGGTGAACCAGGCCAAGATCGCGATTGCCAAGGGGGGCATGTTTGGTGTAGGACCAGGCAATAGTTCTACCCGCGATTATTTACGGCAGGCATATAATGATCTTATATATGCGATCACCATTGAGGAATATGGATTATTTGGAGGCGCATTTATCATGTTCATTTACCTGGTGTTTTTATATCGATGTATAAGAATTTATAAAAGATGTCCTTATGCCTTCGGTGCATTTCTGGCCCTGGGTTTAAGTTTTACACTGGCGATACAGGCAGTGGCGAATATGGCAGTAACTGTGAATCTTTTTCCGGTAACAGGTGTCACCCTGCCATTAGTAAGTATGGGTGGTACCAGTTTTATTTTTACTTGTATAGCGATCGGTATCATATTAAGTGTAGCGAGAAATGTGGAACAGTTAGAGGGGAAAACAGTTTCATGAGAAACTTGAAAAAAAATTAATTGGCGAAAAGGATCATCATAGCGGGAGGGGGAACGGGAGGACATATTTTCCCGGCAATAGCGATCGCCAATGCGCTGAAGAAAATTGATAAGAATATTGAAATTCTGTTTGTTGGGGCAAAAGGTAGAATGGAGATGGAAAAAGTACCGCAGGCAGGATATAAAATAGTTGGATTAGATATAGCGGGATTCAACAGAAGTTCTTTGATCAAAAACCTGGGTTTGCCTTTTAAGCTTATCAGGAGTTTTTTGCAGGTCAGAAAAATCATTGGAGAATTCAAACCTGATGCGGTGATAGGTGTTGGTGGCTATTCCAGTTTTCCTGTGTTAAGAACGGCACAGGCGAAGGGAATACCGAGTTTTATACATGAGTCAAATTCATTTGCCGGCAAAGCGAATAAAATGCTAAGCAAAAAAGCGACTCGCGTATTTACTGGCACAGAAGGAATGGAGAAATTCTTTCCGGCAGATAAAATATTGATCAGTGGAAATCCGGTAAGAGCCAATATTGCTGATTCAGTTATAAGTCGTGAAGAAGGTATCCGATTTTTTTCTCTTGACCCATTAAGGACCACCGTATTGGTAGTGGGAGGAAGTCTTGGAGCCAGAACTATTAATGAAGCAGTTAATAAGGATCTGGAGCAATTGCTTGAAGAAGGTGTTCAGCTGATCTGGCAAACCGGAAAGCCTTACTCAGAGACCGCAAAGAAAAGAGCGGAAGGAAGACCCGCAGTATGGACCAGTGATTTTATCGGCAAAATGGAATATGCCTATGCGGCGGCTGATCTCGTGATAGCAAGATCAGGTGCCATGACGGTAGCTGAATTGAGTGTGGTAAAAAAATCAGTGATATTTGTTCCATTTCCATTCGCTGCAGAAGATCACCAAACAGTGAATGCAAAAATGCTGGTGAAAAAAAATGCCGCATTGATGTTAAAAGATGAAGAGGCGGCTAGCAAATTAATTCCGATGCTGATAAAATTATTGAGAGACCCGGAAAAAATGGAACAGTTAAAGAATAATATTTCGAAAATGGGTATTCGAAATGCTGACCAGGTAATAGCGAATGAAGTATTAAAAATGATCCGTTGATAAAGTTGAACGATTGAATAAATTTTTTTCTAATACTGTCCTTATGAATACCCCCTTCGGGGGATCAACAAAGTGGAGAAAGGCCTATTTCATTGGTATTGGTGGAATAGGCATGAGCGCGGTAGCGAGGTTCTTTGCAGCACATGGAGTGGAAGTAAGCGGTTACGATCGTACCCTGACGGCACTAACACTTGATCTTGAAGCAATGGGAATGAAGATCCATTATGAAGACCGGCCGGATCTGGTTCCTGAAGATGCGGACCTGGTGATATATACACCAGCGATACCAGCTGATCTTCAGGAGTTGATCAAATGCCGGGAGAGGAAAATGAAATTGCTGAAAAGAAGTGAGGTGCTGGAATTGATCACAGAAAGTTCTTTTAATGTTTGTATAGCGGGTACACATGGCAAGACCACCATTACTACAATGACTGCGCATTTATTGCGCGACACAGGTTTTGGATGCAATGCGTTTCTGGGTGGTATTGCTGTGAATTATAACAGTAATTTCTGGAGCAGTGAGAAAAACATATGTGTGGTTGAGGCAGATGAATACGACCGTAGTTTTTTGAAGTTGCACCCGGATATCGTGGTGATCACGGCCATGGATGCAGATCATCTTGATATTTATGGTACAGCAGCTTCTATGGAACAGGCCTTTATTGATTTTAGTCAGCAGGTAAGAAAAGACGGCTTATTAATTAGCCACGCTTCGCTAAAAAGAGGCAAAGAGTTAGGAAGCAAAGAAAATATGACGCATCTGACTTATGCTCTTGAAAAAAAATCGAACGCTGATGTGTATGCGGAGAATTTAATAATGGGAAATGGCGCTTATGAATTTGATGTGCAGTTGCCGAATAGAAAATTGGAGAAGCTAAAGTTAAATATGGGTGGCCTGCATAATATTGAGAACGCTTTAGCCGCTATAACAGTGGCCAGTTCTTTAGACATAGATGAAAGCAAGATTCGGAAGGCAGTAGAGAATTTCAAAGGGGTGAAACGGAGATTTGAGTATATAATAAGAGAAGAGGATACTGTATTCATTGATGATTATGCCCACCATCCGGAAGAATTAAGGGCCTTGATCAGAGGAGCCAGAGGTTTGTTCAGCGATAAAAAACTCACGCTGATATTTCAACCCCACCTGTACTCCAGAACCAGGGACCTTGCAGATGGATTTGCAGAGGTACTGGACCAGGCAGATGAAGTGATCCTGCTTCCAATTTATCCGGCCAGGGAACTACCGATGGAAGGAGTGAGCAGCGAGATGATAAAGGAACGGATGAAGAACCCGAAGGTTGAAGTGAAGACTAAGGAAGAAATGATGAAACAGTTGGAAAACTGGAAGAATAATAAAGAAAGAAAAATGTTGATAACAGCAGGGGCGGGAGATATCGATCTGCTGGTAGAACCAATAAAAAAGATCATTAAATAAGATTTTGAAAGCAGGAGCTACCATAAAAAAGATTTTTTTCATTGCCTTTTGGCTATGTATAGGCGGAGGCATGTTCACCCTGCTGATGGCGGCCATTAGTTCCAGGAATAAAGATCGTTGCAGCGGATATGAGATCGGGATCCGTGGTGCCACAAAAAATATTTTTATTGATGAAAAGGATGTTGAGCAAATCCTTCAAAAGAATTTAGGCAGCGCAATAAAGGGAAAACTGATCACCACTTTTAATCTCCATACACTGGAGTTGAGACTGGAGAAAGATAATTGGATCGAAGATGCCGAACTCTATTTTGACAATAAGGAGCTCTTGCATATTCGCATTACGGAACGTGAACCCATTGCCAGGATATTTGCCAGAGCTGGCAATTCTTATTATATAGATAGTACCGGAAAATCAATTGACCTGTCCGAAAAATTAAGCGCTCGCGTACCGGTATTCACTGGCTTTCCTGATCAAATTAAAAATGCAAGCGACAGTCAGTTACTGAACCAGGTAAAAAAAGCGGCTTCATTTATTTATCATGATTCGTTCTGGATGGCGCAGGTAGCCCAGGTAGATATTAATGAGAACAGAAAATTTGACATGGTGCCGGTTGTAGGTAACCACCTTGTGAGATTGGGCGATGGAGAAAATATAGAAGCTAAGTTCAGAAGGCTGATGATATTTTATCAGCAGGTTTTGAGCAAGGTAGGTTTTGAGAAATATAAATTGATCGATGTGCAGTATAAAGGTCAGGTGGTGGCTTCAAGGTTTATCGGCGATCCGCGTATTGATTCTGTGCAACTGAGAAAAAATGTGGAAAGACTTCTTCAATTATCATGGGAAGCGGCAACAGATACAGTGATTCATCATTTGCCAGAAACGACAAGACTGGAACCAGATTCAGCCATTGCACCCGATCCTTCATTGATAGATGCGCCTGAAGTGAAAACGAAGCCAGTGGAGAAGAAGAAAACGACTACTCTATTGAAAAAGGATGACAAAGATAAAAACAGGAAGCCTAAAGCTGTGATGCCTAAAAAAGATTTAAATATTTCCGTCGATAAAAACAACAACTAAAAACAACTTTTATGGTCAACAAACAACCCCCTGCCGTAGGATTGGATACCGGGACAACCAAGGTGGATGTAAAAAACGAACAGCCCATTATCGTGGGATTGGATATCGGAACAACAAAGATCGCTGTGATTGCCGGTCGTAAAAACGAATTTGGCAAGCTGGAGATCCTTGGATTCGGAAAATCTAATTCCAATGGAGTAAAGCATGGTCAGGTACTGAACATTGATGAAACGATAAAGGCAATACGCACGGCACTGGATAATTGTTTTCAGTCTAATGCTAATCTGAAAGTAAGTGAAGTGTATGTAGGTATTGCTGGTCATCACATCAAAAGTCTTCAAACCCGTGGTGATATAGTTCGCCAGAACACGGATGATGAGATCACTCATAAAGAGATCGATCAGCTGATCGATGATCAATACAAAACTTATATTCCTGCAGGTGACCAGATCATTGACGTGATCCCACAGGAATTTACAGTAGATAATTTTCAGAACATACCAAACCCTATAGGTTATGGTGGTGTCAAGATCGGCGCGAACTTCCATATCATTACCGGCGATAAAAATGCCATTAAGAATATTAACCGCAGTGTGGAAAGAGCGGGTTTGCTTACAAAGGACCTTGTACTTCAACCATTAGCTTCTTCTTCTGCTGTAATGGGACAGGAAGATCTTGAAGCAGGTGTGGCGATTGTTGATATCGGTGGTGGTACAACTGATCTCGCAGTTTTCTATGAAGGGATTTTAAAGCATACTGCTGTTATACCATTTGCCGGAGAGAATATTACCAATGATATTAAAACCGGACTTGGTGTTTTAAAAACTCAGGCCGAGCAGATGAAGGTTCAATTTGGCAGCGCTCTTGCCAATGAAGCGAAATCAAATGCCTATATAACAATTCCCGGACTTCGCGGAATGCCAGCTAAAGAGATAAGTGTAAAAAACCTCGCTAATATTATTCAGGCGAGAATGAGTGAGATCATGGATTTCGTTACCTACCATTTAAAGCAAGTTGGTTTGGATAACCGTATGCTGAATGGCGGAATTATTCTTACCGGTGGTGGTTCCCAATTGAAACACCTCATACAACTTACAGAATATGTTACGGGTCTCCCTGCCCGCATTGGTTATCCTAATGAACATCTGGCTGGCGGCCATATTGAAGAACTGTCTAAACCAACTTATTCAACTTGCATCGGTCTTATTTTGAAAGGTTACGATGATTATGAACATAACCGCAAGCAGTTTGAAAAGGATTTCAGAAATGTAGAAGTGCCGGAGAACCTGAAGCATTCAGGTGAAGTGCCTGTTCTGGAGCCGGTCATTATTGACGGAGTATCATCCGATACGCTTAAAAAGCGTCGCGGGCTGACAAATTTCTGGAGTAAATTCAAAGAAAACATCATTGACCTGTTCAAAGAAGAAGAAGATAAACGCCTCTGATCTTTTGAACCCTTTAAAAAGTTACTAACCCCAATTCTAACGGAACTGAAAGTTTTTTAAATTTTATTTTATGATACATTTTGATCTGCCCAAAGAGAAATCCTCCATACTAAAAGTGATCGGTGTAGGCGGCGGCGGCGGTAATGCGGTAAACTATATGTTCAGCCAGAATATCGAAGGTGTGAATTTTGTAATCTGCAATACCGATGCGCAAGCACTGACCAATAGTGGCATACCTAATCGCATACAGCTCGGTCCACATCTTACCCAAGGGCTTGGTGCAGGTGCTAATCCTGAAATTGGTCGGCAAGCAACAGAAGAATCACTGGAAGAGATCAAGAGAATATTGGAAGTGAATACCAAGATGGCCTTTATTACTGCGGGCATGGGTGGCGGCACCGGAACAGGTGGAGCACCTATCATTGCCAAAATATGTAAGGACCTGGGTATACTTACTGTGGGTATCGTTACTATGCCGTTTGCTTACGAAGGGAAAAAACGTCAGCAGCAGGCAAAAGAAGGCATCAAGACCCTGGAGCAATATGTGGATACCTTATTGGTGATCAGCAATGATAAGCTGCGTCACCAATTCGGTAACCTCAAGATGCGTGACGCATTTGAAAAAGCGGATAATGTCCTTGCCACAGCTGCTAAATGTATTACGGATGTGATCAACAGCACCGGTCAGATCAATGTTGACTTCGCCGACGTTTGCACCGTGATGAAGAATGGGGGAGTGGCCATTCTTGGAAATGCTGAAGCAGCAGGTGAAGACCGTGCGCAGCGTGCCATTGAAGAAGCATTGAATTCTCCTTTGCTTAATGATAGTGATATCCGAGGAGCAAAATGGATCCTGATCAATATCACCTCATGCACAGGTGAACATGAATTCACGATGGATGAAGTAGAAGTGATCCAGAATTACCTTCTTACACAAGCTGGTGAAGATACCGATGTAATCCTGGGAATGGGCTATGACAGTAACCTTGGAGATAAATTAGGCATTACTCTTATTGCAACAGGATTTGAACATAAAGATCCTTTCCATAAGCCGGAGGTCAAAAAAGCAGAACCAAAACCTGAAGAAAAAATAGTTATGGTTTTGGGCGCTGAGATTGAAGAACCAAAAGCGGAGATAAAACTTCCGGAAATGAAAGCAGGAGAAAAGGTAGAACAACCGGAGGAAGTAAAAATAATTTTTGATCCTATGATGCCATCATTGGTAGAAGAATTTCCAGTATCTGCTCCTGTAATAGATATGACAGATATGATGCGGACAGACCCGGCACCAGAGATCTATGAATTGGATATGACTGTCGTTAAAGAGCAGGTTATAAAAGCTATCCCAGAAGAAGCACCTGTGGTGCAAATAGAAATCAAAGAAGAGATCCTGCTTCCATCAGTAAAGCAAACAGATGCGGTACTGATCTACATGGAAAAAAATTCGAATGATATTAGCTCGGCTCCTGCAGCAGCGGGAGGTTATCTTGCCAGACCATCTAATATCTATGCTGAAACAAAAGCAGAGGAAATTACTTCAATGACTTCTGCGGAAAGACCAGTCCCTCAGCCAAAAGCTGCCAGCGTGGAACAGGAAGAACTCCTTGACCTGCAAATGCAGCTGGTAGAAAAGGATGATATTCCACCGACGGATCTGCCCCCGGCCCGTCAAACTCAAATACCTGTTTCATCAGAGATCGAGAATTTGCCAATTGCAGACGAGATTGAAGAACAGAAACGCAGGTCGGCGGAAAGATTGAACAAGTTGAGAAACTTATCGTTTAATGTTAATTCTGCGGATCCGAATAATGAGTTTGAAACTGTGCCGGCTTATATCCGCCGTAACATGGAATTGTATAATAACAATACTCAGGTGGAAAATTTTTATAGCAGTGTTGAAGTGAAACCTGATGCCAATAATCAGGCTCACCTAAGCTCAATTAATACTTTCCTTGAAGGAAAGAAACCAGATTAATTCCCTGCTTCAATTGGAAGAAGCGAAATATTGTTCGTTCCAATGAAACCTACTGAAGCATTCAGCTAGCGTTTTTTAGTTGTTCCCCCCGATTTCTATCGGGGGGTTTTTTTTATTTCAGATCGCGCCGGCTATTCATAAAATAGCAAAGTGCCCAGATCAAAAAAGTAAATATGATGGTAGCTACGAGATGAAAAGGGATAGCGGCAATGGCGCTATCATAAGTTTCTTTATTGATCTTACCCATAAAGGCCGGTATCGGAATCAGCCGGTCAGAAATTTCCAATGGAAGAAAACGGCTTATCTGTCCATTATCATGTGCCTTGAATCGTAAAAGGGCCACAAAAATATTTTCAAGGATAATAAAATAGAAAATAAATATACCGAGGGCAAGGAATGCTTTGCGCACCAAAAAACCCAGGAAAAAAGCAAGGCTTAACTGGGCAAAAGTTTGAAGTGCAAATAGCCCGACATAATTCAATTGCTCCCATGTGTTCCAGATCAACCTGTCCTGGTTATAAATACCTGTTGCTAATGCAGCTAGGAAAAAAAACAAAGTGATCATAAAAGTTATAAGCAAAACATCGATCAGCTTACTGGTGATAAATTGACTTCTGCTCCAGCCATCTATGATATTTTGCCTATGCGTACGGAAAGAGTATTCGTTGGTCACCATCATTATCACCACTACAGCTGGTACAAAAACGAATAGAGAGCAGAAATAGGCCAGCGTATGCCATACCTCGGGAAATGTAAAAGGATTACCAAGAGCCATTTTCGCCAATTGACTGGCTCTTGAAGGCTGGTTCACCACATCCGAATAAATAGAATAGCTGATCAGGGTAACTCCAGGATAAGCAAGTGCAGTGAGTATAATAATAAGCCAGAAGGCTTTATACTTTCTCATCTTCAGCCATTCCACTTTTATAAGAGAGGTCATATCAGTAGTTAATTTGTAAGTTCAAAGAATCGGGCTTCCAATCTTTTTTTCCTTAATACCAATTGGGAAAGGGTAATGCCATTGTCAAAACAGAATTTATTAATCTCTTCCAGATTGGCCTGCCCCTTGGGTAAGGATAACATAATGGTATTGGCTTTATCATCTTTTACCAGCTTCATAAACCTGTTTGATAATAATCCGAAAAGCCGGTTAAGGTCTGCCGCGCAAAGTTCCACCTGGTCCTCATCCATCATGATCTCTTCTACAGGACCTGTTGTTACAAGTTCACCCAGTTTTAATATGGCCGCATGAGTACAAACTTTTTCAACTTCATCCAGCAGGTGACTGGCCATAATAACGGTATGACCTATATCCTTCAATTCAATGATAAGATTGCGGATCTCGGCGATACCTACCGGATCCAATCCATTGGTGGGTTCGTCAAGTACAAGTACTCCGGGATCTCCTAATAAAGCAGCTGCAATAGCCAGGCGCTGTTTCATACCAAGGCTATAAGATTTAAAGGCATTTTTTCGGCGATCATAAAGATCTACCTTCTTAAGTACTTTATCTATTTCTGCTCTATTTCCTCTTCCACTAATGGCGGAAGTAATAAGAAGATTATCCTGACCCGACATGTACGTATAAAAATTCGGAGTCTCCAGCAGTGTACCAATTTTTCGTCGTTGGTGAGATGAACTTCCTTCTTCACCAAACCAGGTATAGCTTCCTTTGTTTGCCTTTAAGATGTCAGTGACTATTCCCAGCAAAGTAGTTTTTCCACTTCCATTGGGACCGAGAATACCAAACACTGAACCCTGAGGGACTGAAAAACTAACGCCTTTCAGTGCTCTGATCGAGCCATATGATTTTTCCAACTTATCAACACGAAGTACTGTTTCCATTTGATCTGTTTACAGAATGAAGTTAGTTGAAATAACTCTGCCTGACCTTGATCACAATTTATTTTATTCAGAGGCAATTAAGCAGCAGATGTACGGCAAGCCTCAGATAGCAGTAGCTTTGCCTATGCCTATTGTATTGATAACGGGGGGTACTGGCACTATTGGCAGGGCCCTCACAACCGAACTATTGAAACGCAACTTTCAGGTGATCATAGTTTCGCGCGATCATCAAAAACTCAGCAACCTTGCGGGGATGAGTTATGCCTGGTGGGATCCTGAAAAAAAGGAAATAGATGAAAAAGCCATCGCCATGGCGGATTATATCATTCATCTTGCAGGTGCCGGCGTGGCAGATAAAAGATGGTCGGCAAAAAGAAAAAAAGAGATACATGATAGTCGCGTGAATGGTGGGCATTTACTTGTTCATGCGCTGAAAAATATTCCTAATAAAATTAAATCCCTGGTGAGTTCATCAGCTATTGGATGGTATGGACCAGATCCAAAAATTCCAAACCCTGATCCATTTAAAGAAACTGATCTTTCATATCCCGGCTTTCTTGGCAATACCTGCAGAGATTGGGAGGCTTCCATTCAACCACTGGCTTCTCTTCTTCGGCTGGTAATTTTTCGCACAGGAATTGTACTTGCTAATTCAGGAGGTGCCCTCAAGGAATTTAAAAAACCGCTTCAGTTCGGTATGGCGGCTATATTGGGCAATGGGAAGCAGGTGGTAAGCTGGATACATATTGATGACCTGGTGCAAATGTTTATTTATGGCATGGAAAAAGAAGAAATGCGGGGTGTATACAATGCAGTGGCGCCATTTCCTGTAAATAATAAACAACTTACACTAAGTCTGGCCAGAGCCCGAAAAAAATTCTATATTCCATTTTATGCTCCTTCTTTCATATTGAAGATCGTTATGGGGGAGTTGAGCATTGAAGTATTAAAAAGCGCAACTGTGAGTGCGCATAAAATTCAAGAATCGGGATTTAATTTTCAATTTCCTAAAATAGATGATGCGATGAAAGATCTGATCAGGAAATAGCATGATCCTCATGCCAGACATTTGTGAATTCACCTACTATAGCCGTATTATTGATCAATTCCAATAAATGTAATCGAAGGGCATCAATATCTTCTTGCCTGACTCTTCTGTGAATTGGATTCATCGTGCCGCCTTTTGTGCCAGCGGCTTTATCGGGTTCATATTGATAAATCGGATCTACTAAAGTACCACGTGGATACATAATACCCGGAACCCCTCTTCCCCTGAAGTCATAATCTTCCGGATGACTTGCACCTAAACTATGTCCGTATTCATGAGCGGCTGTAGTTGAACCTTTATAAAGATTTTCCAATTTGAAATAACCACTATTGCAACCAATGCCATCTACAAAAGATATATTTTCTCTTGCAATTTCTTCTATGCGGAAATAATTATTGAGGGGATCTGTATTGCTGACAACTTCCATGTCAGTAATGTATGGAATCCATTCTGCACTGATGCTAAAAACGATATTGTACA
>JBKJMI010000132.1:0-2751 GCA_046596515.1 Chitinophagaceae bacterium | reverse complement strand
AGAAAATCCTGCATGGGACCGGAAGGTTTGCCGTTTTTAAAAGGAACGAACACAACTTTATAACCAGTGAGCACACTTCTGTTCCATGATCCATGTTGTGCAATAAAAAGGCCACCGTTATAATTTGAATTGAAATATTTTTTTTCGTTGAATGCAATACCGAGTGATGCTGTATGCGAGCCAAGTGCAATATCAGGCACAATTGTTTTACTTACAAGATCTGGTCGTTCGCCTTTTCTTCTCGGGTCTTCGTTATTACCAAAGTATGCATAAGGCCAGCCATAAAATCCATTTTCTTTTACACTGGTTGCATAGTCAGGAACCAACTCATCTCCCAGTTCATCTCTTTCGTTTACTGCCGTCCAAAGTATGTTTGTTCCCGGAGCCCATGCAAGCCCTACAGGGTTTCGAAGTCCGCCTGCAAAAATTCTTTCGCCACTTCCATCAGGATTAATTTCTAAAATATCTGCCCTGCGTTTTTCAATTTCTATTCCATGCTCAGCAACATTACTGCCTGAGCCAACCGTAATATATATTTTCTTTCCATCTTTTGACGACAATAAATTTCTTGTCCAATGATTGTTGTATCCTCCTGCTGGCAGATCAAGAATTTTTGTTCCTTCTGCAGTTATTTTTGTTTGACCGTTTTTATAAGGATACGTCCATAATCCATTTGTATTGGCAACATAAAATTTATTGCCGAGTATCAACATACCTAATGGCCTGTTAAGCCCGGATAAAAATATTTGTTTCACTTCGGGGATACCATCATGATCTGCATCTCTCAATAACAAAATGCAGTTCTTACTTGTATTTCGTCCGTTAGACTCAATCCCCGTTTTTTTAAATCCATCAGATACAGTATTGGCTTCGGCAACAAAAATATCTCCGTTAGGCGCAACATACATCCATCTTGGATTATCAAGGCCGGAAGCAAATCTTGTTACCGTAAAACCTTTAGGAGTGACAGGAGTTTTATCTTCAGGCCAGCCAATGGTTTTGGAATTATTTGCAACAGAAGGGGTAGCAAATGGATCGGGCAAAGTGATTTCTTCCATAGCCGTTTTAACCTTTGTAGACTGAGCTTTTGTTGTTATTGATAACGATGTGATCGATAATAATAGAAGGATCTTATATAGCATGAAATTTTTTTTATAAAAGGAACAAAACATATGCCGCTTCTGTGACTCAATAAAAATAGACAAGCGCTTATTCACTTCCCTTTTCTCCTGCAAACCAATGCTCTTTATTTTTAAACAGCACATTAAATGTTGTAAACGATCCGTACACTCTTGTAATGTATTGCTGAAGATTTACTTTTTCTTCATCGGATAATTTTTTGTGGCTGTTGATATTTTGTTCCAACACCCTCAGCCTGTCGCGGGCCATTACGATTTTATGAAAGAAAATATCTATAGGAATTTCTTTTGGCTTTAATGTAGTGTCTTTAGGTTGCAGCAATACCGTTCCACCGATCCATTTTTCACCAAGATTAACTACCTCACCGGCATCACCCCACAAACGCAAAATTTTAAGTAATGATCTTTCCACTTCTGAATTGGTTTCAATTTCTTCAGTTACATTTTCCGGTTGTATGTCATCAAGGTCTTTATCCGTTTTATCTATTTCAATAATCCCCTGGTGAATAAAAGAGATAAGATACGTTGCATAGCGAATGCCAACGATAACGCCTGGACCATAACGCGTATGCTGCAATCTTGTTCCTATTCCTAAAAGTGTTTGATCCATGAAAAAAAATTATAACGCCGATTTGATTTATCAATTAGCTCAATACTTTTCTATCGGCATTTACCAAACCCTCCCGCACAAAGCTATACGAAATTTCAGCCCTCACACATTGACCTAAAATGAAACTTCGTTTGGTATAACAAAGAAATGAAAAAAATTATGAATGTGTCGATTAACAACTCATGGTGCATTTTTGTTTTGAACAGTATTTTTCTTTTTAAACCACCAAAACATTGGCACACCTGTTAGCATTAGCGCTACACCAATAGCGGCCTCTCGGGGACGGCTGTAAAATGTATTAAATACAAGACACACACAAAATAAAATAACAATTGCAGGCACAACAGGATAACCCCAAACTTTATATGGTCGCGGTGCATCAGGCATTTTTTTTCGAAGAATAAAAACCCCCAATGTTGTTGCGCCATAATAAATAAAAACAGCAAAGATGATCATGTCTGTCAACTGATCAAACGTTCCTGAAAGCACCAACAGGCAAGCCCAAACACATTGATAGAGTAAAGAATTTGCAGGTGCTTTTTTGTCATTGAGCTTAGCAACACTTTTAAAAAACATTCCTTCACGTGCCATAGCAAAGTATGGGCGACAACTTGATAAAACAGTAGCATTGCAACAGCCAAGTGTTGTTATCATTATTAACACAGAAATAAATAATGCACCATTGGCTCCCCAAAAACTTCTTACCGATTCTACAGCTGCTACCTGGATTCCCGAATGATAAATAGCTGCCAGTTTTTCAGAAGAAAGCAATGATAAATATGTTGTGTTTACCAACAGGTATATGGCGATCACTGTAAAAATTCCGATTGCAATTCCTTTAGGGATATTTTTTTTTGCATCTTTTATCTCTCCTCCCACATAACCTACTGCAGCCCATCCCTGGTAAGCCCAGAATGCCGCCAACATTGCTGTAAAGAATGCACTTATGGTTATTGGGGCATTATTATTTGTTGTCAATTGTATGCGGCTTATATCCGCATG
>JBKJMI010000125.1:0-33063 GCA_046596515.1 Chitinophagaceae bacterium | reverse complement strand
GGCAAGGCATTCGATGGCATCAGCCGGTATTCACTATTCAAATTATTTTACCACACCCACTGCACTGAACAATTGGCTATGGTATGTAGTGGCCGCTACCGATTCGGGATATTATATCGGTTACCGTTCTGTTTTCGATCATAAAAGAAATATTGATTTTCATTTTTATCCCCGAAACGAAAAATGGCTTGAGCCGGTAAAAGATGAAGAAGACCTGCAGCGTCTGCTTAGGTTTTCCCAAAATTATTATACAGTGGAAAAAGAGAATGGAAGCATTATATTCAATGATCTTCGTTTTGGCCAGGTAAATGGCTGGGAGGACCTTAACGCACCCTTCGTCTTTCATTATTTCCTTGGAAAAGCAGGCAGTAATAAATTCGTGATCCAGAAAGGCCGCTTCAGTGGATTGAATTCGCGGGTATTGGGTTCACTTATAAAACGGATAAAAGGAGAATGATTATTCTTCCTGTCTGAAATAAAAGGTAAATAGCTTCAGTATATTATTGATGAAGAGGTAACAGAGCTGTTGCCATATCTTTCTCCAGAAACCTGTTGAAGTTTTATAATTCTCTAATGTAATCTTCCTGCATTTGTTTACTATGATCTGGTCCAGTTCCTTTTCTACCTGGCTTGCGAATTTTTTATCCCGAATATCCAGATTTAGTTCCAGGCTGGCATGAGCGCTGATATTATTTACATTGTAAGAACCTATGGTGGCCCAGGTTCCATCGTATACAGCTACTTTGGCGTGAAGAATAGTAGGTTGATATTCGTATATGCAAATGCCTTTTTTCAGCATCCAGTTATACAAATATCTTTCGGCGTTTTTGGAAACACTTATATCGGAAAGCCCCGCCAGGATCACCTCTACTTTCACTCCTCTCCTAACTGCAGCCGCCATTTGCCGACGATATAAGATGCCCGGTAAAAAATAACTGCACATTATAGTGATTCGGGTTTCGGCCTGGCGAAACATACCCAGGTAACTATTGAAGATCTGGTTCTTTCTTTTAACCCAATCATTTCTCCGAACCCTTACTTCCGTTTCCTCCAGGGCTTCGACTTTCTTGTAGAATTCCTTCAAAAAATCTTCCGGAATAGAGGGGAGTTTTTTTCTGTTTGCCCAGAGCTGCCTGCAGATCCTTAGCAGAGCCAGCGAGGCTTCTCCTTCACAATATATTGCCATATCCATCCAGGCTGGTTCGTTTGGCAAATCATTGTATTTGTCGCTTACATTGCGGCCACCTACCAGGGAATAAAAACCATCCACCACTACCACCTTATGATGCATTCTCCTTCCAAAATAAAAATGACGGCTTCTTAAAAGAGGCTCGAATCTTTTTATAGCAATGCCTGATTCCTTCATTTCAGCAATGCTCTGGCGGCTGAGACCCTGGGAAGCATAGGCGTCAATATGAAGAAACACGCCCACACCTCGCTGAATGGCTGCCTTAAGGGCATCGATAACCTGTCTCCCGGTAATATCATCCAGAAAAATATAGAATTGAAGGTGAATTGTAGATTCACTTCGATTGATCATATCGATCAGCAGCTCGAAGAAAAGCTTACCGCCTTTAATAAGCCTTACTTTGTTACGATGAGTATAACCGGTGTTATATGAATATCTGCCTGTTGACATGATTTGGGTAAAGGTCTGAAAATTTTTGGCCGCTAATTTGTCCAAACTTATACTTTTGTCCCTCAATACTTAATTGCCTTTTGCTACCATGACAAATTCTTATCACGACCTGGTCAAACAAACATTTAATTTTCCACAGGAAGGTATCGAAGTGGAAGATGGAAATCTTTACTTCAACGGACTGGACCTGCGGGCCCTGATCGCTAAATATGGCACCCCCCTGAAGCTAACCTATTTGCCTAAAATCGGCAGTCAGATCAAAAAAGCTAAGACCATGTTTGCGAACGCTTTCAAAAGGCATAAATATGAAGGCAAATATTTTTATTGTTATTGTACCAAAAGCTCTCATTTCAGTTTCATAGTGGAAGAAGCGCTAAAACAGGACATTCATCTCGAAACCTCTTACGCTTATGATATTGAAATCATTAAAAAATTATACGCCAAAAAGAAGATCACCAAAGAAACTTATATCATTTGCAATGGGTTCAAACAAAAAGGGTATACCCGGCGTATCGCTAATCTTCTTAACACCGGATTTCAAAATGTGATACCAGTACTTGATAATAAAGAAGAACTGAAAGCCTACGCACAATCGGTAAAAGTGCCATTCAAACTAGGTATACGGGTGGCCGCTGAAGAAGAACCTAATTTTCCTTTTTATACTTCTCGGCTCGGTATCAGGGCAAAAGATGTGCTGGAATTTTATGTAGACCGGATCGAAGGTTATGAAAGTAAGTTCCAATTAAAAATGTTGCACATTTTCCTCAACAAAGGCATTAAAGATGATATTTATTACTGGAGTGAGTTGAATAAGGTGATCAACCTTTACTGCCAGTTAAAGAAGATCTGTCCGGAACTGGATTCTATAAATATTGGAGGTGGATTTCCAATTAAGCATTCCCTGGGTTTTGAATATGATTATCAGTTCATGATCAATGAGATCACCCGAAACATAAAGACCGCCTGCAAAAAAGCAAAAGTGCCCATGCCGAATATCTTTACGGAATTTGGTTCCTATACAGTAGGAGAGAGCATGGCACATATATTCAGTGTGATCATGGATAAGGTACAGAATGACCGCGAGCGATGGTACATGATCGATTCTTCTTTTATTACCACCTTACCAGATACCTGGGGAATAGGTGAAAAATTTCTAATGCTACCCATCAATAAATGGGATCACGATTATCAGCGGGTGGTTCTGGGAGGCATTACCTGCGACAGTCATGACTATTACGATTCTGAAGAACATATCAACGAAGTGTTTTTGCCAAAAACAAATGGTGATAATGAACCTTTATATGTTGGGTTCTTTCATACAGGAGCCTATCAGGATCAGATCAGCGGATACGGAGGGATCAAGCATTGCCTGATCCCTTCGCCCCAGCACATTATTGTCGGGCATGACCGAAACGGAAAACTTGTAGATTGGGTTTATGCCAAACAACAAACCGCGCAAAGTATGCTGAAGATATTGGGATATAAATAGGGAGTAGTGAGTAGAGAGTGGTGAGTGGTGAGTGGGTAGTAAGGGTTAGTGAATGATAATGAATCTTCCCTTAACTTTCAACTCTCAACCTCTATATCCACGTCTCCATTCTTCATAATCCTGTCTGGTATAACTAACATTTCTAATGTCCCGGCTATCTAAATAAAATCGATTGTCATAACCTTTCCAGTAAATCAGACCACGATTACTGGTATGAAAGTAGCGGCCATCATTGGTCTGTTTCATTGTGAATCCAGGATAAGGACTTACAACCAGAGAGACTCGCTCATATCGTGTAGCAGGAGGAGGGGGAGTGGGAGGCGGAAGTCTTCTTTCCTCATAAGTTACTTCGCGATTGCGATCATCTCTATCCTCCTTGTATTTTTTTTCTTTGGGTTCTTTCTTTTTTGTCGCCCATACACGACTTGGTTGGCAACTGGTGAACAGGGTGGTAAGGGCCAGGGTGCCCGCCATAAAAAGCATAAATTTTCGGTTCATGTTTTAGATTTTTATTGAAGAATGATGAAAAAAGATGTGGAATGGTTGTTTTAGCTAATCCCGGGATTTTTTACTTCTAACCGGACTGTTATCGTAACTGCGTGCCACCGGATCATCTTTTTTAGGGGGCAATTTGGTTTCTGCGAGAATCACAGGCCCTGTATTCTTCACTGCTTCCTTTTCTTCAGTAAGCTTTATTGAATCTTTCTTATTTGCAGGAAATTTTTTGGAAAAATTATCAAGTGCCGCCGTACCCGAACTACTGTCCCTTCCCATGATAGGATCGGTGCTTACCCAGTTATCCTTATCGGCTTCAGCGGTCTCTATATCGAGGAAATGCAAGGCCGTAGCGCTGGAATCAATTGGAGCATCGGAAAAATTACGCGGGCGGAATATCTTTGAACTATAATCTTTACTGACCGCGCAACTCACGGCCACTGCTACCAGTAGCATCAATACTACCGTTTGTAATAATCTCTCTGTTTGCATGGTGCCTGTTTTATGTTTTCATCCAAAGCATTTGCCATAAAATCACAAAATGTTTAACTATGATTTTTTTTTGATACTATTAACAATGAGTTTGACTATTTAATATGCCTGTGAATAAAAAAAGAAAACCCTCCGTGGAAACGGAGGGTTTAAACCAAAACCAACTGCTTATGAGAAAATCTTTATAGAAATTTATTTTACTTCGATATTTTTTATTTCTGGTTTTACTTCCGCTTTTTTCGGAAGCTTCACCTGTAATATACCATTGACGTAATTTGCTTCAATTCCAGTTGCATCTATTTTTTCATCGATCGTGAAAGTTCTCTTAAAAGACCTGTTTTGAAATTCTTTCTTAAGCAACTTTTCATTTTCATTTTTCTCAACCTCTTTTCTATCTGCTGAAATAGTCAGCATATCTTTTTCCAGATCAATTTTGAAATCCGTTTTTTCAAAGCCCGGAGCTATCAGTTCTAAATGATAATCCGTTTCTGTTTCTTTGACGTTGACTGGTACTGTCAACCTTTTGTTCCAATCGTTAAAATCTTGTTTAAGCATTGCTGGAAATTCATTCCAGATTCCATCTATTAATTGCTCTGGCATTCCCTGGTATGGCTTTCTGTTCATCTTTACGGTTAACATGGCGTTTTTGTTTTAGAAGGTTATTACTTTAAGTATTCTTTGGCATAGCTGTCAAATTATATTCCATTTGATTTTTTACTGAAGAGCTGGCAGTATGGAGGTATTCAATTGGACAGAATTTCCGAATAAGGGAAAAAAGTCTGACAAGATGTGCATTATCGGTAAGAGTTAATCAGAGCTCAAACTTTTGTTGTAAATTTGCATTCTAAAAAATCACAAATATTATGTATCCAGCAGAGATAGTTATTCCCATGAAAGAAGAACTGACCGATAACGGGTTTACCGAACTTCTAAGCAGCGATGAAGTAGATGCTCAGTTAACTAAGCCCGGAACCACCCTGGTCATGCTTAACTCTGTATGCGGATGTTCTGCAGGTACCGCGCGTCCGGGTGCACTTATGGCCGTAGCAAATACCCCCAATAAACCAGATTTTATAACTACAACTTTTGCAGGTTTTGATATGGAGGCCGTTAACCAGCTTCGTAAACACCTGTTGCCTTATCCTCCTTCATCTCCCGCTATTGCCTTGTTTAAGGATGGTGCCCTTGTTCATTACCTGGAAAGACACCATATTGAAGGCAGATCTGCCCAAATGATTGCGCAGAACCTGATCGGAGCATTTGAGCAACACTGTAATTAGTTTAGAGGTTAAGGCTTAGGGTTTAGAAAGAGTTACTCAGGGTTAAAATGTGGATCGCGAAGCACTAAACCATAACCCCTAAGCCCTAAACTAAAAAAGATTGATATATTCGTCGCCATGTATCCCAATTTATATTACGCGTTTAAGGATCTTTTTGGTGTTGATTGGAAGTTCCTGCGATTTGTAAACTCCTTTGGCTTCTTTGTCGCCCTGGCCTTTATTATAGCAGCCATTCTGTTATCAAAAGAGCTTCAGCGAAAGTCCCGCCAGGGATTTTTTCAACCTACTGAAATGCAGGTGACTGTGGGTGAACCTGCCAGTATTTCCGAAATCTTACTTAATTTTCTTCTGGGCTTTATCCTTGGTTATAAGATAGTTGCCATGTTCGTTTTGAATAATGCTGCAACTGAGGATCCGCAAGCTTTTATTTTTTCAACCCTGGGATCATGGCCTGCTGGTATTGGTCTGGGATTACTTTTTGCCGGACTTAAATGGTATGAAAAGAATAAGACCCGTTTGCCAAAACCTGAAAAAAGAAATGTACGCATTTGGCCTCAGGACAGAGTAGGCGAGATAACCATACTTGCCCTGGTATTTGGTTTACTGGGCGCCAAGATCTTCGACATATTTGAGAACTGGGATGGATTTTTAAAAGATCCTTCTTCCTATATATTTTCTCCTTCTGGCCTTACTATGTATGGAGGACTTATCTGTGCATCCCTGGCCATCTGGTTTTATGCTTCTCGTCATAAGATCGGTTTCTGGCATCTTAATGATGCGGCTGCTCCTGCGCTGATGCTGGGCTATTCGCTGGGCCGAATAGGTTGCCAGGTAGCAGGAGACGGAGATTGGGGTATTGCAAGTGATATGGCAAACAAACCATCCTTTCTGCCCAACTGGATGTGGTCCTATTCCTTCCCTCATAATGTGAACAATGATGGTATTCCGATGGCCAATTGTTTTGAGCCAAAATATTGTTTTGAACTTCCTCACGGCGTTTATCCAACTTCATTTTATGAGGTAATTGCCTGTTTCATACTCTTCCTGATTCTCTGGTCCCTTAGAAAAAAATTAACGATCCCTGGTTCGCTTTTTGCTCTCTATCTTATGGTCAATGGGGTGGAAAGATTCTTTGTCGAAAAAATTCGGGTGAACCATCGAATGAGTTTCTTTGGGTTTCATCCTACTCAGGCCGAAGTGATTTCTGCTCTCCTGTTCCTTACGGGACTGATATTGTGGATAACCCTGAGATTCAGGGCCAAAAAATCGGTTAAACTTCCTGTTTCGAGCTCCTGAATATTATTTGAAGTCAATTGTTTACAGGTTCTGAACCGAGCCTAAAGCATTTTTAATGCTTGATCCGAATTAAGAAGGGATGGCTTTCTGCTTTGTTGGTAATTTTTTGGCCGGATGATTATGAGATACCGGCTTTTAGAGGTATTTTTGCAGATAGTCCGGGACGGTAATGCTGAATATGGGTTCAATTAACTATCCCTTTGCAACACATTGCAAACAAAGGCTGTCAATTGATCGTTCTACATTTAAATGATTTAATTTATGCGGCAGCTCAAAATTGCTACCAGATCACCAACAGAGATTCGCAGGCAGTTGAGAAGTATCTCCAGGAGATCTCCAAAATACCTATGATCACGCCGGAAGAGGAAACAACCCTTGCCCAGCGTATCAAGATGTTCAACAGGAACCCGGTAGATTCTCAGAGAGCTTTGGATAAACTGGTTCAGGCCAATCTTCGTTTCGTAGTTTCTGTTGCCAAACAATATCAACACCAGGGTCTTTCTTTAAGTGACCTGATCAATGAGGGTAACCTCGGTTTGATCAAGGCGGCTCAACGATTTGATGAAACCAAGGGGTTTAAATTCATCTCTTACGCTGTATGGTGGATTCGTCAGTCTATTCTGCAGGCATTAGCTGAGCAGGGTCGCCTGGTTCGTCTTCCTCAGAATAAAATCGGTACGTACAATAAAGCGAACAAAGCTTACATGGCCTTTGAACAGGAGCACGAAAGGGAGCCTTCTACTGAAGAGTTGGCTGAACTGCTTGAAATGAGCGAGACCGAGATAAATAATATTTTCCAGTCTAATACCCGCCATACTTCACTCGATGCACCCGTGCACGAAGCAGAGGATGTGGCTATGGGAGATCTGCTTGAAGGAAGCGACGATACCGATGATAACGTAATGAAAGATTCTCTCCGCAATGAGATCCGTCGCGTTTTGAAATCTTTGAGTCCTCGTGAAGCAGAGATTGTAAATGCCTATTTCGGTCTGGATGGTGAGAATGGCGTAACGATCGAACAGATTGGACAGAAATACGATCTTACAAAAGAACGTATCCGCCAGATCAAAGAAAGAGCTATCAAACGTTTGCAGAAGGCCCGCTATAGCAGCGCGCTGAAAGCATACCTTGGTTAATATACTAAGATGGGTTTAGTCAAAGGTCCTGGCGAAAGTCAGGACTTTTTAATTTTATCCAAACTCCAGAACATTTCAGAGCGAACAGCGTTAATTTTGTATATGCCTTACCGCTTCCGATTTTCACACATTATTGTCCTTCTGCTATTTTATGGCTGTGAAAAAACAATTGATCTTAAGCTGGATCAGACCTCACCAAAACTGGTAGTGGAGGCGACCATAGAAAATGGTCAGTTCCCAATTGTCATCCTTTCAAAAAGCCTGGATCTTTTTTCTCCGATAAACCCTTCAATGATTTCGAAGAATTTCGTAAGAAGGGCAGATGTTTATATCTCCAATGGCATAGTTTCTCATAAACTTCGTGAATATACTTACCAGGTTTCCGGCTATGATTTTTATTATTATACTGCCAATGTATTTAACCCTTCAACTTTATTTAAAGGAGAATTGAATAAACGTTATGGCCTGCGCATTGTGGCAGACGGAATTGAATACACCGCCACTACTACTATTCCTGATACAACCCGGATCATCGATACGATTTATGCAAAGCCTGCACCTGCAGGAAATGATCCGCAAAAGAGGGCCTTAATGTGTCGATTCACCGATAGACCGGGATTGGGTGACTATGTTCGCTATTATACAAAAAGAAACAGTGATCCATTTTTTCCCGGATTGAATTCAGTTTATGATGATCAGATCATTGATGGTACTACCTATGAAATTCAGGTAGACAGAGGCGTGGATAGAAGTTTTCCTCTAGAGGATGGCTATTCCTATTTTAATGCGGGCGATACAGTGACACTCAAAGTTTCTAATATAGATAAACCAACCTACGATTTCTGGCGCACTATGGAATTTGTATTCGCCAACCAGGGAAACCCTTTTGGTACGCCCACAAAGGTTCTCAGTAATATCAGTGGTAATGCCCTGGGTTATTTTGGAGGATATGCTTCAAAATACAGAACTATCATTATTCCACGTTAGGTCATTAACCACTTAGATTGCCAGTTTAGGCTTAAATTTGCACATTCTTTATAGGAAAAAGTTATTATACATGGAGACCTCAGAAAAAGTGCATTGCCTGATTATAGGTTCTGGTCCTGCTGGTTATACTGCCGCGATATATGCTTCACGTGCCAATTTAAAACCCGTGCTTTATCAGGGCATCCAGCCTGGAGGACAACTTACCATTACTACAGAAGTGGAAAATTATCCTGGTTATGCTAATGGTATCCAGGGACCTGATATGATGGTAGATTTTGAAAAGCAGGCGAAACGAATGGGTGCAGATATTCGATATGGCATCGCTACAAAAGTTGATTTCTCCTCTCATCCTTTTAAAGTAGAGATCGATGAAGAAAAATGGATCCATGCCGATTCGGTTATTATTTCAACCGGAGCATCCGCGAAATGGTTGGGAATAGAAAGCGAACAAAGATTGAATGGTTATGGAGTAAGTGCCTGCGCGGTTTGCGATGGATTTTTTTTCCGAAATAAAGAAGTGGCCATTGTTGGTGCCGGAGATACTGCGGCAGAAGAAGCGCTTTATCTTTCTAAACTATGTACAACAGTGCATATGCTCATAAGAAAAGATGCGATGCGCGCTTCCAAAATAATGCAACAGCGTGTGATGGATGCGCCAAATATTAAAGTGTACTGGAATACCACAACTGAAGAGATCCTTGGAGACAAGAATGTAACGGCTATGCGTATTCGCAATTTAAGTACAAATGAAATCAGTGAAGTTCCTGTAAGCGGATTTTTTGTAGCCATCGGTCATGAACCAAATTCAGCGATTTTTAAAGATTGGCTTGACATGGATGAGGCCGGATATATCAAAACAGTACCGGGTACTTCAAGAACGAATATTGAAGGCGTATTTGCATCAGGTGATGTGCAGGATAAAATATACAGACAGGCAGTAACAGCCGCGGGCAGTGGTTGCATGGCCGCTCTGGACGCCGAAAGATGGCTGGGCGCAAAAGGACTTCATTGAGATGAAGGATACCATTACAATAACGTTGAATGAACTGCGATTTTTTGCTTTTCATGGGTTATATCCGGAAGAAAAAATAACCGGTAATGAGTTTGTGCTGGATATAGAAGTTTCTTTTCATCCGGAGCAGGGAACCATTATAGTATTAGAGGATACGATCAACTATGCCAGCATTTATCAGCTGGTTAAAAATAGAATGGAAGTAGCCACTGATCTGCTTGAAACCCTGGTCATGGATATGGCAAATAATATTCACCAGCATTTTACCCAAACCAATCTGATCAGCATATATATCAGAAAAATACATCCACCCCTGGCAAATTTTGAAGGCAATGTAGGACTACGTTACGTACGCCATTTTTAAGTCATGAGATCAGTTTCCTCTCTTCAGGTGCAGGTATCCAACAGGGATATTTTAAAGATCGCGCTGCCGATCTCACTTGCATTATTAGTACCTCAGATAAATTTTATCACTAATAATATTTTCGTAAGTGGTTTAGGAGAAACTGAATTAGGTACGGCCGGTATCACAGGTGTTTTCTATTTAATATTCGCTCTGATCGGGAATGGATTGAATGCAGGTTTGCAGGGACTGATGTCGCGCAAGGCAGGTGAAAATAAACCAGAGGCAATAGGTCAGCTATTTGTCCAGGGATTATGGGTGGCCATGATCTTCGCATTGGCTGGAATAATATTGACCGAATTACTGGCACCTTATTTTCTTTCCGCGAGTTTGCATTCACCAAGGGTATATGATGAAGCAATGGATTTTCTTCGCATTCGTGTATGGGGAATTCCATTTCTTTATATGTTTCAAATGGGCAATGCCCTTTTAGTCAGCACCAGCAATAGCCGCTATATGAAGTATGGCTTCTGGATAGAGGCGGCGCTGAATATATTGCTGGATTATGCTTTGATCTATGGACATTTTGGAATGCCGGCCCTTGGATTTAATGGAGCAGCTTATGCTTCAGTAATTGCAGAGGTAGCTGGCATGCTGGTGGTATTCGGAATAATATTCTTTAAAGGCTTTGATAAGCGTTTTGGAATTTTTGAACATTTCAGGTATCAGCCTAAGATCGTTGCGGCTATTTTTAAACAATCATCACCGCTGGTAGCCCAGTGGTTGATCAGCATCCTGGCCTGGTTGCTATTTTATATTTTCATTGAACATAAAGGGGAAAGACCTTTGGCCATCAGTAATACGATGCGAAATATATTTGGACTGTTTGGCATTTTCGTATGGTCGTTTGCCAGTGCCACTAATTCAATGGTGAGCAATATTATCGGACAGGGAAAATCGGATCAGGTGATACGGTTAATAAAAAAGATCATGTGGCTGAGCTTCGCCCTCACATTTTTACTTTGCAGCCTTATTAATATTTTTCCTGATCTCTTCCTCGATATTTACGGTCGGGACCAAAGTTTTACCGATGAGGCCATTCCTGTGATTCGCATGGTTAGCGCAGGAATTCTGATTATGTCATTTGCCACTGTTTGGCTGAATGCTGTTACCGGAACTGGAAAAACAAGGGTAAATCTGGCAATTGAAATAATAGCAATTATTCTTTATACAACATATATCTATCTGGTGCTTCGGGTTTGGAATCTCGGACTTGTCTGGGCCTGGGGCTCGGAGCTCGTATATTGGTCCACCTTATTCTCACTTTCCTATTGGTATATTCGTAGCGGTCGCTGGAAATAATCATCTGAATTTTTTTAATTAACATTGCCCTCTTGAAACAAATATTCCATATTGGCGAAAAAGCATCCTCTTTTAAAGCGGAAAGACTTTTATTGCGTTTGGGTGAGTCCTGGGCCGCATTTGCCTATACCAATGAAAACGCAATACTGGTTCATGAATTGGGATATTTTACTGTGAAAGAATGGACCAATGAAGAATTGAACTGGCTGCATGATCGTTTATTCCGGCCAGTGAATAAAGTGCAGATAGGTCTGGATCAATGCTGTGGATTACTTGTTCCCGCTGGTGTTCCGGGTTCGGTCATGAATATGGTGAATGAAACTGCTATTGGCCATATGGTAGTACAGGAACCGGTAAGTGGCTGGCAGATCAATACCGTATTTTCTATTTCCCCTTTACTCCAGAAATGGGTCAATGAGAAATTCCCGGATGCAGGCACGATTCATCAGCTAACTGCGATGATGAAATTTGTTCCCGCTTCCCCGCAGGACGGAGCCATCTATGTGGACATAAGACAAAAAGATCTGCACCTGTTGGTAGCAGCGAAAGGGCAGTTATTCTTATCTCAACATTACCGATATGAAGGATATGAAGATGTGCTGTATTATCTTCTTCGTGCCTGTCGTCAATTTGGTTTAAGTCAGGAAAAACTGGAATTGAAACTTTCTGGTCTTATCGATAAGCAATCCGCTCTTTATAAAGAACTAAATCAGTATTTCATTCAGGTAGAGCTTCGGGAACCTTTATGGAAACTTCCGGTAAATGATTATCCTTCTCATTATTTCACTTCCTTAAATGATCTTTTTCTATGCGTATCGTAGGCGGAGAGATGGGAGGCAGGCGATTTAATCCGCCTAATAAAATGCCGCATACCCGTCCCACAACCGATATAGCCAAAGAAGGATTGTTTAACATTATTCAGAATCAATTTGAATTTGAAGACTTGAGGACCCTGGATCTATTCGGGGGTACAGGAAATATTAGTTATGAACTGGCTTCCCGTGGTGTAGATGATCTGACCATTGTTGAAAAAGATCCAGCCATGTATGAGTTCATCATAAAAACGGCAGCAAGTTTTGGGTTAACGAAAATCCAGGTCCTTAAAATGGATGTTTTCAAATACATGGAAACCTGCACGGATCAATATGATTTTATTTTTGCCGGACCTCCCTATGCGCTGACAACCATTAATGATCTGCCACGCGTAGTTTTTGAAAAGCACCTGCTGAAAAAAAACGGGTGGTTCATTCTCGAACATACTTCACGTAATGATTACAAAGAATTTGCTTTTTACCTTAAAGAACGTAACTATGGTACTACCGTATTCTCTATTTTTGCAGAGAACAGAGGAGAATGAAAAAAAAAGAATTAAGAGAATTATATCGCGCTAAAAGAAGAGATCTCAGCGAATCCGACCGTATGCGAATGGATGATCTGATGCTAATCCAATTCCAAACTGTTTCCCTTCCTTTTCTTGAATATCTCTTCAGCTATTGGCCCATTGAAGAAAATCATGAGCCCAATACGCATTTGTTTACCGAATTTCTTCGCTTCAGAAACCCTGAACTAAAAATAGCTTATCCGGTTATCGATCCGGCATCCATCACTATGAATGCCATCGTTACGGATGTTGACACACCATTTGAAAAGACCAGTTTTAATTTGTTTGAACCACAAAAGGGAGAATTAATATTTCCCGAACAGTTTGAATTGATATTTGTACCGCTGCTTTGCATAGACCTACAGGGTTATAGGGTAGGATATGGGAAAGGGTACTATGATAAATATCTTTCCGAATGCCGCCCCGAATGTCTGAAGGTGGGTTTCAGCTATTTTGATCCTGTTATAACCATCAGTGACAAGGCTGAATTTGATGTACCTTTAGATCTTTGTATCACTCCCGGGGCAACTTATGTTTTCTAATTTCTTACTGCGATCATTTCGCATACTACTTCTACCATTTTCACTGCTTTACTGGGCGGCAGTGGCTTTGCGTAATTTTCTTTTTGATAAAAAAATTTTTGGCTCTGCTTCCTTCGGTCTTCCATTGATCTGTGTAGGAAACCTGGCTATTGGAGGAACTGGTAAATCACCCATGGTAGAATGGTTGCTCACTCATCTCGGAAAAGAATTCAAACTGGCAACATTAAGTCGTGGATATAAAAGAAGAACCCGTGGTTATGCCCTGGCAACTACTGGATCAACTGCCCTGGACATCGGTGATGAGCCGATGCAGTTCCATTTAAAATTTCCTGATACAGCAGTAGCTGTAGGAGAGGAGCGTCTCCAGGCTATTCCACAATTACTGCATGACCATCCGGAAACTCAGGCTATAATTCTTGACGACGCCTTTCAGCATCGTAAAGTGGTGGCTGGATTGAATATCCTGCTAACTGAGCAATCGAATCTTTTCAGACATGACTTTTATTTACCAACCGGTGATCTTCGTGATCTGAAAAGCAGTTATAAAAGAGCCCAGGTGATCGTGGTTACTAAATGTGAACCTGATCTGGATGAAAATGTAGCTGCAAATATTATTAAACAAATAAGACCTCTTCCCGGGCAACAGGTATTCTTCACCAGTATTAATTATGGCTGGCCATATCATATCATTAGCAAAAAAGAAAAAATAATAAATACGGAAACGGAGGTTTTACTGGTAACAGGGATTGCCAATCCAAGGCCACTTAAAAAATGGCTGGAAGATCAATGCCGCTCATATCAAATGCTCCAATATCGGGATCATCATATTTTTTCAATAGATGATCTTAAAGATATCAGGAAAAAATTTAATGAGCCGGGTGTGGAGGACCGTATCATCCTGACAACTGAAAAAGATGCCGTTAGACTTGAAAAATTCAGCACGGATATTGAACAGTTGCCATTTTATGTAGTGCCCGTAAGTCATCATTTTTTATTTAACCGTTCCGATGATTTCCAGACGCTTGTAGGCAATTTCATTCGTAACTTTAAGAAGCCGAATTAAACTTGAACAATGGGAAGAAAAAACGAGAAGAAGAGAAAGAATACAAAAGAGAAACCGAGATCCGTTCAGTCGAACAGCAAATTATTAAAGGGGAATCTGGAGATCACGAGAGCAGGAATGGGCTTTGTAACTATTGAAAATATGGATACGGATATTCTTATCCGTCCTGGAGATTTCAATACGGCACTTCATGGTGATACAGTGCTGGTATCCATCAAAGAAATAAAGACAGGCGGAAAAAGAATGCAGGGGGTTATTCGTGAGGTATTGAACCGTAAACGAGTGGAATTTATCGGACACCTGGAATTTGCTAAACCTCGCCCGGGTGAACCAGCCAATAAAGTATTCGCATTTTTTATTGCCGACATGGATAAGCCTATGCCGGATATTTATATTCCTAAAAATCGCATGAATAATGCGAAGGATAAGGACAGGGTAATGGTAAGATTGGTAAGCTGGGAAAGCGGTGGTAAAAGACCTGAAGGTGAAGTAATAGCCATTCTCGGAGAAGAAAGCGGCCATGATGCGGCCTTAAAAGAATTATTATTGGAGCAGGGCTTCGCGCTTGAATTCTCTGATGAAGCAAAGGAGGAAGCTGCTCGTATTCCGGAACTGATCTCTGTTGATGAGATTCGTATGCGAAAGGATATGCGCGAAATACTCACTTTTACGATTGACCCTCTTGATGCTAAAGATTTTGATGATGCCGTATCAATTCGAACCTTAAAAAATGGAATGTATGAAATAGGTGTTCATATTGCGGATGTTTCGCATTACCTGGAACAGGGAACGGAGCTGGATAAAGAATCGTATCAGCGTGCCACTTCAGTTTATCTTCCTGACAGAGTAAATCCGATGTTGCCAGAACATATTTCGAATTTCCTTTGCTCTCTTCGGCCCAAAGAAGATAAATTAACTTTTTCCGCTATTTTCCAAATGACAGATCGCGGAGAGGTAAAACAATACTGGCTGGGAAGAACGGTGATCCATTCTGATCATCGTTTCACTTACGAAGATGTGCAGGCCATTATTGAAGAAGGAGATGGATTATATAAGGATGAAATACTATTGCTGAATGGGATCGCGCAAAAAATGCGTAAAAAAAGATTTCAGCATGGTGCCATTAATTTCTCTTCTCAGGAAGTGAGGTTCCGTTTGAATGATAAAGGCGAACCCGTTGGCATCATGATAAAAGAAAGTAAGGAGGCGCATCAGCTTATTGAGGAATTCATGTTGCTGGCCAATAGAACGGTAGCTGAAAATATTTCAAAGATAAAAGTGAATGGGAAGCCACTTCCATTCCCTTATCGTGTGCATGATGACCCTGATGAGGAAAAATTGATCCCTTTTGCCGCTTTCGCTAAAAAGTTCGGACATAAATTCGATACCGACTCACCGGAAAGTATAGCGGTTTCATTTAATCAGTTACTGAAAGATGTGCAGGGAAGACCGGAGCAGCATGTATTGGAACAATTAGGCATACGTACCATGTCAAAGGCCAAATACACCATAGAAAATGTGGGTCATTATGGGTTGGGTTTTTCTAATTATTGTCATTTCACTTCGCCTATTCGACGCTATCCGGATATAATTGTACATCGGATACTGACAGAAGTGCTGGCTGGAGATATTCATCCCGATAAAAAATTAGAAGACAAATGCAAACATTGCAGTGAAAGGGAACGGGCTGCAATGGAAACAGAAAGAGCCGGTAATAAATACATGCAGGTTCTGTATATGAAGAATTACCTGGGTGAAGAATTTGAAGGGGTAATCAGTGGGGTGGCCAGTTTTGGATTCTGGGTAGAGACTATTGAGCATAAATGTGAAGGGTTGGTCAGCGTTAGTAGTTTGCTTGAATTTGATGAGTTTCGCCATGTGGAAGAGGAGTATTGCCTGGCCGGAAGAAGAAGCGGAAAGAAATTCAGAATGGGCGATAAAGTATGGATAAGAGTTGTTTCCGCAAATCTTACAAAAAGACAGCTTGACTATGAATGGATCGTTGCCTCCGAAATAGGAAAGGAGAAAACAGAAGAAGAAGAAGCGCCAAAGAAAAAACGGAAAAAATAAAAGTATAGAACTGAGCCATGCAATCATTTCAACTTCTTTCACAAAAATTTGCTCTGTATTTTGAGAACTGGCATTTCCCCGAAGAGCCGGCAACTCTTTATCAACCCAATGAATATTTCCTGAACATAGGAGGAAAAAGAATTCGCCCCGTGCTATGCATGATGGGCAATGAATTGTTTGATGAAATGAAATCGGATTCCCTTCATGTAGGCGCTGCCATTGAGCTGTTTCATAATTTTACATTGATACATGATGATATCATGGATAAGGCGCCATTACGCAGAGGGATGGAAACAGTACACTCGAAGTATGGAACGAATACTGCTATTCTGGCCGGAGATGTAATGCTTGTGGCTGCCTATGAAGAGTTGAACAAAATATCACTTGAATATCTTCGTCCGGTGCTGATATTATTTAATCGTACTGCAAAAGAAGTATGTGAAGGACAGCAATATGATATGGATTATGAGAGCAGAGAAGAAGTGAGTCAGGCAGAATACCTTCGTATGATCGAATTAAAAACTTCAGTGGCCATCGCGGCCAGTCTGCAGGCTGGCTCTATTGTTGGCGGCGCCGGAGAAAGAAATCAACAGCTGGTTTATGAATTCGGAAGAAAATTGGGGATCGCCTTCCAGGTGCAGGATGATTATCTGGACGCTTTTGGCGACCCATCCAAATTTGGAAAGCAAATAGGGGGAGATATACTTTCAAATAAAAAAACCTTCCTCCTGATACATGCTATGGAGACCTGTACTGCGGCCCAGTTAAAAGAACTACATGACCTGATTAAGGGGAATGATGATAATAAAGTGGAACGCATGCTCCAGTTATATCGGGATAGTAAGGTAGATGAATGGGCGCTTGAACTCAAGAACAGATATTTAAACGAGGCCCTGCAGCACCTGGAAGATGTAGCAGTATTGAGTCGTCGGAAAGAACCGCTGAAAGAACTGGCCGCCTTCCTGATAAGTCGTGATCATTAAAGCCGTAATTTCTGTATTTTGATGCTCTAAACAACTGCCAATGCTACGATCCCTGTTTCGTACCAAATCCATTGAATCATTAGTAAAGAATGCAGATCTTTCAGCAGATGATATTCATTCCCATGGATTGAAAAGAGTACTGGGTGTTCGTGATCTCACATTTTTTGGTATTGCTGCCATTATCGGCGCAGGTAGTTTCAGCAGCCTCGGTGCAGCCGTAAATGCAGGTGGACCCGGTGTTGTACTCTTATTTATTATATGCGGCGTTGCCTGCGGCTTCACTGCCTTTTGTTATGCGGAGTTTGCAAGTCGCATACCGGTTGCAGGAAGTGCTTATACCTATGCCTATGCTTCTTTTGGTGAGTTTATGGCCTGGATCATTGGCTGGGCGCTTTTAATGGAATATTCGATCGGCAATATTTATGTAGCTTTTTCATGGAGTGATTATTTCACTTCTCTTCTTCATCGTCTGGATGTTAATATTCCCGCTTATTTAACCTGTAGTTATCATGAAGCCTCCCTGGCAATAAAAGCAAATTCAGCCAGTGGTGAATTGCTGGACGCCTGGAACAATGCGCCTGTAATGGGAGGACTTCGTATCATATTTGACCTGCCGGCTCTGGTGATAAACCTGATGATCACGGCGCTGGTTTACCGTGGTGTAAAAGAGAGTCGTAATTTCTCCAATGTGATGGTTATGCTAAAACTGGCGGTTGTTGGGCTGGTGATCATAGTTGGAGGGTCGCTGATATTTTCTCATGATCTTTTTCATAACTGGACACCGGTAAATCCTAAAGGTCAAATCGGTTTTATGCCGAATGGATTTGGAGGTGTTATGTCGGCGGTTAGTGGAGTATTCTTTGCATATATAGGATTTGATGCGGTATCCGTGCTGGCAGAAGAGAGTAAGAATCCACAACGTGATCTGCCACGAGGTATGATCTGGTCACTGATCATTTGTACTATTATTTATATTTTATTATCACTGGTATTGACAGGGGCTGTGGTTTATTCCAAATTTGCCAATGTAGGCGATCCCCTTGCTTTCATTTTTGAAAAGGATAATTTGAATGTTCCCTGGATGCAATTGCTGGTTGCTTTTATCGCAGTGATCGCCATGACCAGTGTACTTCTGGTATTCCAGATGGGACAGCCAAGGATCTGGATGAGCATGAGCCGTGATGGCTTGCTGCCGCCGGCGTTTCAAAAGATCCATCCGAAATATCAAACACCATCCTTTGCAACGATCATCACAGGCTTTTTGGTAGGAGTGCCTATTATTTTTACTGATAAAAGTTTTGTGCTTGATTTTACCAGCATTGGTACTTTGTTCGCATTTGTGCTGGTTTGCGGTGGCGTATTGCTGATCCCCAGAAGGGAAAAAGCAAAAGGCGGATTTAATATGCCATTTATAAACAGCCAGTTTATTTTCCCAATTCTCACTATTGGCTCTATTGTATTTATCTATACACAGTTCGGGCATTATTTTTCTGAATTATTCAATGGTGATTTTTCTGACCATACCAAGGATCCAAATGTAAGTGCACTTTTCTTTCCTACATTTGCTGCCAAAGTAAGCACTATCATTTTCTGGGGACTTTGCCTTGTACTTTCTGTATTCAGTTTTACAAAAAAGTTTTCATTGATTCCGCTTCTGGGCCTCGTTTCCTGTTGCTACCTGCTTACCGGCATGGCTGGCTCTAACTGGAAATGGTTCTTTGTGTGGTTCGCGATTGGAATGGTATTGTATTTTGCTTATGGATACAGGAAGAGTAAATTAGCAACCAGCTCCTAGCTGCAAGCTTCTAGTTTAATTGGGATACTGATCAAGTTTAATTTTCACCTTTATAAACGAGGGGACTGGCTGTTAAAGGCTAGTGGCTTACAGCTAGTAGCTAGAGGCTTTGAAAATGAACTATCCTTTGAAGAAGATCTCCGTAGCCCCAAACCCATACACCGGATGATACTGATTCACAAATGACTTTACTTCTTTTTTCAATCGTAGCAAATCGTGTATCTCATCGCGAAGAACTCCTTCTCCCACACCGTGGATCGCGATCATAGAAGGAAGATGATGAACAATGGCCAGGTAATAATATTTTTCAAATTCTTTTAATTGCATTTGAAGGATCTCATAATTACTGAGTCCTTTAAAATCATGGCTTATTTTTTCGATATGAAGATCTATTACTGAACGGGCGGCTTCAAGATGTTGTCTTCCTTTACTGGCGTCATAAATTTTATAACCATGTTTCGCCAGTAACCCTGGTTCAATAATATCTTCTGCTAATTGAGCAGGGTATTTTTCAAATAATAATTGGGTGAAGGTGGCGAGATTTTTTTGTTTCAGTTCTTCGATCTTAGCAAATAACTGCTTAGGTTTTAATCTTACCAGCGTTTCAAAATGACTGGCTTTTCCTTTTTCATGTTTCGCTAATTTAAAATCAAATTCAAAGGAAGGACTATCATTGAGGTGACTGAACGGAATATCCTGGATATAGAAATCCTGAAAAGGAAAAAGAGTATTGCTGATGGAAATATCAGGCTTACCGAAATAATGCAATTTGTAAGTGAACTCGTAAGAGAGTGAAGTATGATTTAATAAGTGAAGTTTTAATTCTTCTACTACCAGATCACCAAATTCATCCGTATCCATTACAGGAAGAAAGCTAAGCCAGACCCCATCTTCCATTCTATTTTCTTTTATAGTTTTCTCTTTCCGAAGATCATCCACATATTGTCTTTCTTTTTTTAGCGGGACAATTTTCTTTTCCGTGAATAGCTTGAAATAGGGAAAATCCACCTGGTCCATATAAACCGGAAACTGAACACCCTGCACATCCACCATCAGCATTTTTTCATTTATAATATCTATCACATCTGCTTCCTCATTAGAATGAAGAATTAACACACGATCACCAATTTGGTATTTCATTACACGAAAATAATATAAGTTGAGGGGTTGAGCTGGTGAGAAGTTGAGCGAAATGTCCCTATAATTTCAAATTGCAAGTCTGTGCTGAACGCTGGGAGGGCTCTCTCAACCCCTCAACCTCTCAACAGCTCAACCTTCTCAACTTTCTTATCTTTGCCACGCTATGATCCCGCTATCGCTTTCCGCTCGCGGAAGGAGGAAAGTCCGGACAGCACAGAGCAATGCACCCTGTGAATAACAGGGGATTCCGAAAGGAAGACAGATAGTGCCACAGAAAATAACTGCCATGAAGACACTTGTGTTCTTCAGGGTGAGGGTGAAAATGTAGGGTAAGAGCCTACGGTGATGAATAGTAATGTTTGTCGCGGGTAAACCTTGCAAGCTGAAATGCCACGTATAGTACCGATTGAGGGCTGCTCGTCCGATGGTACAGGGTAGGCAGATTGATCCCGCGGAGCAATCTTCGGGACAGATAAATGATGGCGGCCATGAAAATGGTAACAGGATCCGGCTTACGGATCATAGCATTTTTTTTACCTGGCCAGGTGACCGGCCAGTTCCATGAGCCAGGCAATACCAAGATGTATCATCAATCCACCAAAGATGGAACGGGTATTATACACTACCACGCCCAACAGGATCCCTCCGAAATAAGAACTGATACATTCGCCAAGAGGCTTTCCAAAATGTATAGTGCAATAGAAGCAGGCCATCGGCAGGATTGCCTGTGGACCAACATATTTTGCAAGAGCAATGACCAGAAAACCCCGGAAGAAAAATTCAATGGTAATAAAATCGCTGCCATAGGATAATTCGAATATTAGCCTATGCCACCAGTGAAAACCCTTTTGATCAAAGATCCCTTCGATATGCTGCATCTTTGGATATATAGCCTGAAAATCTGGCTGTGTCGATGCCAGAGCTATCAGTGGCAGCATGAAACAAATCATCCATAAATAAGGAGTCCAATTCATTCCTTTTATACGTGAGCCATAAAATAACTGGTCGTGCTTTAGAAGTCGTCCAACTAATAATAATGTTCCTCCGATAAGACATAATAAAACAGGCCAGTAGATTATATGATTCCAGTAATTATTCCAGACCAGGTCATCACTAAAATGAAATACGGGCTGCATTGACATCTTTAATGCGAAGAGGCAGGGTGCCAGAATCAATAGAAAAAATAAATGCGCGGAGGGGAGTTTTTTTTCTGATACCAGGATAAAAATATAAGGCAACCACCAGGCCAGACCAAATATCAATACCCATGAAAAATATTTATTTGCCAATGGAAATAAGCTGATCCATTCTTCCACATCATACTGATAATTGATAAAGATCAGCAGTGCTGTGAATAAACTAAAAATCAGCAATTGGACCTTGCTGATCACTCTCAAATAATCCCGGAAATAATAAATGATCTTTTTCAATATGGCAAATCAATGGAAATATGGGGACATAAAAAAGCCCCCGAAGGGGCCGGGTGCACATTGTATCGCACCTGTATTTTCTAACCCATTATTCAAAATGACAATAGAGCAAGGTGGAGATCTGAGCTAGCTTTACATTCGGAGATCCCAATGGGGCTCTTTCCTGCACATAACGGATAACACCAACACCCGGTTTGATATAAACCTGATCACGACGATAGCTTCTCGCATTCTTATCGAAATAGAGAATGTTATCATATTTTATTCCATTAACTGAAATACCATCTTTCATTTTTACTGTACGACCTGTTGCACCGGCATCTTCAAAACTGGTAAAGTATCGTGCAGAATCGCCTGCACATATAGCGAACTCGCTGCGAACATCCATTTGCTCCTGGCTAAACAATCTTGGTTCGAGTTTGAAGAATGCGGAATCATTTACATACATCAGTTCTGGAAGACCAATAGAGATGCTTGGTTTCCACCATACCAGTCCATCAGTTAATGAACGCATACTGCTGCTGAAACGAAGTGTGTCTACCTGTACGTGTGAAAAACTACCATCAACAAAAAAAGAATCCAGGTAGATCCAATAATTACGGTTGCTGATCGAGATCAATCCACAAAACTTATTTCCACAGTTATAATTCTGCACATCATTCATCTGGTAAGAACGACCAGTAGGATTGGCAGTTTGCGGAATGCAGGTCTCCGGTTGTTGTTTGGTGGGTTGTGAACTTGGAAGCTCCTGCGCTGTTTCTTTTTTAGAACAGGCAGAAAATAAGGCGCTCAGGGTCAATACGGTCAGTATAGATTTTATCATGGTAGTACTTTTTATAGGTGCGGATCGGAGGGACAAAATAGAAACTGATTTTGATACCACATAGTTTTACTACGTATATTTTCTATAGGGTTGACCGTATTTTCCACAACCATATTGGATACGAGCAATTTAGGTCAAATAATAAATCTTGTACAAAATCTAAATAAAATGGAATAAGAGGTTAATTCCCTTTAGCGTGGTAATAGTTACTCAAATGGCAATTTTTCTCAAATACAGGGCAGTTCAATATTCATTTTTCTTAGATAGACTTTATGAAAAAAGGTTCCGTTTGGAACCCTTTTGTATTTCCTTATAAAGGAATACGGAAAATTATTTTTTATTGTTTATGCTAAATGTTTGTCGCTACTTATTACATTAACTGGTAGGAGTAGGATGTTTCTTTCTGATTAAGAATTTTTTTGCAAGGGATAATTTAATCTGGTCGGCCTTATACGTATAATTTTGCATTGAAGCAGGTCCTTTGGCAATTAGAGCATTTCCGGTTGCCTGTAAGACAAAACTCCAGGTGGAACTGTTGTAACCGATAGCCGCTTTAAAAATTGCTGACGGATCAATACTTGTTTTCTTAACTGTTGCTGGGATTTCCTCCGTCGCAATATTGATTTTCAAGTTTGCTATCAGTGAACCCATAAAAAACAGGTGCTGATTCAATACAGCAGTATATGCATAACCAATACCAGGACCAACACTTATAAATCTCATTTCTTTATATCCCTTCTGGATATAATTGTTTTCAATAGGCTTTGGAATAAAGTTGCTGTCATTTTCCGGTCCAATCACGTAATATAACTCCCCACCATATAAAAGAGAACCGGCTGATTTTTTCTGCCACTCATTCTGGACGAGAGCCGCGCGGTAAGAAAATTTTTCTTTGTTGGGTACTTTGTAGGCTGCAAATCCATAAATCCTTTCTTTTGTCAATGGATCGGAATAATATTTTGAAGGATCGGTTGAACCAGCTCCTTTTGGTTTAATATACATTCCTTTTGGCATTACCACCAGCACGTCAATTGCCCATTTGTGGGGATACATATGGACTTGTAAATCCAACCCCTTTGTTTTTCCGCGGTTGCTACTGGAATTATTGAACCCATAAAATCCATTGAGAGAAAAGTTATGCCAGGTAACACCTACGCCGAAGTTCAGTTTGTGATTAGCGACATATTTGAGATCAGGTGCCGATCCGCCGGAGGGAACATTGATATCTTCAAATTTCTTCGCGGTGAAGATACGCCCTGTGAGTTTATCTGGGAACATCTCATAATAGGTAGGATCATGCTGATATTTTTTGGCTTTCTGTCCAAATGTAATTCCCATTATTAAAGACGCAGGGATCAGTAATAACGCTTTCATCAAATTTGTTCTTTTCATATTTCTCATTGTTTGGTTAGTTAAATGTACTATAAATGTTTCTGCAACTTATTTAATGCAAGTTAATTACAAATGGTTAACAATTATCGAGGCTCATTGCATTTTCTTATGGCCTATCGCTGATCGCTTTTTAATGAGTATACCTAATCCCATATTCACCCCAATTGACCCTTACTGACCCCAATTCACCACTCACTACTTACTACTCTCTATTCTCTACCTGAGCACCCTGTCAAAAAATGCCCTCATTTCCCTCCATGACAAAGTATCAGCATTTTCATTATAAGCCAATGGCAAATTGAATTTTTTACCCCATTCTGTGGCCTTAGGATTAGTGAAAGAATGAACGGCACCCGGATAGGCAATAAATGTATAATGTGCGCCAACAGAATCCATTTGCTTTTTAAATTTAGCTACTTCTTCCTGCGGTACGAATTTATCATCAGCGCCATGACAAACCAACACATCGGCCTTCATATCTTTTGTTGCTGGAATCACCGCCAGGTTACCGTGAAAACTAACAACTCCTTTCAGGTCTTCGCCAAGTTTGGCCATATTGATCACTTGTGCTCCTCCAAAACAATAACCCATAGCTGCTAATCTGGAACTATCTACCTGCAAATAAGAAATAAGCTTTGCTTTAGCTGCATCAAATCTTCTTTTTGCCATTTGCGGATCAGCATAAAATGGAGTAGCCAGTTTGCCCGCGCTATCCGGATTATCTGCCTGCTTACCATTGCCATAAAAATCAACCGCCATGGCCACATATCCTAATTCCGCCAATTGCTTAATTCTTGATCTTATATAATCATTCACGCCCCACCATTCAGGAATAACCAGAACTGCAGGCCTTTTATCTTTATTATTTTCATCATAAGCAATATAGCTTTTCATTTCAATGCCATCACTCATATACGTGACAAGCTCTTCTTTAATAGAGAATTTTTTTTCCTCTATTTTTTTTCCATCATTACTCTTACAGGACAAAATATTCGTTACCATCATCAGGCCGCATCCATACAATAATATCTTTCTCATGATTGAAGATTTTTGATTCGCTAAAGTTATTGGAATTTCATTGACCATCATTGACCCTGATTGACCCTCATTCACCCCCATTTACAACTCACAACTCACTACTTCCCACTCACCACTCACTTCTTTCCCCTACCTTTGCACCCATGACAACAGAAAAATTACAGGATATGCGGTCCCGCATTGCCGGGATAAGGAGGTTTCTTTGACGTCGAGAACCGACGATATAAAGTAGCTGAAGAAAAACAACTTACCCTCAGTCCCGGATTCTGGGACGATAATAAGCGAGCCACAGAAATACTTAAAGGCATTAAGCTGAACGAGTATTGGATCAACCTTTTTGAAGAGGTTGAAATGTCTGTGGAAGATTTTGCCATTCTTATAGAATTCTGGAAAGCCGGAGATGCTACCGAAGAGGAAACCCAGCAGGCTTTTGATAAAGCCATAACCATGCTGGATGATGCAGAATTCAAAGCCACATTAAATGAACCCGAAGATGAACTACCAGCCGTATTGCAAATAAACAGCGGTGCTGGTGGAACAGAAAGTCAGGACTGGTCGGAGATACTTGCCCGTATGTATAGAATGTATGGAGAGAAGCAGGGATGGAAAGTGACAGAGCTCGACTGGCAATGGGGTGATGGCGCAGGTATTAAAACATGCACCTATCAATTTGACGGGCCCTTTGCATACGGGTTTTTAAAAGCGGAAAGCGGAGTTCACCGTCTCGTACGTATTTCACCATTCGATAGTAATGCCCGTCGTCATACTTCATTCGCTTCAGTATTTGTTTATCCCCTGGTAGATGATACTATTCATATTGATATAAAACCGGCCGACGTGAAAATGGAAACATCAAGAAGCGGAGGTGCAGGTGGTCAGAATGTAAATAAGGTGGAGACCAAAGTTCAGCTTACACATATTCCTACAGGTATCGTGGTAGTTTGTCAGCAGGATCGTACCCAGTTAGGTAACCGTGACCTGGCCATGCAAATGCTGCGTAGCAAATTATATGAAGAAGAACTTCGCAAGCGTAATGAATTAAAAGATGCCAAAAACGCAAAGAAGAAAAAAATAGAGTGGGGCAGTCAGATCAGAAGTTATGTATTCCATCCTTATAAAATGATAAAGGACCATCGCACCGATTTTGAAGTAGGCAATGTACAACCGGTAATGGATGGTGAACTCGATGGATTTATTAAGGCCTACCTTATGAGTGAAAAGGATACCGAAGTTTCCTGATATCTTTGTACCCTATTCAAGCATTAAAATACCAATTATGAATCTTGGTTATTTCAGTTACCCCATGCCAGTGAACGAACCTGTTCTTTCCTATGCGCCGGGTTCTTCAGAAAGAAAAAGATTGAAGGCTGTTCTTGCCGAATTAAAATCAGCAGAACTTGATATACCGATGTATATCGGCGGAAAGGAAGTTCGTACCAATAAATTGGGTGAGATCCATCCTCCGCATGAGACCAGCCATTTATTGGGTCGTTATCATAAAGGAGAAGAGAAACATGTGACTCAGGCTATTGATGCTGCCTTAGCGGCACATGCTAAATGGGCTGCTATGAACTGGGAGACCAGGGCAAATATTTTTTTAAGGGCGGCCGATCTGATGGCAACAAAATACCGGCCTTATATAAATGGCACGACAATGCTCGGCCAGAGTAAAAACGCTTACCAGGCAGAAATTGATGCTGCCTGTGAGCTCATCGATTTTCTTCGCTTCAATGTTCATTTTCTTTCTGAAATATATAAGCAGCAGCCCATCAGCAGTCCGGGTATGCACAATCGAATGGAGTATCGTTCGCTAGAAGGTTTTGTTCTCGCAGTGACCCCATTTAATTTCACCGCCATAGGAGGTAATCTTCCAGCCAGTGCGGCCATGTGTGGTAATGTAGTAGTATGGAAATGCGCTAATACGCAGATATATTCAGCACAGATGTTCATGCGTATTTTAAAAGAAGCAGGTCTACCAGATGGTGTGATCAACCTGATCTATGTAGATGGTCCGACCATTGGGAAAGTTTGCTTCAATCATCGCGATTTTGCCGGCGTGCATTTCACCGGCTCTACCGGTGTTTTCAATAATATGTGGGAGACCATTGGAAAGAATATGCCTAATTATCGTTCTTATCCAAGGATAGTAGGAGAGACAGGGGGAAAAGATTTTGTGATTGCACATAAGACTGCTGATCCGGATGCAGTGGTGACCGCTTTATTGAGAGGTGCTTTTGAATACCAGGGACAGAAATGTTCCGCGGCTTCGAGAGCTTATATCCCTTCTAATATGGCCGAGGAAGTGAAGAAGAAACTGATCGCAGGGGTGAAGAGTTTTAAAATGGGAACAGTTGAAGATTTCAGCAATTTCATCAACGCGGTGATTGATGAAAAAAGTTTCAACAACATTAAACGATATATCGATAGTGCTAAAAAAGATCCGAAAGCGGAAATATGGGTTGGTGGTAAATGCGATAGTAAAGAAGGATGGTTTGTACAACCTACCATCATCGAAGCAAAAACTCCACGCTATGTAAGTATGTGTGAAGAGATCTTCGGCCCCGTGCTTACTGTATATATTTATCCTGCCAATGGATTTGAAAAAGCTTTAGAGTTAGTAGATACTACGTCGCCTTATGCACTTACAGGAGCTATACTGGCTCAGGATCGTGCAGCTATTGAACTGGCTACTGATAAATTAAGAAATGCAGCTGGTAATTTTTATATCAACGATAAGCCCACAGGTGCCGTGGTAGGACAGCAACCATTTGGCGGTGCCAGAGGAAGTGGTACCAATGATAAGGCCGGAAGCATATTGAATCTGTATCGCTGGTTAAGCGCCAGAACGATAAAGGAAACTTTTAATTCTCCGGTGGATTATACTTATCCATTCATGGCTGATAAATAACAGTAGTCTTTATTCCTTATTTTCGTCACATGCAAGTTTTGCTATCTCATTCGCAACTTAAAGAAATGATTTCATCACTGGTAAAACAGTTGAAGGAACAGCATGGCTCATTCAAAGACGTGGCCCTGGTTGGGATTCAACAAGGAGGAGTAGCTATTGCCGATGAATTGGTTGCTGCCATTCGTCTCGAAGACCCTAAGGCGCAATTTGAATATGGCCAGCTGGACATTACATTTTACCGTGACGATATACGACAAAGTATCCTGGCACCAGATCGGATGAACCTTAACTTCGGAGTTGAGGATAAGCTTGTAATACTGATAGATGATGTGCTGTTCACGGGTCGTACCATCAAAGCGGCACTGGATGTTTTACTGGATTATGGAAGACCAGCCAAAGTGGAACTGCTGGTATTGGTTGACCGGAAAGAACACAGGCAGTTTCCAATTCAGGCCGATTATGTAGGTCAGTCTTTTGAGGCTGGCCGGAAGGATAAGATCAAACTGGTTGATGATGAAAAGGGAAATAAACAAGTAGTGCTGATTCCCGGCTAATTCCACTAATTTTGCTTTTTAATGCAACTATCCACACGACACCTGCTGGGCATTAAAGATCTCACACCAGAAGATATTTCCCTTATTCTCTCTACTGCCGAACAATTCAAAGAAGTTTTACAGCGACCAGTTAAAAAAGTTCCTTCCCTCCGGGATCTTACTATCGTGAATCTTTTTTACGAAAACTCTACGCGTACCCGTTTCTCCTTTGAGCTGGCTGAAAAAAGGTTAAGCGCCGATACTATCAATTTCGCTGCCTCCACTTCTTCTGCCGCAAAAGGAGAGACCTTGCTGGATACTGTAAGAAATATCTTATCCATGAAAGTGGATATGGTGGTGATGCGGCATAGTGCCAGCGGAGCACCGCATTTTCTTTCAAAACATGTACCTGCCGCAATCATCAATGCTGGTGATGGCATCAATGAACATCCCACACAAGCTTTGCTTGATGCTTTTTCTATAAAAGAAAGTACCGGTGGACTCGAAGGTAAAAAGGTAGCTATCATTGGTGATATTATGCATAGCCGTGTTGCACAGAGTAATGTGTACCTGTTAAATAAAATGGGAGCGAAGGTTACTGTTTGCGGGCCGCCAACGCTTATACCAAAATATGCAGCGGAAGCCTGGGGAGTCGAGGTAAATTATAATTTAAAAGAAACGCTGGAATGGTGCGATGTAGCCAATGTATTGCGCATTCAACTGGAACGACAGAATCAACCTTTGTTTTCATCACTACGCGAATACCGGATCTCTTATGGGATCAACCGGCAACTGCTGGATTCACTGAATAAGGAAATTGTTATTATGCATCCGGGGCCAATTAATCGTGGTGTGGAGCTTGATTCAGATGTAGCCGATAGCAAACAAGCCATTATTCTGCAACAGGTGGAAAATGGAGTGGCTATAAGAATGGCCGTGTTATATCTTTTGTCCGGACGAAACTAATTACTCATTCCGGTACTTACCGGAGAAAATGCAAACCATGCGAATCTGCTTATTTCCGGGAACCTTTGATCCAGTCACACTGGGACATGTAGATATAATCAACAGGGCCCTTCCTTTATTTGATAAGATCGTTGTGGGTATTGGATTAAATACGGCCAAGGCGCCCATGTTCACTCCTGAAAAAAGAGCGCAATGGTTGAATGAAATATATAAGGATGAAGAAAGAGTGGAAACTGCCATCTATGAAGGACTGACCATTGATTTCTGCAAAAAGATCGGCGCGGCATTTATTCTTAGAGGGATCCGTTACGTTTCGGATTTTGAATATGAAAAAACTATAGCGGACGCGAACAGGACCCTGGATAAAACTATTGAAACAGTATTCCTTACCTGCGAACCAAAATATACATCGGTAGCTTCAACTATTGTGAGAGATATCATTCGCAATAATGGCGACGCTTCACCTTTTCTACCTGAAGTAGTATTTCGCACATTAAAATAAGTACTAACTCTCTGATCTTAAAATATCCACCACGGAAGGAAAACTTTTGTCAAAATAATGAGATAATTGGGATGGCTTAACCCACTTTACTTCATGAATATCTTCTTCTGCCTGGGGTGTCAATTCCTGTTCGTCTTTTACTTCCATCTCAAACCAATGTGATTCTTTCAAAATGAATTTGGTTCCTTCATGATAAGTATGATAACTGATCTCCAATGGATCTTTAAGAGTTATATTTTTCAATCCTGTTTCTTCCTCCACTTCGCGAATAGCGCAATCACCTAGTTTTTCGCCTTTATCTAATTTACCCTTGGGCAGATCCCATTTCCCTCTCCGAAATATTAATAATATTTCATTTTTTTTATTTTTCACCAGTCCGCCGGCTGCCTGGATGATCGTAAATTTCTTATAAAATGCTTTCTTTAATTCATTCAGATCCGGGTTATAAAAAACACCTGCATGAATCCTGGGTTGCTGCATTTCATGGATCATGGCATTGACTGAATGCGAATCCAGTTCATCAATGAATACGGCATCGTCATGATGCAGGTAATCCTGCACATGATCGTCCACCTCGTCGCAGAGGAAAAGAGGTTTATCGGAGAAATAGATCTTGATATACATGATGTTTGTAAGATACAAAAAAGCGAATAGGATTGGGGATGAGGGGCGGGCAGGACTTACCTTTACAGTATGACTGATGCAAAACTGATAGCAGAAAAATTGTTGCAGGCCGCTGCGGTAAAGTTGAGTCCTGATCATCCTTTTACATGGGCCAGTGGATGGAAGAGTCCTATTTATTGTGATAACCGTAAGCTGCTTTCTTTTCCTCATATAAGGGAGCATATCAAATCAGAGATGTGTAATATCATCTTTGAGAAATTTCCGGAGGCTGATCTGCTTGCCGGAGTTGCTACTGCAGGAATTGCCTGGGGAGCCATGGCAGCTGATCAGTTGAAACTTCCTTATATCTATGTTCGTCCAAAGCCAAAGGAGCATGGACTGGGCAACCAGATAGAAGGGTCCTTTGAAAAAGGTCAGAAGACGGTCGTGATCGAGGACCTGGTTTCTACTGGTAAAAGTAGTTTGCAGGTAGTCGACGTACTAAAAAGGGAGGGCTTAGACGTAATAGGAATGGTTTCCATTTTTAATTATGGATTTTCGGTTGCAACCCAGGCCTTCGAACAGGCATCTTTGAATTATTATTCGCTGACCGATTATCCAAGTTTAATTGACCTGGCTAAAGAAAAAGGGATTGTGACTAAAGAACAGGAGGAGATGTTATTGAAATGGAGGGAAAACCCGGAGTCGGGAGCCTGGAGCCTTTGAGAGTGAGTTGGGAGTGGTGAGTTGTAAGTGATTCCCCATGCTTGTCGAAGGGTAGTCAATAATTCTAGACTTATTAAAAAAAAATTGATCTGTAAACAAATTAGCTAGATGCCAGCATCTAGAAGCTTATTTATGAAAAGTATCCTGACATACATTGCTTTCAGTTTTCTGACAATATCCTTATTTGCCCAAACCAAGGCTATTCAAACTGCTACCATCAAGACTCCGGGTGCTCTATGTGAGAACTGCAAGAAAAGAATAGAGGGATATGTAAAGCCTTATGATGGAATCGTAGAGATAGTGGTCAACTACCGGAAAGGGGAGACCAAGGTGAAGTTTATCACGGATCGTATCAATATCGAAGATATCAAGGCATATATCGCCAATGTAGGATATGATGCCGATGATGTTCTGGCTGCTGAAGATGCCTATAAAAGGCTGCCTACGCCCTGTAAAAAGGCAGAAGATGGGGGTACTCACCCCAAACTTAAAGTTCCGCCCCCTCAACAATGATCAGCGGATTAGTTTTCTAAGTTTTTGTGTTCCTGAATATTTGATAGGGTAGTTCATGTAAACCCCTGATTTGCCCAGTTTCGCGGTTCCTTAAAAGCGAACCGTCACTTCCTTATTTCCTGCCAGGGCCAGTGAATTCTTAATTATTTGTCCAGTATGCAGCTCCAGTCAATGTTCTCCACATACCTAAATTCGGGTGCCCGGTAGGCCCGGCAGGAGCTAACCAGCAATAGCATCTGAATAAGCAAAGGGGTAGGGTATATCCAATTTTTCATGTTCGCAAATTAAGTGTTTGAGCCCCGGTAAGGGACATTATATCTCACCTTCCACTACATACTAAGCTATCAACAGGTTATCTGTAACAAGTATAACTTTTATTCCTAACCTGTTCCGGCGGATTTGTATGCAGCCCTAAAAATGGTGAGAAAAACTCAAAATGAAAAAAAATAACTCAAATTCTGCTTTAGGTAAACCTGATAGCAGCACTGCCGTTAGCCATCAAATAACGGGTGAGGATTTTACAGACCTATCTCTTTGGAGTGGTAAGCCCGAAACTAAGCTATCAAATTTCGAGATTTGGCAGCATCCCGTAAATGACATGATAAATTTAAAAGACTGTTAGGGTTTGATTCTGCATTTTCTAAAAAAATCCCGTGTAGTGGGGTTGCTATTATTCTTGAATCCCATATTAATTGTTCCTTCTTTTGTACTTCTTTTAAAAGTGCTACCAAATCATTTATAGGGTTTTCGTTAAAATCAAAAAATAACTGTGCTTTAGTATGGAAGATGCAGCTAAAAATATCAACATCATCCCGTTTTATTCTTATTTGTCCTTCTAAAATAATAGGTAATGAGCCATTATCAACTTTGTAAATTTCCCCAGTTGCGACAGAATATATTATATCAGTCGAACTATTTACTTTAAACATTCCCTCATTGTCCCAATGAATAATTTGGGTCGGCAATAATTTGTATCTCAATATTTAAATTTTATTTTTTCTTTTTTGGCGGAGTGTTAATAGCCATACGCAGCAAATCCTCAAAGGTTGTATTGACCTTTAGAGGCACATCTTTTTTGGCAATCTTTTTCTTTGCTGGTTTCTTTTTAGCCATCATTCAAAGTT
>JBKJMI010000112.1:0-13445 GCA_046596515.1 Chitinophagaceae bacterium | reverse complement strand
ACCAGGGGAAGGAACACCTGAGCAAGAACAGCTTCTGTTCAGGGTAAAGTTTCCTGTAGAAGTAGACCATCCCGTAACCAGTACAAAATAGGTAGTACCCAGCGTGGTGGCAAAAGTAACCCGCGATTGCAAACCACAGAAATCATCATTCGCTGTAACGCAGGTAAGTCCCGCGCAGGATCCGGAGAATATACCAATCTCTGTATCAAAAGATGAACCGCAAAGGCTTAGAATATTCGTTGTGCCATCACCAACAAAGGTATACCATACACCTGGGGCTGTACTCAGGTTAACACCATTGCAATTGCTAACCGGGTCAATAGTGGCTGTCGGTGTAGACCCTGTAATCGTTTGTCCGCAGGCAATGGATATTGCCCCTGTACAAAGATCATTTACCGGAGGTGGAACAGTACAACTGGTACATTGAACCGTGGTGGTACGACAAGCAAATTGAGATCCGCAATCTGCAGTATTCCAGTGCGCAAATACAGTACCTGTGTACGTATTGGCAAATACGAGAGGAGTAACTCCAAAGGCGATCACGGGTCCGTTGTATGTTCCAGAATGAATGGTGATCTCATCTCCCGCTGCACTACTTGTGAAACGAAGAGTTTGTCCGTTAACGGCACCGCTAACTACAGAATATTCACCTCCGAATGAACAGGTTGATATTTGAGTTACAGCACCTATCACATTAATTGGAATAGTTGCAGATGGATATTGCGAAGTGTTGGTACACTGAGCCCTTGACTCAATGTTCATTAATAGTATTACCGTAAGCAGTAATAGGTATACTTTCTTCATAAGCAGTGTTTTACTGGTTTTGAACCTAGTTTTAGTGGAGGTTCGAGGGGGAAAGTTATGATTTTTTTCCTCTCAACCAATTTTTCCAAAAAAAAATAGGTTGAGTATAATCCATACATATAAATAAATACAAAAGGGGCTGAAATTGAAAATCCGCCAAATGAGACCCCACTTGATCGCGTCAAACTGACCCCTCCTGGTCTAAAAGATAGCAGACTCCAAACTCCCTAAACTATATCACTATATTAATCATCCTGTTCCTCACATATATGATTTTCCTGGGCGCCTTTCCATCCAACCATTTTAAAACCACCTTATCCTGCATCACCATCGCTTCCACTTCCTGCTGGCTGGCATTAAGATCTATAATCATTTCCGATCTGGTCTTTCCATTGATAGCCACAGGATAGGCCTTGGAAGTTTCTTTTAAATATTTTTCATCCCAGGAAGGAAATGTGGCATCAAGTACAGAATTATCAGCGTTTTCATTTATTTGATGGTACAATTCTTCTGCTATATGAGGAGCATAGGCTGTCAGTAGGATCAGCAATGGTTCGAGAATTTGTTTTTTATGACATTTTTGTTCAGACAGTTCATTCACACAGATCATAAACGCGCTGACAGCAGTATTGAAACTGAACCGCTCTGTATCTTCATTTATCTTTTTAATAGTACGATGGAGTATTTTACACTCTGCATCTGTGGGCTTTTCATCGGTCCATAATTTACCTTTCTGCTCATCAAAAAATAATCGCCATAATTTTTTCAGAAAACGATGCACCCCCTCTATTCCCTTTGTATCCCATGGCTTGCTTACTTCTACCGGGCCAAGAAACATCTCATACATTCTGAAAGTATCCGCCCCATATTTTAATACCAGATCATCAGGATTCACCGTATTGAACTTGGATTTGGACATTTTTTCCGTCTCTACCCCGCAGATATATTTTCCATTCTCCAGAATAAAACTCGCATCTGCATATTCTCCGCTTCTCCATTTTTTAAATTGTTCCAGACCCAGCTCTACCCCATCCACCATATTTACATCTACATGAAGAGCCTGAGTATCGTATTCATCTACCAATCCAAAAGAAACAAATTCATTCTTTCCCGCCACGCGATATATGAACCTGGACGATCCCTGTATCATTCCCTGATTCAATAAACGCCTGTATGGTTCATCAAAACCAATATGACCAAGATCAAAAAGAGCCTTGGTCCACATACGACTATATAATAAATGACCCACCGCATGTTCTGTACCTCCAATATAAAGATCCACCTGGTTCCAGTAATCGCTCACTTTTCTAGCGCAAAAGCTTTGCTCGTTATGGGGGTCCATATATCTAAGAAAATACCAACTGCTTCCTGCATAACCGGGCATAGTATTGGTCTCAAGGTCACGATCGGTCCATTCATAAATATTTGCCAGAGGGCCTTCTCCTTCCGGACCTGGTTTATAAGAATCCACATGAGGCAGTAACAAAGGCAATTCAGATTCATCGAGCGGGATAGCAATTCCATCTACCCATTTTATCGGAAATGGTTCACCCCAGTATCGCTGGCGGCTGAAGGCCGCATCACGCATACGGTAATTTACTTTTCGTATTCCAATTCCTTTTTCCTCGACCTTATTAATAATAAAAGGGATCGCCTCTTTCATCTGCATACCATCCAGTATTCCGGATTGCTGAAGTATAGCCTCTTTGGTAGAATTGGCTTCTTCCCCATTGTAATGATCACCTATAATATTAGTAATAGGAATATTAAAGTGACGGGCAAATGCATGATCTCGCTGATCTCCGCAGGGAACAGCCATAATAGCACCTGTGCCGTAGCCGGCCAAAACATATTCACTGATCCACACTGGTATCAGCTTTCCGCTAAAAGGATTAATCGCAAATGCTCCGGTAAAAACCCCACTGATCTTTTTCTCCGACATTCTTTCCCGCTCACTTCGACTATTCACATACTCCAGATATTTTTCAACTTCTGCTTTTTGTTCCGGAGTGGTTATGCTATTCACCAATTCATGTTCTGGTGCCAGCACCATAAAATCTACTCCATATATTGTATCTGGTCTCGTTGTATAAACCCTTATCGACTCCTGACTCCCGACTCCCGACTCCCGACTCCCGACTCCCGACTCCTGACTTATCTCAAACTCCATCTCCGCTCCTTCAGACCTTCCGATCCAGTTGGTTTGCATTTCCTTCATTGCCTCGCTGAATTCCACATTATTCAATCCTTCCAATAAACGATCAGCATAGGCGGTGATACGCAAATACCATTGGCGCAATTTCTTTTTTACCACCGGATGCCCGCCTCTTTCACTTACCCCATTCACCACTTCATCATTTGCCAGTACCGTACCCAGTGCCTCGCACCAGTTCACTTCACCTGTACCGCAAAAGGCCAATCGATATTCCATCAATATATCCTGGCGGGTTCTTTCATTAAATGAATTCCATTGCTCCGCAGAAAATGACTGGATCTCAAATTGAGCATTGGGAACCGGGTGAGCTGCATTTCCATTTTTTTCAAATTCTGTTGTTAGTAAAGAAACGGAACTTGCTTTTTGTGTCGTTCTATCGTAAAAAGAATGGAAGAGCTGAAGAAAGATCCATTGTGTCCATTTATAATAACTGGCATCACTGGTACGAATCTCACGATCCCAATCAAAACAGAAGCCGATATTATCCAGCTGCCTTCTGAAATTATTAATATTATTTTCTGTGGAATCAGCAGGATGAATGCCGTGTTCAATAGCATATTGTTCCGCTGGCAAACCAAAAGCGTCATAACCCATCGGGTGTAGCACATTATAACCCTGCAATCGCTTGAAACGGGAATAAATATCAGAGGCAATATATCCAAGTGGATGCCCTACATGCAAACCAGTTCCACTGGGATAAGGGAACATATCCAGTACATAATATTTTGGACGGCTGCTTTCATTAGATACTTTATAAGCATTAGTATCCTTCCAGCGTCGCTGCCATTTTTTTTCAATATCCCTGAACTGGTACTCCATCATTTTAAATTTTCCCGGAAAAATAATTTTTGGCCGCGGAACCTTGTTTGTGAAAGAAGGTCTAAATCTTCTCAAACCTCATCGATTCGGCAAAATATCTGCGGCTGGCAATCGTTAGAAGAAACGGCCCCCAAAGGGGTAACAAAAATACGGATAGCCAAAGTAATTCTGTTATTTTTGCCTCAACCTTAAGGGATTAGTCCATTAAAAAGCGCTGAAGAGGTCAAACTTTTCAGATAAACCCATCGAATTTATGGCGCAAACCGGAAGAGCTTCAATTAAGCGTGGAAAACCTTCTTATTTTATGTCCGTACTGGGTGTAACCCTGGTGCTTTTCTTTTTAGGCATTATCGGATGGTTGGTGATCAATGCCAATAAGCTTCGCGATTACTTCAAAGAGAATGTAGAGGTGAGAGTTTATCTGCTGGGTAATCTTAATATAAAGGATAGCGTAAACCTGATGGATTATATCTCCTCCAAACCTTATGTAAAATCAATTCGCTATGTTTCTAAAGAAGAGGCGAAAGCTATTTATATGCAGGAAGAGAATGAGGACTGGAGTAAGGTACTGAATGATAATCCCCTTCCCAACGCAATTTATTTCCGCATCAAAAAACAATATGTTCAGCTAGATACGCTTGCCAATATTCAGACAGATCTTGGAGCACGAACCTATGTTACGGATGTGAAATATCCGGAGGCCCTTATCGGCAAGCTGAATAGTAATTTCAGGGTGATCGGTATTGCCCTGCTCGTACTTGTGATCATCATTTCCATTGTGGTCATCATTCTTATTGATAATACTATCCGACTGGCCATGTTCAGTAATCGTTTTTTAATAAAGACCATGCAAATGGTGGGAGCCACCCGTGGATTTATTGCCAAACCACTGAATACCAGGGCCATCATAAATGGTGCTACCAGTGGTCTCCTGGCTTCTTTAGCCTTATATATTCTTATTGTGGTATTCGAAAATTCGATTACCCAGTTAAAGACCATTCACGATTCAGGTTCTCTGGTGCTGTTATTTCTTACCCTTACATTAACCGGTATCGCTATCACCCTGGGGAGCACGCATCGCTCGGTGATCAAATACCTGAAGATGAAACTGGATGAGTTGTATTGATGCCTCAACTTCTCAACCTTTTTGTATATTGCAACCCTTAAAACTTTCGAATGAAAGAAAAAAATATAGCCCCCATGTTCAGTCGTGCAAATTATATGTGGATGCTCGCAGGTATCATTGTAATTACCCTGGGTATGGTTCTTATGTCTGGTGGTATTAGCAATAATAACCCTGCAATTTTTGACAGATCAGCAGTATATAGTTTTACCCGCATCACGGTAGCGCCTATACTGGTTATTATCGGATTGGTGATCGAAATATTTGCCATCTTCCGGAGCCCGAAGCCGGCGAAAGACTAAAATCACATGACTACATTACAGGCGGTCATTACCGCGATCGTGGAAGGAGTTACTGAATTTCTTCCTATCTCTTCTACCGCGCATATGAAATTCGCACAGGCCATGATGGATATCGATCCGAATGATGCTTTTGTGAAAATGTATGATATCGTGATACAGCTGGCCGCAATCCTGGCCGTGGTATTACTTTACTGGAAAAAATTCGTCAATTTCAAGTCATGGGGTTTTTATATCCGCATTATCATTGCCGTTATCCCTTCATTGATCGCCGGTGCTCTTCTTAAAAAACATATTGATCATATTCTCGGTAGCGTCGCCATCATTGCGATCATTACTGTCTTGGGTGGTATTATTCTTTTATTCGTTGATAAATGGTTTTCTCATCCCCGCATCGACCGTGAAGAGGAAATTTCCAATCCAATCGCTTTTAAGATCGGCTTGTTTCAGATCCTTTCTATATTATTCCCGGGTGTAAGCCGAAGTGCGGCTACGATCATTGGTGGAATGGCCTCCGGACTTACGCGTCGCGTGGCCGCAGAGTTCTCCTTTTTCCTTGCCGTGCCTACTATGGCCGCGGCTACTGCAAAAGAACTATATGACACCTATAAGGAAACACCAGAAGCATTACACAATAGTAATCTGGCCTTGCTTGGACTGGGTTGTCTGGTTTCCTTCATTGTATCCATGATAGCAATTAAAAGTTTTATTGCTTATCTGCAAAAACATGGATTCCGGTTATTTGGTATATACCGAATCATTGCCGGTTTGATCATTCTCAGCCTCATTTATTTCGGTGTTATCAGGGGATAGTACATTATCCTTATTTTTAACCAAAGCAATTTCATGCAAACCGCCTCCAAAAAGGTAGTGAATGGTTGGGCCATGTACGATTGGGCCAATTCTGTTTACAATCTTGTCATCACCACCACATTTTTTCCGATCTATTATCTTGGTATCACCGGAGACGGCGATGATACTACCAAAACAGATTATATCGATTTTCTCTGGTTCAAACATATACCCAATTCTTCTCTATACGATTATACGCTGGCAGCCGCTTTCCTGATCGTAGCCATTTCCTCTCCTATCTTAAGTTCTATTGCCGATTATAATGGCAATAAGAAAAGTTTCATGAAATTCTTCGTAACGCTGGGGTCTCTCAGTTGCATAGGTTTCTATTTTTTTAATTCTCATAACCTGGGAGTGGGAACTGTATTAATGATCACTGCTACCGTTGGCTTCTGGGGTAGCCTGGTTTTCTACAATTCATATCTGCCCGAAATCGCCGCTCCCGAAGATCGCGACCGCATCAGTGCCAAAGGATTCACGATGGGATATTTAGGCAGCGTACTGTTACAAATTGTCGGTTTTGTTTTGGTCATGATGGCTGCTGATGATGCCTCTTCTCAAAGCAAAGCAGTGCGGATCACTTTTGTGCTGGTGGGCATCTGGTGGTTCGGCTTCGCGCAAATTACTTTTAAGCGTCTTCCGAAAAGTATACCCGCAGGTAAAAAGAACAACAAGAATATTTTCTCCAATGGATTTCATGAACTGGAAAAAGTTTTCAGACAGGTAAAAAGCATGCCCGTACTATGGCTATTTTTATGCTCGTTTTTCTTTTATAATATGGGGGTTCAGACCGTAATGCTGATCGCTACTAATTTCGGAAAAGAAGAATTAAAACTGGATACCACGACACTTATTCTCACTGTAGTGATCATTCAATTGCTGGCCATAGTGGGCGCCATAATGATGAGCCGGCTTTCAGAAAGATTTGGCAATTTCAGAGTACTGATGTTCGTAATTCTTTTATGGGCCGCTGTATGTGTTTACGCCTATTTCTTCCTTTTTAATAAATGGCAGTTCTTCGGAGTAGCCGCGGTAGTAGGATTAGTAATGGGAGGTATTCAATCACTTAGCAGAAGTACTTATAGTAAACTGATGCCTGTCACAAATGATACAGCTTCATTTTTCAGCTTTTTTGATGTCACTGAAAAAATAGCCATCGTAGTGGGGATGTTCAGTTTCGGATTCATCACCCATATTACCGGCAGCATGCGTGAAAGCATCCTGGCCCTGATGGTATTTTTTATTATCGGTTTAATGATCCTTTTCGTCGCTTATAAAAAATCCAAAACAGTAGCAGCATTTTGAAATTATATTCTGTAAATACCGGTTATTTTAAATTAGATGGTGGTGCCATGTTTGGCGTGGTTCCAAAATCAATATGGAACAAGTTGAATCCGGCAGATGAAAATAATATGTGTGGATGGGCCCTGCGTTGCCTGCTTATTGAACAGGATGGAAGATTAATCCTGGTGGATAATGGCATGGGTGATAAACAGGATGCAAAATTCTTCGGACATTATTATCTGCATGGAAATGATAGTCTGGCTTCTTCCCTTTCAGCACATGGCTTTTCATTCAATGATATTACCGATGTTTTTCTAACCCATTTGCATTTCGATCATTGTGGTGGAAGTATTAAAAAACAGGGAGATAAATTAGTTCCCGCTTTTCCCAATGCGCAATACTGGAGCAACAAGGAACACTGGAACTGGGCGGTGAACCCAAATGACCGGGAGAAAGCATCTTTTCTCAAAGAAAATATCCTTCCTATTCAGGAAAGCAGCCAATTAAAATTTATTGAAACAGCCAATTTTGAGAATGGAAAATTGGGAACCAGATCATTTTTGCCTGGCATTCAGATACGATTTGTCAATGGTCATACAAATTCCATGATGCTTCCACAGATAGAATATAAAGGAAGAACTATCGTGTACATGTCCGATCTCCTGCCTTCACAGGCTCATATTCCATTGCCATATATTATGGCATATGATATGTTTCCGCTAACTACGCTCAATGAGAAAAGATCTTTTTTACAGGAAGCAGTAGAAGGAAATTATATTCTGTTTTTTGAACATGACCGTGAACATGAATGCTGTGATCTGCAGATGACAGATAGAGGAATAAGGCCAAAGAATTTCTTCCGGCTTAGTGATATTTAATCGCTTATCAGTCTTCTTTTTTTAAGTATCAGCAAACTTCCGATTAGGGCAGGGAGGATAAGATTTACCAACCATACTCCCGCTGTGGCCAATGTAATTCCTAAATGGTTTGTGTTGAACAATCCTGCAAGCGTGATGATCACCTTTCCTTTTTGAGCCAGTTCCGCTATGGCAATCGTGGGTATCACGGCCAGAACAAGAAATGAAACATTGACGGCCCAGAAAGAATCTAGCGGAGAAATATTTACTTCAAACAAATAAAAGAACAAATAATACTGCAGTCCGAAAATGATAAAGCGAAAAAATGAAAGTGATAGCATCTGCAGCAGGATCATTTTATCTAGCTGCTCCAGCGCTTCAACCAGGTAAAATAATTTTTTTCCCTGGCTGATCTTTCCCAGCAAATGAACGATCCAGTTTAACCGGAAATAAAATATCAGTAATCCCAACAAAACCAATGATACTCCACTAAGTACCACCTGCATCCATGTCTCATTGATCACTCCTTCACTGATGATCCTTGAATGAAGTACGAGTAAACCGATAAGACCAAATAATAAGGTGATGATCAACTGGCTCATACTTCCCACTATGGAAACAGAAATCGTTCTGAGCCGGCTTCCTTCTTTTACATACATCAGCCTTCCAAAATATTCTCCAACTCTGTTAGGTGTGGTTACGGAAAATGAAACGCCGGAAAAAATTCCCTGAAGCGCATTGATAAAAGAAATATCCTGTACCGATTTTACAGCGATCTTCCATTTGAAGGCTTCAAGTCCCCAGTTAATAAACATGAGCCCAACCACAGCTGCGACGAGGATCAGTTTTTCAAAACCCCAGGAATTTATTATTTGCTGCCATGCCTGTTTTAGTCCCGGCTGATGAGCTATTTGCTGATATATGGACCAGAACAACCAGCAGAACAACAAGGGACCCAGGAAGTAGTTGATGAAGATTTTGCTATTTCGGGTCAGCTTCATTAATCTTGTAAAAATACATTCTCCCTGCAAAAGCCGGATAAAATAATACTGGGCATCGATCCCGGCACTTTACTGATGGGCTACGGTATCATATCTGTACAGCAGCAAAAGCTAACCCTGCTTGAATTCGGTGTACTTAAACCGGGGAAATCGAAGGACCCTTACAAAAAACTCCAGCTTATTTTTAATACGGTAAGCGGATTGATCATAAAATATCAGCCCACTGAATTTGCCATTGAAGCTCCCTTCTTTGGTAAGAATGTACAAAGCATGCTTAAGCTTGGCAGGGCACAGGGTGTGGCTATTGCGGCAGCCATGCGCTACGGACTTGAAGTGACTGAATATTCCCCAAAAAAAGTAAAGCAATCTGTTACCGGAAATGGAAATGCGGATAAAGAACAGGTGATGAAAATGCTTCAAACAATTTTCTCCTTAAAAGAGAGGCCCACTCATTACGATGCCAGTGACGCTCTGGCTGTGGCACTATGTCATCACTATCAATCCGGTCCTCTTGGCGCCATTTCCAAAGGAAAAGCAGGAAAAGGCTGGGAAGATTTTCTGAAACAAAATCCTTCAAGAATTGCAACTAAAAAAGGAAAATAATTTTAAGAATGATTAAGCACATTCAGAATCCTTGACTGTGCTTCCTTCAGGCTTTCTTCGGAAGCCCTTGGCTTTGGCCTTGAAAAACTCAGATCATCTGAAGAATTTATAGGCACCAGGTGAAGATGCGCATGCGGTACTTCCAAACCAATTACACTTAAGCCACATCGATTGCAATCAAAGCTTGCTTCAATCGCTTTGGCAATGGGCTGAGCGAATACCAGCATTTCTGAAAGAATATTTTCCGGAAGATCGAAAAACTTATCGGTGCCTTGTTTAGGTACGACCAATACATGACCTTGACGAAGAGGAAAAATATCAAGGAAAGCGAAAAAATGTTCATTCTCAGCTATCTTATATGATGGAATTTCTCCGGCGATTATTTTTTCAAAAATTGTCATGCAGTGATCTCTTCGATCTTGAATTTCATGGTACCTGCCGGTGCCTGCACTTCAGCAGTATCGCCAACTATTTTTCCAAGAATGCCACGACCTATCGGAGATGTTACAGAGATCTTCCCCGCTTTCAGGTCAGCCTCTTTTTCACTCACTATCTTATAGGTCATTTTTTTCTTCGTATTAAGATTCGTAAGGGTCACTTTAGTAAGTATGGATACTTTGCTGGTATCAATACTTGATTCATCAAGCACCCGAATATTCGAAAATGCGCCTTCCAGGGCCGCAATCTTCGCTTCCAGCATACCCTGCGCTTCTTTTGCCGCATCATATTCCGCATTCTCTTTCAGATCACCTTTCTCTCTGGCTTCAGCTATAGCTCTGCTGGCAGCTGGCCTTTCCACACCTTTCATGCGCTGCAGTTGTACCCTCATCAGGTCCAGTGTTTCTTGTGTCACGTATTGAATGTCTGACATATGGCTTCCTTATTTGATAAAAAAAAATAACAACGCCTCAGGCGGATGCTGAAGCGTTGCAGTAATTACAAAGATAGAAAATTATTTGAACAATCCCTATTTGGGGAGTAGGGAGTGGAAAGTAGTGAGTAGAAACTGGAGAGTGAACTATCAGGGAAACAACTTCTTATAAAGAACATCTGCCATCTTAAAAAATGCTTCCTCACTATAACCTGCTATATGGGGAGTAATGATCACATTTTTCTGATCCAGCAACCAGTCGAACGATTCCTGCTCTTCGGGTTGAAGCTGATCGATTCGCTCATTTTCCAATACATCCAGTCCTGCCCCGCTGATCTCTCCAGTTTTCAATGCTTCGATCAAGGCGGCGGTATCCATCACTTTTCCTCTTGACGTATTCAGAAACCAGGGTTTTCTTTCCATGGACCTGAAAAAATTCGCATCGGCCATATGAAAACTATCTTCTGTAAGAGGTATATGTAGACTTATAACATCAGAATAACGGCCGATTTGTTCCAGGCTGGCTTCTTTTATAAAATCGCCTCCGAAATCGTTGCGATATTTATCATAAGCCAGTACCGTAACGCCAAATGACTGCAATAATCTCGCAAAGCTGCTTCCGGTATTTCCAAGTCCGATAATACCTACTGTCTTGCCACTAAGTTCTACTCCCCTGTTTTCTTCCCTTCTCCATTGTCCTTTCTTCACTTCTTCTGCAGAAGAGGCGACTCTTTTCATTAAAGCAAGCAACAGACCCAATGAATGTTCTCCAACAGCATTTCGATTTCCTTCCGGACTGGTTATGCAACTTACACCTTTTGATTCCGCATAAGGAATATCTACCAGTTCCATTCCGGAACCCAGTCGACCGATCCATTTTAGTTTTTCTGCCCGATCAAGCAATTGCCTGTCCACCTTAATTCTTGTAGTGATCACCAGTCCTTCCATATCGCTGATCTTTTCCAGCAACTCTTCATAGCTGATCATAGGTGCATACTCAACCTGAAAGCCCTGCAGCTCCAACTTTTCCATTAATATGGGATGTGCCCTGGCGGTAATGATCAGTTTTTTCATTTCATTCTGAATGTTAAGGCAGCAAAATCTTCTACACTTAATTGTTCGGCTCTTTTATTAAACAATTCATCGCTTAATTCGTTTGAATCAAAGAGTTCTTTCACCGCGTTGCGCAGGGTTTTTCTGCGCTGATTAAAGGCAGTCTTTACCAATTGTGTCAAATATTGTTTGCTTTTCATTTTCAGCAGATCTTTTCTGGGGACTAATCTTATAACACCGCTTTTCACTTTTGGAGGAGGATTAAAACTTCCTTCATTCACATCAAATAAATATTGCACCTCAAAAAACGCCTGAACAAGAACACTTGTAACGCCATAGATCTTGTTTCCTTCTTTGGATGCCACGCGTTGGGCTACTTCCTTCTGAAACATTCCGATCATGCATTCTACCTGATCGCCCCATTCCATGACTTTAAAAAGGATCTCCGTTGAAATATTATATGGGAAATTACCAATCACGGTAAAGAGTCCCTCGAATGGGGGCTGCAAATCCAATATGCTATGATGTATAATACGATCCTTCAGAGACGGATAATTTTCCAGCAGCCAGTTTACTTTTTCAGTATCCAGCTCTACTGCTTTAAAATCAATTGCAGGTATTTCAAGAAGGTATTTCGTCAGTGCTCCTCCACCCGGACCTACTTCCAGCAATTGCTGAAATGGTCTTTCCTGAAGAGAGGACACGATCTTAAGACAAACGTTTTCGTCTTTCAGAAAATGCTGACCCAGTGATTTTTTCAGCCTGTACATGCTGCAAAAGTAATCAATGTGTGAGGATGAGCTTGGCTAAATGATTTATCGGGCTAAAACAATTTTTTGAACTTTTTCCTCCTTGCCACGACGAAGTTTTATAAGATAGACTCCATTGGGTTTATCAATAAGTTCATCCATTGTCAGCGTTTGAAAACCCTGATCAACGGCTAGTGATTTTTTTATAACCATCTTACCAGTTCCACCATATATCTCTATTTCAAGTAATCCCTGGACAGCTCCATTGGTTTGTATCTTAATAAGGCCATTGGTCACTGTTGGATAAACCTGAAGAAGATTTGCTTTTGCATTGCCTATAGTTTTAAGAATGGCGCTGCGCAAAATTTGCCCGCTTGAAGTATAAGCGAATGCTCTGTAATAAATTATAGTTGGATCTGCCAGAGACATGATATCTGTATATTGATATTCTCCCCGTTCATTACTTGAATCAGGAAGCAATACAGCCAATGCCTGGAAATGAATTCCATCTGTACTTCTATCCACCTGCAGAGTTCTTACTGCTGTATTTTCAAAGATGGTCCAGTTCAGAACAGTCTCTCTATCTGTTCTGCGTCCATGTAATTCACCAAATTTTGTTTGCAATAAATAGCAACCAGGAATAGAACCGATAGTTATAGTATCTGAAGCATAGGTTGAACAACCTGCCTGCAGGTATTGCTTTACAATATAGGTTCCGGGCCTGTCAACGAAAATCGCGGGCCCGGTAACTGGAGGAAGAATATGTCCGTTAGGTGTGGACCAATCATATACTGAAGTGGCCACTGGGTTAGTTACATAAATACGCGCTATGCTTCCTGTATCACAGATCTGAGGTGTAATAGTATTTATTTTTACTCGTGGGGCCAGAAAAAAATCGGTTGGCGCCACAAAATC
>JBKJMI010000008.1:0-7996 GCA_046596515.1 Chitinophagaceae bacterium | reverse complement strand
GGTTTTAGAAATGCTTATGCAGTGATCAATTTACCAAATGATCCAAGCGTGGCCTTTCACGAAAGCATGGGCTTTACCTGGTTTGCAACCTATGAGCAGGTAGGATATAAATTAGGAAAATGGAAAAATGTTGGCTGGTGGAGGCGGATTTTAAATGAGTTTGGATTAGAGCCGGAGGAACCGGTTCCATTCAATGAAATTTAAGGTGAATAAGTGAATAGGTAAATAGGTGAATGGGACTTCTATCCATTGAATACCAATTTTTCAGCTTCCACAATTTATTCACCTATTGATTTATTGACCTATTCACCTTCATTGACCCACATTCACTCAGTTCTCCCCGGATACACCTTTATCGCTTGCTCCAAACAATCCATTGCCGCATTCAGTGAATTAAGATTTAGTACATAGGCAAGTCGCACTTCATTTTTACCTAAGCCTGGCGTACCATAGAAACCAGTAGCCGGAGCCAGCATTACCGTTTCTCCATTATGAGAGAAAGATTCCAGTAACCACTGGCAAAATTTATCTGCATCATCAATAGGAAGTTTGGCGATCGCATAAAAGGCACCTCCGGGATTCGGACAAAATACACCGGGCATTGCATTCAATCTTTTTATCATCAGATCTCTTCTTGCCTGGTATTCTGCTTTCGGGGCATCAAAATAATTATCAGGAAGATCGATGGCTGCTTCTCCCATGATCTGAGCCAGTCCGGGAGGTGATAAACGCGCTTGCGCGAATTTCATAACCGTATCATACACCTGTTTGTTCTTTGTTACCAATGCACCTAATCTGGCACCACATGCACTATAGCGTTTACTGATAGTATCCATTAATACCACATGCTGATCCATGCCCTGGAGATGAAGTGCACTAACATACTTTCCATCATAACAAAATTCTCTGTAAGCCTCATCACTAAAAAGATATAGGTCATGTTTCAGACAAATATTCTTAAGCGCTTCCATTTCTGCAAGGCTGTATAAATAACCTGTTGGATTATTTGGACTGCAGATAATGATCGCCTTTGTATGAGACGTGATCACTTTTTCAAAATCACTGATAGGAGGTAGTGCGAAACCTGTTTCTATTCTCGAAGTAATGGGAATTACTTTTACTCCTGCAGCACAGGCGAATCCATTATAGTTAGCATAAAATGGTTCTGGTATGATCACTTCATCTCCGGGGTTAAGACAAGCAAAAAAACCAAACATGATCGCTTCACTTCCTCCGGTGGTAATCAGTATCTGATCATAACTTACATCGATACCTACCTTTTTATAATAGCCTACCAGTTTTCGGCGATAAGATTCATTACCTGCGCTATGACTGTATTCCAGTACAGGAATATCCGCCTTTCTAACTGCGTCTAAAATAGCTGGTGGCGTTTCAATATCCGGCTGACCAATATTGAGATGATAAACTTTGATTCCTTTTTTCTTTGCGGCCTCTGAATAAGGTACCAGTTTGCGAATAGGGGAAGGGGGCATTTCCTGACCCCGGGCGGAGATGGTTAGCATGGCGCAAAAATAATGAATAAGCCAATAGCCGATATTGAACTTTTGCCCGCCTATGTTGTTAATTGGCCATGTCAAACTACCTGATCATTGGCGCATCTTCCGGAATAGGAGAAAAACTGGCAAAGCAACTTAGTGCAGAAGGGCATACTGTTTATGGTACCTACCATATGCATCCTGTAACACATGATAGGATACATTATCAGCAATTGAATGTGCTGGATAAGGATATTCAACTTGACCTAACAAATGAGCTGGAAGGATTGGTTTATTGTCCGGGTTCTATACAACTTCGGCCCTTCAATAGAATAAAGGCGGAGGATTTTATGGAGGATCTTCAGTTGAATCTGGCCGGGGCGGTAAAAATTATTCAACTGGCCCTTCCTAAATTAAAAAATGGAGTAAACCCTTCAATTTTATTATTCTCTACCGTGGCGGTGAAATTAGGACTGCCTTTTCATTCTATGGTATCTGCATCTAAAGGAGCCATTGAGGGATTGACCCGTGCATTAGCAGCTGAACTGGCGCCAGGGATCAGAGTTAATTGCATTGCCCCTTCACTTACAGATACACCACTTGCCTCATCCTTATTAAATACAGCGGAAAAAAGACAGGCAAATGCAGATCGGCATCCATTGAAAAAAATTGGAACCACTGAGGATATAGCTCAGATGGCTGCTTTTATTTTATCTCCCCGCGCATCATGGATCACGGGTCAGATCCTAGCGGTAGACGGAGGCCTTTCTTCATTAAAAACAGGGGGATAAACGAGGCCTGGGACCAGTTTCAAATTTTTTTAGAAGCTTCTAACCCTTATATTTGCAACCCCGATCAAAAGGGCGTCATTTATGACGGCGGGAGGTAGTTCAGGCCGGTAGAATACCTGGTTTGGGACCAGGGGGTCGCAGGTTCGAATCCTGTCCTCCCGACAAAAATTTAAAGGTCCTGACGAAAGTCAGGGCCTTGTTGTTTCAAGCCAGGAGCCAGGATTTTTTTCCTTCTTCATATAGGATCAGCGCAGCTAAGTCTTTCCTCTCCTCAAAGAGTGTGAATTATGCAACTTCTGCTTGTAAGTGTGTAACAGATCCTGTTATATAACAATTCACCTTTGTGCAATTAAAAGGTAAAAATATTTTATATGAAAAATAATCTGTTTTATTCATTGCTGTTTATTGCTACCCTAAGCTTACTTACGTCTTGCAAAGCCAATCAGTCCACTACAGATATGCTTAAGGATAGTGATCAGCGCCGGGAAATCACCTCGTCAATTGTACACCACCCTGATTATAGCATGGAAATGATGCAGGAAATGATGAGCAATGACAGCTGTAAGCAAATGATGAGCGAAGCGATGATGAAGGATTCAAGCATGATGAAAATGATGATGCAGCACATGATGAATATGGCAGAGAAAGATTCATCTATGTGTAAAAATATGATGCAAATGATGCATGAAAAACCAATGATCATGGATAGGATGAAGGAAATGTCAGGAAAGAACATGCCTGTTGGTAGTATCATGTACACCTGCCCAATGCATCCGGAAGTGACTTCTGATAAACCTGGAAAATGCCCCAAATGCGGGATGGCTTTAGTTAAAAAGACAGTCAGCAAAACAGACGTTGATCATAAAATGAAAATGTAACCCTACGACATTAATTCATTCATTATGATGCATAATAATAATTGGGGAATGGGTTGGGGGATGTGGGCTATACCACTTTTCGTTATCGTTCTTGTTTGGTATTTGGCCACAAGAAATCGGAATAGGTAACTGATCAAAGGACCGTATTCAAAAGAGGAATTTGATATCGCAGCAGGTTAATCTCACCTACGGTTGGCTATTTAACAATCTTAAAGATAAGCAGGGGGATTGCTCTTGACAATATTAAGCGGGGCCTTAACTTCGTCTACAGCATGTGGACCCCCCGCCGACCTCAATTAGTGTATAATATCTCTTATCTGGGAGCTATACAGCTAATCAATTTCATTCTTTCCCTGCTGGTAATACCCTATGTTGTCAGGGTGTTGGGTGTCGAAGAATTTGGAGTGATTGCTGTAGCACAAATCATCCTTATTTATTTGTCAGTGCTGGTAGATTATGGCTTCAATCGAAGCGCGATCAGAGATGTAGCAATTTTCAGGGATGACCGGCTGCGGCTTTCCTCTATTTTTTCAACTGTGATCTTCTCCCGATTGTTGCTCAGCGCTTTTGCACTGACCATTCTCTTGATGCTGGTAGAATTCATTCCATTGTTCCGGGCGCATCGACCAATTTTTTATTATGGTTTTTGTTTTGTGCTGGGACAGGCCTTGCTGATGAACTGGTTTTTCCAGGGCATGGAGAAAATGAAATACAATGCTTTTAGCTCTTTTTTTGCCCGCGTGTTGTTCACCGTTCTTGTATTTATTTTTATTAAGCATCCTGGCGATACATACCTCTATCTCTTTTTTATGGGATTGGGAAACCTTTTGGCAGGATTTATCAGTATCCTGGGTTGTTTCATTCTCTACAGGCTTCAATGGATAAAACCTTCATTTAAAATGATCTGGCATGAATTGAAGGAAGGCTGGTATTATACGCTAAGCAATTTTTCTATGACTACTATTCAATATGGTGGATTATTTATCCTTCGCCTTTTCACCAACGACCTGGTTGTGGGGTATTACAGTATTGCCGAAAAAATATATTTCGCCATGAAGACGATGTTGGAAGTTTTTTCACAGGCAGCCTATCCCCGAATTTGTGTGCTTATACAGGAAGGCAAGGAGAAAACCAGACAATTCTTCCGTCAGGCATATGTATATTTTTTATGCATGGTACTGGCTGGGGCAGGTTCTGTTTTTTTGTTCGCGTCATGGATCATTGAATTTTTTGTAAAACAGCCAGACAGCCATACTACTGCATTATTAAGAGTGCTTTGCCTGGCTCTTGTTATCGTTTGTTTGAATATACCAGCTGCCCTGCTTTTACTGGCGGGTGATCACAAAAAGGAATATATGAGGGTGTTTACCCTGGGCTTGTTGTTTTGTCTGCTGGCTAATTTTTCCCTTGCTTCGTATTATAAAGCTTTTGGAACGGTCATCGCTACACTGCTTACCGAGATTTTTATTACGGTTGGACTCTACTTACAACTTAGATTGATTTATAAAGGCCAATCGAAGTAAGAATAACAGGTTAATTATTTTTGTTTTAACAGGATCATTCTGGGGAGGCTGGGAATTGAATATGATATTTTTTTTTAAAGAGTATTAACCTAAAAAGATCACGCAAAACCGGGAATATCCTGCCTATACCATATTTACTCTTTCCGGCATTTCTGGGATGATGATTAACTGGTATCTGTAAAACATTTGCATGATTGCGTGCCATGATCACATTGATATAGCGGTGCATTCCTTTGCTCAATGGCAGATGAATGGCCCATTCTCTTTTTAATACTCTTGTGCTACAACCCAGGTCCTTTAATTTTGTGCTAGTTACCAAACGTATCAGTCCATTTGCTATGCGGGAAGCAAAGGTTCGTATAAAATAATCTTTACGATCTGCTCTAATACCCGCCACCATATCCAGGTCATTATTTTTTATTAGCTCAAGCATGCGTAAAATATCCTGTGGATCATTCTGCCCGTCTCCATCCAGAGTTGCAATATATTTTCCTTCTGCCTCCCAAAATCCAGCCTGCAAAGCCGCACTTTGCCCAAAATTCCTTTCAAGTTCAATTAATCTGGTATGATCCCCCGAATATTTATTTATCATTTCTGATGTATCATCAGTAGATCCATCATTGACCCATATCAATTCATAGTCCAGCCCTTGCAAAGCTTCCGCAATTCTTTTTGAAAGTGAAGCAATATTTGCCTCCTCGTTCATTACGGGGATTATAAGAGAGAGTTCGGGCATTTTGCAAAGATATGCTGTGAGCGGAAATGGTGAATACCTGCCTGCCGGCAGGGAGGGGTCAATAAGTGAATAGTGAATAAACTTGTGAATACTGAATATTCATTTCTCCACTACTTCATTCACCTATTGACTCATTCACTATTCACTTCTCTCTATTGACTCCCGACTCCCGACTCCTAACTAACCCCCGCCAGTTCCAAACTCTTCCTTTTCAACTTCCTCGTCTCCACATCTTCCACCACTGGGTCAGCAGTGAGGATAAGGGATGTATTTCCAATCTTCCACCAATCGTTGTTTTTTAATTCGCGGTAATGAATAACTCCGATCAGCCATTTACGATCCTGATTAGCATGCCATTCTTCTATCCATTCAAAATTTTCACGGGGAACCTGCGACAGATCATCAAAACTTAAATAAACACGCAGGAAAAAATCACCGGCCAGTTCATGTGGCTGATGATGATATAATTTTTTGTATTCGTATTTATAATCGTATCGTAAAGCAGCTATATCACTTAATACAGCGGAGGCAGTAGGAAAACTTCCCGCACCTTTTCCATAAAAAAATTGTTTGTCAGCAAATCCACTTTCGATCACTACTCCATTATATTCATTTTTCACAAAAGCAAGATGGTCATCTTTTTTTACGAACTGCGGTAATACAAAGGCCGCCACTTTTCCATTTTTTAATTTCTGCGCCTGGGCGATCAATCGGATCTCCTGTTTTCTTGATGCTGCCAGCACGGCATCTTCTGCCTCTATATTTTGAATTCCATTGAAAAGGATAGAGCCGGAATTTCCCAAAATTCCATAAGCATGGGTAAGAAGGAAGGTCCATTTGTTCACTGCGTCATATCCTTCAATATCTAATTTGGGATCGCTTTCCGCAAATCCGGCTTGCTGGGCCTGCAACAGTGCCTGACGAAAATCCAACCCTTCGTCAAATATTTTTGTCAGAATATAATTGGTAGAACCATTCACGATCGCTTTAATGGAATGTAGCAGATCATTATCATAATATTCCTCCAGGTTTCTGATCACAGGTATAGAAGCGCAGGCTGCAGATTCATAGAGAAAGGAACAGCCTGTGCTGTTTTGCAACGCTACTAATTCAGGTAAATGCTCGGCGATCATTTTTTTACTGGCACTGACCACATGTTTCCCATTTTGCAGGGCACGGCTTACGATCTGAAATGCAGCATCACTATCGTTGATCACTTCTACTATCACATTAATATCAGGATCATTAAGCAATTCATCTCTGTCATTAGTGAAAAGCTCTGAAGGCGCATTTCGCTTCTTACTCTCTGAGCGAATACAGACCTTTTTTATCGATGCATTAAGCGACGGGGTTTGTTTTAGAACTTTATATAAACCTTCTCCCACTACCCCAAATCCGAAAAGGCCAATTGTTAGTTCTTTATGAATTGACATACTAATCTTTTAAAATTGATCAAAATGAATCGTCCTTTCAGTTTTTCTTTCTGCGGAAATTGTTTTTCCAAAAGCCTGTTCCAGGTCTGCTACCAGATCCTCGGCTTCTTCCAGTCCTACAGAAAGACGTATAAGACTATCAGCCACACCGGCCGCTTTTCTTTTTTCCTGCGGAATGGATTTATGAGTCATCTGTGCAGGATGACATAGGAGGCTTTTCACTCCACCCAAACTTTCAGCCAGTTTGAAATATTGTGTGGAGGTCACAAAAGAAGTGGCCGCCTCTTCAGTATCATTCTTCAATGTGAATGAAACAATACCACCAAAGCCTTTGGCTTGCCTGGCTGCCACTTCATGATTATGATGGTTTTTCAGACCGGGATAAAATACTTTATCAACGGCCGGATGAGTTTGCAAATATTCTGCAATGACCTGCGCGTTCAGGCTATGTTGTTTAATTCGGAGAGGGAGGGTTTCAATACCGCGAATGACCAGCCAGCTATCGAATGGAGAGAGGATAGCGCCGCTTGCATTTTGAATGAACTTAATTTTATCACCTAATTCTTTTTCTTTGGTCACTACCAGACCTGCGATCAGGTCACTATGTCCACCAAGATATTTGGTAGCCGAATGGATCACAAGGTCAGCTCCCAATAAAAGAGGTTGTTGTAAGGCGGGTGAAGCAAAAGTATTATCCACGCAAAGTAAACATCGATTGGCTTTTGCGATCTTAGCGATGGCGGCGATATCAGAGATTTTCAGGGTAGGGTTAGTAGGAGTTTCAATCCAGATCAATTTTGTTTTTTCGCTTACCGCGTTAAAAACATTTTCAGTAATAGTGCTGTCCACGTATTGAACGCTGATGCCAAATTTTTCATACACATGGGTAAACAAACGGAAGGCGCCTCCGTAAATATCATCTACGGCAACGATCTCATCTCCTGATTTAAGCAATTTTAATACTGCATCAATGGCTGCCAGGCCGCTGCCAAAGGCAATGCCGGTACTTCCTTTTTCCAATCTGGCTATAATATTTTCCAATACAGCCCTGGTAGGATTTCCTGTGCGGGCATAATCATAACCTTTATTTACACCAGGGGATTCCTGCACAAAAGTGGAGGTCTGATAAATAGGGACGG
>JBKJMI010000153.1:0-25487 GCA_046596515.1 Chitinophagaceae bacterium | reverse complement strand
ATACTTTAAAGGCTGCTCCACATCTTCATTGCAAATTGCACAGGAAGAACTTTCCGATTATAATTTCAACTGGGAACAGTTGAAGATCATGCGGATCAAATTCCTTAGTGTTTACGGCAATTGATGTTTCGGTAGCTAAGCCTATCTGTCGCCAGTCAGGCCCGCTGAAGCTAAAATTCAGCGGATTTAGGTGTTCTTGGAAAGGCGATCACGTCCCGTATATTGGCCATGCCGGTTACGAACTGAACCATTCTTTCAAAACCAAGTCCGAAGCCCGCATGAGGTACGGTACCAAATCTTCGTGTATCAAGATACCACCAGAGTTCTTCGGCTGGAATATGCATTTCTTTCATTCGGGCAGTAAGCATATCCATACGCTCTTCCCTCTGTGATCCGCCTACAATTTCCCCAATGCCCGGTGCAAGTATATCCATCGCCGCAACGGTTTTACCATCATCATTCAACCGCATATAAAAGGACTTGATCTCTTTCGGATAATTTGAAAGGATCACAGGCTTTTTAAAATGTTTTTCTACCAGGTAACGCTCGTGCTCGCTTTGAAGATCCATGCCCCAGCCCGTGATCTCATATTGAAATTTCTTTTTCTTATTGTGATTGCTATCGCGAAGAATATCAATTGCTTCCGTATAAGTAAGACGTTGAAAATTGTTATTGAGAACAAACTCTAACTTTTCCATCAATCCCAGTTCACTTCGTTTATCCTGTGGTAATAATTTTTCTTCTTCTGCCAGACGTTGAGAAAGAAATTCAAGATCCTCCCGATTGTTTTCTATTGCAAAACCAATCAGATATTTAATGAACTCTTCTGCCAGATCCATATTGTCTTCCAGATCAGAAAAAGCCATTTCGGGCTCTATCATCCAGAACTCTGCCAGATGTCTGGCCGTATTACTATTCTCTGCGCGAAATGTGGGACCAAATGTATAGATATCACCCAAAGCTGTAGCGCCAAGCTCACCTTCCAGCTGCCCGCTTACTGTAAGATTGGTACTTCTTCCAAAAAAATCTTCTTTAAAATCAACACCACCCTCTTCTGTACGGGGAATGTTATCAAAGGGCAATGTAGTTACACGAAACATTTCACCCGCTCCTTCTGCATCACTTGCTGTGATGATCGGGGTATGCATGTATACAAATCCTTTTTCATGAAAGAACTTGTGCACGGCAAAGGCCAGCGAATGACGAACGCGAAAAACGGATCCAAATGTATTGGTGCGAAAGCGCAGGTGCGCGATCTCCCTTAAAAATTCAAGACTATGTTTTTTGGGTTGTAATGGATATTTCTCCGCGTCACAATCACCTAAAATTTCCAGCTCAGAAGCTTTAAGGTCCATCTTCTGACCCTTTCCCAGGGAGGGGTGAACGATTCCTTTTACGCGTAAAGAAGCGGAAGTAGTTACCCTTTTTAGTATTTCATCTGCAAAAGCACCCAGCTCAAGCACAACCTGGATATTACTATTGGTGCTGCCATCATTCAGCGCAATGAACTGATTATTACGGAAGGTTCTTACCCAACCCATTACAGTTACTTCCTGTCCAGATGGTTCCTGGCGCAGCAGCTCTTTGATCCTGATTCTCTTATTAAACATAGTACGCTTTTTGCAGGTGGCAAAGGTATAGCATCAGGCGTTTGAAGTTTCTGTAAATTGGCAAGGGGGCTAGCTAAAAAGCTAAAAATCAATGGAAATTTTTGATTTTCAGGATTTAGATGTAATATTGCAGTGGAAAGAGGCATAGAATTTTTAGTTCTCCCAAGGATTTAGCTCTCGTTTACCGCCTTATTCCATTCAACAATAAATCAGAAAATTTCAGATTCCCATCATTGTGACTCCTAGTCGTGACTAATCTTAAGACATTTATATGTACGATATCCTCCAATTGAACGACATGCTCGTTCCAGAACTGCTTGACATTGCAGATCAGTTAAAGATCCCCCAGGCTAAAAAATTAAACAAGCAGGATCTGATATATAAAATACTGGACTCGCAAGCCATTGCGGATTCTAAAGGTGCAAAACCTGCCGATGACGGGAAACGTAAGCGTGTGGTAAAGACAACCACCTCTACCGGTAGTGAAGAAGCCATTGTTGAAAGTGGTGGAGAGGAAAGACCCAATATTAAAAAACCCAATATGCCAGTTAGAAAAGAAGAAAAACCTCCTATTAAAAAAGCCAGGAAAAAACCAGCAGAAAAAGAAGATGAGGCGGTTCCAGAAATGGCAAATGGCAATCAAAGCGAAGACGAATCAGAAAACGATACTGAAAATCAGGAAAAAGACGGTAACGAGAATAATAATAATTACCCGGCAACACAAACAAACGAAATGCAGCCCGCTCCTGCTCAACAACAGGATCAATCGGCTCTTCAACAAAATAAAGTATATCCGCAACGCAGAGAACAACCTTTTAATGTTGAATTCGATGGGGTGATCCAGGGCGAAGGTGTTTTGGAAATGATGCCTGATGGTTATGGCTTTCTTCGCTCTTCCGATTACAATTATCTTTCATCTCCGGATGATGTGTATGTATCTCCTTCACAAATAAAATTATTCGGACTTAAAACAGGTGATACGGTTTATGGTTCTGTTCGTCCTCCGAAGGAAGGCGAAAAATATTTCGCGTTGTTGAAAGTAGATACAATCAACAATAAAAGTCCAGAAGAAGTGCGCGACCGTGTGCCTTTCGATTACCTCACACCACTATTTCCATTTGAGAAACTAACCCTGTTCACTACGCCTTCCGATTATTCTACCCGCATCATTGATTTGTTTACCCCTATTGGTAAGGGACAGAGAGGATTGATCGTGGCGCAGCCAAAAACAGGTAAGACCATGTTGCTTAAAGCCGTGGCAAATGCCATTGCTACCAATCACCCCGAGTGTTATCTCATGGTGGTGCTGGTAGATGAGCGCCCGGAAGAGGTGACGGATATGGAAAGAAGCGTAAAAGCGGAAGTGATCGCATCCACATTTGATGAACCTGCCGAAAAACACGTTAAAGTGTCTACCATGGCTTTGCAAAAAGCAAAACGCCTGGTGGAGTGCGGACATGATGTAGTAATCCTGCTGGATTCAATTACTCGCCTTGCCCGTGCGCATAATACTGTAGCTCCATCCAGTGGTAAAGTTTTATCTGGTGGTGTGGAAGCGAATGCCATGCAAAAACCCAAACAATTTTTTGGTGCCGCCCGTAAGATCGAGAACGGGGGTTCACTTACTATCCTGGCAACTGCCCTGATCGATACAGGTAGTAAAATGGATGAGGTGATTTTCGAGGAATTCAAGGGTACCGGTAATATGGAATTGCAACTGGATAGAAGACTGGCAAACCGTCGTGTTTATCCTGCGATCGATCTTACAGCCTCCTCTACCCGTCGCGATGATCTATTGCTTGATAAGGAAGTATTGCAAAGAATGAACCTGCTTCGTGTTTATTTCACTGATATGAATACCGAAGAAGCCATGTCTGAATTGCTTAGACGCATGAAGGGCACAAAAAGTAATGAAGAGTTCCTGGCCAGTATGAATGGTTAAGGAATAACAAATAGTTTTATAAAGGCGTGCTGAAAAGCGCGCCTTTTTCATTAGTTTATATTTATAGAACTTTGCTGCAATGGCAATAGAAAGAATAATGATTGATAAATTCCTGGAGCTGGCAAAACAGCACCCTGTTCTGGATGTAAGAAGTCCCGGTGAATATAACCATGCCCATCTCCCCGGCGCTTTTAGTCTGCCACTTTTTTCAGACGAAGAACGCAAACAAGTAGGTACCGCCTATAAGCAGAAGAGCAGGGAAGAAGCAATCAAGATCGGGCTGGATTATTTTGGTCCTAAAATGAGGAAAATGGTAGAAGAGGTGGAACAAAAAGGATCCAAACAAATATTGGTTTATTGCTGGCGTGGTGGCATGCGTTCAGCGGGCGTAGCCTGGTTGCTGGACCTTTATGGCTTCAAAGTATATACATTGGTTGGAGGGTATAAAAACTTTCGTACACAGGTGCTGAAAACTTTTTCTGATGATTATCGGTTCCTCATTTTAGGCGGCTTTACCGGTAGTGGAAAAACAGAATTGTTGAAAACGCTGGATGCTCAGGGCGAATCAATTGTTGATCTGGAGGCGATCGCAGGACATAAAGGATCTGCCTTCGGAAATATTGGATTGCCGCCGCAACCAAGCCAGGAAATGTTTGAGAATTTACTTTCAATTCAGTTGATGAAGCAGGCCGAAAGAAATTTATCAATATGGCTGGAAGATGAATCACAACGAATTGGCCTGGTCAATATTCCAGGAGCGCTTTGGAAAAATATGCGCAGCTCTTCTGTTCTTTTTTTAGATATACCTTTTGAAGAAAGATTAAAACATATTTCCGAAGAATACGGAAAGCTTGAAAAGGATCGTCTGGTAGAAGCCATTCTTCGGATAAAGGATAGATTAGGCGGTTTGAATGCTAAAAATGCTATTCTTTTTCTTGAGGAGGGAAACACCATAGAAAGTTTCCGCATCTTGCTGAATTATTACGATAAATTCTATAGAAAATCTCTGTACAATCGGGAGAATATAAATTCGTTATTAGAGAACGTATCTTGTGTTACCGTATCCCCAGAAAACGCAAACCTTGTTATCCATGCATGCAGATCAAAAACTCAAAAAGTATAAACTTCTTTTCCTCTTACTTCTTTCTCCTGTTTTTTTCTATGGTCAGAGTCTTACCGGCCTTTGGACCGGCTCTCTCAGCAATGATAGTAATACCATTCGCAAGGATCAGTCATTTGAGATCGCATTGACTGAATACCGTGGTAAAGTATATGGTTATTCAAGAAGTGAATTTATTGTGAACGACACACTGTATTATATTTTGAAAAGAGTGAAGGGCACAATTGACGGGGATGTTTGCGAAGTGACTGATGATGATATCATCGCATATAATTTTCCCGGTAAGCTGGATAAGGGAGTAAAAGTGACCAGTACATTTAAAAGAAGCAAGGAAGACAGCAGCTGGCATTTGGATGGTACCTGGAAAACCAACTTCGTAAAAAAGAAATACTATGCCATCACAGGAAAAGTAGGACTTTCTGAAGACAAGGATCTGGCCCATTCAAAAATATTCCCCCACCTCGAAGAATTGAGACTCGCCGATCAGGTAGCTTTTTATAAGGAGCAGAAAGAAGGGGTTCCTATTGTTGCTATGAGAAGAGTTAGGCCCGAGCTGGTAAACACAGAATATCGCAATAGGCCGGAAATAGATATTCCGGGAGCAGAAAAAGTGGATATCGATAAAAAGGCCCTGACAAAAAATGTAAGCTCTATTGAAGTGAAGATCGCGACAGCCAGGAAAGAGGAAGAAGATAGAATAAAACTGGCTCGTATTGAAGAAGAGAAAAAACAAAAGCAGGTAGAGGAGGAAAAAACCAAGTTGGCCCAGCTCGAGGAGGAGAAGAAAAAAGCAACAGCTGCGGAAGAGCAAAAACAATTAATTGCAAAACAGGAAGAAGAAAAAAGAATAACCCAGATAGAAGAAGAAAAAAATAAACTCGCTCAGATTGCTGAAGGGAAGAAGGAAGAGCAAAAAATAAAACTGGCTCAACTGGAAGAGGATCGTAAACGCACAAAGGAATTGGAAGAAAAAAGGCAGCTTGCTCAACTTGAAGAAGAAAGGAAAAGATCGGCACAAATAGAGGAAGAACGCAAACGTGTAGTAAAACTGGAGGATGATCGAAAAAAGGCCATTCGGCAGGAAGAGGAAAAGAAAAAGAAAGTAGCGGAAGAAGAAAAGAAAAAACTAGCGCAGCTTGAAGAGGAAAAGAAAAAAGTAAAAGACCTGGCCACTACTGTTGTAAATCCACGAACCAGCGATCCTTCAAAGACGGTTGTCAGCACCAATAAGAAGATCGATGACCTGATTCAGCAATCAAAAACCATAGAAGGAAGGGTAACAGAGTTTACCCAGGAAGTAGTATTTAAATCAGATAGCCTGATGCTTTCTCTTTATGATAATGGAGAAATTGATGGGGATACGGTAAGTGTTTATATCAACGGTGAAATGGTAATGGCAAGGCAGGGACTAAAAGCAAGCGCGATCAAAAAGACGATTTATATCCAACCCGGCGATAATAACGATTTCACAATGGTGCTTTTTGCCGATAACCTTGGCAAATATCCACCCAATACGGGATTACTTGTAGTGTATGATGGAGAAGATGTTTATCACCTTCGGTTTAGCTCAGATCTTCAAAAAAGCTCAGGTATCGTTTTCAAAAGAAAGAAATAGTCTGCTCCGCCATAACTTCGCGTTATGACTGAAAAAATTTACCTAACTAAATATTCCCATGGGGCAGGATGTGGCTGCAAGATATCTCCTAAAGTATTGGATGAGATCTTAAAAACCAATCTGGCCCTTCCTGATAACGACAAACTTATTGTTGGTAATCATAGTAAAGATGATGCGGCTGTTTATGATATTGGCAATGGCATGGGCCTTATTTCTACGACTGATTTTTTTATGCCCATTGTTGATGATCCTTTTGAGTTTGGTCGAATTGCTGCCGCCAATTCCATCAGCGATGTATATGCAATGGGAGGAAAACCTTTGATGGCCATTGCTATTCTTGGGTGGCCCGTTGAAAAACTTCCTGCAGATATTGCGAGGCAGGTGATCGAAGGAGGTCGTAGTGTTTGCGCAGAAGCGGGAATTCCTCTGGCCGGGGGACATAGCATTGATTCTCCTGAGCCCATTTTCGGATTGGCAGTAACCGGAATTATTTCATTGAAAGATTTGAAAAAAAATGACAGCGCCAAAGAGGGCGATCTACTTTTTCTTACTAAACCACTTGGTGTTGGTGTATTATCAACTGCACAGAAAAGAGGCGTCCTTACAGAAGAGCATCAATTGCTCATGATACAGCAACTCACTACGCTTAATCGAATAGGAGAAGAGCTGGGCAAGATCCAGGACGTAAATGCCATGACAGATATTACCGGCTTTGGATTGCTGGGACATTTAATGGAAATGACTGAAGGAAGTGGTACCAGCGCAAATATTTATTATTCTAAATTACCGGTACAGGAAGGCGTACGTGAATATATTGCTCAGCGCATTTTTCCCGATGCCACTACGCGTAACTGGAGCAGCTACGGCGATAAAGTGAAATTTGAAAAAGGAGTGAATGTAATGGAAGCCTTTACCTTACTTCCCGATCCGCAGACCAATGGCGGATTGCTGATCAGCATTTCTCCTGAAGGAGTTGAAAAACTAAAAGAATTATTTCGCTCCCGGGGATTGAACGATCACCTTGAAGCAATAGGTACAATGATCCCGCAGGAAGAAAAAAGAATTATTGTCAACCCCTGATCACTCTTTATAAAGCGCATCAATTTTTTCCGACAGTTTTCTGTCTTTGTCGGTAACTATATTACCCGCATCATGGGTGCTTAACCATACTTCCACTGTATTATATACATTGGTCCACAATGGATGATGATCCATTTTCTCTGCCTCCATGGCTACACGTGTCATGAATGCGAATGCTTCGCTGAAATCTTTGAATTGAAACTTTCTGTAAAGCTTGTTGTTGGATATTTGCCACATATACTTTTATTTAAAAAACTAAATTCTCTTTGGTTTCAATCTTGTCGATAGCCAGCTCAGTAATTAGCTGCACACTGGGAATGGTTCGTATAGTGGTGATGGTTTGTTGCAATGTTTCATTAGTTACCTCATCTCCTTTCATCAGCCATAAAAAATCGAAGTGACGAAATTCGTTTAGAAGATATTCGCCATCGAATTTATTATTATAAACATAGTGACAGAGAAAATTGGCAGGCTCCGCGAACTCATAAACGGGGAAAAAATAATCTCTTTTCTTTTTTATCAGTCGTATTTCGATATCGTGATTGAGTCGGAAGTCGAGGCCGATCATACTATTTAGGTGCCAGCAAAACTGATAGTCCTTTACCCGCGCCATTATACCCAGCAATCGGGTATTGTCAAAAAACTCCTCGGTCATTTCCGAATTATCGAGGACCAGCTTATTTGACTTTTCGGCCATAGATCAATTTCTATCTACAAGTTAATTAAAATTCCACCGTCACTTCCATAAGCTTGTCGCCGCGTTGAAATTTAACCGGGGCCTTCTCTCCTTTTACAAATTTGCCAAGTGCCTGCATGTAATTATCAAGGGAACTAACCTTAAAATCTCCCACCTGAAGAATAATATCTCCGGCCTTCAATCCGGCCTTCTGAGCCGGCTTTCCATCGATAATGCCATCAGCCCTTACCCCTGTACCTGAAAAAGTATAGTCTGGCATAATACCCATGGTTACTGAAAAAGCGCGGCTTCCTGTACTACTTGTCTCCCTGGTTTTGCTGAAGACCAGTGGAGGTTCTTTATCCAGACTTTCAATAAGTTTTACAATATGTGTCAGCACCAAACGCTCACCAGCATAATTGATCTTATCCGCATCATCAGAAGGTTTATGATAATCTGCGTGTAATCCTGTGAAATAAAATAATACAGGTATATCTTTTCTGTAAAAAGAAGTATGGTCACTTGGACCGGTTCCGCTGCTATCTATTCTAATGACAAGGGATGGAATATTCTTTTTTACAGCAGCGGCATTTTCATAAAACTCTTTTCCAATAAATTTTGACCAGGATGGAGATGTACCATAACCGCCAATGGTAAGCACCTTGCTGCTGTCATTCAGCCGTCCCACCATATCCATATTGATCATATAGTCCACCTTTTTTAAATCGATGGTAGGGTGCTCTGTAAAATATTTCGAACCAAATAAACCCAGCTCTTCTCCCGAGAAAGCAATGAACAAATAATTATGGCCTTTCAATGTTGATTGTCTTAAAAGCCGCGACAGTTCCATAAGCGCTGCTGTTCCGCTGGCATTATCATCTGCGCCGTTATGAATGACAGGATCATTATTGATATGTCTTGAATTACCATCTTCTCCCCTGCCCAGATGATCAAAATGGGCGCCAAGCACAATAGTTTCAGCAGCTCCATTATCAAGATATCCAACTACATTATGTCCTGTTCTTCTTTTTTCAATAAGAGCTACACTCAACTTTATATCAAGAGTAGCCGTAGGGTCCTTCAAATATTGATCAGCGATTTCTTTACTAATATAAACAAGTGGAATACCCAGTGTGGCCGAGCGATCTTTTGCTTCAAAGCTGAGATTATCTTTTATGGTTGAACTGTTATAAAGTACAACTGCTGAGGCACCTCTGTCTTTTGCTTTGCTCACATTTTTTTTGATATAATCCGTCAGATCGAAATGAGTATTAATTTTATTTTCTTCAAGTACTTCTTTCAGATCGAAAAACCAGGGAACTTCTGCTTCCTGAATAGAAATAGAAGGCAACGCTTCCAGTTTTTGATTGGCACTATAAGCAAATGGGAAAAAGTCTTTTCCTGCAATTAACTTATGTCCATTAATATAAAAACAGGTGGAGTCGCCCAACACCTTACCATCATAAACTTCAAATGCCTGATAGAATCCATTATCTCCTTTAGGGCTGAGACCATTTCGCTGAAACTGCGCGCTGATATATTCCATAGCCAGTTTTTCACCAGCACTTCCTGTTCGCCTTCCTTCCAGCTTATCGTCTGCCAGAAATTTTATATGCGTTCGCAGATTGCCTTCATTGACAATAGTGGGATTGATTGCCTTCCTGGATGAACTACAGGAAACCAGCAAAACCATCATCACCAGCATTCGCCCCTTGTAAAAATTCCTCATGGGTCAAAGTTATTGCCGGGATAATTATCTTAATCCATAATCATTCATTAAATCCTTGTTTTTCCTGAATGGGCGGCCAAACATCGCAATTCGTAATATGGAACCATAATGCCTGTTTACATTTGCAACTTCATCATCACTGATTGCAAAAAGAAGTTTTACATATTGCGTTAGTTGGTAACCCAAATAGTGGAAAGAGCTCCTTGTTCAACTGCCTTACCGGCCTGAATCAAAAGGTTGGCAATTTTCCAGGTGTTACCGTAGACAAAAAAACGGGCATGGCCCAATTCACCCCTTCACTTTCTGCGGAGATCCTTGACCTGCCTGGATCCTATAGTCTTTACCCCCGTCGGCTGGATGAATGGGTAAGCTATAAAGTGCTTTTAAACCAGGATGAGACCATTCTTCCTGACCTGGTGATCGCGGTGGCCGATGCAAGTAACCTGAAAAGAAACCTGCTGTTCTGCTCCCAGCTGATCGATCTTAAAGTACCTGTAGTTATTGCGCTGACCATGATGGATATGGCCAAGAAAAAAGGGGTTCGTATCGATTTAGAAAGACTGGCTCGTGAACTGGGTGTTCCGGTAGTGGCAGTGGATCCCAGAAAGAATAAAGGAATACCACAGTTGAAAAAAGCGGTGGAGTTGACGGCTCAGCAATTATACCAGCCACCTATCCGCGATTTCATTGATAATAAGAGTTTGGCCGAAGCATCTGTGGAGGAAGTAAAAAAACATTTTCCTGCCTTTAGTGATTACAGAGCCATTCACTATCTGATCAACCATGAAAATTTTCAGTTGTCAGATGAAATGCAGGAATCCATCGAGAATATTGAGATCAAAAATAAATTCAATCCCACTAAAACGCAGGCCGAGGAGATCCTTCAACGCTATTCCAGGATCAAGCAGATTATGCAACAGGTGGTTTCAGAGCCTGATCCTTTGCAGAAAAAATTATTTACTGAAAAACTGGACAATGTATTGCTTCATAGAAAATGGGGTTACCTGATCTTGTTTTCAGTACTCTTTCTTTTGTTTCAAAGTGTATTCTGGATAGCCCAATATCCAATGGATGGAATTGAATGGGCCTTTGCGAATATCAGCGGATTTCTATCTCAAAACCTTCCAGATAATCGCTGGACCGATCTGCTGATAAATGGCGTTATCGCAGGACTTTCAGGAATACTTGTCTTTGTTCCGCAGATCATGATACTATTTGGATTGATCACCCTGCTGGAAGATTCCGGCTATATGGCCCGGATCAGTTTTTTATCTGACCGTTTGATGCGCAGTGTGGGACTAAATGGAAAAAGTGTGATGCCAATGATCAGCGGCTTTGCCTGTGCTGTTCCTGCCATCATGAGCGCAAGAAACATTGAGAACAGAAAAGAAAGACTGCTTACCATTCTCATTACCCCACTGATGAGTTGTTCTGCCCGCTTGCCGGTATATTTTATTCTGATCGGATTGGTGATACCGAATAATTATTTACTTGGTTTTTTCAGCGTACAGGGACTGGTCATGATGGGTCTTTATTTACTGGGTCTTGTTATGGCCCTGATCGTTTCCTATGTGGCCAAATGGTTTATTAAGATAAAAGAAAAAAGTTTTTTCATTCTTGAGCTTCCCTCCTATCGTTCTCCCCGTTGGAATAATGTGATTCCTACCATGGTGAACAAGGCCAAGATCTTTGTATTCGATGCAGGAAGAATTATTATGATCATTAGCCTGGTACTCTGGGGACTTTGTTCTTTTGGTCCCGGAAACAGTATTCAAAAAGTCAGAGACAAATATGAGGTATTGAAGGCAAGACCCGGTGCCGATACGGCCAGCCTGGATATTAATTTTCAAACAGATAAACTGGAATCATCCTATGCGGGAATTATGGGCCGATCGCTTGAACCAGCTATTCGACCCCTTGGTTATGACTGGAAGATCGGCATCGCGCTGATCACATCCTTTGCGGCAAGAGAAGTGTTTGTTGGTACTATGGCCACGCTTTATAGTGTGGGTACACGTGATAAAGGATCGGTTAGATTAAAAGAAAAAATGAAGGCTGCAAAAAAAGAAGATGGAACGCCGGTATTTACCTTGCCTACCGGTTTATCTCTGATGATATTTTATGTTTTCGCCATGCAATGCATGAGTACACTGGCTGTAGTGAAAAGAGAAACCAGATCCTGGAAATGGCCTGTTATACAACTGGTCTATATGACCGGACTTGCCTATCTGCTAAGCTTTCTTGTATATCAGTTTCTGAAATAATTATTTGTACCGGGGTTCATAATATTCCCAAAGAAGCTTTGAGATCTTTCTTGCTATGGTCCAGCTTTCATTATCATTTCCCCAGCTTATATCGGTATTCTTTTTTGTGAATATGCTGAATATATAAGGATGATGCGGACCGTTAACGATCATCACTTCCGAACGGGAAGCATCTACACATCCGTTTTTACTGAATATTTCAATGGTTGGAGGGATCTGGGAGATCGCTTCATTTTCATCCCAGTAATTTCTTCCGAGACAGCGCAGCATTCGATCGCAAATAGCGGGGGAAAGGATCTGATGTCTGTATACTTTTTCTAGCAGGGTTCCCATTTCAATTGGCGTGGTCATTCCCCATTGGTAAATAGCCCGAAAACCTTCTCTTCCGGGGGTGCGTGAATTGACACGGGTGTTTTCAAACCCAAGGCTTGCGAGCAGTTCATTTATTCGTGTTCCGGTTCCTGCAATACTTTGTAACCAGAGACTGGCTGTATTATCACTGGTGGTCAGCATCAGCATGATCAGTTTCTTTAATGATATCGTAGCATTTTCTTTAAACGATCCCAGAATATCTGAGCCTGCATATAACAGGGAATCTTTGTAAGTAAAAACTGAATCATAGGCCAGTTCTCCTTTATTCATCTTATCCATCAGTCCCAGCATTATTGGAACCTTAACAATGGATGCGGTTGGGAATATAGTATCCGCATTGATCTGTACCACCCTACCCTTTTTTATTTCTTTTATATAGACGCCTATCTCTCCATGGTAATCCTTTATCAGGGCCTCTATTTTTTTCTGAAGTTTTTTATCAGTTCTTCCCTGCGCCTGATGAAGCAGAGGAGAAAATAATAAAAGAAGGATCAGTAATTTTTTCATTTGGCGCTATTAAAATAATCTATCACGAGATTGCAGAAAACTTTTACCCCGGTTTTTATGCAGTTTTCATCGATCATATAAAACGCAGTATGCTTAGAAGGCATTTTCAGCGGATCATTACCGGGGCTCATGCCGCCCAGATCAAAATAAAATGCCGGCGCTTTCTGCCCATAATAAGAAAAGTCTTCCGCATTGGTGGTCCAGTCCCTTTCAAAAACATGGCGCTCTCCTATTGCTAATCTCATTGAAGGAAGGGTTCTTTGTACCAGCCCAGGATCGTTGTAGGTAATGGCAGCATTCTCATTATAGGTGAACTCAGTTTTTGCTCCATTGGCTTCCGCGATCTTTTCCGCCATCAACCTCATTTTTTCCATCGTGGATCTTTGAATAGCCGAATCAAAAGTTCTGACCGTGCCATCCATCACACAATTATCCGGAATTATATTGTTACGGGTACCACCCTGAATTTTTCCTACTGTAATGATCACAGGAGTCCTGGTAAGTTCTGACTGACGGCTCACAATGGTTTGAAGTCCCAGCATGATCTGAGCAGCCGTTTGTATAGGATCCACTCCCAGCCAGGGTGTTGAGCCATGGGCCCCTTTACCGAGTACAATTAATTTAAAGATTATTGCCGAAGCCATAAAGGGTCCGGATTTATAGGCCACATTACCTATTTCAATATCGGGTTGCAGGTGTAATCCGAAGATCGCCTCTACTTTGGGATCATCCATTACCCCTTGTTTTACCATCAGGGAAGCGCCTCCTTCCTCTCCTGCCGGCGGTCCTTCTTCAGATGGTTGAAATATGAATTTTACTGTTCCTCTTAATTCATTTTTCATGCCAGCCAGCACTTCTGCAGTACTCATCAGTATAGCCATATGTACATCATGACCGCAGGCATGCATCACAGAAACTTCGGTTCCATTAAACATTGCTTTTTCTTTTGATGCAAAAGGAAGCCCTGTTTTTTCTTCTATTGGCAATGCATCCATATCGCTGCGAAGTGCGATACATGGACCTGGTTTAGCTCCTCTTAAAATTCCTATAACCCCGGTCTTAGCCACCCCTTCCTTTACCTCCATTCCAAGTGATCGAAGATGTGCTGCTATGATCTTTGATGTTCTGTATTCACTGTTTCCGAGCTCAGGATGCTGGTGAATATCTCTTCTCCAGGCTACTGCTTTTGGCTGAACTTTATCTGCGGCAGCGGAAATAGCGGCTCTTATTTTAGCAATGTCCTGTTGTGAATAAGTGGTCTGTGCCAGAATAAAACACAGAGCAAGGACTACCAGCTTTTTCATCTGTAAAATTTAGTCCAATATAAAGGGAAATGTTCATTCCCGTCCTCATAATTTGCCTCAATGAAATTGGCTATATTTAACCAATATGCTGCTGCGCCATAGTCATTTTTTGCGAGCTGTATTTCTTCACAGCATTTCTGCTTTTGGGGGTCCTCAGGCGCATATCGCGATGATGTTAAAAACCTTTGTAAAGCAGACCCCTTATATCACCGAACAGGAACTCATGGAGTACAATGCGTTCTGCCAATTATTACCAGGCGCCTCCTCTACTCAAACACTTACATTAATTGGATACAAAAGAGGCGGTGTTGCATTGGCTGTTGTAACGTTGCTGATATGGATCCTTCCAGCTTGTATTCTAATGGGGGCCTTTTCTTTTTTTCTTCCTTATATCGATAGAAAAGAAATCGGGACAGATATTTTTAAATTCATTCCTCCAATGGCGGCCGGGTTCCTTGCCTATGCTTCTGTTGCTGCATTTCCTTATGCCATAAAGAATTTTATTACCTGGGTGATCATGATCTTCGGAGCCATCACCACTTATTTATTATTTGGTCAGCCCTGGGCCATTCCTGCATTGATCGTTGCCAGTGGGCTTGTCACGAACCTAAGCCGCAAACGTATTCCACAGGTGGAACAAAAGCCCCGAAAGATCAAGTGGTGGAATTTCTGGATGTTCGGCATCATCTTCATTATCGCTGGAATTACCAGTGAAACGGCTCGTAAAAACGACTGGCCCCACCGAAAACCGATCAATCTTTTTGAGAACAGTTACCGAATGGGATCACTGGTATTTGGAGGTGGACAAGTATTGATGCCAATGATGTATGAGCAATGGAGCATACATCCGGAAACCATTAAAAAAAGAAATCCCGGAGCTGTTCAGATCAATGAAAAAGATCTTTATACCGGAATGGGAATCGTGCGCGCGGTACCTGGTCCTGTTTTTTCAATTGCATCCTTCGCAGGAGGAATGGCATTGAAAGATATGGGAGTCGAGATGCAGGTTCTTGGTTGTATAATAGGAATGATAGGAATATTTCTGCCCAGTGCCTTGCTGGTACTTTTCTTTTTTCCTATCTGGAATAATCTTAAAAAATATGCTGCAGTTTATCGATCACTGGAAGGAATCAATGCGGTAGTTGTTGGTATAATGGTAGCTTCCACTTTTTATATCATGCGCGATATTTCATTTACAGAATTTGCTACACTGAGTTTTGTAAATATGGGCGTTATACTTGGAACATTTGTGCTTCTCAATTTTACGAAACTGCCATCTCCGGTTGTTGTACTTGCCTGCCTGGTACTTGGCTATTTTCTGTAATAGCCGCCTTTCATTATTTCTTCAAACACAGATTCAGGCACCATATATCGAATGGATTTTCCTTCAGCAATTGTTTTTCGAATATGTGTGGCAGTAAGTTCCAATAAGGGAGCTGTTAAAACATGGAGTCGGGGAGAGGTGAGATCTTTTATTTCATGACCGGGCCGCTGATAAACATATACATCGTAATTGGTCATTATCAATTCCGCATTTTTCCATTTGGGAAGATTCTGATAACTATCGCTGCCCATAATAATAGAGAATTCGTTTTCAGGAAACTTCTCAGATAGATAAGCAAGCGTATCTATGGTGTAAGAAGGGCGGGGGAGTCCGAATTCTATTTCAGAAGCTTTTATGCGACTATCATTTTCCGTAGCCAGACGTACCAGATGGAGTCGGTGATATTCGTTGAGTAAAGTAGATTCGTTTTTAAAAGGGTTCTGCGGAGAAACAATGAACCAGATTTTTTCTATTCCGGTTTCGTTTAATACATGGTTGGCGATTATAAGATGGGCTACATGTACCGGGTTGAAGGATCCAAAATAAAGCCCTATTTTCATAAATGATTGAATATCAATTATTTATCTCTACCATAATTTGATCAGCCTCGTCCAACCGCAGGCTAAGGCGGTAATCAGCGACCTTTACTGAGATCGGATCACCCAAGGGAGCGATTTGTTCTACCGCAATCTGCTCGCCTGGAACACAACCCATTTCCATCAATTTCAATAAGATCTCTGTGCTGTTGAATTCTTTTATTATACCCGCCTGGCCGGGTTTGAGTGCGGAGAGCCTGATGACCATCATAATCTATTATTATACAAAGCTACCCTTGCAGGATGAATAATCTTTACGAATTTTGAAATTGTGGCTACATCATCAAGGGTTAATTTTTTCTTCGAAGTTTCTGGCTTTACCCTCCGGGACCGAAACAACTTAAAGTCTTTTATAGAGGGGATCTTCCGAAGGGAGAGAAGACCTCTTGAATCCCTCAATTATATATTTGTCAGCGACAAAAGGCTTTTGGCGATAAACCAGGATTACCTGAAACATGATTTTTATACCGATATTATCAGCTTTGATCTTTCAGCTGGACCTGCTACCATGGGAGAAATATATATTAGTGTAGATCGGGTTAAGGATAACGCGCTCAGCCTAAAGCAGTCATTTAAGAGTGAAATCCATCGGGTCATCTTCCATGGTGCCTTGCATTTATGTGGCTACAAGGATAAGTCTCCCAAAGACACCAAACTTATGAGAAACAAGGAGGAGGCCTGTTTAAAGGCCTATTTTTCCTAAAAGTTCCACGTGGAAACAAAACGTTCCCCGTGAAACATTGAGTTAAGAGTAATTAGTTAGGAGTTAGAAGTCTTTGAATACTAAAAGCTTGATGACTGTATATTAATAGGGTAAACGGGGTTTACTCCTAACTCCCGTCTCCTAACTACTAACTACATTTGCTCAATGTTTCCTGAATATGATATAATTGTAGTTGGTGCGGGCCATGCAGGCTGTGAAGCGGCCGCTGCTGCCGCCAATCTGGGTTCCAAAACCCTTTTGGTGACCATGAACATGCAGACTATTGCCCAAATGAGCTGTAATCCAGCCATGGGAGGTATTGCCAAGGGCCAGATTGTGAGGGAAATTGATGCCATGGGTGGTTATTCTGGAATTGTTACCGATCAGTCTACTATTCAGTTCAGGATGTTGAACCGTTCAAAAGGACCAGCCATGTGGAGTCCCCGGGCGCAGAATGACCGCATGCTCTTTCATATTAAATGGAGAGAAATGCTTGAGAACACTCCTAATCTGGATTTTTACCAGGATATGGTAAAAGGGTTATTGGTTAAAGACGGACAATGTTACGGGGTGGTCACTGGATTGGGGCATGAAATAAAAGCCAGGGCTGTGGTCCTGACCAACGGAACTTTTTTGAATGGGATCGTACATATTGGCGAAAAGCAATTTGGTGGAGGAAGAATGGCTGAAAAAGCAGCCACCGGTATTACTGAGCAATTGGTAGAACTGGGATTTGAATCAGATCGCCTCAAGACCGGAACGCCTCCAAGAGTGGATGGAAGAAGCCTGGATTATACTAAAATGGAAGAACAGGCAGGAGATGCAAAGATCACAGGGTTTTCTTATAAAAATCTTGAAAGGCCCGCCCAGCAACGATCCTGCTGGATCACCTATACCAATACCAAGGTTCATGAGATGCTGCGTACCGGGTTTGATCGCAGTCCGATGTTTGCCGGACGCATAGATGGAGTAGGGCCCAGGTATTGTCCCAGTATTGAAGATAAGATCAACCGATTCGCTGAAAGAGATCGTCACCAGATCTTCGTGGAACCTGAAGGATGGAATACGGTGGAGATCTATGTCAATGGTTTTTCCACATCATTACCCGAAGACGTGCAATACGAGGCTCTTCGTAATATACCAGGTTTTGAAAAAGTAAAAATGTTCCGACCGGGATATGCGATCGAATATGATTTCTTTCCTCCAACTCAGCTGAATTATAATCTGGAAACAAAAATAATACGCAACCTTTTCTTTGCGGGTCAGATCAACGGAACCACTGGTTATGAGGAAGCTGCCTGTCAGGGACTGATGGCGGGCATCAATGCGCATCAGACAGCAGAGGGATTGCCGCCGATGATCCTTAAAAGAAGCGATGCCTATATTGGTGTGCTGATCGATGACTTGATAAGTAAAGGAACCCAGGAACCATATCGCATGTTTACTTCCCGTGCGGAATTCAGAACCTTATTAAGACAGGATAATGCAGATCTGCGTCTTACTGAATTAAGTCATAGGTTGGGATTGGCAGATGATGAAAGAATGAGCCGAATGTTAGAAAAGAGAAACGCGGTTGAAAAAATTCGCACCATTCTTAAAGAAATGAATGTTGAACCTGAAGAAGTGAATACATGGCTTACTGAATTAGGTACGGCTACCATCAATGAAAAACAGCGTGCGCAAAAAATGTTGTTGCGTCCGGATGTAGAATTAAAAGATATGATTCGTGTATTGCCAAAACTTGCAGATGCATTGAGATCATTCGATGATGAATTTATTGAGCAGGCAGCCATACAAGTTAAATACGATGTGTATATTGAAAAAGAAAAAGAACTGGTGCAACGTATGAGTCAGCTCGAAGAATTAATGATACCAGAAACTTTCGATTATAAAAAGATTGTTTCATTGGGAAATGAAGCGCGCGAAAAATTAACGAAGATCAAACCCCGTACTTTAGGACAAGCCAGTCGTATCTCCGGCATCAATCCAAGTGATGTGCAAATTTTGATGGTATTTATGGGACGTTAAGCGACCACTTTCAACTCCTGGTCAAGATCGCTTGACTGCAACTCAATTCTTCTTGTGATATCATTCAATGATGAAAGTCTTTGTACTGTATATGGAATAGTATCAAGGCCGGATACAAAACGTTGTATATAACTATAGATACCGATAAGACTTCCTGCTTCAATGGCGCCACCAGTTGTTTTTTGTGTTACCAATAAAGAAAGACCGATCACAACCAACACCATGATCTCCATCACTCCGAAATTCCATGCTTCCTGATCGCTGATGCTAACCTGCCAGTTGCGTAGATTATTATAGTGCTGACGAATCAAATGGCTATTACCGGTGGAAATAATATCTACCTGTTTTTCTAGTTCATCATTTTTCCTTCGATTCAAACTTTTCATTTTCTTTCCATAGAAATAACTCATGGCGATCACCGGTAATAATATGCTGAGGCAAACTAATACCACTGCATTATCATAAAAGAAAAGAAGGATCAGTGAACCAAATATGCTGTAAATCGCTTCGATCACATAGACCAGATCATACTCAAGGAAGTCAACAAATTCACGAGCCAGTGTAGAGTGGGCGCTTAGTTTCGACACATCCTGCTGAGTATAGCGACGGGCAAGGGATTTTGTGACCAGTGAAGTATAAATATCAGAATAGGTCCGGGTATCCAAACGGTGACGGATCGTTCCAAGAATCAGCCAGGCCAGGTGTACGGCAGATAAGGTGATCAATCCTTTATAAGATCCCTTTACCAGGTCATTGACTGCCAAACCCAGAAAAAAGGGGCGCATCAAATTGCCCAGCATTTCCAGAGAAAATAAAATATAGGTAAACACCAGCCGATAGCGGTGCTGCATCATGATCTGACGTAAAATGGCGAAGCGGGACATGGTTCATCAATTAAATAAAAATTAGTCGTTGACCGCATTGTGCGGTGGCAAAAGCCTCTCTTAATGGGGGTAGTAAGTGTAAGATAGAAACTAAGACCGATGTCTTAACTGCTGCAAAGTTAGTTCACGAGCCGTTAACGAATTTTTGTTTTTCCCGGAAATTGTTCCACGGCAGCTGCTTGCACCACATTGACATTCAAATGGTTCCATGTTCTCATCCAGAAAATCAGCGTAGTCTAAAGTAAGCTCAGCCTCTTTATGTATGTTTTTTATTGCTAATACATTTAAGCCATCAAATTTTGTATTAGGATCGCAACTGTGGTTCTGAGGAGCCCATTCTGAAGGATCCTCGTCCCATAGTATAAAAACCTCATCACTGATGGGGTAGGCATAGCGCCTGAAGTGAAGTTTCTCGTCCTCATTCCAGTTTTTTTCAACAAATCTCCTGGTTATGATTCGTTGCGAACGACCCTCGCCTTTGAAAACGATCTCTCCTTTTGGAATATCACGGTAGGCATAAATACCATAACCCGCAATTGAGTTTCCTTTTATTTTATAGGCTTTCTTTTTTCTCTCATGCCGGGCAATACCTTCAGCTATCATATGCTTGAGAAAACCAGATTGGCCAATGCCATCGAATTTCAGAATAAAATCTGCGGAGCCTTCATATCCATCTTTATAAAAAACGGAGCAGGTAAAATTGATCTCCAAAAAGTAGATCTCGTTTTTATCATTTACGCGAAAATCCAGACGGGCATAGCCAACCCCATTAAATCCATTGAAAACCTTTTCAGCTGTTGATCTTAATTGTTTTTCTAATACAGGATCTTCACAGGGAAAATTACAATCTGGGTGCAACTCGGAAGTTTTCAATTCATAGGTCTTGAAAGCTCTTCCTTCCGGGAATCTATATTCTACCGGTTTAAAAACACGACAACTATGTCCATCTGCATTAGCAGCAACCAATACAGTAAATTCTCTTCCTTCAATATATTCTTCCACCAGCAAGGGTCCATATTCCCCAATAATATTCTGGCATTTTTCAATTAAGGCTGATTTGTTTTGTACCAGTGATTGCTGGTCTACACCCAGACTATCCCCGGCCTTGGCCGGCTTAACGAAAACCGGGAAATCAAGTTTTTTTACCGCCTCTTCTGCGTCCGAAATTTCATTTATTAATATGTATGCAGGTGTTTTGACATTCTCACAAAATGCCAGGTACTTCATTAATTCTTTGGGCGGATCATAGAGTTTGCTGCTGGGACCAGTAAAGGGCAGATCAAGTAATTCCAGTGAATAGATCACATCAATACTGGGAATTTCCCATTCAAGATATCCCTCACAGAGGTTGATGAAAATATCAAAACCCTCCTTACTTAATTCTTTCAGCTGTTTGTAAGTCGTTAGTTTATTGAGAAAAATTGTATGCACTTCCTCTTCTGGCAATAGGGATTGCAGATCTCGGGGAGGATCATAATTTTTATAATCTACACCGGTGGTTGAATAATCAGGCTGAAGAACGCAAACTTTCATGATCGTAAACTTGGGCTATTCCTGCTCGGCTTTCTGGCTGTTTTTTTTGCTGAATGGCTGGATGCCTTTCTTCTCAATGCGTCATGTAATATTTCAGCGATCACGCTGGTGAAGCTAACATTAGAAACTTTTAAAATAGCACCAATAGAAGTGTAATCCTCGTCTTCACTGAGTCCGCACTGCGCATTTACCTCCAGCATATATAATTTTCCCGTAGTCGCATCCTGACGTATATCGATTCGGGTATAACCTTTACCACCACAGGAGCGGTAGGCCTCCAGGCTGAGTTTCTTCAGCGCAGGGATCAAATTGTTTTTTACTTTTTGATATTCATAGAAATTCTCATTTCCGGGCATAGGGGTTTCGTCTTCATAGATCTCCCATAGACGGTCGAAGGAAAGAAACTTCTCTGCCTCAGGTAAAGAAGCATGAAAAACTCTTTCAACGGGTTCATAAACGATACAATGCTCCGGATCATCAGCCGAACCGGTGATAAATGTGGTGAATTCAGGTCCAGTGATGAATTGTTCAACAAATATTCCATCTACCAATAAATTCCAACCGCGATATCCCTTGTATATTTCATCCACCCTTGATTTAAGTTCTTCTTCTGTATGTACCACGTTTTTTACGGATACACCCATACTTCCTCCTGAAACCGCTGGTTTAATGATAAGCGGAGTTCCTACACGCTGGCATATTCCTTTGGTGGATCCTTTCTTTTCGGTGATGACCCTCCATCCCGCAGTAGGTATGCCCGCTTTATCGAAGGCTTTCTTCATTGGGATCTTCGAGGTGGTAGTATCATAGAATTGTACATCAGAACCGGTATAGGCCAGTTTTCTTTTCTCTAATTCTTTAATTACTGAAACGCCGGGTGTTCCGTTTACTTCATCACCATCACAGAGATTCAAAACAAGAGGAGTTTTGTAACCGCTATTATCTTTAATGGAGGCAATAACCCGGGAAAAATCTTCCATGGTCACCGGTTGCCATTTCCATTCAATATCAAGTTCAGCGAATACTTTAGTGTATTCCTTTATACTCTGGGTAAAATCGTAATAGTGCTGGATATTAGGGTCGTCGGATTCAAGATGAGGCGCTAAAACCCAGATAAGGTAGTTTTTAAGATCGCCCTTGCTTTTCATTAAGCTACTTTTTTGTTTTCCTGCTTTTTCTTATTCAGCATACGCTGGATAAAATCAGTGAACCGATACTTTTTTCTTGCTTCCTCATTAAGATAAGAGGCTCCTTTGATCTGACCAAGGCAGGCGGCGTGTCCGCAATAGCATTTAAAAGATTGGGTCATTTTCCATTCGGTGGAAGGATAGAAGAAACTGAGTTCTTCACCTTCTTTAATGTCACGAAGCGCCAGCAGTTGTAAACTACTGGTATCAAAGAATACATTCGGTTCACAACTATGGTTAATGTATTGCAGGAATTCAGGATCCAGCGTGATATGTTTACCTATTCCCACCTGAACAGTTAAATAAGTGGGTTCTGCAGCGATCGTGCCAGCGGAAAAACCATTGATCAATTCTCCTTCAGCAAAGGATCGCGTAATAAACAAAGCATTCTGTCCATTGGAAATTCGGCGTCTCACTTCAGCAAAATCATGCTGACTGATAAGACGATAATCAGTAGACTTAGTCATAAAAAATAATGGGTTAGTAAGTATTAATAGGAAAGTTATAGATAAACTTTATTTAAACAAGTTTAAGGGCATTTAATGTTAATAATTAACAAGTGAAAAACAATTGACCTTGAGCCATCATTCATCAATTATACAGTCTCTTAACTATCCATACGGCCAGGTATCGGGAATTACCATCAATGTGAATAGGTCCACCTGGTTTGCAGAATACCAGTTACCCCGTGAAGAAAAGCGGTTAAGAAAGGGAAGTCTGCCGCTTGTTCATTCGTTTATTTTCCTGCTTTGGAGGCAGTGCTTTTTTTCTTTTTTGTTTTTCCTTCGGGTTTTTCATGGATCAATGATCCCAATCCCTGCTCCCCGCAATAATCATGTATCACATCAAGAAATAATTTTCCGTAAGATTTGGCCTTGGTCTCGCCAAAGCCACTGATCATTTTTAGTTCTTCCAGATCCTGAGGAAGGTATCGGGCCATTTCATCAACGGTGGTAGTACCGGCCACCAGGTAAATAGCCAGTCCCCTTGAGTCGCAGATATTTTCCCTGCATTTTCTAAGCCGTTTATGTAATTCGGGATGTGGAGAATCGGCTTTTTTCTGACTGGTACCTGCATAGGCATTGACGTAAAAAGCAGGCATTGCCCATTCTTTTCTTTTTAGTAGCCATTGTTCGGTATCGAATTTACCATCCAGTCCCTGCAGGATGAATTTTTTTTCTTCCAGTTCAACGAATAATTTTTTTAATATCTCATTGAATTCCTTTGCCAGTTCACGATTGTCGGTGCTAGCAGGAGATTGATGCAGTGTTTTTATCCAGTTAGCAATCTCGGGAATAAAATGACCGGCTCCTTTAATAATGCGTTCAGCCAGTACTTGATTTTTTTCAGGAGGATCTTCTTTATTGAACTCCTGTTTTATCCAGGCATGAAATTTTACGCTGGTTTCCTGTAACAAGGAGATTTTTTGATGCAAGTCCTCCAACCATTGCAATAACCCTTCGCGAAATGATCTTGAATGAGTAAAAGCTTGTTGCCGGATCTCATTTAGCAGGGCAAGCGTATTGGTCAGGTCAAAATATCCGGTCAGCAATTTTAACTGATATTGTCTTCTGGAAATTCTCAATTCTTCCTGAAGCGCATCTGGTGAAGCAATGGTTCGGGAGAATTGAATGATACGCGGATCGCTGAAAAAACTGTTTTTCTTCAGACGACTTCGAAGGATCATTCCCTGAAGATTGGTACAGCGGCTCAAAGCAACATATACCTGTCCGGGGGCAAAGGCCTCGCCTGCATCGATGATGGCCTTATCAAAAGTTAATCCCTGGCTTTTATGAATTGTAATGGCCCAGGCCAGACGAATTGGAAATTGTTTGAATGAGCCCAGCAAATTCTCTTCCATGGTCTGGGAGTTTTTATTCAGGGTATATCGGATATTATTCCATTCTTCTGTGGTCACTTCAATATCTTTTTCTTCATCCTTGCAATAAACGGTGATCTTATCTTTCTCCAGTTTTTTTACAATACCAATTCTCCCATTGAAGAATCGCTTTCCTTTTTCTGCCAGATCGTTCCGAATGAACATGATCTGCGCTCCGATCTTTAGTTCCAGGTCCTTATCGGCAGGATAGGCAGACTCAGGAAAATCTCCTTCTACGATAGCGGCATAGGATGAAATATTTCCTTTCAGCCGAACCAGCTCCTTGTGATTAATATTTCTTGCAATCTCATTATGGGTGGTAAGCAGAATATATTCATCCTGTTCATTGGAATGGAAGTCTGGATCAAAGCGGCTTTCAAGCACGGCCATTCCATTTTCATTGAGTTGATTATTTCTAACCTGGTTCAGGACATCAATAAAGATGGGATCTGTTTGGCGGTATACTTTATCAAATTCGATATACAGTGGAGCCTCTTCGAGTATTACATGTGAGTCGAAGAAAAAAGGGCTGTCGTAATATTTGGAGAGAATATTCCAATCCTGATCGCGGGTAACAGGTGGCAATTGAAACATATCTCCAATAAAAAGCATTTGCACACCACCAAATCTTTCATGCTGTTTATGTCGGGCATGACGAAGTACAGCATCTATGGCATCGAGAATATCTGCGCGCACCATGCTTATTTCATCGATGATCAGCAGTTCAAGTTGCTGTAACATTTTTCGTTTATCTGCGCTGAACCGCAATCTGCTTAAAAGAGTATGTCGATCAACAGCTTCGCTTTGTTCAGTTGGCGCCACTACGGGAAGGCAGGCAGCAAAAGGTAATTGAAGAAAAGAATGAATGGTTACTCCGCCGGCATTTATGGCGGCTACACCTGTGGGTGCGAGTATGGCCATTTGTTTAGGGCAGTTCTGGCGAATATGTTTCAGGAAAGTTGTTTTGCCTGTGCCGGCTTTTCCTGTTAGGAATATATTTCGGCCGCTTTGGTTTATGAGGGCGACGGCTAATTGGAAGATTTTATTTTCTGGATCGGTATACATATAGAATTAAATACAGGGCCACGAATAACACTAATTACACGAATAACACCAATAAATACAATAGCTACG
>JBKJMI010000082.1:0-11228 GCA_046596515.1 Chitinophagaceae bacterium | reverse complement strand
GATTTGAGAATGGAATAGGCAGCAGTAAGTCCAAGACCTACGCCATTTTTTTTCAATGTGAAGAAGGGATCAAAAACGCGGGGAACAAATTCTGCGGGGATGCCATTTCCATTATCTCGTATGCTTAAAGTATAATAATCTTCGGTGCTATGAACCACTACACGCAATTTCCCTTTTTCCTCCATAGCCTCTGCCGCATTTTTCAGAATATTGGAAAGAGCGATCACCAGTTTCTGCGCATCGGCTACAATGGATAGCGGTCCTTGGGGTAGAGTTAATTCAGTCACTATATTTTTTTTCTTATTCTCTTCTTCATTTGATTTCAGAGCCTTCTTTACCAGTTCCCCTAAATCCTCTTTACTGAAAACCATATCGGCCGGACTGGAATGATTCAGCAATTCAGTAATTATATTATTGATGCGAATGGCATTTCGCTGTATGATAGAAATAAAATCAGTTTTATCTTCTTCGGGAAGATTACTCAGCAACTGATCTGCCGAAAGAATAATATTATTCAACGGATTTCTGATCTCATGGGTAAGCATGCGCACCAGGCGCTCATTGGCTTCAATTTTCTCCGATTGTAAACCAGTATACTGTGCCTTTTTGGAACTGGTTATATCTCGAATGATGCCGTGCACGGTTGAACCACCGGGATTATCCCGCTGAATGCTTAATGACAAAAGACAATTACGCTGATCTTCGTCTCCCTTGTTCAGTTTAATTTCCACGTCATCTATGTGCTGACCGTTTTTAATCAGTTCCATGATCCTTTTCTTCTCAGCCTCTTCCCCGATAAAGGAATATATATTTGTATTCTCCCAATCCATACCGGCTACTTTCAGCATGATACGGACAGAGGGATTAGCTTCCCGAATATTAAGATCCATATCCGATATAAAAACTCCATCCCTGGATCTTTCAAAAAGATTACGATACATGGCCTCCCTGGTTTTTAATTTTTCCAGAATATGGGCCCGGTCAAGAGAATAACGGATACATCTTTCCAGCTTCTCTGAATTGATCTCATCTTTGGCCAGGTAATCGGTAGCTCCATTCTCCATGGCACTTATATCAATGGCACGACTACCAAGGCCAGTAAGCAAAACAATAGGTTTATCGAAATCAAGTGAGGCTGCTTCCTGAAGTAGTTCCAACCCTGTTTTATGACCAAGAAAATAATCAACAAAATACAGATCGTAATGTCGTCCGCGTACCTGGGTAATGGCATCTTCATAATTGCCATACCAGTCGACTTGAAATTCTCTTCCAGGTATAGCGCGGATATATTCTTCAATGATCAGAAAATCTTCTTCATCATCATCAAGGATGGCAATCCGGATAGGTTTATTTACAGCATTCATTTCAGACACTTTAGTAGAGGCTGTTGCCATTTGTTCTTTGTTTAAAAGAAATGCTGAAATGGTTGGATCGAGGTTCTGTTGCACAATTTTGGTTATATGTATCTATGATTAATCGAAAAGATCAGGCTCTTGAAAACAAAAACAGGTCCTGAAAATCAACGTTTAATTAAAATCTGATTTCACTCATGAATTATTAACCTTTTCAAGATCTTTTTCAGGTTCTAAATTAAAGAGTTGAATATGTGGGTTAAAAAAAATTATATATTTCATTTATATATTTAATTTCCCCTCCTCATGAGTAAAACAGTGCTGATAATTGATGATGAACAGGATTTTTGCCTGATAATGAAGAATTATTTTACCCGAAAAGGATATAATGTTCATCTTGCTTATTCTCTTTCCAGGGGGTTAGAATTACTGCAGGAAACCCGTCCGGATATTCTTTTCCTCGATAACAATCTCCCCGACGGAAATGGCTGGGATAACCTTGATCAGATTGTAGAAAAATTTCCCCAACTCTACACCTATCTGGTAAGCGCCCATAGAAATTATTCCCCAGTGGCCGACCATTCTAATATTGTTGTTTGGGAAAAACCGATCTCAATGGAAATGCTGAATCGAATTTTTTAGGCTTCCTGATTTCTACAGATATGTAACATGTACGGGGAAATATTTTTCATTGTTTGAAGAATCTCCATTCCTGAATTTGCAAGTGCGATCATACAAATAGATCCATTAACTAAAGATCTGAGCCACCCACATGGATAATAAGCCGAGTACTAATCCTCCGTATATTTCACGGTTTGTATGATCAGATACTATGTAACGGCTTGTCAGTACAAGGCCGGTAGCCAGTAATCCCATAGCAATATAAAGTCCCATTGGAAAATTGCTTTGCATTCCCAGCCAGATAAAATAACCCAGCATTGCTCCCATGGAAATAGCATGTAGACTTACTTTCATTACAATATTTCCCAGCCAGGCCATAAAGACGGAAAGCATTATACCTCTTGAAAGTGTAATGGCCGCTTCCGGATAATCAGGAAGATTTCTCCAAACATTCCATATCCAGAAATACCATATACCGCAGGCAGCCAGGGGAATGATCCTTTCTTTTGTTGTAGTGAGATAAACCGAATCAATAAATTTCAGGGCTTTCAATAATCCAACGGTGACCAGAGGAAAAAAGCTGTACATCATCAATGCCATAATAAGCGTTCTTGAACGATCGAATGATGAGAAGCCCGCGAAATAATATGGGTGAATAAAAACCAGCCAGCCAGTGATATAAACAGGAACAAAGACCGGATGAAATATATAGGAAATTATATGAGCAAGGGTTTTTATAAAACCCGGCAATACAGGCGGCTCATGTTCCTGCCCTTCCTGCAGGCCCTGCTCACTATCCACTATCATTCGGGTATTCATTCAGTTAGATGATTTACCGCAAAGTAAAGCATTCTTCATGTTTGCGTTTTGTATATTTACCTCATAAATATGCCCGGAAAACTTAATAAAAAGCGATTCCTGCATATCCTGCTAGCCCTGATTCTTTCCTTACCGATCGCAGGTTTTGCGCAATCAAAGTCATTTGTACAGAAGTTCAGGCCTCTGGCCGACTCCCTGTCTGAAGAGTACGGTATTCCCAGTGCCATTATCCTCGGCGTTGCCATCATTGAATCTTCTTCAGGTACCAGTAAGAATTGTAAACTACTCAATAATTATTTTGGCATCGTTGGTAAAAATGAGCTGAAGGCTAAAAAATTGAAAAAATCGAGATATAAACAATACCCCGATGCCCAGGCTTCCTTTGTTCATTTTTGTAAAGTGATCGCTAAAAAGAAATATTACAAGCATCTCAAAGGTAATAAGCATTATAAGCTTTGGACCCTTCATATCAGCAAAAATGGATATTCAGAAGTTCCGGATGTTTGGCAAAAGCGGATCAACGATACGATACGAATCAATAAATTATCCACCACCCCTTAGAAAACATGAACAGCAATCGGCGGGTTCTGCATTTTGTTACTGGCAGCGTATGTATCTATCTGCTGTTATCGGTGGCTGCTCCATTGCTAAAAATAGAATGGAAGCCATTCCAACGAGTGAACCTGGTTTCTGATCTTGTATTCTCAAAGAATGATAGTCTTGCCCTTATCAAGTCGCCGGATACTGCAGCAGTAGTGATCGAAGCACTACCCGATAAAGATTTCAGTCTATATAAAAAGTCGCGATTTATTACCGGCTTTTCTTCCAACACCGAGCAGGGATCTCTGACAACGTTCTGCCAGAAGCTTGATGAATTGAAAACCGGGAGAAGGAAAAAAATCCGCATCGCTTATTTTGGAGATAGCATGATTGAAGGAGATCTGCTGACACAGACCCTAAGACAATTATTTCAAAAAGCATTTGGTGGAAGCGGGGTAGGATTTGTTTCAATCACATCACAGGTTTCTAAATTCAGGCAAACGGTAGCTCATAATTATAGCGGCGGCTGGAAGGATGATAATTTTAAGAACAGTAATAATAGCCGCTTGTATCTGTCGGGCCATATTTTTCATAGCGCGGGTGATTGGGTGGAAATGAGAGATAATAGTATTGTAGATAGTTCGCTGATCATTGAAAAAAGTCTGATTTATGGAACTGCGGGCGCGAATATTCAGATAATCGCCAATGGAGCGCCGGTCATGCTTGAAAACACTGCCACTATAAAACGAAAAATCTTGTTTGCAGATCGCGGTTATTATTTAAAGATGTCTGTGGCCGATGAAAGGCTGCCTTTATATGGGATCAGTTTTGAATCGTCAACGGGAGTCATCGTAGATAATTTTTCTTTTCGGGGCATCACGGGTATAGAATACGCTAAAATATCTCCTGATTTTTTAGAAGCTATTGCAAAAGAGAATGAATATGATCTGATCGTGTTTCAATATGGCGTGAATCTTTTATTCCGGCCAAACGATCGGAATTTCAGCTGGTATGAAAGAGCCTTGTTGCCGGTAGTGAAAAAAATAAAGGCCGCATTTCCTTCATCCGATTTTTTGCTTGTGAGTACAGCTGATCGGGCATTTCATTATGGAGGAGAGATAAAATCAGCTGTAGGTATCGATTCCCTGGTCAAAGTGCAGGCTTCTATTGCCTGGGAAACCGGCAGTTATTTTTATAATCAGTTTGCGTCAATGGGAGGAACCAATTCGATCGTGGACTGGGCCCGGCAGGATCCGCCATTGGCAAACAAAGATTATGTGCACCCCAATCATCGGGGAGCAGAGATACTGGCAAGGTATCTTTATGAAGCAATGATGACAGAATACAACAAAAATATCCGAGCCAGGAAATAAAACTATATGCCATCTTTCGATCTTTCGGCTTTCTTCCACCAGTTCTTATATGATCCTAAGAACCCCCTGTTATTTAACAATGGCTTCTTCGTTTTCTTTTTCGCCATTTTTATCGCACTGTATTACAACTTTCGAAACAATTTTAAAATTCGGAGATATATTTTCTGTTTTTTTTCATTGTACTTTTTTTATAAAGCTTCCGGGTTTTTTGTTGTTTTTGTCATTCTATCGGCCATCGTTGATTTTATTCTCTCGAATGCGATATGGCGACAGCAGAACAAGAAAAAGAAAAAACTATTGCTGCTGCTCAGTATTTTCTTCAACCTGGGTCTTCTTTTTTATTTTAAGTACACGAATTTTTTTATCAATTCGGTCAATGATCTTTTCAGCGCCGGCTATCATCCGCTTAATATATTGTTACCGGTAGGTATTTCCTTCTATACATTTGAGAACCTCAGTTATACGATCGATGTATACCGGGGACAATTTGAACCAGCCAAAAAATTCAGTGATTACCTGTTATTTTTATCATTTTTTCCAAAGCTGGTCATGGGCCCCATTGTAAGGGCGCATGATTTCGTACCGCAGATCAACAAGCCTTTTGTGATCAGTGAGGCAGATTTCGCGAAGGGGTTTTATCTTATTATCAGTGGACTTTTTAAAAAGCTGATCATCTCCGATTATATCACGCTGAATTTTGTGAATTATATTTTTGACGATCCTGCCCGGTATACCGGGTTGGAGAATCTTTTCGCTGTATATGGTTATGCTGCCGTGATTTATTGTGATTTCAGTGGATACAGCGACGTGGCGATCGGTATTGCGCGTTGGCTTGGGTTTTCAATACCTGCGAATTTTCTATCACCGTATCAAAGTAAAAGCATCACTGAATTCTGGCGGCGCTGGCATATTTCGCTTTCCTCCTGGTTAAGAGACTATCTCTATATTCCATTGGGTGGTAATCGTAAAAGCTCCTTCGCTACCTGGTTATTTGCCCTGATATTTTTTGCGGCTATATTTTTCAGCAGCTATGAGCTGTTTCATTTTTCACTGATCCTTTCAATCGGAATTACCTTTACTATCCTACTGATCTTTTTATTACCTGCCATCATAAAAAAAGATAAGGCGGGTATCAGTACGAATTTTAATTTACTTACTACCATGTTGCTAGGAGGTTTATGGCATGGAGCAAGCTGGAATTTTATTATCTGGGGTGCGATGCATGGCATTGCGCTGGCTATTCATAAGATCTGGTTGATCCTGACCGGGAAAACCCTTGCCCGATTTAATAATAGCCGAATTTATAATGGCATTATGATCTTTCTGACCTTTCATCTTGTTTGTTTCTGCTGGATATTCTTTAAAGCCGCCAGCATGGATGATGCAATCAATATGATCTGGCAGATCACGCATGATCTTAGCTTTTCAGTTTGGGGTGCTTTCTTTGCCAATTATAGTACAGTGCTGATAATGATCGCCCTTGCAGCAGTGATACATAGTTTTCCGGATACCCTCGCCGATAAACTGGTGATTCGATTGAATCGCGTGCCAATGCCTGTTTACATCGCGGTGTTTTTTATTTTTGTATTGATCTATGGTTTTTTTAAATCGGCTGAGCCTGTGATGCCTATCTATTTACAGTTCTAACACGGGTTATTTTTTTAATAGTTTATTATTAACTTAGAGAGAATCTACTAATCAGAAACATCATGCATAAAAACCAATGCCTTCTATTGCTAATGGGGGTCTTTTTATTCTCCTGCAATGATCAAACTAAACCATCGAAGGTGGTGACTACAGATACAATGGTTGCACCTGTTCAGAAGGCGCCTCAGCTTGGATTATATACAGTGGATGGAGATTCCTTAATTATTCCTTCTTTTGAAGTGGATGTAATTCTTAGCCCAAAAGCAAAACAAAGGATCGTTGGAAGTGGAGAGACTATCGTTATGGATGCTTTTTACAGCGGCGAGCCAAAAGATACAATAGGTGTGAAGGTAGCTGAGGATGGCGAGTATTATATTGCCAATGCCAGAAGGGAAATTAAATATGGAGAAACAGTTCGGTTCGAATCGGTGAAATTTCCGCGCAAACAATTTGACTTTCTTGCTAATAAAGATATTGATGTACTGATCAATGTGTATACAGGCCGGCATACTACAGGTGATAATTTACTTGACTGCGAGATCCTTTCAGATAAAATGAGCAAACTGATGGGCAAGAAATTTACACTGAAGGGAAAACTGATATATGGTGACGATAAATAATTAAACCAAAAAAATTATTCTTTATGGCAATCTATAAGGCTAAAACCACAGAAACCGGTAATAGCGTGCCTTCCTTTGTAAAAAAAATAGATCCGGCGCGGCAGGCAGATTGTAAATCGATCATTGACCTGATGGAAAAAACCACGGGGCTTACAGCAAAGATGTGGGGCCCGGCCATTATCGGTTTTGGATCCTACCATTATGTATATGAGAGCGGTCATGAAGGGGATGCTCCATTGGTGGGGTTCTCCCCAAGAAAATCTGAGTTTGCACTTTATATAGCAAATTTTGATGGCAAGGAAGAGTTACTGAAAAAATTAGGAAAGCATAAGTCTGCTAAAGCCTGTGTGTATGTAAAGAAGATGGAAGATGTGGATGCAGGCATTCTGAAGAAACTGGTGTTGGGTTCGGTAAAGCATATGAAGAGCAAGTACAAGTAAGTGGGGAGTAGAAAGTGGTGAGTGGGGAGTAGAAAGCAGGGAGTGACTCCCATTTAGGGATTGGGGGTATAGGAGGAAACGAAATCGTTATAACCCCGGGCAATAGCATTGAGCAATAGCTGACCCTGCACCTGGTAGGCCCTTGCAGTATAATGAATGCCATCCGCATTCATCAATCCTGATTTGATCCAGTTATATGCTGAACCATATCCATTGGTGGTTCTGTAAAGATCCCAGACAGGAATATTATTTCTAGCGCACCAGGTATACATTGAAATATTCATGGTCCACATCAATCGGTTAGGATAACGGTTTAGAAATGAATCGGCCACCGTAGTAAACAATACCGCAGCCTTCGGAGAGATCTTTTTCAAACTGTCGACCATGAACTGCAGATTACGAAGAAATTCTTTTTCATTAAATGACCGACCCTGCGCATCATTAGTTCCAAGAGAAATAATATAGAGATCTGCTTTTAAAGAAGGTAGTCGCTGCCAGAAAGAGGCTGACTTATTGAATGTTTCAAAGCGGGCTCCATTTTGTCCGATAATAGTGTAGATAAGTCCGGCAGTATCTTTTCCTCCCTTTCCAAAAAATTGCTGCAATCCATTTTTCACAACCCCAGGATAAAACTGAGCCTGCACATGTGAGTCGCCAATATGTACAATTGAAACAAGGCCCTTGTTTTTATTTTTTAGCTTCTGAAGTTTTAAATAAAAGGAATCAAGCGCACTGATATTAAATACCCGGTCATAGACCATGCTGATATAAGGGAACTGTTTGGGTGGAGTTACTTCATCCAAAGGAATATACTGGGCAAATGATCCATAGGAAAGGGCCACTGAAAAAATGGCCAGTAAAATAGTTTTATGCAATTTGAGTATCAAAGTTCTTTTCTCAGGCGGGCCACAGGTATATTCAGTTGTTCCCGGTATTTGGCCACGGTTCTGCGGGCGATATTATATCCTTTTTCCTGAAGCAGTTCGGTAAGTCTTTCATCACTTAGCGGATGTTTTTTGTCCTCCGCTTCGATCAGGTTTCTCAGGATCTTTTTCACCTCGCGGGTAGACACTTCTTCTCCACTGTCTGTAGTTAATGATTCACTGAAGAAAAATTTGAGACGGTAAGTACCGAATTCTGTTTGAACAAATTTGCTGTTTGCCACCCGGCTCACGGTAGATATATCAAGATTTGTCTTTTCAGCAATATCCTTCAGGATCATCGGTCTTAATTCTGTTTCATCACCTGTAAGAAAAAATTCATACTGATGTTCCATAATAGCATTCATAGTGCTCAGTAGCGTATGCTGTCTTTGCTTGATCGCGTCGATGAACCATTTAGCGGAATCTATTTTTTGTTTTATGAAAAGCACGGCTTCTTTCTGCCTTTTGTCCTTCTTGCTTCCGCGGTCATATTCTTTCAGCATGTCGCGATAACCTTCACTGATACGCAGTTCTGGGGCATTGCGACTGTTAAGTGTAAGTTCCAATTTGCCTGCATTATTCATAATGAAAAAGTCGGGTACCACATAGGTTTCCGCTTTGCTCAAACCACCCAGGTGTCCGCCAGGTTTTGGATTAAGACGAATAATAAGTTGCATCATTTCCTTTAACTGGTCATCACTGATGTCCAGGCCCCGCTGAATTTTCTCATAGTGCTTCTTGGTGAATTCATCGAAATATTTTGTTAGTGCGCGGATAGCCAGGTCAAGGGGTTTACCTTCTGAACCGGGTTCATCTTTCTGACGGAAGAGTTGAAGCAACAAGCATTCGCGCAGATCGCGCGCGGCTACACCCGGAGGATCGAATTGTTGTATTCTTTTAATGATGGTTTCAACTTCGGGCTCATTACAGTTGATGTTCTGGCGAAAAGCCAGGTCATCTACAATAGCAGCGGTTTCCCTGCGGAGATAACCATCTTCATCTATACTTCCTACGATCTGTTCAGCAATTGATTGTTCGTGTGGCTCAAGCTTAAGAAGACCCAGTTGATTTGTCAACTGCTCATAAAAACTTATTTCCGATTTAAATGGCAATTGTCTTCCATCATCTTCTTCCGGGTAATTATCATCACGTGTTCTGTATTCTGCAATTTCATCATCACCTTCTTTCACGTATTCAGAGATATCAATATTGTCGTATTCTTCCTCGCTGCCATCTTTCTCTTCAAATTCTTCTTCACCGGTTTCATTGAATTCATCTTTCAATTCATCGGTTCCATCATCATGTTTGTCTTCATCCAGTTCCAATGCGGGATTTTCCTCGAGCTCTTCTTTAATACGGGTTTCGAGATTGGCTGTAGGCACCTGCAACAGCTTCATAAGCTGAATCTGCTGTGGCGACAGTTTTTGTAAGAGTTTCTGTTGTAAGCTTTGGCTAAGGGCCATGTTAATTCGGGTTTATAATTTCCTCAAAACCTTGATTTTGAAAAAATTCTGCATTTGCACAAGAATAATGCCGTAAATTTAGTAACAATTCCACAAAGGATGATGCAACGAACATTAAAAATAATTGTTGTTCTGTTATTTTTTTCTTTTCGCGTTTCCGCGCAATACACAGGAAATGTTAAAACCGGGGAAACTATTCATCAAAGTGTAGACTCTTTGCCCGTTTACAATTTACAGCGGGCGATGATCGCTCCAACTTATTATACTGCTCATCTCGGATTTTTTTGCAAGCAGGAATTGAAGCTTGAAAAAGCGATCAGTATTCCTTTAAAAATAAGAATTGGTTCAATAGATTATCTAAACTCGATGGAGAGAAAACCGAATGCGATCATGCCTGCTCGCTAACTCCCTGCATGATTTTTTTTGCAATAGCTACGATCTTTCTTCCTTTTTCTTTTATCTGCTCTTCTGTCCACAATAAACTGATAGCAGTAGAAATGCATTTGCTCATCACGGCATCGGATGCGGAGAAATCTTTATTCGCATGATGCATGACAGCTGCTTTATGTTCGGGATGTAATCCATTTAGTGTAACACCATTTTTCAGGTGATCCCATTTGCGGATATAATGCCAGTTATTATCGAACCAATAGAAATTGCCGGCAAGAATTCCCTGCGATCTTAATTCTGCTACCACGGCGCGAGTGATCTCTTCAGTGGGAAGGAACCATGATACAAAAGAGTAGCTATCTCCGGCTGGATCAGGGATACGACGAAAACTAATTCCTGGAATTTGTTCTAAAATATTTTTCAGCAGGCAATGATTTTTTTTCTGCAGGGCAAGAAATTCAGGAAGCCTTTTGATCTGCGCCAGTCCTACAGCAGAATGTAATTCGGAGATCCTGAAATTATATCCTACAAATGGATGAAGATCCGCACCGCGGTCAGCTCCTTTATGGTCATGACCATGGTCACTATATCCATCGGAGTTGATCAATACGTCTTCACGATTACTCATTACAACACCACCCTCTGCGCAGGTCATTGTTTTTACAAAATCAAAACTGAAAGTACCTGCATCTCCAATACTACCCAATGGTTTTCCTTTATAAGAGCCACCAATGCTCTGGCAGGCATCTTCGAGCAGGATCAGTGTATGTTCTTTACAAATACTCATCAGGGCATCGAGGTCGGCCATACTACCGCACATATGCACGGGCATGATGGCTTTTGTTTTTGGCGTGATCGCTTTTCTCACGGCTTGCGGATCCAGCGTCAATGTATCATCTACATCCACAAAAACAGGAATCGCACCTACACTAAGTATGGCCTCGAAAGAGGCCACGAATGTAAAACTCGGACAGATCACTTCATCTCCATATCCAATACCAAAGGCTGCCAGGGCAGTAGTAAGTGCCGCGGTACCACTT
>JBKJMI010000101.1:0-2871 GCA_046596515.1 Chitinophagaceae bacterium | reverse complement strand
CAACCACTCCGCCTACTGATACGAATTCCCCCTCATTGATATTTATTGCTGTGATATAGCCTGGCGCTGTATTGGATATTACGCATTATAGTTTACCAATTATTTCAGACCATAGTTTACCAGTTATTTCAGTCTATAGTTTACCAGCTTGGAGTTATGCGGATTAATTATTTCAGTCCAAAGTTTACCAGCTGGAGATAAACAGTGAGTGACATTACGGCGCAAAGTTTACCACTTTGTTAATGGATTTGTTGTTAGCATTTTTTCACGGCATTGCTTTGTAAAAAAAGTATGGCCAATAAAGTGATTTCAATGCAACAAATCCGCAGTCTTATTCACCTCCTTGAAAAAGGATATTCGCTTCGTGCCATCTCTGTCCAGATCGGTTTGTCCAGGCAGCCGGTGACTTTTTATGCTGCCCGGCTTAAGAGTGCTCCGTATTCTCTTGAAGCGCTTCGCCAGCTTCCAGATGAAGATTTAGCTAGCATCGTGTACGCCCCGGCAGTTGAAAAGCCTTTATCTGAAAATGCCCGCAGGCAGGAGCTTGACGTACGCATGCCCTATTTTCTAAATGAACTTACACGCACAGGTGTTACCAGGCTATTGCTTTGGGAAGAATATCGTAAAGAATCCATTGATCCTTTCCGGTATACACAGTTTTGTATTTTATTAAAACAAGCCTCTAAGATTACTAATGCCAGTATGCGCCTGGTTCACGCACCCGGGGCTATGGTAATGGCTGATTTTGCGGGTGATAAGATGAGTTATGTTGACCGTTCCACCGGTGAAATAATTTATTGTCCGGTACTGATTGCTGTATTACCCTTCAGCAAATACACTTTTGCCATGGCCCTTCCTGATGCCAGCATCCCGCAGGTGATCAAGGCTCTTAATGCCTGCATGGCCTATTTTGGTGGCGTTCCTTTGAGTTTAAAAACCGATAATATGAAGCAGGTAGTAACAAAATCCTGCCGGTATGAACCGGTTTTTAGTCAGGCTTTGCAGCAATGGGCTCTGCATTACAATATAACCCTGCTAGCCACCAGGATAGCTAAACCCAAAGATAAAGGCGCAGTAGAAAATGAAGTAAAGATTGCTTATCAGCGTATCTATGCGCCATTGCGTGATGAAATGTTTTACTATATCGGTCAATTAAACGAGGCCATTAATAAACAGCTTGCCTTGCATAATGAAAAACTATTCCAGCTAAAAGACTATAGCCGGCTTCAGCAATTTAACCTGGAAGAAAAATCATTATTGCAGTCACTACCGGCAGAAGAATTTGTAATAAGACACCGCGTATTGGCCAAGGTGCAGAAAAATTATCATATCACACTGGGAGAAGACTATCATCATTATAGTGTACCCTACCAGTTCATTGGCAAACAGGTCAGTGCTGTTTATGATACCGATAATGTAGAAATATATTCTGGGCACAAGCGTATTGCCCTGCATAGACGCAGTTATAAGAAACACGACTTTACTACCGTCGCAGATCATATGCCGCAGGGACACCAACGCTACTTTGAGCAACAGGGCTGGACACCTGCTTATTTTTTGGACCAGGCGATGCGCATTGGGCCTTTTGTAGAACAATACATGGATCAGGTCTTAAAAGGCAGAGCGTATACCGAACAAACATATAATGCCTGCAGGGGAATTTTGCGACTTCATAAGCAATATGGTTCCGTCCGGTTGCAGGCCGCTTGCTGCAGGGCATTGAGCGGTACTGTATTTAACTATAGAACGATCCAAAACATATTGACCAACAATCTCGATCAACTCAAAGATGGTTATCAACCTGATCTGTTCAAGCTTCCTGATCACCTAAATCTCCGGGGCAAGGATAGTTACCAATAATGACACTTATTTATCAATTATAAAAACAAAAAACATGAACCAGCAAAGCACACTTGAACAATTACAGGAACTTAAACTATCGGGCATGGCTAAACGCTATGAAGCAATCCTGAACCAACCTGTACACCAACATCCAGAACCGCATGCCTTAATAGCCACGCTTGCAGAAGCAGAATCCGGTTACCGGATCCATCAACGAACACAGCTCTATCTCCGGCTTTCAAAACTTCGCTATAATGCAACACCCGAACAAATCAACTGTACACCCGGAAGAGGGATCACTAAGGAAGTTCTTGCTATGTTATCGGATGGAACCTTTATTGAAAAGTCAGAAAATCTATTAATTACAGGGGCTACCGGATGAGGAAAAAGTTACCTGGCCTGTGCTATGGGAAGAAATGCCTGTTTACTGGGACACCGGACGCTCTATTATTCTATGAATAGGTTTATTGAAGCGTTGGCAGCAGCCAGGTTAGATGGAACTTATCTACGCTGGATTAATATAATAGCGAAAACCCCTCTGCTGATAATAGATGACTTTGGCCTGCAACCTTTGAATCATGATATGCGGTTAACCTTATTGCAAATATTAGAAGATCGCTTCGCGAAAGGCGCAACGATTGTAACATCTCAGTTGCCTGTTAGCAAATGGTATGAATATATCAAAGAACCTACTCTTGCTGATGCAATATGCGACAGGTTGACATCTAATGCACATAAAATAGAATTAAAAGGAGAATCGCTGAGAAGAAAAAATATAAACTAAATTTACATTAGCTACAACAGGTCATTAAGAGTGGTAAACTTTGCTACTGAAACACTGGTAAACTTTGACCGTAATCTCCAAATAGTGGGACTGGATGTTGGGGATCAATCCGTTTCTTCCCGCTTATCAGCTTTGGTTCAGGCTCGGCGAATAAGTATCAACTTTAGTGCAGATATATTAATCCTACCCGTGGGGAAATAGTCATTTATTGAAGATATTGATATGGTTGATTTTTTAAAAATTAA
>JBKJMI010000051.1:0-8183 GCA_046596515.1 Chitinophagaceae bacterium | reverse complement strand
CCTGCCTTGTATGCGATGAATTTCTTCAATTGCTTTATCTGTGGCTGCTGCCATCAGTTGATGCATGGTTGCCGGGTCGTCTCCTTCTACAAAATAAGGCGTCCATCCACAGCCTCTATAAAATTGTTCCAGCTCTTCATGCTCTATTCGTGCCATGATAGTTGGATTGCTGATCTTATAACCATTTAAATGAAGGATCGGCAGAACGGCCCCATCGCTTATCGGATTTAAAAATTTATTTGAGTGCCACGCAGTAGCTAAAGGAGCTGTTTCCGCTTCACCATCACCCACAATGCAGGCTACAATTAAACCGGGATTATCGAAAGCTGCGCCAAAAGCATGACTCAATGAATAACCTAACTCGCCGCCTTCATGAATAGAGCCAGGAGTTGTTGGCGCCACATGGCTGGAAATACCACCGGGGAAAGAGAATTGCTTAAATAATTTCTTTAATCCTTCTTCATCTTGTGTTACGTTTGGATACACTTCGCTCCAGGTGCCTTCGAGATAAACATTGGCCACTATTGCAGGGCCTCCGTGACCAGGACCAGCGATGTAAAACATGTCAAGATCATATTTTTTAATGACCCTGTTTAAGTGCACATAAATAAAATTCTGACCCGGTGTGGTGCCCCAATGCCCAACCACCAAAGGTTTTACATGTTCCAGTTTTAAAGGCTCTTTCAGCAATGGATTTTCATATAAATAAATCTGACCTACTGAAAGATAGTTGGCAGCACGCCAATAGGCATCCATCTTTTGAAGTAATTCCGATGATAAAGTCTCAACTGCGGTATCAGTAATTTCTGTTTCCATGATATTTATTTTTATTATTTCTTAATAATCTATTTTAGGATTATATCCATCAGTCATATTGGTATATTTCATTTTTGAATGGTCCATGATATTTTCCTTTAAGGATGTGTATTTAATTTTTCAATTAATGTATTAGATATTTCATCTGAAGAAATCCCATAACCATTTACCAACAGCCCTTTAGTGCCAAACCTCGGTGAAGAAATAGCATATAGTATTGACTGATCATCAGGATTTGTTTCGCCTTCAAAGCGGTAAGTTTTATCAATTTTAAAATCATCGGGTGATAATACCAAATTTGCATCTTGACATACCAAAGTTTCCTGTTGTATATTAAAGTCTGTTGTGTAGCCTTCTTTTTTTAAACCATTAATCGTTTCTGATAATGTGCCATAATATTCTTTCATGTTTAGTAGCTTATGCTTTTGAAACGGCATCCCTGATGGTATATTTCCCGGATTGATTAAGTTGTTCCTGTAATTTTTCCAATGGAATGAGTTTATTCATAGTAAGCTCCGCAATTGGCGGATTCAATTGGATTTCAGCGTTTGTAACATCCGGGAGTTGCAGCAGCATTTGCTTTACACTGTTTACACAACCGCCGCAGCTCATTCCTGATAATTCATAATTTTTTTTCATCGTTACAATTTTAAATTGTTTCATTCAAACTAATAGGTTAAGCCCTCCATGGGCATGGGGAAAATAAAATCCACGAACACATTGTGGTGAGCCTTTGATACATGCTCTTTAAATGACTTCATGCTGCGATGCATTACGGTTGTATATGCCTTTCCCAACTTCAATACAATTTTTTCGAGATCCAATAATTCTTTTTTGATAACAGCCGCTCTTTCTTCATTTTTTACTGGTAAATTCTTATCAAGTTGCAGCATATTTTTTTCAAAGACTTTATCAGCCTCTTCGTAAAACGAAGTAAGCAGAGGATCGCAGGAATAAGTTTTTATATGAGAAAATTTGATCGCGGATTTTTTTTCTGCTTCATCTAGTTTACTATCACTATTAGCTGCGAGCAGGGAGATATACACAGGAAATTTAAGCAGCGCATCATATTCACTTTCAGAAATATTTTTGATCCGATTCATTTTATATATTTTAATTATTTCATTCGGGAATTACATTTATTACAAGGGCCAAATTATTTAACCCCGCTGATGACTTTTTATTTGTATTGTATCAAGAGAAGTTTTTAATTTAACAATCGCACTGTTAAGAGCAAGTTCATAAGTATTTGCCAAGCCAGTAACAACAAATGGCTGCCGGCCTTCAACCCGGGCTTCAAGCAAACATCTTTTATAATTTATTCCTTCTTTCGAACCGTTCTCCTTAAATAGATGAACTTCCAACCGTGTTATATGTTCGCTAAACCTGTTTAGCTCTTCTAATAATAAGCTTTCCAACTTGGCACCAAATGCTTCATGCACGCTTAAATTTTTGTCAGTGTTTATTTGAATAGTCATATTATTTTTTTTAAATGATTACTCTATTTTCTTTTTCGTGACCAGGAAATCCACACTGCAATTAATATAACAATGACAAGGATAAAAAACCACCAACCCATGTGCATTCCCCCAGTAATAATTATGTTCGTTATGTTGCATCATAATTTTAATTTTTTAATTTTAAAGCATCGCATTATTACTGCGATTAATTACCCATTCCTCTCATCGATCTCATTCCATTCATACTTTTATTACCTGTTCCTGTTTGCTTACTTTTATTGAGTATTCAAAACATTGCAAACCAATTTTGCAATCATCAATTCCTCATTAGTTTTAATAACACGAACCTGTACTTTACTTATCTCCGTAGAAATAACAGGCTCGTTATTCATGTTTTTTATTTCATCTAATTCAATCCCTAAGAACTCAAGATTATCACATATTTTGCTTCGTACTTCCGGTGAATGTTCACCGATGCCACCTGAAAATACCAATACATCTAAACCTCCGAGTGCTGCTGCAAATGAACCGATCCATTGTTTTGTTTGATAACAAAACAATTCGATTGTTTCTTTAGCACGGTTATCTGTGTCTTCAATTTTCATTAGTTTCCGCATATCAGCGTTGGTTTCTGATATGCCCAGCAAACCGGATTCGTGATTGATTAAATGACTAAACTGCTTTGGATTGAGTTTTTCAAACTGCATTAAATACCATGCAACACCGGGGTCAAGATCACCAGTGCGTGTGCCCATTGGCAATCCGGATGTGGGGGTGAAGCCCATGCTGGTGTCAATACTTTTGCCATCTTTTACGGCTGCAAGGCTTGCCCCATTGCCGAGATGTGCTAAAATTATTTTGCCTTTTGCTGTTTCATCTCCGGCTACATTTTTAAGTTCTTCTAACAGGTACGCATAAGAGAGGCCATGAAAACCATATCGCTGAATTCCTTTTTCAAAAAAGCGGCGTGGGATAGATAATAGTTTCGCAACAGTTGGCATAGAAGAATGGAAGGACGTATCAAAACAGGCTACCTGTTTTAATGAAGGATAACGCTTTCTAAAGATCTCAATCAGTTTGGTTTCTTCAGGCAAATGTTCAGGATCAAAGGCGCTTATCTTTTTTAATTCATTCAAGAGATCATCGCTGATAATTTCAGGCTCCGTATGTTCCATACCATGAACAATGCGATGGCCAATAGCTTTGATTGAATCAAAGTCCTCCTGTTTTTCGAGCCAGTCAATAAGGATGTTAGCAGCTTCATCGTGATCTGCAGATTTAATGCTGATGCTATATTTTTCTTCACCAACCGAATTAGTAATATTGAGTTTTACATTTTGCGTACCAATGTTTTCTATCTCTCCACTAAACAATTGTTCAAGTGGTTCTTGAATTTTGTATAAAGAAAACTTGATGCTGGATGAGCCACCATTGATCGTTAAAATATTTAAATTCTCCGTACTCATTAATTTATTGTTTTTAATCCGAATGACTCCAGTCTTTTGCAGGTATCTTCATAACTGGTATGACGAATGCCTGTTATTCCCAAACTTTCAGCAACACTTACAAACATGGGTTGATCTTCAATATAAATTACTTCGTCAGGCTTAACATGGGATATATCTAGTGCTAATTTAAATATATCGATATCGGGTTTGCGGAAATGAACGTAACTGGAGGAGATAAAAAAATCGACGAAATTTGCGAGGTTAAATGTTTCAATACGGTAAGTATTCAATTCTCTTCCTTCATTGCTGACAACAGCTATCTTTAAATTATATTTCTTTTTCAATTCAATGATGAATTCAATCATTCCCGGAAGTTTTTCGGATTGGGCAAACATAAATTCCCTGAATTCATTTTTAGTAAATGATCTCTCTTCATAAAATACAGTCCGGTCTAAATATTCTTCAAGTGTGAGCTTTCCTAATTCATAAGTGTCGAATGTAAGTGTGTGCCGTGTATCCATTTCGGGTATATCCAGACGAAATTTTTCTGCTGCCTGGTGCCGCGACACATGCCCCCATCCATTTGTAAGCAAGACGCCTCCAATATCAAGAAACAAGGTTGTGATATTTTTTTCTTTCATGATTAATTTTTATGTGTTGATACTTTCTTCAAAGCTTCAAATCCTGAAACAACATCAAACAATTCTTCATCAATAGAACTCTGGCGCAGACGATGATATTTTTTGTTGAGATCATCCAGCAAATCGCCGATATTTTTTTCTGCTCTTTGCATGGCATCCAAACGACTTGCGTTTTCACTTGCTAATGATTCAATACATGCTTTAAATAAGGAAGTAAAAAGGTAGCCGTTAATTAATGCGATCAGTGTTGGTTTTGCATCACCTGCAATTTGCGGAAGTAGTTTGGTAGGCCATTGAATTTCTTCTATAAATTTTTTCCATTTTTCGTCCAATGGCAAAAACCGTTGCATCACTGGCATATAACCTCCTCGGGTTTTCGGTTGGTTATGAAAAATATAAAACTCCTGTATATCTTCTTTATCCTGGCTATCCTGGCTTCTGCTTAAAATCTCTGTAATGAGTGGAGTGATAGCACTAATGTCATTCGGAACCGGATATAATTTTTTTGAGATTAAATCATTATCCAACAACAACAATTGAATACGTTCACCAATACACCATATTTCTTTTTTACCTGGCAATACTTTGAGAGAAGCGGTTACAAAGTCAGCCATTGAATCATTAAAGCGTGCAACTAGTCCCTGGTCTGATCCAAAAACGATGGCACAAATTGTTGCTTCGCTGTTCCTTTTTACCTGCTTTTTTTCACTGATGGCTTCAACCTTTTCTGCTTTAAAATATGCGATGATACCTAATGCTATTGTGTGATAATAATCATCCAGCGAGCTAACTGCTGTTTCGTATTGAACAATATTAGAAGCTGCCATTGCCTTCATTGCACTTACGACAGACTTCAGATCTTTCGCACCTTCCGTTTTACTTCGTAAATTTTCTAAAGTGTCCATTACTTTTTATTTTGATCCGGCTTTGTCTTGTCTTGATCCGGATCCGGTTTAGGCTTGTCCTGATCTTGGTCCTTCTTTAATTTGTCTTGATTTTCTTCTGACTTAGGCTTGTCCTGAAAAGGAGCAAGTATTGTTCCTGCAATTTTTAAAATAGCGTCGCTATCTTCATCACTCAATTTGTCATTTGAAAATAATCGTTTGATTATTTCGTCCGGAAAAGCATTATTGTTTTTTAATAAAGCATTTTCCGCATCCTGAATTTTGTCGATAGGAACATTATCCAGAAGCCCATTCTTTAATGCAAGCAGGACAATAATTTGTTCTGAAACCGGCATCTGCTGAAGTTCAGGTTGCTTCAGGCATTCACGTATCCGCTTTCCATGCTCAATTGTCTTTTTTGTATTTTCATCGAGCCTTGTGCCGAAACGTGCAAAGGTTTCCAACTCTTCAAACTGGGCATATTCCAATTTTAAATTTGCTATGGAACGATAAGCGGGCAACTGCGCTTTATCGCCTACTCTTGATACAGATTTTCCAACATCAACTGCAGGCAAAATACCCAACTCAAATAATTTGGGGGACAGATAAATCTGCCCGTCTGTTATTGAAATAAGATTGGTTGGGATGTAGGCAGAAATATTTTGTGCTTCTGTTTCAATGATGGGCAAAGCTGTTAACGAGCCACCTTTTAGTTCATCACTTAAATGCGTTGACCTTTCTAATAAACGGGAATGGATATAAAAAATATCACCCGGAAAAGCTTCACGTCCGGGTGGCCTTCTCATCAATAATGAGATCTCACGATAAGCACGGGCATGATGCGTAAGATCATCATAAATGATTAGCACATCTCTCCCCTGTTCCATAAAATATTCTGCAATGCTGGTGGCAGCATACGGTGCTATATATTCCAAACCCGGAGAATTATTTCCTTCAGCCACAACAACGGTTGTATATTCCATCGCACCTTTTTCCTCCAGGTTGGCAATCACTTTTGCAACAGCCGATGCACGCTGACCAATGGCACAATACACGCATAAAACATTTTTAGCTTTTTGATTGAGGATGGCATCAATTGCAATGGCAGTTTTACCGGTCTGGCGATCGCCCACAATTAATTCACGTTGTCCGCGACCAATTGGAATGAGTGCATCAACCACTTTAATCCCGGTTTGCAACGGAACAGTAACTGCATTGCGATCCATGATGGCATGCGCCGGACGTTCAATTGGTAATCTTTGCCTGCTAACAACAGCACCTTTATTATCTATCGGTTCACCCAACGGATCAACCACTCTTCCAATCAAAGCGTTGCCCACCGGGACATCCATCACACGACCAGTTCTTTCTACTTCATCACCGGCTGTTAGTAATGAATCTTTGCCTAACAATATCACACCTATTTCATCTTCATCAATATTATAAGCAATACCAAACAAACCGTTAGGGAATTGCAGTAATTCTTCAAACCCGACATTCGGTAAACCAGATACTTTTACAATACCGGTTGATACACTTTTTACAATACCAATTTCACGCGGTTCAAAAGGAAATACATAATTGTTTATACTATCGTCTAATTGTTCGATTGTGCTGGTAGTGTCTATATTTTTTACAGTTTCTGTCATATTATACTGTTGCAGGTTTGCCATTCATTTCAGGCTTTGCATTTTGTTTATCTTTTGTTGCCTCGGCAATATTCTTTTGAAGTGATTGAAGATATTCTGCAAAACTCCAGGCGAGTTTATAACCATTTGTTGTAAGCTCAATGCCACTGATCAAATCGGGCGACTTTGTAAACTGAAGCGTTGTTTTTGTTCCAAGCGTTTCATTCACGGCATCCGTCATAGCTGCCTGTTGTGGTGCAGGTAAATCAAAAGCGGTTCGCACTAAAATGGTATTTGCATTGGATTTGAAAGCTGTTATAAACTTCTGCTTTTCATCATCATTCAATTCATGCAGGCGTTTGATAAAAGTGTTCACTGTTTGTTCTTCGAGGCTTGATGAAGCCATTTCTTTCAACGCTTTTTTTGTGATGGTAAAAACTTGTTGTTGTGTTTTAACTGCACTTGCTAATTCAGCGCTTTCCTGTTTTTCTTTTGCCGCTTTTTCAAGCTTGTCACGTAAAGTATTGGCTTCATTTTTTGCATCTTCTAACAGCTTGTCACGTTGCGCATTTGTGTCGGCAACGACTTTATCCATCAGGGCTTTTTTCTGCGCATCGAAGTCATCATTTCTTTTTTTGAAGTCTGCCTCTTCTTTGATGGCTGCTGCTTTTTTATCATTCGCATCCTTTATCTGCCCGGCAATTTTTTTCTCTCTTTCATCAATTGCTTTGAGGATGGGTTTATATAAAAAACGTTTGAGCAACCAAACCAAAATGAGAAAGTTTATTACCTGTGCTATTACAGTGAACCAGTTTATTTTCATCTGATAATTTTTATTTTGTTTTTGCCAGATGCCCGCCTGAGCGGAATGGGCAAGGAATTCGCAAAGACATTTGTTGTTGATATACAGTTTTGTCCTTGCTCATTTCATTACTTATGAATTGCGATAATGTGGTTCCAGAAAGGGTTGGCAAATATGAGTATCATCGAAACCACGAAACAGTAAATTCCCAATGACTCAATCATAGCCAGACCGACAAACAAAGTTCTTGTAATCGTTGGCGCTGCATCGGGTTGTTGCGCAATAGAACTTAATGCTGATGCTACTGATTTGCCTTCACCCAATGCAGGTATCATGCAACCGATGCCTGTTGTAAACCCTGCAGTTACAATTGATATTACTGCAATCATTGTTATACTATCCATACTATTTTTATTTAGTTGTTACTTTTTTTGGTTTACTAATTTTTTTTGAATCATGCACAGCGGCGGTTATATATACTGTTGCCAAAATGCCGAAAATATA
>JBKJMI010000020.1:0-2850 GCA_046596515.1 Chitinophagaceae bacterium | reverse complement strand
GGAGCCGCATATTAGTCTGGGTAAAAAATTAGTACCCTGGCAGTATGAAAAATCATGGCTGGAATTTAGTCACCGGCATTTCTCCGGAAAATTCATTGCAGATAATATGCTTCTTTTGCGCAAAGCTGAAGGCGACACAAGATTTCATGTGGCCGATAAGTTTTCTTTTCAAAATCTTCCGGTGGTGACGAAGCAGGGCACCTTATGGTGAGTAGTGAGTGGCAAGTAGTGAATAGTCAATAGTCAATAGCTGTTTCATTCATGAGCAAAGCGAATGAATCCTTCGTGTTATTGGCTGTTCTTCGTGTCCTTCGTGTAATTAGAGTAATTCGTGTTTGCCTTTTAACTCTAAACCTTAACGTATATCTTCTTCCTATCCATCCAATAACATATCGCCCACATAAACAGAATCACCGTAATAGCAAAAAACAAAGACCCCAATCTCGGATCACCGGGAATTTTTGAATATACATTGGAGTATAAAAATTTCCAGGGATCAGTATAAAGGGTTTTGCCTTCAGCATTCACGCCATTGGAAAAACGTAAGAGAGCAAGGCCTTTTGGAAGAAAAGCGCTTAAGGCAAAAACAAACAAAGCGTTCTTACCAAATACATCAAAGAATTTTCCTGCCCATAATTTTACGCCCCTTAATTCTACCACATAGATCATCGTGGCAATGGTAAGTATGGCCAAACCGGTTGTATAAACTACATAAGAGCTGGTCCATATTTTTTTATTGATAGGAAATACCTTATCCCAGCAATATCCGGTTATCAGCATCGCGATGCCTATAACAAATAAGCCACTGAGCATTTCAAAATTCTTTCCCTGCCCACTATCCGTTTTATGATCAGGATCTGAAATTAATGGCAGCTGGGCTTTCTTTCGAATATAATCTCCCACTAAAAAACCAAAGATCACCTGCACAATAGCTGGCAAAGTGCTCATGATCCCTTCCGGATCAAAAGGAATGCCTTCGCCTTTATACATATGGGCAATACCAAGAATGGATTTGTCTACATCATTACCAAACCAACCAGTCATACTATATGGATCAGCAGGATCACCCAGCGTAAAACAAAGAGCCCAATAGGCAAGAAGTATGACCAGTCCTGCTAAAAATGCAGCCCGGGGTTTCAGATAATATATTATGACCGAGGCGAAGAAATAACAAAGCGCGATCCTGGCCAGTACCCCAAGTATTCTCACTCCCTGTAGCATGCCTTTATCATCTATATACTCCCATGGCTTACCTACCAATGCGCCATCACTGAATTTTACAAATGGCCACCAGGTTAAAAAAAGTCCGATAGCAAATATCAGCAGACTTCTGATGCCTACTTTTTTCCAGAACACTGCTGGTCCTCCTTTTTCAAGGCCAGGCATTACAAATGAAAGTGCATTACCCACAGCAAAAAGAAAAAATGGAAATACCAGGTCTGTAGGAGTGAGTCCATGCCATGGAGCATGGTCAAATGGTGGATAAATATGCGACCAGCTGCCGGGGTTATTGACAAGTATCATCAGGCAAACGGTGGCTCCCCGGAATATATCGAGGGAGTAGAATCGTGGTTTCAATGGCAGCTATTTAAAACTAAATGTAGTAAAATGAATTATTTTTCCGCTATGGAAAACAAAACGCCACAAATTCACCCATCAGCGATCATCGATCCGGGAGCCAGGATCGGCAATGGAACAAGGATCTGGCATTTCGTACATATAATGCCTTCTGTGGTAATTGGAGAGAACTGTGTGATCGGTCAGAATGTATTTGTCGATAATGGAGTGATCGTTGGAAATGGAGTAAAGATTCAGAATAATGTATCCGTTTATAATGGTGTTACGCTGGAAGAGGATGTGTTCATCGGTCCTTCAGTAGTATTTACCAATGTGATCAATCCAAGGGCCTTTATCGAAAGAAAAAATGAATTCAAACCCACGCTTGTAAAAAAAGGAGCCAGCATTGGAGCGAATGCGACAATACTTTGCGGAGTTATTATTGGAGAATATGCACTGGTGGCTGCCGGATCAATGGTAACAAAAGATATAGCTCCTTATTCAATAGTTATGGGCAACCCCGCAACCCAACAAGGGTGGGTAAGCCGGGTGGGTGGCAAATTACAATTTGGTCCACAAAATGAGGCCATTTGCCCTCTATCGGGGGAAATGTATATACTAAAGAATAATAATATATTCCCCTCCAAATAGTTATTAACTCCTGTGGAATAAATACCTCATTTTTAGCGTATTTTATCTTAGTTCCACTCCCAATCATCTACTATATTTGCGTGAATAGAACCATGCAGGTCTACCGTATTCCTGTTATGGTCGCCGGTACATAGAAAAAATTCTTCTATGTGACTGAGATGGCGAAGCTATGCGATGAAAGAAGCAGCTAAAAAATGGTTGGCCGTATACACCCGGCCCCGCTGGGAAAAAAAAGTCAATAAACTATTTGTTGAAAAAGGATTAGAATCTTACTGTCCGCTCAATAAAGTGCGCCGAAAATGGAGCGACAGGATAAAACTCGTAGAAGAACCACTATTCAAATCCTATGTCTTCGTTAAAGTAGGTGATGAAGACAGGTCCTTAGTACGTATGACCAATGGTGCTATTAATTTTGTTTACTGGAATGGCAAGCCGGCTGTAATAAAGGAAAGAGAGATCAGTGCGATCAGGCGTTTTCTGGATGAGTATGAAAATGTGGAAGCTATGCCGGTTGAATTAAAATTGAATCAACGCGTGCGCATCACTACAGGTACATTGATGGACCAGGAAGGAAAAGTGGTGTCCATCAGGCATAAGCTGGCCAAGGTAGCTATTGATAGCCTGGGCTATATTTTAATCGCA
>JBKJMI010000093.1:0-3610 GCA_046596515.1 Chitinophagaceae bacterium | reverse complement strand
GGAATGTAAAACAGCGCAAGGCTAGTAGCCAGCAGCTATTTCTTTCAACCTGCTCTTAGCCTCCTCATAAAAAGGAGATATTTGCAACGCCCTCTGATAAGCTTTTATAGCATCTTCCTTTCTATTTAAAGCCAGATAAATATTGCCCATCGTAACCATGATCAGATCTTTATCAGGAAATTCCCTAACATTGTTTTCAGCAATTATTCTTGCATCATCTAATCGTTTCAGCGTCAACAATTGCTGAGCAATAAAATCCATGGATATCCAGTCGATATAGAAATGAGCAGTATCTACTCTCATTTTTTTATACTCTTCAACTGCTTTTCCTGCACCCAGGTTTTTAATATAAGATTCCATTTTTTTATGGACAGGCTGTTTTAATACAACAGGTTTACCATAGATCACCTTTCCCAGGTTATTAGTTATACCAAAAAAATCAGTAGGTGAGCTATTGCAAAGAATAACTATCAAACTATTCGAAGAAGGTATTCTCCGAATAAATGAAATAAACCCTTCGGTCATCCCCAGGTGAAAATTAGAGGCAACACTATCCGTGCTTGTATACTTGAACTGCTTATTGAACCAACCATATCCATAATTAGCCGGCGCCATGCCTGGAGTAAACATTTCATTTGTTAATTCCTTATTAAGCAGACTATAATTTGACAATGCTAAATGGAACTTAAAAAGATCTTCCACGGTAGAATAGATATCTCCTGTACCCATGGTATTTGACTGATCCCTGAAATCAGAGGAAGTGAAGCCACCAAAGCTATAATCGTATCCGGTTGCTCTGTTAGGAATGATCTGAGTGTGATAATAGGAACCAGAGTTATTCATCCCCAGCTTTTTGAAAATATCATCTGCCATTAATTGATCGTATGTTTTACCGGTGACCTTTTCCATTAAATAACCCAGAGTAAAATAGCCCCAGCTGCTGTAAGCATATTGGGAGCCGGGTGTAAAAGCTAATAAGGAATCAATAAAGACCTTTAAATAATCTTCTCTGGAATAATACTGACGGCTAATTCGCGGAAAGAAGTCTTTAATAATATCATAATTAGGAATGCCCGATGTATGGGAAAGCATTTGTTTAATGGTTACCTTACCTGCCGGCTTGTTTTTAAATTCAGGTAAATAATGATCCAGTGATCCATTCAGATCCAGAAGCCCTTTCTGTACCTGTAATAAAACCAATGTCGCGGATAAAGGTTTAGATACCGACCCGATCATAAAACGAGTATCTGTTTTATTTGGAATATTCCATTCCCTGTTAGCCATTCCGAAAGCCTCTTTGTAAATGATCTTTCCCTCTTTGGCTACTAATACAGCACCGTCAAACATATTATAGTCATGATAAGTCTTCATTATCGCCGACAACTTAGCTTTCTCATTCTGTGCCTGACTTAATTGCGCAAATAAAAAACTTACAAGTATAATGAATACATTTTTTGACATCATAGTCCTTTGATTATTTGATCCTTTTTATCAGAGCTGTTTCGCCATTTTCAAAATATGCTCCAATGATTTTTTATTGGTCCAGTCATTATGACCAGGAATGACATACCTGGGATTTTTACATCTTTGCCGGACATTTTCTATTGTAGCGGCATATTCCTTTATGTTGGCATCATTAAAATTGCCCAATGTTTTATCATTTGCGCTTTTTATCAAACAACCCCCATAAAGTATTTTCTCTTTTGGAAACCATATGACAATATTATCAGGCGAGTGACCCTGACCGGATTATAAGTTTGAAACGAATAGGGTGCAGTATTAAATAAAGTACCCATAACTATTAAATATTCGGCCCTTTTCATTCCCTGAATAGTGATCATATAATTCGCATATAAGTAAAATCATACAAGGTAGTCCATGTCTTTCCCTGATCGGTCGTTTGTTCAAACAATTGTCTTACCTCGTCTGGTCCCAGATTAAAAAAGGTTAAATGAAAGACCAATTTATTTCCAGATTTGTCCAGCCCATCTCCCTCAAATCGCATAGCATTTTCTTTGTACTCCCCATTATAATAGTACAGAGAGGCCCCTGAGATGCCCATATAATGTTGTTCCCACTTGCCTGTTATTGGATTTATAAAATTCATGCTCTTTCCTTCATCAGGGTTATCCACCGCGGTCCAGTTTTCAAGAATAAGGCAACCTCCGGTCGTATTTTCTATTCGACTTTTGCCAACCTGGAAATGTGTACCGGTTTGATAAACATTCCAGTTTCCAACCCAGAAATCAAACTCCCTGTTATGTGGATTATCTAAACATGGAAAAGCATTTGATCTGGCTTTTGAAAGAATTTCTAAAAATCTTGAGCTCGATCGAAGAAATTCATACTCCTTAGCATTACTGAGATCGGAGAAATTTGAATAGCCATTTCCAGTCATTCTGGTTAACAGATCCAAAGCGCTTGCAGAATCTTTATTTTGAGAATAAGTCTTGGCAAGACATATTCTGATAATAAACATAGGTATTGTGGCGATCTTAAATTCAAGACTTTTCTTATAGGATTTTATCGCTTCATTATATGATCCCTCAGCCTGATAAGCTTCCCCCAATCGATACCAAACAAGGCCATTTAAAGTATCCGTTTTTAAACCAGATTGGTAGGCCTTCACCGCGCCCTTCCAATTTCTTGCCTCAAATAATGAATCAGCCTTATGAAAAAATATTTCTGATTCACTTGATTGTGCAAAACTCATCATAGAGTAAAAGCAAAGGCCATAAAAGATAATATGTTTCATGAAAATATCTTTACTTTAAATCACACTTAATCATTTTCTCCTAATTTTCCTTTGATTTTGTCGCCTTTGACAGGTGAATAATCTTCCTTCTTTATTCCGTTAACCTGAAGTTTTTCAAAATAACATTTTATTCCCGTTGCCTTATTCATATCCTCATCATTTTGAATATGGAAATGCATGTGGGGCTCCGATGAATGCCCGGAGTTACCACAAAGACCTATTAATTGTCCTTGTTTAATTTTCTGCCCTTCTTTAACTATTAAAGAATGATGCTTGAAATGGCAAAATACCAGGAATTCATTCTGAGCAGTTTTTAATATGATTATATTCCCTCCGACATTGAAGGAATTCATTTCACCTGGCTTATTATCCTTCACCCCATCAACTACCAGCACAATTTCTCCTTCACATGGAGCCAGTATTTCTTTTCCAAAAGCATAATAGTCTTCGTTAGTTTGCCCATCAGACCGATGGGTACTCCCCTTACTATCCATGATCATAATATCAAAGGCATTCTTTTGTGCCTGACTCTCCACATGATAGTTTAATTCTTTTGTGTCTCCACCCCAAAAAACAGTCCATTCACCTTTAAATGGCAATTGGAGTTTAGTTTTATTTCTAGAAGGCAAAGGCAGGTTATCTTCCGCAAATGGTTTTACAAACAGTCCATTTATTTTAGAATTATTATCTACTGAAATATTAATTGTCAGCAAACCCCTTTCAAAATTTGTTTTGTAGGAGGCGTAAGTAGATTGATATTTTACAAATTGCCTCCTGATTATTTTTCCAACCTCAGAATATAATGATGATATAAACTCTTTGGTTTTCTCAGAAGGCAGGGCCTTTTGCATTTCA
>JBKJMI010000139.1:0-7447 GCA_046596515.1 Chitinophagaceae bacterium | reverse complement strand
AGTTACCTGGTCTGCCGTGAAGCCAGAAAATTCGTAACGGTTGCTATGAGCGGTGATGGGGGAGATGAATTGTTTATGGGTTATGGATATTATGACCTGTATCGAAAGATCAAAACTGCTTTTCGTATAGATCCGGGAGTAGGAAGAATGGCACTTGCTGCTTTGTTTAAGGCAAAAGGAGGACGCTATGAAAGAGCGGCCCGTATCATGCAGCTTCCAAAAAAAGACTTGTTTGTTCATCTCTGGTCCGAACAGCAATACATGTATTCGGAAAAAGAGATTGGAAGACTATTAAATACTAAAGAAACTCATCTTACAATAAAAGAACAATGGAGAGAAGTTGATGCAATGCCATTGAGTGATAATGAAAAGATCTCACTTTTTGATATAGAACAATACCTGTCTTATAATTTATTATATAAAATGGATTCTGCTTCTATGGCCAATAGCCTGGAGGTACGTAATCCATATCTTGATTACAGGTTAATGGAATTTTCCTATAATCTTCCGGAACATTTTAAGATCAGGAACGGCACAGCCAAATATTTAATGAAAAAATTACTTTGCCGTTATTTACCGGAAGGACTGGTCTATCGCCGTAAGTGGGGATTCCCTGCACCTGTAGGTAATTGGCTTACCGGCGAACTTTCTTACCTGATCGATAAATGGCTGGATCCGCAACGTATAAAGCAACAAGGTATTTTCAATGAAAAGATGGTGGCAGAATATGTTTCCAGTTTCAGATCAGGTAAAACCTTCCATGATAAACGGGTATGGTCGTTAGTATTTTTTCAAATGTGGTTTGAGGAATACATGGGGTAAGCTTCAAGCTCATGGCTCGCAGCTCATAGCTCGCAGCCAATTGCTATCAGCCTGATATAAATATTTAATAAAAAACACAAATCAAAAAAGCAATGAAAATTCTTGCTCTCTATCCTTACATCCATTTATCTTCTGCAGCGCTTTTAATAGATGGAAAGATCGTAGCCGCATCGCCTGAAGAAAGATTTGATCGCCAGAAAATGAGTACGGCCTTTCCTAATAAATCAGCTGCATGGTGCTTAAAAAGTCAGGGTGTTAAATGGGAGGATCTTGATATGATCGTTGTTCCATGGAACCCGATGCGTAATGTGAATCATGCTTCCCGTCGCTGGGTAAGTGAAATGAACTGGCGCGGTCAGTTGCTTTCGCATGTACCAATCCAGGTAATGCGTGCTATTGATGGACCGATGGAAAATGAAATGGAAATACGCTGGGGTAAGACCCGTATCGTTTATATGAATCATCATGAATGTCATGCGGCCAACGCATTCTTTCTTTCTCCATTCGAGGAAGCTGATGTATTGACCATTGACGGTCACGGTGAAGACGAGACTTGTTTTTTTGGATACGGAAAAGGTAATGAGCTGCATCAGAACAGCAATGTTATCTATCCTCACTCGGTAGGTTTGTTTTACGGAACCTTTACTGATTTTCTTGGATTTACTCCGGATGTGGATGAGTGGAAGGTTATGGCCCTGTCTTCCTTTTCAAAAGGACCTAATGAATATGATGAGAAGATCCGCAGCCTGATAAATCTTACAGAAAAAGGCTTCGAACTGAACCTCACTTATTTTGATTATTTCAATTTCGATCGTCGCCCGCATTTTTATCATCAGAAACTAATAGATCTGATAGGACAGCCTCGCAAAAGAGAAGAGCCTTTTGAACAAAAACATTTTGAGATCGCCGGTGCTATGCAGCGTGTGTTTGTGGAAACTGTAACGCATTTGATGAGAGTGTCAAAAAAACAGGGCAGTGGTTCTGGTAATTTAGTTTTATCTGGAGGCGCTGCTATGAATTCATGCTTCAACGGGTTGATCGATGACCTGGGTATTTATGAGAATAGTTCCATCTCCAGCTGTCCGGATGATTCTGGTGTGGCAGTAGGAGCAGCCTTATTGGCCTGGCACCGTTATGGAAAGCAACCAAGAAAGGTTCAGGAGCAGGAGCATAATTACTGGGGACCTTCTTATTCCAATGAGGAAATGAAGAAGACTCTGGAGCGTTTCAAAATTAAATTTGAAGAACCAAAAGATCTGTATAAGGAGATTGCACAAGAGATCGCCAATGGAAAATTGGTAGGCTGGATTCAGGGTGCAATGGAATTTGGTCACCGTGCGCTGGGCAATCGTTCTATACTCGCTGATCCGCGTAGTGAGAACACAAAAAATGTAGTTAATGCTGCGGTTAAGTATCGGGAATCATTCCGTCCCTTCGCTCCGGCTGTGCTGGCAGAAAAAGCAGATGAGATCTTTGTATTGCGCCCCGGTAGAAAAGTACGATTCATGGAAAGAGTGGTGCCTATTAAAAAAGAATGGACATCAAAATTAGGCGCCGTGAATCACGTGGATGATACAGGCAGAGTACAAACGGTAGAACGAGAGATCAATCAGCCATTCTATGATCTGATCAATGAGTTTGGTAAAATAACAGGAGTGCCGGTATTGCTAAACACTTCGTATAATCTCAATGGTGAGCCTATTTGTATGACTCCCGAACATGCCATACGCACTTTCTATTCATGCGGACTCGATATTCTTGTACTTGGAAATTATGTGGTGCGTAAGTAGAATAAAGAATGAATATTCGTAATTTTTTATTTCATCGGGTTTCTCCGGATTTCGATCCGCTCTGGCCGCCTATGCAGCCCGACTTGTTCGCAAAGATCATCCGCTATCTCACTGGTAATTTCAGGGTGATCCTGCTGGAAGACTATCTGCGCGATCCTTCCCGTTATAAAAATGAGAAGAATATAGCCACCATCTCTTTTGATGACGGTTATCTCGACAATCTGGAAATTGCAGTGCCTATTCTGAAAAGATATCGTTGCCCCGCATCTTTTTATGTGGTTACCGATTCAATAGATCAGAATCTTCCTACCTGGACCTATATCACTGATTATGTTTTTCAACATGAAAAAAATTGGATAAAATTGGAAGGGGATTATGTTCCTCCCAATTTTTCTGATATGTCCTGGTCCAATTTGGAAGAAGGGATCGAGTGGGCAAAAAAAGTGAAGCCCTGGATGAAATCTTTGCCTAATCATAATCGCCTTGAGGTGATGGAAGCATTGATGAAACAACATCATAGTAAAGAGTTTCCCAGAAATATGATGATGAACTGGAATCAGGTTCGTGAACTGCAAACGGCAGGATTTTATGTATCCTCTCATTCGCATACACATCCTATGCTGGCCAGTTTGCAGGACGAAAATGAAATACTTGAAGAATTACAAAGTTCTTCAAATATTTTAGAGAAGCAATTGGGCCATCGGCCTTTAACCATTTCATATCCTATCGGTTCCTTTGATGATAGAGTGATCAAAGCAGCGGGTCTAGCCGGATATAAATACGGATTGGCAGTTGAGCAAAGGTTTTATCGTACAGAAACGGATAGTGTATTTGCAATACCCAGAGTAGAGCTTTATCAGGAAGCATGGTGGAAATCGAGGATGCGAATAAGCGGACTTTATCAAACAGTTAAAAAACTGGTTAAATGAGTCTTATCGTTTGCTGGATCGGTGATGCACCAAACCATTGGGCCCTGGCTTCTCGTTTTGCAGGCGAACATGGGGTTGCAGGGATCGTCGTTGATAAAAAAAAATCGCAGGCTTCAAAAAAAACATGGCAGCAATTATTTTTCAGGGCAATTGATAAAATTCGATTTGCTAAGATCGAAAATGCCTGGAGTCGCATGCAAGAATATTATAAACATCGAAAAGATATTCCTTCAACTATTCCGGTTTTAGAAGTAGACAATATCAATGATCCGTCTGTAAAAGAATTCACCAGGAAATTGGGCGCTGAATTGGTCATTGTATCGGGCACTTCACTTATAAAACATCCGTTGGTTTCAATGCCATTAAAAATCGGGATCATGAATTTACATACTGGTTTATCTCCTTATATAAAAGGCGGGCCCAACTGCACAAACTGGTGCATTGCAAATGGGCAATGGCATTTAATTGGCAATACGATCATGTGGATCTCGGCCGGTATTGATTCTGGAAATATCATCAGCAGCGAGCAAACAAAAATTGATGATGGGGATGACCTGGATACAATTCATTTGAAAGTGATGCAACATGCGCATGACCTTTATCTGCGCAGCTCTGCATATATTCTGGAACATGATTCACCTTATCAGGCTATTCCACAGAGCGAAATAGGAAATGGCGAGTTATTCCTTTCAAAAATGTGGACTTTTGGAAAAAAGAAACAGCTCTTAAAAAATCTGAATGAGCCAAGGATCAGCCAGTCAGCCATCCGCACCATTCCTCTTCCTGCATGAAAAAAATACTTTACATTTCTTATGATGGTATGACGGATCAACTGGGCCAAAGCCAGGTGATCCCTTATTTAAAAGAACTGACTAAGCTAGGATATCAGTTCACCCTTCTAAGCATGGAAAAAAAAAATCGCTTAACCTCTACAGGACCACTGATAGAAAAACAATTGAAAGAGGCAGGTATTGCCTGGGAAACGCTGACGTTTACTACAAGACCTCCAATAATTTCTAAGATCTATGATCAGCATAGATTAAACAGGAAGGCCGCGGCGCTGCACCGAAAAAATAATTTTGATCTGGTTCATTGCCGCAGTTATGTTTCAGCGGAAGCAGGTCTTCTGCTTTCCCGCAGAACCGGCATACCATTTTTGTTTGACATGCGGGGGTTCTGGGTAGACGAAAGAGTAGATAGTGGTTTATGGAACCGGCGAAATCCTTTTTATAATTCCCTATATAAGATTTATAAAAAAAAGGAAAAAAATTATTTTCAACAGGCTTCGCATGTGATCTCGCTGACAGAAAAAGGAAAAATAGAACTGAGCAAAAATTATTCGGTCCCTGCTGAAAAGATAACGGTTATTCCCTGTTGTGCCGACATGAATCATTTTGATTTTCACTCCGTTTCGGAATCGCAGAGAGTTAGCGCCAAAAATGAATTATCAATACCTGCTAACGCCAAAGTGCTTAGTTACCTTGGTTCTCTTGGCGGATGGTATCTAACCGCTGAAATGATGAATTTTTTTGCCATGCTAAAACGGAGTCTGCCGGATGCTATATTTCTCTTTATAACGCATGATCGTAAAGAAGATATATTACAACTTGCCAGACAAAGGGGAGTTGATCCCGACGCGATCCGTGTTCGCGCTACACAAAGGGCAGAAGTACCCCTTTATCTTTCTATAAGTAACTGGAATATTTTCTTTATTAAAGATGTCTATTCAAAAAAAGCAAGTTCCCCTACAAAGCAAGGGGAAGTGATGGCGATGGGCATTCCATTGATCTGTAATGATATTGGCGACACAGGGAAAATAGTAGAAGAAACGAATACCGGAGTAATGGTAAAAAGCTTCGATGGGGATGAATACAGTAAAGGTATAAGCAGTTTGAATATTCTCAGCGAACTTGACAGGGAAATGATAAGAAAGGCCGCGATAAAATACTATGACCTCCATGATGGAGTAAAACGCTACGATCAGGTATATAAAAAGCTTTTGAACTAAATGACCATATAAACCACCATTGATGAGCCTGGCTACTACAGAACCAACGAAAATTTCAATTGAAAGTATTTCTCCATCTTATGTAAAGGAGTTGAATGGCAAAACCATTCGATGCTATGATGAAATGGGAGAGAATATAGATGAAACAACGGTACGCTCATTTGGGGAAGAATGGAAATCCTTTCATGATTTCAAAGAAGAAGAGATCCAGCAAATCGGACAAAGTTATTTTGATATTGTGACCCCTGACATGATGGGTAAGGATAAAATCGCAGCTGATTTTGGATGTGGTACTGGCAGATGGACAAAATATATTCATGACAAATTTGGCGTAATTGCTGCCATTGATCCCAGCGACGCAATCTTTACAGCTTCTAAGTTGCTAATAGATGTGAAGAACGTGCAGCTATTCAAAGCATCCATTGACGCCCTGCCTTTCCAGGATAATACATTTGATTTTGGTTTCAGCCTGGGAGTGCTACATCATATTCCCGATACATTAAAGGCAATGAAAGCCTGTGTTGACAAGCTCAAGCCCGGTGGTTATTTTCTTGTTTACCTGTATTATAGTCTTGATAACCGTGGATTTCTTTATCGCTCCATTTTTCATATTTCTAATACAATAAGAAAGATCGTCAGTCGATTACCACAGGGCCTGAAGCGATTTGTGTGTGATATTTTTGCGATATTTTTTTATATGCCCTTTGTTTTGCTGGTTCGCTTGCTTAAAACATTAGGCGCATCAAAGCAATTCCGAAACAGATTCCCTTTATACTCTTATGAAAATACTTCCTTTTATATAATAAGAAATGATTCGCTGGATCGTTTTGGTACTCCGTTGGAACAAAGATTCTCTAAACAGCAAATAAGGGAGATGATGCTGGGAGCAGGATTAGAGAATATCATATTTTCAGATGCTTTGCCGTACTGGCATGCCATAGGGAAGAAAAAATAATTACATTAATTATGCAGGCAGAAAAAATTTCATTGGTTACAGGCGGCGCTGGTTTTATTGGAGCGCATGTGGTTAATTCATTGCTCAAAATGGGTCATAGGGTAGTTGTTATAGATGATCTAAGCGGGGGATTTGAAGATTATATAAATCCTGATGCTACATTTATAAAAGGTTCGGTATATGACCACGATTTTGTAGAATCCGCTTTCAATAATTATAAATTTGATTATGTGTATCACCTGGCTGCTTACGCGGCTGAAGGGCTTAGCCATTTTATCAGGAGATTTAATTATAATAATAACCTTATAGGAAGCATCAATCTTATAAACGAAAGCATTAAGCACAAAGTGAAATGCTTTGTATTTACTTCCTCAATCGCTGTTTATGGTGCCGGTCAGGTGCCTATGACAGAAGTGACCACGCCACTACCTGAAGATCCATATGGGGTATCTAAATACGCCGTTGAATTAGATCTGCGTTCTGCACATGAAATGTTCGGGCTTAACTATGTGATCTTCCGCCCTCATAATGTTTATGGTGAATACCAAAACATTGGGGACAGGTATCGGAATGTGATCGGAATATTCATGAATCAATTGATGCAGGGAAAATCGCTGACTGTTTTTGGTGATGGCAACCAGACAAGGGCATTTAGTTATATTGATGATGTTGCACCTCATATTGCCCGCTGTGTTGATATTCCGGAGGCCTATAATCAGGTGTTTAATATTGGAGCGGATAAAGAATATACGGTAAATGAATTAGCGGAAGTAGTGATGAAGGAATTAGGAGTAAAAGGAGAATTGCGACACCTGGAAGCAAGAAATGAAGTGGTAAATGCATATTCAGATCATGGGAAGGCGAAGAAGGTCTTTGGAATAGGAGAGAATGATTTTGTGACATTGGAGGAAGGCGTAAAAAAAATGGCATCCTGGGCAAAAAC
>JBKJMI010000057.1:0-41105 GCA_046596515.1 Chitinophagaceae bacterium | reverse complement strand
ATGAGATTGAACCTTGTGCGGCTTTCATTTATAGTCAGCTTGCTACTTTTTTTTATAGTCAGATCAAATGCTCAAAGTTGTGTACCAACCGGTATTAATGGAAGGGTAATTAATCTTTCATGCAGCCAGGTTTGCTCAACGCTGGTATTCCAGGTGCCGCATTTAAAGTCTACCGAAGATTATACCCTTGTTTCTATTCCTTATAGTCCTTACCCTTATACAACTCCTACAGGCAGTGAAGATTTCAATCTATATAATGATGATCAATATAGTTTCCTGATTACCCTTCCTTTTAGTTTTTGTTTCTATGGATCTACGTATAGTAACACAGTAGTGGGATCTAATGGCCTCATGACTTTTGACCCGGCAAATGCGAGTTGTGCAAATTCATGGCCTATCACCACCACTATACCTTTTTCAGGCGGAACTATTTGTAGCTCTGCTTCCACATATTATCCAAAAGCATCTATTATGGGCGCCTATGCAGACCTGGATCCAAGGTCAGTAGCTAGCCCACCCGCACGCAAAATTCAGTGGGATATTTCCGGAACGGCACCATGCAGAAAATTTATTGTTAGTTATAATAATATTGGAGTTTTTGGAAGTACCTGTGGTATTGCATCGCCGAATACCTTTCAAATGGTAATTCATGAATCAACAGGAATAGTAGATATCAATACTCAAAATGTGGGATTTAATAGCTGTGCTTCTTCTACCAATAATGGCAGGGGCATTCAGGGCATACAGGATTTCACACGTACCAAAGCAGTAGCAGTACCCGGTAGAAATAATGCAACCTGGAGCGAAACAAATGCTACCCAGCGTTTTGTTCCTTCAGGATCCACTTCATTTTTTCAATCTGTGCAACTGCTTGATATGGGCGGTGCTGTTGTAGCAACCGGGGATACACTAACTACAACACCAGGTTTATTAGATCTTCGTTTTACGAATTTTTGTACCACAGCAGGAACCAATCAATATGTTGTAAAAACTATTTTTACAACTTGTGATGGCACTGGATTTCAGTTGATCTCTCTAGATACCATCACCATCAACAGAACAAATTTTTTAAATGCCACTGCAAGTGCTACAGCTGCCACCTGTGGTCCTCCGGATGGTACTATTACAGTTACGGTTCCTGCTGGGGTAGGTACTCCTCCTTATTCTTATACATTAGATGGAGGTGCAACCATTGTGGGTCCAAGTCCTTACACATTTATCGGAGTCTCTTCAGGTCCTCACGTAATAACCGTTACTGATGCTTCCGGAGGATGTACCAGCACCATCAATGTAACCGTAATACTTAATGGCACTATCACTGAGACACATAGTACTACATCGACTTCCTGTACCGGCGTAAATGATGGCAAGATCACCATCCTGACTGCAGGAGGTATAGGACCCAATTATCGATTTGTATTGGATGGAGGAGCCCCTGTAACCGGTACTCTTCCTTACACATTCAGCAATGTATCTGCAGGTTCGCATACGGTAGTAGTTACCGACCTTGCCACGGGTTGTAACACAGGAAATATTTTTATTCTGGTATCTGTTGGTCCCGGTATAACCGGAACCGTTACTTCCACCCCTGCTTCTTGTGCCGGAGTGAATAATGGAAGCCTCACCGTAACAGCCATTTCCGGCGTGGTGCCTTATACCTGGTCGATTGATGGAGGACCTTTTGTTGCGGGACCTAATCCAAATACATTTATTAACCTGGCTCCTGGTGGACATACCATCATTATTCGAGATGCCAATAATTGCAGCATACTTTTATTACCCAGTGTGCCTACAGGGCCCGGAGTAAGTGGAACGGCAACGCCTACTGCTACCTCCTGTCCTACGGCAACTAATGGTTCTATCCAGGTTACAGCCATTACCGGAACTGCGCCTTATACCTGGTCATTGGATGGAGCTGCATTTGTTGCAGGCGCAAATCCATATACATTTAATGGAGTAGCTGCGGGATCACATACTGTTACTATTAAAGATGCGGTTAATTGTACGATACTTATTCCTGTAACTATTATCGCAGGATCCGCATTGACCGCTACAACTTCTACTACTCAAGCCTCATGTGCGGCTTCTACCAATGGTTCTATCACTATTACTACAGCAAACGGTACAGGTCCATATAGTTTTGTTCTCGATGGAGGTGCACCTCAGTCTGGTACTATTCCATTTACATTTAATAATGTGGCTGCAGGTGGTCATACCATTGTAGTTACTGATGCTACCGGATGCAGCTCTGCAGCTATTCCTGTAACCGTAACAGCGGGTGCTGGGGTTACCGGAACTGCCACGCCAACATCTACTACCTGTCCTACAGCCATTAATGGATCTATACTTGTAAACGCCACATCCGGCACTGCCCCTTATACCTGGTCATTAGATGGCGCCCTTGCAGTGGCTGGAGCAAATCCTTTTACTTTTAACAATGTAGCTGCCGGTACACATGCTGTAACTATCACAGATATTAATGGATGTAATTTCACGCTTAGTAATATCATAGTAAGTCCGGGTACCGCATTGACCGCAACCACTTCAGCAACGGCTACCAGTTGTTCTGGCGCAAATAATGGAAGCATAACTGTAACACCAGTGGGGGGCACTGCTCCATTTACTTTCGTAATTGATGGAGGTGCTCCTCAGACAGCAGCCGTTTCTTATACATTTATTAACCTGGCTGCTGGTTCACACACGATCATTGTTACAGATGCCGTAGGATGTGTGACTAATAGCATTATTGAAATTGTTCCTGCGGGACCAAATCTTACGACTACTGTAACTTCTACGGCTGTGCTTTGTAACGGTGGATCTACTGGTATAATCAATATTACTGTTCCTGCAATAGGAATGCCGCCTTATCAATATTCATTGGATGGAATAACCTGGGTGGGCACTAATATTTTCAACGGATTGCCTGCAGGAAATTATACTGCCTATTACCGGGAGGCAAACGGATGTCAGGGTTCTACTCCCGTTACCATTACTGAACCCACATCACTTTCTGCAACCAATAGTACCATCCCTGTAGTTTGTAATGGTCAGAATAATGGAACGATTACCATTAATGCAAGTGGTGGTGTGGGGCCCTATCAATATTCAATTGATGGAGGCGCGAACTGGGTTTCAACCAATGTATTCAATGTGGCTGCTGGTAGTTATACTGTGCTCATACGTGATATAAATAATTGCAGCGCCACACAGAGCATGACAGTTACTCAACCCATTGCACTTACGGGTTCGGTAGTAACTACACAGGCAAGTTGTAATGGAGGAAATAACGGAACCATCACCGTCAATGTTTCAGGAGGCAATAGCAATTATCAATATTCTATTGATGGTGGTGCCACATGGGTTGCTTCAAATAGTTTTAATGTTGCTCCCGGAAATTATACGGTCGATGTAAAAGATGCATTGGGTTGTACGATCAGCATTCCTGCCATCGTGGGACTTGGTAATAACCTGAACCTAACTCCTCAGGCCGATGCGATCATTTGTGAAGGCAGCAGTACACAATTAAACCTGGCATCAAATGCCACGGTATATTCATGGACGCCATCAACCGGATTGAGCAGTATATCTGTTCCTAATCCGATAGCTAATCCAACTGTTACCACTCAATATATTGTAACGGCCACACTTCAACGATGTGTAGTGGATGATACGGTCACCGTTTTTGTAAATCCGGCACCAATTCCTGATGCGGGTCCGTATGGTACAATATGTTTTGGACAAACTTATCAATTACAGGGTTCAGGTGGCGTGCAATACAGGTGGACTCCAATTACTTTCCTGGATAATCCGGCAATAGCAAATCCGATCTCCACACCAACCAGAACGCAGGTTTATACATTGTCAATCATAAAAGATGTCAATAGTTGTCCTTCTTTGATAACTGATACGGTAACGGTAGATGTAACGCCACCGATTCGCATAACTACTTTTCCATTTGATACCATTTTATATGAGAATGATCAGATGCAATTACTAGCAGTTTCGGCTGTACCTGCTGCAAATAATTTTGTTTGGACACCGGTGGGAGGCTTAAGCAATCCATTAATTCCAAATCCGGTGCTTACGGCTGGTCCGGTTGGAGATGTAATTCAATATAAAGTAACCGCCAGCAGCGCGGCCGGATGTAAAGGAGAAGGATTTGTAAAAGTGAGGGTGTACAAAGGACCTGAACTTTATGTGCCTACTGCCTTTACGCCAAATGGAGACGGATTGAACGATCGATTCTATCCATTCCCTGTAGGAATAAAATCAATTAATTATTTCAGGGTCTATAACCGCTGGGGACATATCATGTTCACTTCAACCACTCTTTACCAGGGCTGGGATGGAAAATATTCAGATGTGCTTCAGCCAAATGGAGTTTATGTCTATATGGCGGAAGGAGTAGATAAAAATGGGAATAAGATTACGAAAAAGGGAACCATAACCTTGATAAAATAGTTTTTCCCAACAATTCTTCAATTTATTCCTCTTCCACCTTTCAAGGGCTTATTTTTGCCGCCGAACAACTGCAACAAATTCTATGGTAGACGTAATTCTCGGACTGCAATGGGGAGATGAAGGAAAGGGTAAGATCGTTGATTTTTTCGCTAAGGATTATGACCTCGTGGCCCGTTTTCAGGGCGGTCCAAATGCGGGGCATACACTTTATGTAAACGATATTAAAGTGGTGCTTCACCAGATCCCTTCAGGTGTTTTTCATAAAGGCATGATTAACCTTATCGGTAATGGGGTTGTGCTGGATCCAATTACACTGAAAAAAGAATGTGATACGGTGGCGTCATTTGGCGTAGACCTCACTAATAATCTTTTTATCTCTGAACGTACCCATCTTATTCTTCCAACACATCGTGCATTGGATAAAGCCGCGGAACTTTCAAAAGGTAAAGAGAAGATCGGTTCAACACTGAAAGGAATAGGTCCTACCTATATGGATAAGACCGGCCGTAACGGTCTTCGTGTAGGAGACCTGCTGGATAAAAATTTTACTACTTCCTATATCAAACTTCGGATGAAGCACCAGCGCCTGCTGGATAATTTTAATTTCCAGGAAGATATTACTGCCTGGGAAGAGGAATTTTTTGAAGCGTTGGAATTTCTGCGTACACTGAATATTGTGAACGGAGAATATTTTATCAATGAACAATTAAAAGCGGGTAAACGTATTCTGGCGGAAGGCGCCCAGGGTAGTATGCTTGATATAGATTTTGGTACCTTTCCTTATGTAACATCTTCCAGCACCATTTCTGCCGGGGTTTGCAGTGGTTTGGGACTGGCCCCTCATCATATTCGCGATGTGATCGGAGTGACAAAGGCTTATTGCACAAGAGTAGGCGGCGGACCATTTCCAACAGAACTGGATAATGAAATAGGAGAAGAGCTTCGTAAGGTGGGTAGTGAGTTTGGTGCTACAACGGGCCGTCCACGCCGTTGTGGCTGGATAGACCTTGTAGCCCTGAATTTTGCTTGTATGGTGAATGGGGTAACTAAAATTGTGATGACCAAGGCAGATGTTCTGGATGGCTTCGAAACCCTGGAAGTATGTACAGAATATGAAATAAAGGGGAAAAAAACCAGCCAGGTGCCTTTCCAAATGGATCGGAATAAGCCGGTACCGGTATATAAAAAATTCAAAGGATGGCATACTGATACCAGTCAGATCAAGCAATTAGGTGATCTTCCTGCTGCCACCCTTGAATATGTGGATTTTATTAATAAGTACCTGGGCGTGAATATTCATTTTATATCTAATGGGCCGGGACGAGACCAGATAATTTTGGTTCAAAAATAAAGATCTAAAAAAATAATTTTAAAAATTTGGCGGATTAAAAACTAAGCCGAAATTTTACAGCTATAATCCTAAAAGACCATGGCAATTAAATCTGAGAAAGGGAAAAAGGCTACAGGGAAAACTGACTTTGCATCCGAAAAGAAAGCAAGTGCTAAACCATCACCTAAACCTGCTAAACAGGATGAGAGTGATGACGATGATTTAGATGATGATGAGGAGAAGACCGAAACACCTGCAAAAGCGGGAAAAGCTTCTTCATCAAAGAAAAAAGACGAAGAGGATGAGGATGAAGTGGAAGATGCTCCCGACGATTGGGAAAAACCAGAAGAGGAAGAAGTGGAGTGGGATCCTGATTTTCAGGAATTCGATCTGCCTCCATCAAAAGGGAAAAAAGCCGGGGGAACAACTGGAAAAAAAGGAGCATCGGAAGAAGAAGACTTTAAGATCGATGATGAATTCAAGGACCTGTTTGATAATAAGGACTTTGATGATGATGAAGACGACGATTATTAACCGAATATATTCCTGCTCATTTTCATTTGGAAACAACTCTTATTAACTGCCGGTTTTCCATAGGCGAGAATGAATCCATAAAGAACAAACTGCTGAACTATGCGAAAAAGTTCAGCACTTTTTGTTTTCTGGATAATCACCAGTACCAATTGGCCCCACATTCTGCTGAATGCCTTCTTGCATTGGGCGTACGAAGATCGGTCAGAGCCAGTGCAGGAACAGCTCTCTCACAATTGAATGAATTCATGAATGAAAAAAAATCATGGCTATTCGGTCACCTGGCCTATGATCTTAAAAATGAAATTGAGGAACTAAAATCATCACATCCCGATGGCATAGCGTTTCCTGATCTGTATTTTTTTGAGCCGGAAATACTTATAAAATTTGATTTACACAGCATGGAGATCGAAGCGGAAGATCCTCATGGGGTGTGGAATGCGATCAACGCCATGCAGGAAGAAGAAACTTTGTCTGCAAGTCCCTCTCAGATTGAACAACGCTTCAGCAGGGAGGAATATATTAAGACCATAGAACAATTAAAGAAGCATATTCTGCGGGGCGATTGTTATGAGATCAATTTTTGTCAGGAGTTTTTTGGCGAAATAAAAATTGATCCCGTTCAGGTCTACCAAAAACTCGCCAGCCTTTCTCCCAATCCTTTTTCTGCTTTTTACCGTGTAAATGATCAGTGGCTGATCTGTGCCAGCCCCGAACGATTTCTTCGGCGCAAAGGAAGAGAACTACTTTCCCAACCGATAAAAGGAACCAGTCGCCGGATAACTACAGATGCAAAAGAGGATCAATTAAGCCGGGATTTTTTGGAGAATAGTGAAAAGGACCGTTCAGAGAATGTGATGGTGGTGGACCTGGTTCGCAATGATCTTAGTAAAGTATGTAAAGAAGCCAGTGTAAAAGTGGATGAGTTGTTTGGCATCTATAGTTTTCCCCAGGTACATCAGATGATTTCTACTGTGAGTGGTACTGTAAAAGATAAGCTGCCTTTCACTGAAATTATCAGAGCCTGTTTCCCAATGGGATCGATGACAGGCGCGCCAAAGAAAAAAGTGATGGAGCTGATTGAAAAATATGAGAGAACAAGAAGAGGGATATTTTCCGGTGCCGTTGGATATATTGATCCGAATGGAGATTTTGATCTGAATGTGGTGATCCGTTCCATTATGTACAATGCCGCGACAAATTATGTTTCTATACAAGCTGGTTCAGGAATTACTTTTTATAGCGAACCGGAAAAGGAGTGGGAGGAATGTATGATGAAGGTGGAAGCGATGAGGAGAGTAGTGAGTGGAGAGTAGGAAGAATTAGTAATTAATAATTATTAATTACTGACCTAATATCACTTGCATACTTTCTTCTAATATTTTATATCGATTATTAACAAACAAGTTCATCTTCTCTTTCGGTAATCGTAATTCATATTTACCATTTAAGGCGATCTCGTTATCAAAGTTGGGATTATACCGAAGGAAATTGATCATGGTCATGTCAATATATTTCAGAATTACTCCTGAATTAAATCGTCCGTTAATAGAGAATGTAGAAGAACGATTCATTTCTTCTTCATTGATCTGATTGGCCTTGTTTAATAAAAGATCTTTCATTTCATTTTTCGTGACAGTGGTAATACCTCCTTCTCCTTCAAAAATATAATGAGTGCCGATGAATTTTTTTACGTGATTCATCGATTCTGCGGGAAGAAAATATTGAAGTGTCCAGAAATCGCGGCTACCTTTTGCTTTCCGGATGGCGCGATCCACATTACCCGCTCCTCCATTATAGGCTGCGATCACCAGTAACCAGTCACCATATTTTGCATAAAGAGCTGTGAGCATTCTCGCGGCGGCATGCGTACTCTTCACATAATCCATTCGCTCATCATTATAGCGGCTTACTTTTAATCCGTATAGCTGCGCAGTGGCGGGCATAAAATTCCAGGGACCCAGGGCACCGGTGCGGGATAAAGCATCGGCTCTCAATCCGGATTCGATCACCGCCAGGTACTTCATTTCTTTTGGTACACCATGCTGATCCAATACCTGGTCCATCAGATTAAAATAAGGACGACCCCAGTCCTTCATTGATTCATAACCTTTTCTATTATGAGCAATATAATTCTCCACGAAACTAATGGCCATTGGATTCAGTTTGGCCATTCCGCCATCGCCCATGGCTTCCTTCAGTATATGTTGTAAACCCGATTTAAGATCGTTAATGGAACTGTCTTTTGGAATCAGCGTATCGGTAATTGGCTTGGGTTGCAGGGCCAGATCGCGCAGTGGAAGGGCCGAAGCCACCATAAAGCAATAAAGGCTGAAAAAGCCCAGAAATAATATGATTTTTTGTTGAAAGGACATTTTTATGATCGGTCCATCAGCATGGCTGAAGCCTTCAGCAAAGATACCTCCTCAAATCGGTTTGCCATAAGCTGCAAACTGAAAGGCATGCCATTGCTATGTTTGAATAAAGGAAGAGAAATGGCGGGACATCCTACCAGGTTAGCCATCACGGTATAAATATCAGCCAGATACATAGCAATAGGATCATTGATCTTTTCTCCTGCATGGAAAGCCGTTACAGGAGAAGTAGGCATGATAATGAAATCATAATTTTCAAAAATAGCCCTGGTTCTCGACCATAATAATTGTCTGACCTGCTGCGCGCGCGTGAAATAAGCATCATAATAACCGGAGCTGAGAACAAAACTGCCAAGCATGATGCGACGCTTTACTTCTTTTCCAAATCCTTCCGAGCGGCTTTTGCTATACATACTAAAAAGATCCAGGTTCTTTTCTTTGCTTCGGTAACCGTATCGAATTCCATCATAACGAGAAAGATTAGAAGAGGCTTCTGCTGTTGTGAGAATATAATAAGCCGGAACAATATGATCAAGCAATTCGAAAGACACCGCTTCCACTACATGACCCTGCGCGCTGAGTTCTTCCAGTTTTTTCTGAATAGCACCTGAGATCTCAGCATCATTGCCTTCATGATTCAGTGCTTCCGGAAAATAAGCGAAACGAAATTTTTTATCTTTTTCAATACTACAATTATAATCGGGTACAGATCTTTTAGAAACGGTACTGTCATATTCGTCAGCGCCCGCCATTACTTGTAATAAGGCAGCCTGATCTTTAATATTACTGCTGAATATTCCGATCTGATCAAAAGACGAAGCATAAGCGATAAGTCCGTATCGGCTTATTCTTCCATAACTGGGCTTCATGCCAATGATACCACAGAAATCCGCGGGCTGTCGCACTGAGCCTCCGGTATCTGAACCAAGGGAGACCATGCAAAGTCCGGCCTGTACTGCCACAGCCGAACCACCCGATGAACCTCCGGGAACCCTTGTTTCATCTAATGCATTCAATACTTTTCCATAAACTGAATTTTCATTGGTTGAACCCATCGCAAATTCATCGCAATTCAATCGACCAATGATGATAGCGCCCGCGACAAGCAATCTTTCAATTGCAGTAGCGGAGTACACAGCAGTAAACCCTTCAAGTATATATGAGGAGGCGGTGAGTGCATGATCTTTATAAGAGAGAACATCCTTAATCCCAATGACTACACCATGCAGGGGAAGGTGAATATTATCTTTCCATTGCTGATCAAGCAATAAGGCCCTTTGCAGCGCCTCTTGTTCGTAAACTTCAATAAATGCATTGAGATGCCTGGCAGATCGGATCTTTTCCAGGTAATATTTTACGGCATCGGTACAGGTGACTGATCCCTCTTTCAACTGAACATGAAAATCCTGAATAGAGGTGAAATCAAACAATAGCCAGAAGTTTTAAAAAAGAAAAAAGATCAAGTATTTGGGGAGTTCCTGACATCGGACGCGCTCTCCTCGATCTCTTTCTTCACATTACTCTTGGCATCATTGAATTCGCGAACACCTTTTCCAAGGCCACGCATCAACTCGGGAATCTTTTTTCCACCAAACAAAAGCAAAACGATCACCAGGATGATGATGATCTCATTCGTTCCGAGTACACCCAATAATGGAGACTGAATCATAATCAGAGTATTAGACGGCAAATATAAAACTAAGGGTTGAAACCAGACCGGATAGTTTGTTAATGGTTGATTAATAGGGTAGTTGGAGAGAGGGTTGAAGGTTGAAGGTTGGGGTTTGAAGGTTTAGGGTTAAAAGGTGAAAGTGAGAGAAAACAGGGATAGATCTTATATTTCAATTTCCGAGGAAAAAATTTATAATATTTTTGTTGGTATGGTCTTAATTAAGAGGGCAACTATTGATGATTTTAGAGCCATTGCGGATATCGGTAATATTTCTGTGAAAGAAGCGCATAAGGGCAGTTGCCCTGCGGAAGATCTGGATGAGTATATGAAGGACCATTATAATGACTTGGCTATTCAAAAGGAATTGGAGGATCTCAATAATATTTACCAAATTCTTTTATACAATGAAAAGCCCGCTGGCTTCTCCAAAATATTATTGAACGCGGAACATGAAAATATTAAAGAGAAAAATGTAGCCAAACTTGACAGGATCTATCTCTTAAACGAATACTTTGATCTGAAATTGGGTATCGAACTATTAAAGGCCAATATAGAACTGGCGAAACAAAATAAACAGGCAGGTATCTGGCTCGTCACCTGGGTGGGTAATTCGAGGGCCATAAATTTTTATACGAAAGCTGGCTTCGAAGTAATTGGCTCCTATCATTTCCAGGTAACGCCTACGACTTCTAATTTGAATCATCAGATGTTTTTGAAATTAGAGAGTGAGCGTATTGAAAAATAAAAAACCCCGGATATCCGGGGTCTTAATATAATTTGATTTGAAAGCTTATGACTTTGTTGTAGCCACTGCCTGACGCTTTTCACGAATTCTTGCGCTTTTACCGCTACGACCACGCTGATAGAACAATTTCGCGCGCTTCACATGACCGGTTTTGTTCAAAACAACTGAATCAATGTTAGGGGAGAAAAAAGGGAATACCCTCTCAACGCCAATACCATCGGAGATCTTTCTTACTGTGAAGCTGGCGGTAGCGCCTGTTCCCTGGGTTTTGATCACATCGCCCTTGAATGACTGGATCCTTTCTTTGCTACCCTCAATGATCTTATAGTTCACAGTGATATTATCACCTGCTTTAAAGGCCGGGAACTCTTTCTTCGGGGTCATCTGTTCGTGGACGTATTTTACGGCTTCCATTATTCCTGTTTTAGGGAGGGCAAAGGTAGGATTCTTGAAGCGATTTTCAAAGGAAAACTTCTTTTTAAGCTATAAGCTTGTATCACCTGGCTACATTCACCGCCCTCTTCTCCCGAATCACCGTAACCTTGATCTGACCCGGGAAGGTCATTTCGGTTTGGATCTTCTGTGCGATTTCGAAGGAGAGACGATCAGAATCAGCATCAGATACTTTATCTGCTTCCACGATCACACGAAGTTCACGGCCCGCCTGAATAGCATAGGCTTTTTCCACACCGGTATAGGCCATGGCAAGCGTTTCAAGGTCTTTGATACGCTGTAAATATTGCTGCATGATCTCGCGTCTCGCTCCGGGACGTGCACCACTGATGGCGTCGCAGGCCTGGATAATTGGAGAGATCACATATTGCATTTCCATTTCATCGTGGTGAGCGCCAATCGCATTCACTACTGCCGGGTTCTCGCCGTATTTCTCCGCCAGTTTAGCTCCCAGCAAAGCATGGCTTAATTCACTTTCTTCATCGGGCACTTTACCTATATCATGAAGCAGTCCGGCTCTTTTTGCCAGCTTAGCATTCAATCCCAGTTCCGCCGCCATTGTAGCACAAAGATTCGCGGTCTCGCGACTATGCATCAAAAGATTCTGACCATAAGAAGAACGGAATCTCATTCTTCCCACCATACGTACAAGTTCTTTATGCAGGCCATGAATACCGAGTTCGATCGCGGTTCTTTCACCGATCTCCATTACCTGTTCGTCGATCTGTTTTTTAGTTTTTTCTACTACTTCCTCAATACGTGCAGGGTGTATCCTTCCATCGCTCACCAGTCTCTGCAAACTCAAACGGGCGATCTCTCTTCTCAATGGATCAAATGAAGAAAGAATGATTGCCTCCGGCGTATCATCCACGATCAGGTCCACACCCGTGGCTGCTTCAATGGCCCGGATATTACGTCCTTCTCTACCGATGATCTGTCCTTTGATCTCATCACTTTCCAGATTGAATACTGTAATGGTATTTTCAATAGCCTGTTCAGCAGCAGTACGCTGAATAGTTTGTATAATGATCTTGCGGGCTTCTTTATTTGCTTTTTGTTTGGCGTCTTCCATGATCTCCTGCTGCAGGGTAAGGGCCTGTGAATGGGCTTCCGCTTTCAGACTTTCTATTAATTGAGTTCTGGCTTCATCTGCGGAAAGACCAGCGATCTTTTCCAGCCGGCGAATATGTTCTTCCTGGTGTTTTTCCAGTTCAGTGCGTTTGATATTCACCAATTCGATCTGTCGGTTGAGGTTCTCTTTGATGACCTCATTTTCCTTTATCTGCTTTTCAAGATTGCCTTCTTTCTGATTTATGGTCTGTTCTTTCTGGCGTATACGGTTCTCCGTATCGTTTATCTTTTTGGACTTCTCAAACGCATCCTTGTCGTAATTGGATTTCATCTGCACGAACTTCTCCTTGGCTTCGAGTTCTTTTTCCTTGCGGATGGTCTCGGCCCTTAGTTCGGCTTCCCTTATGATGGTCTGAGATTGTAATTCGGCTTCTTCTAAACTTCTGCGGGTATTCTTAGAAAAGATCAGTTTACCCAGTATGGTGCCCGCGATCAATGCACCTATGCCAATGATGACATAAATTATATTCGGATCCATGAATGTGTTTATTTAATTGTTTCATAATGCTTTCCCCTTAAAAAGCGAGGATAATAAATAACATAAATTTTATATCCCTGTGGCTCACGAAGATACAAAACGGCCTTGGATTTTAGGACATGCCGTTCATATAAAAAACAGTTATAAGGCTTGAAATGGGTCCGGCTCCTGCCCATTTTTCGCTAAACTTGCAGACACAATACTTTAAAATGAGAAAGATCCTCCTTTTTGCCTCTTTTTTACCACTGGCCGCTCTTGCTCAGGACAAGACCGATCAATTTACTTTGAATGGTAAGGTTAAACACCTGGCCTATACTCCTGAATGGGTTTTCCTGCAATACCGCACTAATGGCGAATGGAAAACAGACAGCGCAATGGTAAAAGATGAGGAATATAAATTTTCCGGTAACGTTTCAGAACCTTCCGCTGGAAGAATACGAGTGAAGTACGTGGCTGGTGCCGATGGCAAAAGAATGGCTATTGCTTTTACCCGTGATATGGCCACCGTTTTTCTAATGCCAGGTAAGATTAAGGTGACATCCGTGGATTCTTTCAGCAATATTTCTGTAAAAGGCTCTCCGGCTCATAATGAATATGTAATTCTGACCAAACAAAGCAAACCTTTTGAAGATCGTATGCAACCGCTTTACGATCAGTATTCCGCATTTGCAAAAGCAAAGGATAAAGAAGGTCAGGATAAAGTTGAAAAACAGATCGATGATATAGATAATGAGAAAAAAGATAAAGTATATGGTGAGTACGTAAAGGCCAACCCGAATTCTCCTCTGGCTTTCTACGCGTTGCAGCAATACGCCGGATGGGAGATCGATCCTGATAAAGTAGAACCATTATTCAACTCTCTTTCTGACAAGAACAAAGCCTATCCCTCTGCTCTTGGTTTCAAAGATGATATTGAGATCGCAAAGAAAACGGGCATTGGAAGAATAGCGATGGACTTCACTCAGAATGATACGCTGGATAGTCCAATCAGCCTGGCTTCCCTGCGCGGTCGTTATGTATTAGTTGATTTCTGGGCCAGCTGGTGTGGTCCATGTCGTGCAGAAAATCCGAACGTGGTGAAATTGTACAATAAATATAAAGGACAGAATTTCCATATCATTGGCGTATCACTCGATCGTCCGGGTCAGAAAGACAAATGGATGAAAGCTATTCATGATGATAAATTGGAGTGGACACATGTGAGCGATCTGAAATTCTGGGATAATGCCGTTGCAAAACAATATGGCATAAAAGCCATTCCGCAGAATCTATTACTCGATCCTGCTGGAAAAATCATTGCTAAAAATCTGAGAGGTGAGGATCTGGAGCAGAAATTAGGTGAATTGATGGGAGATAAGAAAGGCTTCTAATAATATAAAATAGTTCCTGAATAGTTTAAGGTCTGGTTTATACAGACCTTTTTCATTGAGCATCCAGCAGTTTCTCAATAATATTTAATTGATCGGCAATAGAATCCGCTGCTTCCACTTTATGGTTTCCTGAACTGATCTCGGTAGCAAACCAGATCAATACCATAGCAATATAATCCTGCATATCCTTGCCCGCAAACTGGACTTTGAATTCAATGATCTTATCATTGATTGACTTTAGTGTCCGGCGTACGATCTCTTCATCACCGGGTTCGATCCGTATGCGGTAAGTGCGGTCGCCAACCAGGGCGGATATGGGAATTAGTTCACTCATATTAATGACTTAAAAGAGAAATGCATCTATCGATCTCTTTGATATAAGCATTGATCCTTTTTTCCAGTTCTTTTTTATCAGCCTCATTCATTGAAGCACCACTCATTTTTAAAATGCTGATCTGTTCCTGCAATGATTCTGCTGATTGTTTCTGAAGACCGATCTGTTCTTTTGATACCGACAATTCTTTCTGCAAACGGGCATTCTCTTTCTTACATGCCTGATGTTCCTTCAGTAATTGCTGAAGTTTTTCCTGTATGCGTTTCAATTGTTGTTCAGATGGGTTCATTTGCGAATCTCTGCTTGAAGTTCATTTTCAAGGGTCTTCATAATCGATTGCATCCAGCCATCGATCTCTTTATCCGTTAATGTTTTTTCAGTATCCTGGAACGTAAAATTAATGGCTATTGATTTTTTACCCTCTCCCAATTTATCACTTTCAAATACATCAAACAAACGAAGTTCCTGGAGCTTCTTTAATCTCATTTGCTGTACAGCCGATTCCACCTGTTGCCATTTCAATTCTTTAGCTACCAGCATGGCCAGGTCGCGTTGTACGGCAGGGAATTTTGGAAGAGCCTGTATCACCATTTTCTGTGTAGTGGCAATGGCCAATATTTTTTCCCAGTCGAGTGCGGCGAAAAATACCGGCTGTTTGATCCCGAATTTCTGAAGGAAACTACGCTTCGCGGAACCAATGCCCCCAAGAATAGTTCCATCCGATAATTTATAAACAAGGTGTTGTTCCAGCTTGGGTACTTCCATTTCCTCTAATTGAAACTTCTTCACACCCATCAGGCCCAGCAAATTATCTACGACACCCTTTAAAAAATACAGATCTGTTTGTGAAGCCTTAGCATGCCAGCCATCTTCATTCTTATTTCCTGTACTCACTACGCAGAGTTGTTCTGATTCGCGATATTCTCCCGGTGCCAGTTGTCCATATCCTTTTCCAAATTCAAAAAGCCGAAGAGAGCCGTTCTTATGATTCAGATTATGCGCTACCACTTCCAATGCCGTTTCGAAAAGTGATCTGCGCAAAATATTCAGTTCCGCACTCAGGCTATTCAGCATATTGACCATTCCCGCTTTTTCTTCTTCAGAAAAATAAGCCGCATTGGTGATGGAATTGGTAAGGATCTCATTGAATCCAAGGCCGGTCAGTACTCCGCTCAATTTTTCACGATATACTTCTCTTCCATGATTCTCTTCTACAGACGGAGTAAGGGTAATGGCTTCAGGAATTTCAATATTATCCAATCCATCTATCCTAAGTATCTCTTCAACAATATCGGCGGGCAGACTGATATCCGGTTTATGATAAGGAACCGAGATCCGGAGTTCATCTACTGCATTTTTTAATACTTCAAAGCCAAGACTGGTAAGAATATTTGTCACCGCATCGGGATGATAATTTTTCCCGCTTAGTTTTTTTATATAATGCCATTTTACGCCCACTTCTTTTTTAGGGAGTGGATCTGGATATATATCAATGATATCGGAAGCGATAGTTCCTCCGGCAATCTCTTTTATCAGCAGGGCCGTTCTTCTCAACACATTAACTGTGGCAGAAATATCTGTTCCTTTTTCAAAACGCGAAGCGGCATCTGTTCTCAATCCATGCCGGAAAGAGGTCTTGCGTGTGATCACCGCATCAAAACAGGCGCTTTCAATAAATAAATTTTTTGTCTCGCTGGTTACGCCACTTTTCAAACCTCCAAAAACGCCTGCAATACACATGGGACCTTCCTCATCGCAGATCATCAGGTCTTCAGCGTTCAGCTCCCTTTCTTTTTCATCAAGAGTCGTGAATTTGGTACCCTGCTTCAGATTCTTCACGATCACTTTTGCACCACGGATCTTATCGGCATCGAATGCATGCAAAGGTTGCCCGGTTTCATGCTGAATATAATTGGTGATATCTACGATATTATTAATTGGACGCAGGCCGATAGACTTTAATCGCTGCTGCAGCCATTTGGGTGATTCACCAATGGTCACGTCGGCCAGACTGATACCCGAATAACGTGGACAGGCTTTTTCATTTTCGATGGTCACAGAGATATCAAGAGAATGGTTCTCCGCTTTCACCCCATTATTATTGGGAATCCTTGGCCTCGTGTCTTTTTTATCATGATGAGAAAGATAAGCAGATACATCACGAGCTACACCCCAGTGACTCATTGCATCCATGCGATTGGGGGTTAGTCCGATCTCATAAATTATATCTTCATAAGGTTGAAATAGATCACTAACAGGTATACCCACTTTAGTTTCTGCTGGTAACACAAGGATACCTTCATGAGAATCGCCCAGTCCAACTTCATCTTCCGCGCAGATCATGCCATGACTTTCCACGCTTCTGATCTTTGCCACTTTCATTGTAATTGGATCTCCTGAAGATGGGTAGATCGTAACACCCACGGGAGCAACGATCACTTTCTGACCTGCTGCCACATTGGGAGCACCACAAACAATTTGTAAAGGTTCTGTTCCGCCAATATCTACCGTGGTAAGGGTAAGCTTATCTGCATTGGGATGTTTTTCGGTACTAAGAACTTCGCCGGTAATCAAACCTTTAAGTCCGCCTTTCACTTCCTCATACTTTGCCATGCTTTCCACTTCCAGTCCGATAGAAGTAAGTATTCGTCCAAGTCGTTCGGGGTCCACAGTTTGACCAAGATATTCACTGAGCCATTTATAAGAGATCGTCATGAGAAATGCTTGCCTTTTTGATTCTTGCGAAGATAAGAAAACGGCGGTGGTGACTGCATTTCACTTATTTTTGGCTCCCAAAATCAACTTCTATGTCCAGCAATCTCCTGAAAGGAAAGAAAGGAATCATATTCGGTGCCCTGGATGAAAAATCCATCGCCTGGAAAACTGCATTGCGTTGCCAGGAAGAAGGAGCTCAGTTAGTATTGACCAATGCACCAGTGGCCCTGAGAATGGGAGAGATCAACAAACTGGCTGAGGCCTGTGGTAATGCTCCTGTTATCGGTGCCGATGTTACCAATATGGATGATCTGAAAAATCTTTTTGAAAAAGCGCAGGAACATTTTGGTGGTAAGATCGATTTTGTTTTGCATTCAATTGGTATGAGCCTGAATGTGCGCAAAGGCAAGCATTATACGGAAATGAATTACGAATGGAACCAGAAGACCCTGGACATTTCCGCCATGAGCCTGCATCGTGTTTTACGAACAGCATGGGATATGGATGCATTGAATGAATGGGGTAGTGTAGTGGCTCTTACTTATATAGCCGCTCAGCGCGTATTCCCGGATTATAATGAAATGGCCGATGCAAAGGCTTTGCTGGAAAGTGTGACCCGCAGTTTCGGTTATCATTATGGTGTTAAAAAGAAAGTTCGAATTAATACTATTTCTCAATCTCCTACCCGTACTACTGCTGGTAGTGGTGTAAAAGGATTTGATGGATTCATTAATTATGCAGAAGCAATGAGTCCGCTGGGTAATGCTACCGGAGAGGATTGCGCGAATTATTGTGTAACGATGTTCAGCGATCTAACCCGTTATGTGACCATGCAGAATCTATTTCATGACGGGGGATTCAGTTTCACTGGGGTAACGCAGGGAGTGATCGATAAAATGGGGTAAAAAAAAATAAACTGATCAGCATAAAAAAAGACCCGATAAGGGTCTTTTTAATTACAGTTGGTTTTGGGTGAAACTTTAGTATTCGTCCTCATTAAAAAGAAAGTCTTCCTGTGTAGGATAGTCAGGCCAGATGTCTTCGATGGTCTCGTAGACATCACCTTCGTCTTCCAATTCCTGCAGGTTTTCTACCACTTCAATAGGGGCACCAGAACGGATCGAGTAATCTATCAGTTCATCTTTGGTGGCGGGCCAGGGGGCGTCTTCTAGGTAAGAGGCTAATTCAAGTGTCCAGAACATCGTGTCTTCTAATTTTAGCTATCAATAAGGTTTATTAACAGGAGTCGCGATCCCTGTATTTTTCGCAAAAGTAGTTGTATTAGGGAATTTACCAAATCAATAGTTGTACACGCAAAAGCCTGCCGTTTTTGGGCTGGTTTTCTGTAGTTTCGACCAAGTTTAGTTATGCTTCAAGGAAATAATATTTTTAAGACCTATGGGCAGCTTCCTGTACTGAAAGGAGTAGACATCCGTATTGAAAAAGGGGAGATAGTCTGTATTTCCGGTCCTTCGGGCTCTGGAAAGAGCACTTTATTGCATATTCTGAGCACATTGGACCGTCCTGATTGCGGGGAAGTATTGATGAATAATGCTCGTTTGGATCAATTGACCGGAAACCAGCTCGCAGAATTTCGAAATAAGCATATTGGTTTTGTTTTTCAGTTTCACCACCTTTTATCCGAATTCTCAGCCTTGGAAAATGTATCAATTCCCGGTTGGCTGGCAGGCAGAAAAAAATCAGAGGTCAAAGAAAAGGCCCGGATTCTTCTTACTGATCTGGGCCTTGGAGAAAGATTAGAAAATAAACCCAATCAATTATCTGGCGGTGAGCAACAAAGGGTGGCGGTAGCGCGCGCGCTGATCAATGATCCGGATATTGTATTTGCAGATGAGCCAAGCGGTAATTTGGATACTGCCAATGCCCGTGACCTGCACCAGCTATTTTTTGATCTGAGAAAAAGATCAGGACAAACATTTCTGATAGTAACGCATAATGAAGAGTTGTCAAAACTCAGCGACCGACTTCTTACTATGAAAGATGGTAAAATCAACTAATCCTTGGTTTCCAGGGGATCTCTTCCACATGAAGTTGATGTGAAATATAGCGGCTCAGCACAAACAGGTGATCACTGAGACGGTTAAGATATTTTATGATGATGGATTCCACCTCCGTGTCTTCCATTTTCAATCTAACACAGGATCTCTCCGCGCGACGGCAAATGCATCTTGCCACATGAAGATGAGAAACAGCAATATGGCCCCCGGGAAGAATAAAATTTTTCATTGGAGGAATTTCCTCATTCATCCTGTCTATATCTTTTTCAAGAAGGATCACATCTTCTTCTTTAAGATCAGGGATCTTTAATCCTGGTTCTTTTTCCGGATCGCAGGCAAGAGAAGATCCAATAGTGAAAAGACGATCCTGAATTTCCCGAAGCAGACTTCTTACCTCGTTCGTTTGAACATGGTCACGGCAAAGTCCTATATAAGAATTTAATTCGTCTACCGTACCATAGGATTCAATTCTCAAATGAGATTTTGGCACTTTAGTACCTCCAATCAAAGAGGTGGTTCCCTTGTCACCGGTCTTAGTATATATCTTGTCTGCCATTATAATTAATTATGAAGCACAAGTTTTTCATTTGCCTTGTCTGTCTCCACCATACCATCTCTTAAGCGTATAACTCTTCGGGCATGGTTAGCGATATCCTCTTCGTGCGTAACTAGTACAATAGTGTTACCGTTTTTAAATATGTTATCAAAAATTCCCATGATCTCATAAGAGGTCCTTGTATCGAGGTTTCCTGTTGGCTCATCAGCAAGGATAATGGAAGGATCATTGACCAGAGCCCTTGCAATTGCCACACGCTGGCATTGGCCGCCCGAAAGTTCATTTGGTCTGTGATGAGAGCGATCTTCGAGATTCACCATTTCCATTACATGCATGGCTTTTTCATTTCTCATTTTTTTTCCTATACCGGCATATACCAGCGGAAGAGCCACATTTTCGAGAGCGGTAAGCCGGGGCAGAAGATTGAACTGCTGAAAAACGAAACCGATCTCCTTATTACGGATGATGGCAAGATCATTATCCTTCATAGTACTTACATCTTGTCCGTTTAATACATAGCGGCCTTCACTGGCAGTGTCGAGGCATCCCACAATATTCATCAGGGTGCTTTTTCCGGAGCCCGAAGGACCCATCAGTGCTACATATTCATTTCGCTGAATATCCAGCGATATTCCTTTCAATACCTCCAGTTCATTTTTCCCCATGAAATAGCTTTTCCGGATATCCTCAAGATGAATAATACTGTCTGACATAGAAAAATTTTGATGTTCGCGTTCTATCTTTTCTGAATCACTTTAGGCACAAGGAAAAATTCGCCATTTTGTTCTGGCGCATTTTTCAAAGCCTGCTCCCTTGTCAATTCACCCCTTACTTCGTCATTCCTTAAAACATTGTTCTCATCAGAGATATGTAATAACGGTTCAACCCCCTCAAGGTTCAATTCATTTAATTTTTCAACAAAATGGATCATTCGCTGAAGGTCCTGACGGATCTCTTCTTTTTCCATTTCATTGAACTGCAACCTCGAAAGTGTGGAAAGTTTTTCTATCAGGGAGGGGGTTACATCCATGCCGCAAAGATAGTATCTTCGCCGCCTTACCCTGATTTTTCAAAGCTCAAATATGTCGAATAAGAAAGAGATAGTGATGAGTGGGATCAGACCCACCGGCTTCCTTCACCTTGGAAATTATTTCGGGGCGGTAAAGAATTATGTGCGCCTTCAGGATGAATTTGAATGTTTTTTCATGGTGGCCGACCTGCATTCACTCACTACTCATCCGGATACAAAAGACCTAAAGCTAAATGTAGAAAGGGTAGTGGCAGAGAATATCGCCTGCGGTCTTGACCCGGATAAAGTCGCACTATACTGTCAGAGTCATGTATATGAGACTTCTGAATTATATCTGTATCTGACCATGCTGGCCTATATGGGAGAACTCGAAAAGACCACTACATTTAAAGATAAGGTGAGAATGCATCCGGAGAATATTAATGCGGGATTGCTAACCTATCCGGTTTTACAAACTGCAGATATTATTCTTCATCGCGCCACACTGGTTCCCGTGGGTAAAGACCAGGAGCAGCACCTGGAAATGGCCAGAACTTATGTGAATAGATTCAACCATCGTTATGGTGATATTTTTCCAGAACCAAAAGCATTCAATTTTGGTGAAGCGTTGGTGAAAGTTCCCAGTCTGGATGGAGCAGGTAAAATGAGCAAGAGTGAAAACCAACTGGCCACACTTTATCTTTCAGACAGTGATGAACTGATAAGGAAAAAGGTAATGAAGGCAAAAACCGATAGCGGACCCACAGAGCCCGGGACGGTAAAGCCGGATTATATTGAAAATATTTTCTTGGTTATGAGCCTCGTAAGTGAGAAGGAGCAGGTAAATAAATTTCAGGAAGATTATGATGAGTGCCGGATTCGTTATGGAGATATGAAAAAGCAACTGGCAGAGGATATGGTGAAATTCATAGCCCCTATTCGTGAAAAGGCGGATTCTATCCGAAATAATCCAGCCTATCTGAAAGAGGTAATGGAGAAAGGCGCAGAAAAAGCGAGAAGAAGCGCAATGGCTACCATGGAATTAGTTAGAGAAGCTATGGGCCTGAATTATTTTTAGGACTCAGGGTCAGTATTGTTTATTTACAGTATTTTTAAAAGGATTAGAATTTAACCAGGTAATAGTTCTGAATGGCAAAGATTAAAAAACCCAAACATATTGCTATAGCCGGCAATATCGGTGCGGGAAAGACGACACTGACTGAAATGCTTAGTAAGCATTATAAATGGATTCCAAATTTTGAAGATGTGGATCACAATCCATACCTGATGGATTTTTATGAGGATATGCCCCGCTGGAGTTTCAATCTTCAGATCTATTTTCTTAATAGCCGCCTTCGTCAATTGGTAGAGATTCAGCATGGCACAGAAACTGTGATTCAGGATCGTACCATTTATGAGGATGCGAATATTTTCGCTCCCAATCTGCATGAAATGGGTTTAATGAGTAAAAGGGATTTCGATAATTATTTTCATTTCTTTCAAACACTGAAGACCCTGGTTCAACCACCCGATCTTCTTATTTATTTGCAGGCCTCTGTGCCTACATTGGTAGGACAAATTCAAAAAAGAGGAAGGGAATATGAAGAGAATATTCGCCTGGACTATCTCAAAAAGCTGAATGAATTTTATGCTAAATGGATCGGTGATTATAAAGAAGGTAAACTGCTGGTGATCGACGTGGATAAAAACAAATTTGCGGAAAGAGATGAGGATTTTGGTGAGATCATTCGCAAAGTGGACGCTGAATTGTACGGATTATTCTAATATTCCGCATCCTCTTTTGTTTCCTTCAGCATGGTTGAGATCTTTTTCAGCCATTCAGCCTGACGTACTTTATAAATACTGTGTTTTGTCTCCTCATCGTATTTATGCTGCATTTCTTCTTTTTCCGATATCACCTCGTCATAGATCTTCTTCAGATCTTTTTGGTAATTTTTAGCATCGTACCGGTATTCAGAAAGTTTTCTGTACAATTTCCGAGCATATACTTCCGCGATATCAAAATGTCCCTGCTCATGTGAAAGTATATAGGCAGTGCGATGAATGCCCCAGGAACGTGAGGGGTCAAAGCCGGAACGAATGTTGAATATAAATCCGGTTTTTCTAAATTGATAAGAGACCGTTAGTAAAGTAGTTGTAGAGGCGGCGGCATCTGTGGAAGCATCTGGTTCTCCTCTGTAATCATCCCATGTTAGTTTTCTTTCCGCATCCCATTGGATCAGATAATCCTCAAAAGGCGCAATAACTGGACCTGGTGAAGCAATCGATTTTTTTTCAGGTTCTGACCTAAAGAATAAGGCCGTCATAAACATTAATACCATTGTAAAAAAGGAACTGTTCCTCTGCCTTATATTATTCCGGTTGATCACATTACTAAAGTCGCAAAAAAATATGATTACGATGGATAGGTTGCCGTTAAATAAAAACAAAACCCAGGATTCGTTACGGGGTCGCGTTTATTATGAAACAGGATCAGGCTTTGGGTGCAGCAGCCAGTATATCGGCCGTAACACCATCAGCATAATTAGTAAAGTTTTTTACGAAAAGACCGGCCAGGTATGTTGCTTTTTCATCATAAGCATTCATATCGTTCCAGGTATTTCTGGGATCCAGTAATTCAGCAGGAACATCCGGGCAAGAGTCAGGAATGGACATTCCGAAAATGGGATCAGCATGATAACTGACCTTGTCTAATTTGCCATTAAGTGCAGCAGTGATCATGGCTCTTGTATATTTTAATTTCATACGTGAGCCGGTTCCATAAGGTCCGCCAGTCCAGCCGGTATTGATCATCCAAACATTTACATCATGCTCTTTCATTTTTTCGCCCAGCATTTGTGCGTATTTGCCAGGATGTAAGGGAAGGAAAGGAGCTCCGAAACAGGCACTGAATGTAGGCTTAGGTTCAGTAACTCCTGTTTCTGTACCGGCTACTTTAGCTGTATAGCCAGAAATGAATTGATACATGGCCTGACCTGCAGAAAGTTTCGAAATGGGGGGCAGAACACCAAAAGCATCGCAAGTAAGAAAGAAAATATTTTTAGGTAAGCCACCAATGGAAGGTTCCATTGCATTGCTGATAAAATGAAGTGGGTAGGAAACACGGGTATTCTCTGTAATACCGGCATTATCGAAATCTATCTGATTGGTTTCAGGGAAGAATAAAACATTTTCTACCAGGGCACCCGGACGAATGGCATGAAATATCTCCGGCTCTTTATCTTCCGTGAGATTAATGGTCTTGGCATAACAACCTCCTTCGAAATTGAAAATACCATCATCGGTCCAACCATGTTCATCATCACCGATCAATTTTCGGTTGGGATCGGCGCTTAGTGTAGTTTTTCCTGTACCGCTTAATCCGAAGAAAACGGCCGTATCTCCCTCCTTACCCATATTAGCACTGCAATGCATGCTCAATACTTTTTTCTGCTGAGGAAGTATATAATTTAAAATGGAAAAAATGCCCTTTTTTGTTTCACCTGTATAACCTGTTCCGACAATGAGTATGATCTTTTTTGTGAAAGAGATCATGGCTGCATTATGCTGTCGGGTTCCACATTCTTCAGGATCAAGTAAAAGGCCCGGTACAGATATTACCTGCCATTCGGGTTCAAAATCTTCCAGTTCATTTTCTGTTGGACGAAGAAACATATTGTAGGCAAATAGATTGTTCCATGGTTTTTCATTGATGCTGCGCACATTTAACCGGTAGCGTGGATCTGCACAGGCATAACAATCGCGAATCCAGATCTCATCCAGACTATCAAGATATTTGACCACTTTATCGTAGACTATATCAAAATATCTGGCTTCGATAGGGATATTAAATTCATTCCAATGAACTGTATCGGTAGTGATCTCATCTTTTACTGTGAACTTATCTTTTGGGGATCTTCCTGTGAATTCGCCAGTGCGGATCACCAGGGCACCGCTATCATTCAATATTCCTTCGCCCATCCGGAGGGTGTCCTGGATCAGTTCTTCAGGGGAGAGTTGGTAATGAATGGAATCGGAGTTTCTAAGACCTAATTTGGCAAGGGTTTTTCGAGGGATTGACACAATTGGGGTTGCCATACTGCAATCGTTGTTTGTTTAAGCCACAAAGTTAGGGTGAGTAAGTATTATATTCTAACGCTCGTTAGTATTTCCTTGAAAAGGATGCTAAACATAAACATATTATATAATATAATTATATATTTAAGCAAGATCAGGGCGGGGCCGGGTATCAGTTTTCAGGCTGAATTGTACCAAAGGTCAATGGTCAACCGCCTTAGACCCTTACCTTTAGAGCCCTAACAAAAGGACTTACCATCATGAAATATTTACCATTAGATGCCCAGTTGTTCGTGCATAACCGCGAACGATTTATTGGCCGGATGCAAAAAAATTCAATTGCCATTTTTGTGAGCAATGATGAAGTACCCAGCAATGGCGACTCCATATATCGCTTTAAACAAAATAGTGATCTGTTCTGGCTAACCGGAGTAGAGCAGGAAGATAGTATGGTGATCCTTTTTCCTGATAATCCGGATCCCAAATACAGGGAAGTGCTGGTATTGGTAAGGCCTAATGAATTGAAGGAAAAATGGGATGGTAAAAGATTACGTGTGAACGAGGCAAAGGCAATCAGCGGCATGCAGACTATTGTATGGCTTGATTCTATAGATGCGTTATTACAGGGATGGATACATCTGGCAGATGGAATCTATCTTGACTCCAATGAAAATGACCGTAAAGCCAGCCAGGTAAGAACAAGAGATTATCGTTTTATCGATGAAATGAGATCCCGTTATCCGCTGCATGTGTATTACCGGGCCGCAAGGATCATGAAAGAGTTAAGAGGTATCAAGACCGCATTTGAGGTGAATGTTTTGCAAAAAGCCATTGATATCACTGAAAATACTTTTCGTCATCTGCTAAAATTCATCCGACCGGGTGTAATGGAATATCAAATTGAGGCAGAGATTGTGCATTCTTTTCTAAGTCAGCGTGCCACCGGCGAAGCTTATGGAAGCATTATTGCCAGTGGAGACAGGGCAAGAACACTGCATTATATAAGTAATAATGCCGAGTGCAAAGATGGAGAATTGATATTGATGGATTTTGGTGCTGAGTATGGCAGCTATTGTGCAGATCTTACACGTACCATTCCCGTAAATGGAAAATTCACCCGCAGACAGAAGACGGTATACAATGCCTGTCTTCATTTGCATGATTACGCAAAAAGTATATTGAAACCGGGAATCAGTATTCTTGATTATACGGATAAAGTGGGAGAGGAAGCCACTCAGCAATTTTTGAAGATAGGCTTGTTGAAAAAAACGGAAGTGAAGAATGAGGATCCGGAGAATCGCGCCTATAGAAAATATTTATATCATGGTATTTCACATCATCTTGGAATTGATGTGCATGACCTGGGAAGTCGTACCGAACCCATAAAGGCTGGTATGGTATTTACTATTGAACCCGGAATATATATTGAGGAAGAGCAGATGGGAGTACGTATTGAAAATAATGTATGGATCACACGCAATGGCAACAGGGACCTGATGAAAAATATTCCTATTACGGTAGAAGAGATCGAAACACTGATGAAGCGATAATTTTTTTTTGCATGAAGAACATTCCTAATTTTTTCACTTTACTGAATCTTGTTTTTGGTTGTCTTGCCATTGTGTGCACACTTCAGAACGGATTGGTGTTCTCACCTGATGTTGAAGGAAAACAATGGATCGATATTCCACCGCAGATATGGCTGGCCTCCTTGTTTATCGGACTTGCGGCTGTTGTTGATTTTCTGGATGGATTTTTAGCCAGGGCTCTAAAGGCTGATTCAGCTATGGGAAAAGAATTGGATTCATTGTCGGATCTGGTAAGTTTTGGAGTGGCGCCGGCCATGATTCTTTATCAGTTTCTTCGTCTTTCCTTTGCACAACAGGAAGATGGATTGAATATTTCGACCTGGATGCTGGCACCGGTTTTTATTCTGCCCGCAGCAGCTGCGTGGAGATTGGCAAGATTTAATCTGGATACAGGGATCTCTTATGGATTTAAAGGAATGCCTGTCCCTGCGGCAGGAATTTTTGTTGCATCCTATCCGCTGATCTATTGGAACATTGATCAGTCATGGGTGGATCCGCTATTTAGGAATTGTTGGTTTATATATGGAACTACGCTTGCGCTTTCCATATTGATGGTATCCAAATTACCATTGATGGCGATGAAGTTCAGAGATTATAGTTTTCGAAATAATAAAGAGAAATATATTCTGATCTTTCTGGCATTGGCGATGATTTTTTTATTAAAGTGGCTGGCCATTCCAGCTATCATCGTGGCCTATGTCGTTTTATCTTTGCTTTTTCAAAAAAAACAAACATGACATATACTGTAGAAATAAAAGTAATGCCACTGAAAGAACTGTTGGATCCTCAGGGAAAAGCGGTGATGAGTGGATTATCCAGCCTGGGACTTAAAGGTGTGGAAGATGTACGCGTTGGTAAGAATATTACACTGCAGATCGAAGCGGATTCAGAACAAATAGCCAGGCAGATCGCAGCTGAAGCCAGCAAAAAATTGCTTGCAAATCCTGTGATGGAATATTTTGAGATCAACTGATCATGTTATACCTGGTTCCCACACCCATAGGTAATTTAAAAGATATTACTCTTCGTGCCCTGGAGGTATTGAAGGAAGTAGATCTTATTCTCGCGGAAGATACCCGTACCAGTTCTCATTTGCTGAATCATTACCAGATCAATAAGCCATTAACGCCCTATCATCAGCATAATGAGCATAAAGTGTTGCAGCACCTGGTAGATCAATTAAAACAGGGAAAGAAAATGGCCCTGGTTACAGATGCGGGTACTCCAGGTATTTCAGATCCTGCTTTCTTACTGGTAAGAGAATGCGTAAAGGCAGGTATAAAAATTGAATCACTTCCAGGCGCCACCGCTTTTGTACCGGCACTGGTAAACAGTGGCATTCCATGCAACCGTTTTTGCTTTGAAGGTTTTCTTCCATTGAAGAAAGGCAGGCAAAGTCTTTTGAAACAATTGGCCGAAGAAGAAAGAACCATGATATTTTATGAATCGCCTCAGCGTTTGGGAAAAACGCTGGAAGAATTCATTGGTTATTTTGGTGCGGAAAGAAAATGCAGCGTAAGCCGTGAGATAACCAAAATGTTCGAAGAAAATGCAAGAGGAACTCTGGCTGAAGTGTTGGCTCATTTTAAAGAGAAGACAGTAAAAGGGGAGATCGTTATTGTGCTGGAAGGAAAACTCTGATGAGTATTATCTTTCTTCTAACAAAGAGTTTAGGAACTTTAATTTTATAAATAAGAAGTAAAATATGCGTTTTTCATTTTTAATCTTAGCACTTTCAGTATCTCTGATCAGCAGGGCCCAACCGGACCGCTGGCAGCAAAGGGTGAAATATACTATGAACGTGGATATGAATGTTCAAACCAACCGGTTCACAGGAAAACAACAACTTGAATACACGAATAATTCTCCTGATACATTAAACAGAGTATTCTATCATCTTTATTATAATGCTTTTCAGCCTGGAAGTATGATGGATGTAAGAAGTCGTCGTCAGGGTACTATGGTTGCCGGACGCGGAGCAGATTGGGATTCACGTGTAAAGGATCGCATTCTCAATTTGAAACCTGAAGAAATAGGATACCAGAAAATTCTTTCCTTGAAAATGAATGGAAGGGTGCAGAATTATACCATGGATGAGACCATACTGGAAGTGAAATTGGACAAACCTATTTTACCAAGATCAAAAGTTGTTTTTGAAATGGAGTTTGAAGCTCAGGTGCCTTTGCAGGTGAGAAGGACCGGCAGGGATAACCCCACTTCTAAAGTTCGTTATTCTATGAGTCAGTGGTACCCGAAGATCTGTGAGTATGATTATGCCGGATGGCATCCAACGCCCTATGTAGGAAGGGAGTTTTATGGTGTATGGGGTGATTTTGATGTGACCATTAATATTGACAGAACTTTTATTTTGGGAGGAAGCGGTTACCTGCAAAATCCAAATCAGATCGGATATGGATATGAAGATGCAAAGGCGAAAGTGAAAAGACCGGATGGACCAAAATTGTCCTGGCATTTCATTGCCCCTAATGTGCATGATTTTATGTGGGCCGCAGATCCCGGATATATACACGTGAAAAAAATAATGCGCGATAGTCTGGTCATTCATGTACTTTATAAACCCACAAACGCCAAAGCCGAAGATTGGGAAGGTTTGCTTGATATGGCGCAGAAGGCACTGCCCTATATTGAAAAGACCTTTGGTACCTATCCCTATAAGCAATTTTCTTTTATACATGGAGGAGATGGAGGAATGGAATATCCTATGGCCACACTGATCATCGGACCGGGTGCCGCCATTCATGAATGGATGCACAGTTGGTATTACGGAATGTTGGGAACCAATGAATCGCTTTATCCCTGGATGGACGAAGGGTTTACTCAATACGCGGAAGAAAGAATATCATCCTGGCTGAATAAAAGTACCAGCTTTCCCTATGCAGATGAGTATGGAGGTTATTATTCGTTGGTGCGTAGTGGAAAGGAAGAACCACTGACCACCCATGCGGATCATTATAATTACAATTTCGCTTACAGCATTGCTTCCTATTCAAAAGGGGCGATCTTCCTGGAGCAATTGGGATATATCGTTGGGGCAGATGTAAGGGATAAGATCCTGTTGGAATATTATCGCCAGTGGAGATTTAAGCATCCTAATGCAGATGATTTTCTTCGTATAGCGGAAAAGGTGAGTGATATAAAACTGGATTGGTATAAAGAATACTGGGTGAATTCAACAAAGACAATCGATTATAGTATTGATAGTCTTTGGGAGGATGGTGGTAAGACCTATATACGTCTTGGACGCATCGGACTGGTGCCAATGCCTATTGATGTGCAAATCAGCTTTAAGGACGGGAAAAAACAGATCCATTATATACCCCTTAATCTGATGTATGGTGCCAAGCCAATTGAAAATTCCGGCAATACCAGCGATTCAATTTTGGCCAGAATAATTTATCAACCCTGGAAATGGACCAATACATCCTATGTGATAGAAACCGCTCATAAATTGACGGATATCACCACCGTGGAAATAGATCCAACACTTCGAATGGCAGATGTGGACCGAAAAAATAATAAGCTGGAACTGAAGTGGTGAAGATGAGTTTAAAAAATAAAAAAAGCCTTTCTAAAAGAGAGGCTTTTTTATTGCTCAAGTTTTTAACCCTTCGTCAATCCCGGACTTGACCGGTATGATTATAAAATAAGGCTAATGGTTAAAGATTCGGGAGTAAAACCTGAACGAATCAAAGTTATTTTAGCTGGTTGAAAATGACAATACCACGTTTGTGGTATTTTTCAAGGACTTCCTTTAAAAAAGTTGCAAAAAACCGCATTTATCTGCCATAATATTTATTGACAGCGGATACACGGTTGGCTACATGTAATTTTTCGTAAATATGATAGACATGTTTGCGTACGGTTTCCAGAGATAGAAATAGTTCAGCAGCAATTTCCTTGTACATCAATCCTTTTGATAATAATTCAAGTATTTCTTTTTCGCGGACCGAGAGGCTTTTGATCTCTTTATCTTCTCCTTTTGGTTGAAAGGCGGCCACTACTTTTCTTGCGATCTCGCTGCTCATAGGTGAGCCTCCTTCATATAATTCACGAATAGCTTCCAGCATACGCGCCGGGGCTGTTTTTTTGAGAATATAACCAGAAGCTCCTGCACGCAGCGCCTCAAATATTTTTTCATTTTCTTCATACACCGTACACATCATAAAATTGGTCTGAGGAATGATCGGTTTCAGCGCTCTGACCAGATCGATGCCGCTTTCATTACTGCTGAGATTAATATCCATTAAAACCACATTAGGCTTTAGCTGTGGTAAATGCTCCATAGCCTGTTCAAAACTGCCAATAGCTGCAATGCATCGGTAACCTGGAGCCATAGAGATGATCTCACCAAGGGCATCCCTTAGCTGACTATTATCATCCACTATGCAAACGGTAATTTGATCCATGGGGATAAAGATGGGAAATTGTATGGCAATCTACAATACCACTAACTGGTATTTTTTAATCCCAGTTTAAACAGGCACGTAAATCAGATATTTTTCGCGGAAAGATTCCTCCGCAAATATTTTATAAATCTCCATTTGCCTTGGACGGGTATTGCTCTCCTGAATTTCCTGGGCCAGGTCACCCCCTTTAAGACAAATAAGTCCGGGTTGAATACTTTCTTCGCCTCGTGCTTTTTTTCTCAACAGTGGTTTGGCCCATGTCCAGAGATCCTTTAATGGCGCGACAGCCCTAGAAACAGCCAGGTCAAATTTTCTATTTTTTATTTCCTCCGCACGGATATGTTCTGTGGTCACGTTGGTCAATCCTAATCCTTCAGCAACTGACTGCACCACTTTTAATTTTTTATTAATGGAGTCTACCAGGTGAAATTTTACTTGTGGAAAGAAAATGGCCAGAGGAATGCCGGGAAAACCCCCACCAGTACCGATGTCGATCACATTCATACCATCTTCCAAATTGAAACTTGCGGCAATACTTAAAGAATGAAGTACATGTTTTTCATACAATGAATCAATGTCTTTTCTGGAGATCACATTTATCTTTTCATTCCATTCCTTATAAAGAGGAGCTAATCCTTCCAGTTGGCGAATTTGTTCGGGAGTAAAATCAGAAAAATATTTAAGGATGAGTTCCATATTACCAATTGTTCATGGGCCTTTTCCAAAGTGCCGGGGCAAATATGATATAATAAAAGAACATCCACATGTCAAGCAAAATGAACCAGGGCCAGAGATCTGCTTCACCCATTTTTTTCATTGATTTGCGAAACACAATGGCCTGCAGGATCAATCGTATACAAAATACGATCAGTGCCCATCGCCAGTCATAAAATATAATAGAAGCAGCCAGCACCGGATAAAACATGAACTGAGTAGCGAAGTAAAGTCCAAGCAAAAATTTATGTTTTGGCTTATAATATTTTGCCGTTGTATAATGTCTTGATTTCTGTCTTAGCCATCCTTTCCAGCTGGTCTTTGGTATGGAACGGGTGATAGCATCCGGATCAATTACAACAGCGGTATTGGTCTTTGTCGCAGCTTTATTTATAAAAAGATCATCATCGCCACTTGGAATATGATTAATAGACGAGAAGCCTTTATTCTTAAAAAACAGATCTTTTCGGTAGGAAAGATTTCTGCCTACACCCATATAAGGAATTCCGGCCAGTGCGTAAGAAAGATATTGAAGAGCAGTATGAAATGTTTCGAAGCGGATCAGTTTATTAAGCAATCCCCTTGTTCGGTGATAAGCACCGTAACCTAATACGATTTCCGTATCCTTATCATAAGCATCCTGCATTTTCTTGACCCAAAGCTCACTGGAGGGTACACAGTCTGCATCTGTAAGAAGCAGTAATTCATGTTTTGCTTCTCTGATACCCACCGAAAGCGGATATTTTTTGCCTGCAATAAGTTTGGCTTCCTGAGTAAGCTCTACCACATTCAGGGTTTTGAATGTGCGTTTCAATTCCTGTAAAATGTATTTGGAATCATCCACCGAATTGTCATTCACCACCACTACTTCATGGCTGCTGTCATATTTCTGAACCAGCACACCTGGAAGATTTCTTGCCAGGTTCTCATCTTCATCACGTGCGCAGATGATCACCGATACGGGATGTTGTTGTGATTGAGGGCGGGGAATTGATTTAAAAAATGCCACCCTTGAAAAAAAATAACCATAATAAAATAACTGAATGGCGGTTATTGTGATGAATACATAAAAAAGGATAGACTCCCAATGAATCATAAGCATGGGCGCGAAGATAAATGGAAACTTCAATAATGTTGAAGGAACTCATAATAGACGGCATGGGTCTAACTGCTAACTTCTGACTATTTTCGCGGCTATGGCTGCACTTGGGTTTACACTTGAAAAAACGGATATCGCCACCAAGGCCAGGGTGGGGACCATCCAAACAGATCATGGTGAGATAATGACGCCTATTTTTATGCCAGTGGGTACGGTGGGATCGGTAAAGGCGGTGACACAACAGCAATTACTTGATGAAGTAAAGGCAGAGATCATATTGGGAAATACCTATCATCTTTATCTGCGCCCGGGAATGGAAGTGCTTGAAAAAGCAGGCGGTCTTCATCGTTTCAATGGCTGGCCAAAACCCATTTTAACCGACAGCGGTGGATACCAGGTCTTTTCTATGTCGGGTACCCGAAAAATTCAGGAGGAGGGAGTTACTTTTCAATCGCATATTGATGGTTCAAGGCATTTGTTCAGTCCTGAAAATGTAATGGACATACAAAGGACCATTGGCGGAGATATAATAATGGCCTTTGATGAATGTCCACCTGGAGGAAGTGAAAGAGATTATGCTGAAAAAAGTATGCAGCTTACCCATCGCTGGCTTGACCGATGTCTGGAAAGATTCAATAATACTTCAGACAAATATGGGTACACACAAAATTTATTTCCCATTGTGCAGGGGGGCACATTCAAAGATCTGCGAAAATCTTCCTGCGAATTTATAAGTGAAAAGCAGGCCACCGGATACGCGATCGGCGGATTAAGTGTGGGAGAACCCGAAGCGGTAATGTATGAGATCTGCGATTGGTGTTGCGATCATCTGCCAGCGGAAAGACCCCGCTACCTTATGGGTGTAGGTACTCCATGGAATATTCTGGAATGTATTGGTATGGGTATAGATATGTTTGATTGCGTAATGCCTACCCGTAATGGAAGAAATGCGATGCTTTTCACAACAAACGGAGTGATCAATATTGACAACAAAAAATGGGAGTTTGATTTTTCTCCTGTTGATGAAGGTCTTGATTGTACAGTGAGCCGCTATTATTCTAAATCTTACCTGCGTCATTTGATGAAAGCGAAAGAATATCTGGGACTAACTATTGCCAGCGTTCATAACCTGGCATTTTATCTATGGTTAGTCAGGGAGGCCAGAAAACATATTCTTGAAGGTGATTTTTTGATTTGGAAAAATGAAATAATCGTTAAGCTTAAGACAAGGCTTTAACAATAAGATTGAGGCATTAGTCCTATTTTCACGGCGCAAAATGTATAAGCTCGACTGGTACATACTGAAAAAATTTATTCCCACTTTTATTTACTGTATGCTCCTGTTTACGGTAGTAGCCGTAGCAGTAGACACCAGTGAAAAGACAGATGATTTTGTCCGTGCCGGGTTAAGTACCGGTGAGATCATTACAAAATATTATCTGGGATTTGTTCCATGGATCTGGGGATTATTATTTCCTCTTTTTGTTTTCATAGCTGTTATTTTTTTTACCAGTCGAATGGCTACCGGCTCGGAGATCATAGCCATTCTGGCAAGTGGCACCAGCTATAATCGTTTTCTTCGTCCTTATTTATTTGGTGGATTATTTCTCGCCTCTATTTTTTGGGTAGGCAGCCGTTATTGGATACCAAAAGCAAATGCTATCCGGAGTAATTTTCAATCTACCTATGTAGATAAGAATGATCCCAGTAAAACCATGAATTTTGGTACCTGCTATAATTGTTTTTACCGGCGTATTGATCAAAACACTTTTGTTGGTATCAAGGATTTCGATACTACAACAAAAAGTGCCCGCGGATTTTTCATGGAGAAAGTGAAGGACAACCAGGTGGTATATAATGTACGAAGTGAAATGCTGCAATGGGATACAGCCACAAGAAAATGGAAATTATTTAATGCGGTGGAAAGGAAGATCGATGGAATGAAAGAAACCATGACATTTCATTCGACAATGATCCTTCAGATGTCATTAAAGCCGGAGGAACTGAGAAAAGACTATTACCTGAAAGACAAACTGACCACGCCCGAGTTGGTAAGATACCTGGATAAAGAAGAGATCCGTGGAACGGAAGGACTGAGTGCTTTAAAAGTAGAACGTTATCGCCGCACTGCGACACCATTTGCAGTGCTCCTGCTGACAATGATCGGCGTAGTAATAGCTAGCAGAAGGACCCGCGGCGGTTCGGGTATGCACCTGGCATTGGGTATTATGATCGCGGCGCTGTTTATCGTTTCGGATCGGTTTTCTACGGTTTTTGCTACAAAAAGCAATTTTCCTCCATTGTTAGCTGCCTGGCTACCCAATATTATATTTACAGTAGTGGCCTATTATCTTTATCGCAAGACCCCAAAATAACAGTGAAAAACGGGTAAGGGTCATTCTCAAGTCAGGTGATGATGATTATCATTCAATGTTGGGTTTAAACAGGCCGGATTTTCTTAATTTTACCATCCTGATTTTTCAACCAGATCAAATAATCACCTCATGGGAATAATTAAAGACAGGTTCAAAGCCAAATCGGAAAAAACCGCTGCAGATATTAAAGAACTTCTTAAAGTTCATGGTAATAAAAAGATCGGCGAAGTAACACTTTCGCAGATCTACCAGGGAATGCGCGGTATGACAGGTTTGGTTACCGAGACTTCATTACTCGATGCGCAGGAAGGAATTCGTTTTCGCGGATATTCAATTCCTGATCTCAGAGAAAAATTAACCAAGGCTCCCGGCGGATCTGAGCCACTCCCTGAAGGTTTATTCCTATTGATGTTGCTGGGTGATCTTCCAAATGATGATGATGTACATCATCTTACTTCTACCTGGCAGCGCCGTAGTCATGTACCAAATCATGTGTTTGCTACTATTGAAGCACTTCCGGTTAATACACATCCAATGACCCAGTTTGTAACTGCTGTGATGGCATTGCAAACAGAAAGCGTGTTTGCCAAAAAATATGCGGCAGGCATGAATAAGAAAGATTACTGGGAAGCAGTATTTGACGACAGCATGGATCTGATTTCCCGACTTCCTCGTGTTGCGGCTTATATCTATCGCAGGAAATATAAAAAGGGAGAACATATTCAGCCCAACGGTTTACTTGACTGGGCCGGGAACTATGCACATATGATGGGTTTCGAAGATGAAAGCTTCAAAGAATTAATGCGACTTTATATGACCATCCATGCAGACCATGAAGGTGGAAATGTAAGCGCTCATACTACGCATCTTGTAGGATCTGCTTTAAGTGATCCTTATTTAAGTTATGCTTCGGGTATGAATGGTTTGGCCGGACCATTACATGGGTTAGCAAATCAGGAAGTGATCAAGTGGATATTTGAAATGAGAGAGAAACTTCACACTGAATCTCCATCTAAGGAACAGATCGCTGATTATGTAAAGACGACCCTGCAGGAAGGAAAAGTAGTTCCGGGTTATGGTCACGCGGTTTTGCGTAAGACCGATCCGCGCTTTGAGGCGCAAATGGCCTTTGGTAAAAAACATATGCCTGATGACCCGCTGGTAAATACTGTTTGGGATATTTATGAAGTGGTTCCTCCGATTCTTCAATCATTAGGAAAAATTAAAAACCCATGGCCAAATGTAGATGCTCATAGTGGTGCTTTACTTGTTCATTATGGTCTTGTGGAATATGAATATTATACTGTTTTGTTCGCAGTAAGCCGCGCACTTGGCGTACTGGCTTCACTTTGCTGGGACCGTGCGTTGAATTTTCCTCTGGAAAGACCGAAATCAGTTACTACCGATCTGGTGAATTTGTGGTTGGAAGGAAAGGATAATATTTGGGGAGACTAGAGAGAGTCGGTAGTCGGGAGTCGGGAGTTGGGAGTCTTTAGTCAGGAGTCAGTAGTCGGGAGTCTTGAATTGTGGTGATTCGTGATTTGAAAAAAAATCATGAATGAAATACAATTTAGCTAGAAGCTAGTGGCTTGCAGCTAGAAGCTTTCCAATTGATTAATTAAACCGCCACTACAGTGAAACACCTCGCTTCCATGGAATAAAATCATCCTGGTTCAATTGCACTGCCTTAGGTATAACTTCACCACTGGCCGCTTTAATACAGTATTCCAGAATATCCCTTCCCATTTCTTCAATGGTCTTTTTCCCTTCAATTACAGGACCTGTATCAATATCTATAATATCACCCATTCTTTTTGTCAGGGCGCTATTGGTTGAGATCTTAATGGTTGGACAAACAGGATTCCCTGTAGGAGTGCCCAATCCGGTAGTAAACAAAATAAGCGTGGCGCCACTGGCCGCTTTGCCGGTAGTTGCTTCCACATCATTTCCAGGGGTGCATACAAGGCTTAGTCCAGGTTTAGTAGCTGGCTCTGTATAATCCAGTACATCCACTACAGGCGACATTCCTCCTTTTCTTGCCGCACCTAAACTTTTTATTGCATCTGTGATCAAACCATCGCGGATATTTCCAGGAGATGGATTCATATGAAAACCGGAGCCTACTTTTAATGCCTGATCATTATAACTTCTCATCAGGTGACTGAATTTATCAGCTAACTTCTGATCACTCATCCGATCAATTAGATTTTGTTCGGCGCCACAGAGTTCTGGAAATTCTGCTAACAATACCTTACCACCCAGAGCCACTAAAAGATCAGCGCAATAGCCGACGGAAGGATTAGCAGAAATGCCGCTAAACCCATCACTGCCACCACATTTGACTCCGATACAAAGTTTGTCCAGACCTGCAGGTTTTCTTTCTTCTTTGTTTAGTTCTACTAATCCTTCAAATGTTTTTCTGATTGCTTCACCAATCAACTGCTCTTCACTTTGAGAGCCTTGTTGCTCAAAAACGAATAACGGTTTTTCAAAACCACCCTTATGTTTTCCTATTTCATCTAAAAGATCTTTTGTCTGCAGATTCTGGCAACCCAAACTCAGGATGGTCACACCTCCCACATTAGGATGATTGGCATAGGCCGCCAGCAGTTTACCAAGAATAGCCGCATCTTGTCTGGTACCACCGCAACCCCCTTCATGATTCAAAAATTTAATACCATCCACATTTTTGAAAATTCTTTTTGCATTACCGGATGTTTGATGGAGCAGGCTGATATTTTTTTCTGAAAGATCAGCACCGGTTGCATAGGCTTCTACCAATGAGCGTGTGTACTGTTTGTATTTATCAGTTACCGCATAACCTAATTCATTTTGAAGCGCCTCGCGGATCACATCCAGATTTCTGTTTTCGCAGAATACCGTTGGAATAAATAACCAATAATTGGCTGTGCCTACGCTGCCATCCTTTCGATGATATCCATTAAAATGTTTTCCGGTAAATGGACTAACATCAGGGGCCTTCCATTCATAATGAGAATCTCTCCATGCAAATGGTTCGGCCGCGTGTTTGGTATTTTCAGTTGACATACGTTGCCCTTTTTTTACAGGAACCTGAATTTTTCCTACCATCAATCCATACATGATTACTTCATCACCAGGTTGCATATCCTGAAGGAAGAATTTATGCTTGGCTGGACAATCCTCCAGCAACATATATTCCTGGCCATTGTAGTCAACTACCGTGCCTTTTGAAAGTGAGGCGAGGGCCACCAGCACATTGTCTTTCACATTTATTTTTAATACGGCCTTTTTCATGCAATGATGTGTTTATTCCTTTTTTAAGGCGATTCGTTTTTTTTCGTTATTGCTTAAAAAGGCTGCCTCGATCACCCTGATTACATTCATTCCTTCTTCTCCGGTAACGGGGACAGGTGCATTATTTCTCAGCGACTGATAAATGGCTTCATAGTAATCTCCATAATTTCCCTTCAGCGATCTGACCTGTTTTCGGATCACTTCTCCATTCTTTTCCGTGTGCAGCCAGCCATCATTTTCTTTTGATTCTATTCCCCAATCTTCCCCACGGGGAATTTTTTCAGCTATCAGTGCCAGCTCCTGCACGTCCGTTTTTGTTTTTATAAAACTTCCAAGTCTGCCGTGCAGAGCATATCCCGGAAATGGCTCGCGCACAAAATAGCTGGAGCGAATTGTAACGGGATGGGTAGGATAATATAAAAGCAGGTTGAAATAATCATCCACATATGATCCGATTCGATTACTTCGTATATCCGCATATACTGATTCTGGCAAGCCAAATAACTGAAGCGCCTGATCAATCAGGTGAGAACCCAGATCATAAAGACAACCCACAGCAGGTGTCGGAGTTTCTTTATGTTGTTTGTAACTAAGACTCGGAGCATAACGGTCATAGCGTATCTCCATATCGATGAGATCACCGATCCATCCTTCATCCAGTATTTTTCTTACCGTGCGATAATCACTGTCGTAGCGCCGGTTCTGATAGACAGATAATTTTAAATTCTTTTTCTTAGCCAGTTCGATCAACTGAGCCGCTTCCTCACTGGTAGCCGTAAATGGTTTTTCCACTATCACGTGTTTTCCGGCATTGAGGCAACACTTCGTATATTCATAATGGGTTACACTGGGTGTGTTCACCACCACCAGTTCCACTTCCTGATCGCCAAGTAATTCATCAAGCGAACGGTAATTTTTTGTTCCGGGATATTTTTCCTGTGCCAGGTTCTTTGTACGCTCCCAAACCCCACGGAGGTGAAGTCGGGGATGTATATTAATGAAAGGAGCATGAAAGACCAATCCGGACATACCGAAGGAGCAGAGAGCGATATTTATTTTTTTGTCAGACATTTTCCAGGTCCAAGCTAATCAGTCATATGAAAAAACAGATTATTTTTTTTTCATGACTCTAATACGGGTGGCAAGTTCAGGAAATTGGTCTCTTATTTCCTGCAACACAAGCTGTGCGATTTTACGGGCACCCAGTTCATTAAAATGCGTGTTATCTTCTTTTCCTTCCGGATAGTTCGGATGTTCACCGGGCTGAATATAATTAAACAGCAGTTTGCTGGTCACTGGCCCATATTGCTCATATAATTCTTTGCTCTTCGCGTTAAGGTCCATCACATACACCATATTCTCTTTACCTACCTGTTTTACCAGTGCAGCATATTCTGCATGCGTTTCCATTATATGCCCGCTACTATCAAATTTTCTTCTTCCTACCTGTGTAAAAAGAATAGGGATGGCTTTTTTTTCACGGGCCTCCGTTACAAATTTTTTAAGGTTGGTCTTGAATTCAGCTGGAGGAGTAAAGCGTTCGCCTTTATCTTTCGATTCGTCGTTATGCCCGAATTGGATTAAAACATAATCTCCTGGCTTGATCTTATCAAGGATGGGCTGCCAGCGGTTTTCTGCCAGAAATGATTTAGTGCTTCTGCTATTTACCGCACGATTTTCTACTGTCACGGAACTATCCCAGAAATTACTGAAAGGCATTCCCCAGCCAGTTTCCGGATAGGCTTTCACTTCCTTTTTCGACATAGTGGAATCGCCCACCAGCCAAATGGTCAGTTGTTTTACCTGTTCCCGGGCAAGAGAGGCAGTGCTGAATATTGCTAAACAAAATACAAGGATCTTCATAGTGCAAGCGATTTTAGATAAACTTCAAGATTCTTGTGTATGTCCATTGATTTCAAGTTATTCTCAATATTCACTTTTGAACAATTCACCCTCTCAACAACTTCACCGCCAGAATAATCAAGCACAACAAAAACAGTAACAGACTAAACCTGTTAATGCTGTGCATATAGCGCGTGAAATCGGTTTTCGGACGATTCGGGTCCTTTTTGCGAAGGAAGAGATATTCGGAAAGTTGGCGGATGACTCCCATAGTTGATAGTTGATCAAAATAAAACAATTTTTAGCTGATCTGGTTCATTGTAATAGCCTTTCATTTTTGGTCTGCATGCTGGCATCGGCTATATTTGCAGTCCTTTAAAAGGGGGTTTAGCTCAGTTGGCTAGAGCGCTTGCATGGCATGCAAGAGGTCACCGGTTCGACTCCGGTATTCTCCACAAAAAGATCCGCAGACCTATATCAAATAGAGTTATACTGCACATTAACCCGTACGAAATAAGAATCCCGCAC
>JBKJMI010000155.1:0-33499 GCA_046596515.1 Chitinophagaceae bacterium | reverse complement strand
TGTATCTAACCCTTGTTCAGCGCCTGACTTCACTGCGCCTCCAACAACGGTTACTATCAATCCGCTGGTTGCTCGTGTATCACCTACTTCCGCAACTATATGCAAGGGCCAATTGCTGCAATTGCAACTGGCAAGCCCGCAGGCTTCGTTCTCTTCCAGTAATACATTGAATTTGAATGTTCCTGATAATACCCCTGCAGGTATACTCACAAACCTGCCTGTTTCGGGTATCCCGACTTCAGCTACAATTACTGAGATCAGGGTTACTTTCAATATGACTCATACTTATGTGGGTGATATGTCTGTTAACCTCAGAGCACCTAATGGCCAAACCATCAATCTTTTTGCATTGCTCAATGGTGGTACCGGATCAAATGGTTCTGCAGACTTTGTTAATACCTCTATCAGTTCAGATAATACACGTCCTGCTTTGAGCGGCGCTCCTGCTCCAAGAACTGGTGTTTACCGTGCTGATCGTTATGGTACTGTATTAAACGCGGCTCCATTCGGACCAACTTTACTTCCTGTAAATACTCAGGTTTGGACTGGTCTGATGAACGCTGCAACTATCAATGGTACATGGACTCTGGGTCTTGCTGATTTGGGTCCTGCTGACTTGGGTCTTCTGCAGAACTGGACCATCACTATTTCTTATGGTGCGCCTATCACTGGTATCTGGTCTCAGTCTCCTGCTCTTGCTCCACCAAACCAGTTTGCTGGAATGTGGACTGACGCTGCTGGTACTATCGCCTATACTGGTGGTGCTGCTTCTACGATCTGGGTTAACCCTTCTTCAAATGCTGTTTACTCAGTAATTGCAAGCACAGTTTCTCCTCCTTGTACAAGCGCTCCTACACTGATCCCTGTTAATGTTACTCAACCTCTTACTGCTCTTTCTACTGTGGCAAATAAGAGTGTTTGTGCTGGTTCTAATACAAGCTTTAGTGTAACAGCTACTTCTCCTGCTGGATCTCCTTATGATGGTCCGTTCACTTACCAGTGGCAGGAATCAAGGGATAATGGCCTGACATGGCAGAATGTATCTAACGGTGGTGTGTACTCCGGTGCAACTACGAATACATTGTCATTGAATGGTGTTACACGTGCCGCTCCAGCTGATATGAACCTGTATCGTTACAGAGTGAATGTAAATGCTGCAGCTTGTGGTACTTCATTGACTTCTAACGCGGCTCTGCTGACCGTATTTGCTTTGCCTGCTGTTACGATCACTGCAACTGACCTTGCTTTGACTCCTGGTTCAACTTCTGTTCTTACTGCTACCAGTGTTCCTGGACCTTTGACTGCAACTAGTTGGTCATGGACAAGAAACGGAAGCACAATCGCAGGTGCTAATACAAATTCTGTAACAGCTAATGTTGACAACCTGGGCGTTTATCGCGCTACAGTAACCGATATTAATGGTTGTACGAATTCTTCTAACAGTCTGCTGATCGAATCTGAAGTTTCTGACAGGCTGTGGATCTATCCTAACCCAACTACTGGTAAATTCCAGGTTCGTTGGTACTACTCTGGTGTTTACACCGAGATCAGAAGGGTAAGAATCTACAATGCTGCAGGACAGCAGATCGCAAGTCGCGATTTCCCATTGTCTAACATCACACCGCATTACCTGCAGATGAACCTCGACCTTTCAGGTTTATCAGGCGGTATCTATGTGATTCAGATTTCTGACCTTTATGACAAGAAACACGTTCAAGGTTTGCTGATCAAACAATAATCAGTAATCTGACAAATAGAAAAGCCCCGGAATCCCGGGGCTTTTTTTTATGGGTATACACTAAGCAAAAAAAAGGACCTCACGGGTCCTTTCAATAATATAATTAAAATTCAGGATCGGAATCGTTTGTAAACATTGATCAGCCCATTGGTAGATGCATCATGCGAAACAGCAGGATCAGGCGTTAATAATTCCGGCAGAATTCGATTGGCCAGTTGCTTACCCAATTCTACTCCCCATTGATCAAAGCTGAATATATTCCAGATAATACCCTGTACGAAGATCTTATGTTCGTAAAGAGCTATCAGTTCTCCTAAGGTATAAGGGGTAAGTTGTTTTAATAGGATAGAATTAGTGGGTCTGTTTCCTTCAAATACTTTGAAGGGTAATAATCTGCTTAGTTGTTCATCGTTCAGTCCCTGTTTTTCTAATTCTTCCTTTGCTTCCGATTCAGTTTTTCCATTCATCAATGCTTCTGTCTGTGCAAAGAAATTACTAAGCAATTTTTCATGATGATCGCTGATCGGATGATGGGGGATAGCGGAGGCAATAAAATCACATGGTATCAATACAGTACCCTGATGAATCAATTGGTAAAATGCATGTTGCCCATTAGTACCAGGCTCGCCCCAGATAACCGGACCAGTAGCATATTCCACCGCTTCGCCATTCCGGTCAGTACTTTTTCCATTGCTCTCCATATTCCCTTGTTGAAAATAGGCAGGGAAACGATGCATGTATTGATCATATGGAAGAATGGCTTCGGTATCTGTTCCAAAAAAATTTGTGTACCATATTCCCAGAAGGGCCATTATAACCGGAATGTTTTTATCAAAACTGGTTTGGCGAAAATGAATGTCAGTATTTTGAGCGCCTTTAAGCAATTCTTCAAATTGATCATAGCCAATAGTCAGTGCAATTGAAAGCCCGATGGCGGACCAAAGTGAATACCGGCCACCTACCCAATCCCAGAAAGGAAACATATTTTCCTGATCAATACCAAATTGTTTCACTTCCTTTTCATTCGTGCTAAGTGCCACAAAATGTTTTGCGATATCCTTTTCTGTTGCTCCCGTTTCCAGAAACCATTGACGTGCTGAAAAAGCATTGGTCATGGTCTCCTGGGTAGTAAAAGTCTTGGAAGCAATAAGAAATAATGTGGTTTCAGGATCCAGTTCCTTCACTGTCTCTGCAATATGAGAGCCATCCACATTAGAAACAAAAAATGCTTTAATTCCTTTTATCCAGTAGGGTTTCAGTGCTTCGGTTACCATCAGCGGACCCAGATCGCTGCCACCAATTCCAATGTTGACAATATTTTTAATGGTCTTGCCGGTATAGCCTTTTCGTTTTCCTGCATGTATTTCCTGGCAGAATTGCTTCATCTGCGCCCGTACTTTTCTTACCACAGGCATAACATCTTCTCCACGTGTGAAAAAAGGTTCATCACTCATATTACGAAGGGCCATATGAAGTACAGCTCTTTTCTCCGTTTCGTTGATCAGTTCCCCATTGAATAAAGAATCAATGGCCTCTTTCAGATGACAATCACCTGCTAATTGAAATAATAGACCCAAGGCCTTATCATCGACCCTGTTTTTTGAATAATCAAAAACCAGTTGGTCAAGACAAAGAGAATATCGAAGAAAACGGTCAGGCTCTGACGCGAACAGATCACGCAGATGAATTTCTTTTAAGCCTTCGGCATGTAGGGTCAGCGCTTTCCAGGCTTCTGTATGTGCAGGGTTGATCTTTGGTAACATATGATATGGTCAAAGATACTTTGTTTTGTATTTCTCTTTATAGTTCAGCGATCACTTCCAATGTGTGTGATACCATTTCGGGAGTAATGTCAAGGTGAACAACCAGTCTTACCCTGTCTGCTGCAATAGCATAGGCCAGAATATCCTTTTGCTTTAGCTTTTCTACCAGGTCCTTTGCAGATAATTCAGGCTTTAATTCGAATATGATAATGTTAGTTTCTATAGGAAGAACCTGGTGTATGAAATTCTTTGATCGGAATGATTCTCCGATTTTTTTCGCGTGCAAATGATCTTCAGTCAATCGATCAATATGATGATTCAATGCATAGATGCCGGCCGCTGCCATAAATCCGGCCTGCCTCATTCCGCCACCAAAAACTTTTCTGATCCTCCTGGCTTTCTTAATAAAACTGGTATTACCCAATAATAAACTGCCCACAGGACAACCCAAACTCTTACTCAGGCAAACTGAAATACTATTGAATAACTGACCATACTGTTTTGCAGTTTGTTCTTTAGCCACCATTGCATTCCATAAGCGGGCACCATCCAAATGGAAGGAGAGGCCGTTCTTCACACAAACATCTTTAATTTCTTCAAGGTCCTTCATTTCATAACAGGATCCACCTCCCCGATTGCTCGTATTTTCAAGAGATACCAGCCTGCTAACCGGCCGGTGCACATCATTGGGCTGAATGGCTTTTGTTACCTGATCCGCATTGATTCTTCCCCGGTCTCCAAATAATAGTTTTACTGATGCTCCTGAATTCAATGCAATACCTCCGCCTTCATATTGGTATATATGGGACGATTCATCGCAAATCACCTCATCACCAGGTTGTGTATGGCATTTAATAGCGATCTGATTGGTCATTGTGCCGGAGGGACAAAATATGGCTGCTTCCATTCCGAACATAGCAGCGCAAAGACTTTCCAGTTCATTTATTGAAGGGTCCTCTCCAAAAACATCATCCCCAACCGGAGCAGAGAACATGGCTTCCTTCATGGCTGGGCTAGGGCGGGTGACCGTATCTGACCTGAAATCAATGACCATTTTGAATATTTTATGCAATATAAAGGGCTTCTATGCTATTTCAAACATAATAACATTCAGTTCATTACCCCGAATATTGCGGGTTTTTGCATCCTGATCTAGGTTTGCAAGTCAAAAAAAGGATGTAACCAGATTATTATCGGTGCGTCTTAAATACTGTTATCCTGAACGGCCATCCATCCCTGAATATGGCCGTTTAATTTAAAACAATGTACTTAGTAATACCAAGTACCTATCTTTGACTTGTAATAAATAACACTCAGTACTAATAAACAGAAACGATCATGAAAAAAACCTTAACCTTAACCTTATTCTTTTTATTTTCCTTAGCCGGATTTACTCAATTCCAGGCTGGAAAGATAAGTGGAACCGTAATAGATGGCAATGCCAGGACCATCGAATCAGCCACAATCACCTTATTAAAAGCCGGAGATTCCACCGTTGCTAAAATGGCGGTTGCTTCTAAAACCGGATTATTCCAGTTTGAAGGAGTGCCTGAAGGACGTTTCCTGGTTTCTGTTTCTGCTCTGGGCCATAAAAAAGCCTGGTCAGAAATTATTACCATCAATTCAAATAGCCCTGCAATCACCATTAAAACAATTGAACTGGAAGCAGCCACCAAAGACCTGGCAGCCGTAACTGTTGTTGCTAAAAAACCACTGATCGAGCAAAAAGTGGACAGAACCATTGTGAATGTTGAAGCTTCTATAACTAATGTAGGCAGTTCGGCACTAGAAGTTTTGGAAAAATCGCCTGGTGTGTCTGTAGATAAAGATGGCAACATCAGTCTGAAAGGCAAACAGGGTGTGGTGGTAATGATAGATGGCCGGCCTAGTTACCTAAGTGGTCAGGATCTGGCCAATATGCTTCGTGGTATGAATTCAAGTCAGCTTGATAAAATTGAGATCATGACCAATCCTCCTGCTAAATATGATGCGGCAGGAAATAGCGGTGTCATTAATATCATGACTAAAAAGAACAAACAATTCGGTTATAACGGAAGTGTGACCTCAGGTTATACTCAGGGACATTATGCCCGATTTAATGAGAGTATGAATTTTAATTATCGCAATGGCAAATGGAACTTGTTTACCAGTGCTGGCTATAATAAGAACAGAAGAACTGAATCACTGATCATTGATCGTAATTTCCGTGAGTCTACTACCAAGGATCTGCTTTCTATATTCAAGCAAAGCTCCATCATGGGCAATGAATCAAAATATTTCAATGCCAAATTGGGAGTTGATTATTTCGCAACAAAAAGAACCACCCTGGGTTTAGTATTCAGTGGTTTTGAAAATCCTTCCGTCTGGAACAGTCGTACCTCCACCTGGATATTTACCCCTGATAATACACTTCAGAGTCAGACACGTGCTGTTACTAAAAATGATTCTAAATGGAAAAATTTCAGTGGCAATTTCAATCTGCGCAGCCGGTTGGATTCAGCAGGGCAGGAGATTACCGCCGACCTGGACTTTGTAAATTATAATAGCACCAGCAAACAACCGTTTTACAGTTATTATTATGATAATGCAGGCAATCTGCTTCGCAATCCGGATACACTGATGGGAAATCTTCCACAGGATATTACCATCTATAGTGGCAAAATGGATTATACTCTTCCTATAAAAAATAATGCAAAATTTGAAGCCGGAATAAAAACAAGTTATGTGAAGACTGATAATGACGCGAATTATGATTCAATTCGTGACGGAACGATTCACCATGACTTTAACAGAAGCAATCACTTTCTTTATGAAGAGAATATAAATGCCGCCTATTTGAATTATAGTCGTCCTCTCGGCAAAAAATGGAATGGGCAGTTTGGTCTCCGCATGGAAAATACCAATGCAAAAGGAAACCAGCTCAGCACTAATATCCGGTTCAGGCGCAATTACACGCAATTGTTTCCTACAGTATATCTTCAATATGCAGCAAATGAAAAAAATCAGTTCGTGATAAATTATGGCCGTCGTATCAATCGTCCTGATTATGAGGATCTGAATCCTTTCATTCAATTCCTTGACAGGTATACTTTTGAAAAAGGTAATCCTGATCTTCGCCCTCAGTTCTCGCATAATATTGAATTGAGTCATACCTATAAAGGATTTCTGACCTCCACAATAAATTATAGCAGAACCACTGATATCATTCAGCAGGTGATCGAACAGAATGAACTAAGTAATGAGACCTTTATCAAAAAAGCGAATATTGCCAGCCGCGATCAATTTGGTTTTACTGTTACAGCCAATAAACAATTTAAAAAATGGTGGTCAGGAAATATTTATTTAAATATTGCTGATAACAAATTCAAAGGCATTGTTAACAATGATCCCATTTCACTTTCTATTTTTGGATTCATGGGACAGGTGCAGCAGCAATTCAACTGGAGTAAAGGATGGGGTGCGGAGCTTAGTGCTTTTTATCGTACTAAAGGCCTTGAAGGAGTGATCTTTATTAAATCAATAGCCCAGGTGAATGCCGGATTCAGTAAACAAATAATGAAGAATAAAGGCAGTCTTAAATTGAATGTGAGAGATATTTTCCATGGCGGTGTATTTAAAGGATATAGTCGATATGGTACTGTGGATGCTCAGTTCGTCAACATAAATGATAGTCGCACAGTAAGTGTAGCGTTCACTTATCGTTTCAACAAAGGAAAACTGAAGGCGAATGCAGGAAGAAAAGAAGGAAGTGCATCTGATGAGCAGGGTAGAGTGAAAGCAGGAAATTAACAGGATTGTTTTATTGCAAGAGGAGTGAGTCAATAAGCCTGAATTGTATTAGTTTTGGGAACCTTCAAAACTAATCTTATGCCATCATTTGACATCGTAAGTAAAGTAGACGCACAAGCTTTAGATAATGCTGTTAACGTCACCTCAAAAGAGATCACGAATCGTTTTGATTTTAAAGGCACCCATGTGCAGTTGGATCTTGATAAAAAAGATTTCAAGATCAAGATCGAAACAGAAGATGATATGAAAATGCGACAACTGGTAGATGTGCTGATCAACAGGGCACACAAACAAGGTATCGCACCGGAAGCTTTCGACATCACATCCGAAGGTGCCCAGAGTGGAAAATTTTGGAAAAGAGAGGTGAAGGTAAAGAATGGCCTTGCCCAGGAGGATGCTAAAAAGATCGTAAAACTGATCAAGGATGCTGGTTTAAAGGTGCAGGCTGCCATCCAGGATGACCTGATAAGGGTGACCGGGAAAAAAATAGACGACCTGCAGGAGGTAATCCAGCTATGCAAAACAGCCGATTTGGGCATTCCGCTTCAGTATTTGAATATGAGGGGCTAAAACCTGCATAACCTGAAGAATTGCTTTAATTAGTGTTGATAACTTAGTGCAAAACAGGTGCGTATCTTCGACTCAAAATATTTGGAATCAGGTAGTCTAAGAGTGTATATTTGATATACAGCTGCACGAAGTTCCAGCAATGGAATGGAAGGCATAGAAGCGGAAGAAGCCCCTCAAAAGGTAGAAGCCCTTCTGGAAAGCATCGGGTAAGTGATCAAAGACGCAAGTCAGAGGTAACTAACTTGGTGCTTTCGTTTTTTCTGCCCTTTTCCGGTTATTATCTAGATCTGAATGTATTTGAACAAATCGCTTGTTTACCCTATCTTTGCAGCCCAAATTTATCTATTCACTCCTACGGCAAAATCCGTGGGACCTTCAAAATCATTTAATTATGAAAAAAGGAATCCATCCCGATAAGTATCGGTTAGTAGTTTTTAAGGACATGAGTAATGGTCATACTTTCCTTAGCAGGTCTTCTACAGAATCTAAAGAGATGCTGAAATGGGAAGATGGCAACGAATATCCCCTGGTGAAACTGGAGATATCTAATATGTCACATCCATTTTTCACCGGTAAGAATATGCTGGTGGATACGGCTGGACGTATCGATAAATTCAATAAAAAATATGCTAAGAAAGCTTAATATTATATCTTGATATTGGTCTTTTGACCTCGGTTAAGAGATCATTTCATGGCTATACTTTAGACCCTCCGGTTCTCCGGAGGGTTATTTTTTGCCATCGGCCCGACCCTTTCGTAATTTTGAAAACACCCGCTGAACCCCGATCATGGACAAGATCATATTCACAGAAGAGTTTTGCCAGCCAGAAAATTTATTCCCTTTTACCTTAACCCGGCAGATACAAGATATCCGGGTGGGTATACTCACGATCCGTGAGAAATGGGAAGCAATGTTGAAGTTGAAATCATATGACAAGAAAGAGGATGATTATAAGGACCTTGGAAGATCCGTCAACATAGATGAGGCCATTAGCAAAAAACATTCCTGTTATATCATACACGGTAATCTGTTACCATCAAAATCGCTGGTAAGAGCCATAAAAGGGCTGAAGAACGGAGAATTTATTTCCACTGCTGCAGGAACAGGTATCGCTTATAAAGTCAGCCATGCCGAGATAATAGATCGTTTCAAGATCAGAATTGGAAATGCGGTACTTCACGAGGAGGCCGTACGCAGTATACAATTTCCATGGGATATATTTCAAAATAATGCCTGGGCCATTGAGCAAGATTTTTCTCTATTGAGGAAAAACAGAAATTCGCAAAAGATATCCAGCACCAATAATTTGATCAATGCAGATAATATCTTTTTGGAAAAAGGTGTAAAAATGGAGCATTGTATCATCAATGCTTCTGAAGGTCCGGTTTATATTGGCAGCCATGCCAATATCATGGAAGGATCGATCATACGAGGACCTGTTTCCATTGGCGAAGGGGCCATCGTGAAAATGGGAACAAGGATCTATGGTGGTACGAGTATTGGACCCTTCTGCATGGTGGGAGGAGAGATCAAAAACAGTGTAATGTTCGGATATTCCAATAAAGCGCACGATGGTTATCTAGGCGATTCTGTGATCGGCGAATGGTGCAATATGGGAGCGGGAACCAGCAATTCCAATTTAAAAAATAATGCAAGGGATGTAAAAGTTTGGACTCCTTCAGGCGAGTCAAATGCAGGTCCCAAATGCGGAGTGATGATGGGAGATTATTCCAGAACTGCCATTAATACTTCTATAAATACCGGTACGATCATAGGGGTATGCTGCAATGTATTTGGCAATGGATTAACGCCAAAATATATCCCTAATTTCAGTTGGGGTAGTGAGGGTTTGCGTATTTATGAATGGGAGAAAGTGATTGAAGATATTGACGGATGGAAAAAAATGAAAGGAAAATCATTGAACGAAGAAGAAAAAGGAATACTGAAGTACATTTACCGCAAATTCGAATGAACCAAATCGACTAAAAAGAATTATGAGAAAACAAATAGCGGCCGCCAATTGGAAAATGAATTTATCATATCAGCAGGCGGAAAAATTACTGGATGAGATCCTTGAAGCCAACATTAGACTGAATGAAGATCAGGAAGTGATCTTTGGAGTTCCTTTTCCTTACCTTATCATGACTAAAAGTGAAATTTCCGATGAGCGGCATTATGAGGTAACTGCTCAAAACTGTCATCATAAGTCAAATGGTGCATACACAGGAGAGATTTCAGTGGAGATGCTAAAATCACTTAGTATTCCTTATTGTATCGTAGGGCATAGTGAAAGAAGGGAGTATAATGCAGAAACTAATGAAATGCTGGCAACAAAAGTGGACCTTCTGCTGGAGGCTGGGATCAAACCAATATTTTGTTGTGGTGAATCACTTCCTATCCGGGAAGCGGGATCACAAAATGAATATGTAGCACGACAATTAAAAGAATCGATCTTTCATCTGGAAGCCGATGCTTTCAGAAACCTGGTTATCGCCTATGAACCAATTTGGGCCATAGGCACTGGAAAAACAGCCAGCACCGCGCAGGCTCAGGAAATGCATTTGTTTATACGTTCTGAGATTGCAAAGCATTATGACGAAAGTCTTGCTTCTGAAATATCTATTTTATATGGCGGCAGTGTAAAAGCCGGAAATGCATCAGAATTATTCTCTTGTCCGGATGTGGACGGCGGTCTGGTAGGTGGTGCATCCCTTGTGGCCAATGATTTTTTAGCCATAATCAGGGCATTGAAATAAATCTAATAATCAATTTGAAGCTGGTGCAGTATTGAAACCAGGCAGATCAACGCGATCTATATCATTCATTTTTCCAAGGTCAAGTATAGTTTTTGATTTGTCCTCATTGGGCTCGTACATCATTTTGAATTTTGCACCCCATACGATCTCAGAAGAAATGTAGGATGTTCTGGTAATAACATTATTTGAAAAGACCTGGTCGAAGGCCTTCATATAAACCATTATTTCTAGATCTAAAGTGGCGATATCCGCTGCGGTCCAACCAAAGAATGGACTCTTTTCATCAATAGGATGAACAATGGTCCAGCTTAATGCAAGCCCGGAAATATTGGCAAATTCAAGACTCAGGTCATAGAATTTATCAGTGAGCTTTCCATTATCTTCTGTGGTCACTGCCATGGTTAGTTTCACTTCCACATCAGATAAATTGTTGTTCTTATATGGAGCAACGCGGAACATCAGAGCCGTACCTCCGCGGTATGGGGCAATAAGGGCCATGTCTGAAAATTTTAGAAATATTCTCGGTCGTGAAAACCTTCCATAGAAAAGTCCGGTTGCGATAGCAAAACTCAGAAGCCCCAGGAAGGCTTCAAATGTTGCCACAGCGCTGGTAAGAAATCCAACCGGACTGATTCTTCCATATCCTACGGTGGTAAAAGTTTGGGTACTGAAAAAGAAAACTTCTGTGAATACTTTTAGAGGATCATGGTGATCGATGCCTGCCAGATGCTCGGAACCGATCAGAAAATAGAGACCAGCAAATAAAAGATTGAGAAGGATATAGACCAGAAATAAGAGGAAAAGGAATTTCCCTCTGCGCATTCCAAGCATGGTGTGGTACCAGCTATACCGGTTTAGGAAACTGACGCCTTTTTTGATCACATTAGGTTTGCCATCACGGTTAATGAATCTCCCACCGGTACTATTGCTGTTTGTACCGAAACCAGTGTTCATATCCTGCTTCAGATTGTTTTTTCGGAATAAGGCCATTATCAAATTTAGAATTATTTGAATTATCTTTTCGTTTCATCATGGGAAGAAAAAAAATTCTCTGGCTTTGCAGTTGGTATCCCGGCAGGGCCGAACCCTTCAATGGAGATTTTGTGCAACGGCATGCGCGGGCAGCTTCACTTTATCATGATATACAGGTAATTCATGTGTATGCTGATCCTTCTGGAAAGATCAGGAGAAAGGAGGTGACAACTAATACCAGCCCCGGTCTTAAGGAGAACATAATTGAATTTCCAAAGCAAGCTGGTATACTTGGAAGATTTTTTTCCTATATCAGATTAAATAAGACCTATCGACATGCCATCCGGGATTATATCAGGAAAGAAGGCTTGCCAGATCTTGTGCATGTGAATGTGCCTATCTGGGCAGGCAAGGCAGGACTATGGATGAAAAAAAAATACGGATCAGATTATTTGCTTACTGAACATTGGGCCATTTATAATCACAAAGCCCCGCATAATTATAAAAGCAAATCAGCCGTATTTAAATACTATAGTCGCCGGATATTCAGTGAAGCGAAAGTTTTACTAAGTGTTTGCGATTATCTGGCAAGGGGTGTGAATGAACTGGTTACTCCGGCGAATCATGTTACTATTGTAAATACTGTTGATACGGATATATTTAAACCATTGATTGAGGAAAAACAGGGATTTCGCTTTATTCATATTTCCAATATGGAGGAGCGTAAGAATTTGAAAGGTATAATCAGAGCATTTGCATTGTTGAGTGAAAATCAGGCAGGGATTCAATTACTTATTGTAGGACCTGCAAATGAAGATTTAATTCAGTATGCACAATCATTTTCGGGAGTAGACATTCAATTCACAGGCGAGATCAGCTATCCGGATGTAGCAGAAAAACTCAGGGCCTCAGATGCATTGATATTATTCAGTGAAGTGGAAAATTCACCCTGTGTGATCGGCGAGGCGCTTTGTTCTGGAATTCCGGTGATCTCATCAAATGTGGGAGGTATACCCGAACTGGTAGACGAATCAAATAGCCTATTGGTTGATCCTTCAGATGAAATAGCATTGAAGGAAGCAATGGTAACCATGTTTGCAAGAAAAAATTTCTTTCAGAAATTAATTATCGCAGACAAGGCAGCTCAACGATTTTCATTCAGGGCTGTTGGAAAAAAGATCAGCGATCAATATGAATTATTGACAAGGGAATCTAGTTCCTGAGTTTTTCTACAAGGGCAACATATTCTTTCATGGCATCCTCTTTTGATTTCCCTATGAGTGCCGCCCACGCATCATGCTTTGCCTTATTTACAAAATCAAAAGGGTTGGATGGGGGATCGGTATTTACATCTCCTGCGGTAGTTTGTTTGAATAGCGAATACAATTGTAATAAAACTTCGTTCGAAGGTTTCTCGTGTAATTCCCTACTGTCAGTTACTGCTTTATCAAATTCTTCCTGAAGATCCTTGGTTGTTATTTAGTTCTTGCGTTATCAATAAATATATCCTGAACTTGTTTGGGTTTGCTGATGGTACTGAAAAATTCTTCAAGGTATTCTACCATGGTTTTTCTGGTTTTTGAGGAGATCAGGGTAAACTCATTAACCAATTTAAGCATAGCATCTTTTTTTGCTCTGAACTGATCAAGGGATAGTTGTAATTCTTCTATTGTACGTGGAAAACCACGATAAACTCTTTCTGTTACTTTTTCTGTTCCTATCACTTCACTTGGTACTGCATATCCGGCATCTACCAGGCCACTGAAATCAAAATCATAGGCCACAGCATAAGGAAGAGCAGCATCATTCTTTTTTGGCCAGATCAATGCAATATTATGATTATTAGGTACGGCCCAATCCGTGTTGCCTATCATGTATTGAAACAAAACGACCATGGTCATCATATTGTGATCAGTGCTTTCCTGATTATAGGCAGGATGTGTCGCTTTTTTTTTGCAATTATTTCTCTTAGCCATATCCGAGTCATCTTCAATAAGAAAAGAATACTGAGAGTAGTTTCGTATTCTTCCTTTAATGTCGGAATAATTTACCTTCAACAAACGAACACGAAATGAGCGATCGTCGAGCATATTATAAAGCTTATAACAAACGTATTCTTTCAGTAATAATTCTTCATCTGCACTGTTGGAGCCACATCCATGAACCAGTTTAAGTTTGCCAAGTGAAGCAAGTGGAGAGGAAGGATCAGCACGAAAATCCAGTTTGATTGGAGGTACTTTACAAGTCTGCCGGCGAAATACTCCACGGGGTGCCACCAGGATATTTTCGTTATAAACTTTTCCATCTGGTAAAGTCATCGCTACCGTGCCTGGTACAAATACAGGCGTTCCTTTTTGAGTTTGCAACGCCTTAAGGTCGGTGGATAGATCCATATTGATCAATCCTTCGTCCCGAAAGAATTTTATGGAATCTATGCTTTGTGCAAAGAGAAGCCCGTTCAGACTTATAAAAAGGAATAGGAGGAATGATCTTTTCATAAACAGTTTGTTATTCTCAAAATACAAAAAAATCTTATCTCCTGCTATTATTTAAGCAGATCCTGCAAGGGTTCGCCAATGCATCCGCTGGGCATTTGAATATGGAGAAGGGCAGCAAGGGTGGGGGCTATATCTGTCATATAAACCTCCTTATTAGACTTTCCGGGCTTTATGCCCCAGCCATACCATAATAAAGGAATATGGGCATCGTAAGGATTCCAGATACCATGTGTAGTACCTGTTGCTGCAAAGGCGTCGATATATCCCGGCTTAAGAATTATTTGCAGGTCACCAGATCGGCGGGGATAATAACCATTATTGATCATCTTTCGTATGGTTGCAGGAAGAGGAACTGTATTTAATTTTTCCAAAGGGAAGGCACGGTCTATTGCCGGTTCCTGGTAAACTCTTTTTTCCAGCCAGGTCAATAATTCTGTTTCATTAATGCCAGCTGAATCGATCTTCGAATGATCAAGAGCCAATTGATAATTATCATTGGAAAGGATCAGCGGACCGGTCTTATATTTTGCAGTAAGTTCTGCGTTCAGTGTTCTCATCAGCGCACTTACATAAGATCTTCCTCCCGGAAGTTTATTTTCAGTCATGAATTCAGGAGTATGCGCAACACCATGATCGGCAGATAGAAATACAGTGTATTGTCCTTTCCCGATCTTCGCATCCAGGTAATCCAGAAGTGCTCCAAGATCTTTATCAAGACGAAGCATCCCATCTTCTGTTTCCACTGAATTTGGTCCGAAAGCATGTCCTATATAATCAGTAGAGGAAAAACTGATCGTAAGCAGATCAGTGAAATTATCCATACCTAATTGTTCTCCGGTAATAACTGCTTTTGCAAATTCAGCGGTCATGCTATTTCCCATAGGAGTAGAAGCGATCTTTCCATAATCTTTTCCCATCAATCCTTTCATATCATAGGGAAAACTATTACCAAATACTTTGGTTTCATAAGAAACAGTATCTGAAGTACTTTGTAAATAGGTATTTGCTGGATAAAGAAGGCTCCATCCTTTCTCATAATATTTATCTACTAAATTTTGTGCATTGAAGTTCTTCGCCCAGGATGGAAGTTCATTCATATAATAAGTTGAACTGATCCATTTTCCTGCAGTGATATCATACCAGTAAGCCGCATTGGCACTATGTCCGGCAGGAATGATACTACCTCGGTCTTTTAGTGCCACACCAACCACTTTACTTCTGAAGTTAGTGGCCAGTCTTAATTCATCACCGATAGTGGTCACCAATAAATTTCGGGGACTCATTTGTCCAAGCTTTGTATCTGAGCCTACGGTGTTCACTGATTTATCTTCAGAACAATAAACAACACGTTTTTTTTCTTTATCCCACCATTGATTGCCTGTAATTCCATTAATAGCCGGAACTGAACCAGTATAGATACAGGCATGTCCGCAACCTGTTACAGTTGGCGCATAGGGAACCATCGTATTCTCATAACTGAATCCAAGTGTAAGCATTCTTTTAAATCCACCTTTGGCATCATAACGATCATAAAACCGATATAAATAATCCCATCGCATCTGATCTATTACCAAACCTACTACCAGCTTAGGACGCGGCACAGAGGTCTGTGAAAAAACCTGGGTGAAAAATGCAAAGGAGATGAGAAAGGCGTAGAACCGGGACATGGGAATAATTTTTGCAAATGTAGGCTATTGGCTGAAGCAGAAATACCAATGAATTGTTATTCAAGTCGGCGGAACAGGAAGGAGCAAAGAATACAGCAGGCGCCTACGATCCACCAAAGAATATAAAAGCCATGCCTGTCTGCCAGTACTGCGGCACCCATTGGTCCAAGGGTCTGGGCAGCGGACCAGGCCATAGTGTACATGGCAGCATATTGCCCCCTGTTATGTGTTTGAGTACGGGTGATCCAATAAGTATTCATAAAAGGCATGGCGAATATTTCACCAATAGTGACAATACTGATCATGAATAGAACATAAAAGCCTGTTAGTCCTGGTAGGTTTAAAGACAAAAATGAAATACCAACAAAAAACACCCCAAGAGATATCAAAGAAATATTTCTTCTTCTGCCTTCCATCTTATAAACAAATACCATTTCTATTATTGCGATCAAGACTCCGTTAATGGACATAATAAAACCAATAAAACCTTCTGATAAATGCAGATCTTTTTTAAAGTAAACCGGCAGGTTAGTGAATAGTTGAAAAAAGCAGGCTGCAAAAATCGTTGTGAATAAAATAAAGTATAGAAATTGTTTATCACGATAGGCCGGTACAGAAGAACTGATTTCTATTTTCTCTTTTTTGTGAGATAGTGTGGCCGCTACCGGTTTTAGAAACATCCATATCAGCAGCGCGGCAGAAATATTTGTTATGCCATCGACCCAAAACAAATATTCATAATTTAATTCAGCGAGAAAACCACCAACTGCAAGTCCAACGGCCCAACCCAAATTTATTGCCAGCCGGTTAAGGGCATAAGAACGGGTACGATTTGATTCCTTACTATAAAAAGCGATAGCAGTAGAGTTGGCAGGGCGAAAAGACTCATTCACAAAGCTGAGCAGAAAAGTAAAAATGCAGATCAACGGATAGGTTTTCATTTGCCCAAGCAAAATGAAAAGTATACCTCCTCCCAGAAGAGTAACCCATTGAACGGGATAAAATCCTACTTTATCTGTAAGCCGTCCCCCGAACCAGGCTCCAGAAAAAGCACCGGCGCCAAATAGTCCGAATACGATGCCTGCTTTTGATATGCTATAACCCATTGCCGGACTGGTAAGGTAAAGAGTCATAAAGGGAATCACCATGGTCCCGCTTCGATTGACAAGCATGATAAGCGAAAGCAACCAGGTTTCACGGGATAAACCCGAGTAAGCGTTCTTGTAGGTCCTTAAAGTTGCCTGGATCATGTTCTCAAAATTATTGAAATAGGATGGTACGTGGCAACAGAAATCGGTTTTTAAACGATTTGATGATCGGTTAACTGTTAATAGTATCTTTTACTAAATTCACGACTAATTAAACAATAGTTCCATCATGAAGAAGATTTTTATTCTCGCATTATTAAGCGGCACCGTACTTTTTTTGAGTAATTGCAGTGCTTCTAAAAAAGCGGTTGCACCAAGAAAACTGACCTATTCAGCCGATATACATTCACTGATAGAGCAGAATTGTTCTCCATGCCATATTCCGGCCAAAGGAGGGAATAAAAAGATTTTTGATAATTATACGGCTGCAAAAATCAATATTGATGATATGATCAAGAGAATTGAATTGCAACCTACTGACCGTGGATTTATGCCATTCCGCGGTAAAAAATTAAGTGATAGTACGATCAATGCTTTCAAGCAATGGAGAGCAGATGGTGCACTGGAGAACTAAATAAAAAAAGCCCGCGAAATGAGGGCTTTTTTTATGTTATTTTTTTAAAAGCATATCATAAATACTTTGGGTCCAGTCTGCCCGGTAAACAGTTACAGAATGGCTTTTTGGATCACCTGGTATTTCGATCATTAATTTATCTCCAAATTTGGAGATATACTGATTCCCGTTCAGTTTCTTCCATTCATATTCTTTTTTCTCGAGAATAGCATTCAGATAATTGGTTCTTGCTGAATCAGTCAGTGCCACCGTCCTTTCACTAATGCAGATATTATTCTTGTCAAAAGTGTAAACAAATTTCACCTGACCATAACCCGGATCCTTGATTGCCAGGATAGTTGTTTTTCCCTGGTCTGATAATTTTGGGTATAGGCTGCCATGCGACTGTTTCCATGACTCCAGTTCTTTTTTCACTATATCTTTTGTTTTGCCAATGGTAGATTGACCTAATGTTATTATTGGGGCAAAACAGATCAGTATAAGCAGGTATTTGAACATAGTTGTGATTATGAAGATAAGGACGCAAATTTAGGTCTTCCCGTTGTGCCTGCCAATCTCTGATTTTGCTCTGCTTTTTGCAGTATGTTATCAGATTTAGGCTTAACTGCCTTTCATAAAATAAGGACCGCCGAAGCGGTCCTTATAAATATTTATTCAAACTTAAAACCTGTTTCCTCTATCGTTACGGTCACGATCGTCGCGATCATTTCTGTCATCGTTACCATCCCAACGATTGTCATCCCTGCGATCGCGGTCGTTGCGGCCACGGCCCCTGAACTCCATAACTCTTACACTACCAAAACGGTCCACATTGATAACCATATCGCTGTTTCCGAGATAAAAGGTAGTAGCATCTATCAATCTTTCTCTTTGGAAGAAGCCCTGACGCATTTCATAGACCTTAACGGTATGGATCCGCTTATTACCATAGCTATTGCCATAACCATTGCTGTTGCCATATCCATTGTTATTGCCGTAGCCATTGTTATTTCCGTAATCATTGTTATTTCCGTAGCCATTGTTATTTCCGTAATCATTGTTATTTCCGTAGCCGTTGTTATTGCCATAACCATAATTATTATCCAGATCCAACCGGATATTGTCTCCGAAATAAGCGCGGCCATCAATAACCACTTTATACTGGTGTGAATAATTATTCAGCATCACGGAAGGCCTTCGGTCTGCGGCAAAAAGAGCTATGCTCATGAATAAGCCGGCAAAAAGGGTAAACATCTTTTTCATAATTGTAAATTTTAATTGTTCGGTACTACAATCACCAGGCGTCTTGAAGTACCATTCTATTTTTAAGACCCGGATACCCCTATAATTCAAACCAGATGCCATCTCCATCAAAGAATATGTTAATAGAACCAAGCCTTTGATTTTAAGCAATCAGCCCCTTGAATTCCCTTACCTTTGCAGCCTTGAAAACGCGTCAGACCGTAATGAACCACCTTCGCAATTTTTGCATAATTGCACATATTGACCATGGTAAATCCACCCTGGCAGACAGACTATTGCAGCAGACTAATACCATAACTGACAGAGATATGATGGATCAGGTCCTGGATGATATGGATCTTGAAAGAGAGAAGGGCATCACCATCAAAAGCCATGCAATTCAGATCAATCATGACCATAAAGGAGAATCCTATGTGCTTAACCTGATTGATACACCAGGCCATGTCGACTTTAGTTATGAAGTTAGCCGTGCCCTGGCTGCCTGCGAAGGCGTCTTGCTTTTGGTAGACGCGACTCAGGGAATTCAGGCTCAGACAATCAGCAATTTATATCTTGCAATTGAAAATGATCTTGAGATCATCCCTGTGATCAATAAGATCGATATGGATGGAGCTATGATCGAGGAGGTCAAGGACCAGATCATAGATCTTATTGGTTGTAAACCGGAAGATATCCTGATGGCCAGTGCCCGTACAGGCATTGGTGTAGATGCTATCCTGGAAGCAATAATCGACAGAATACCGCCTCCGAAGGGAGACCCTGAAGCGCCGCTGCAGGCATTAATATTTGATTCAGTGTATAATTCCTTCAGGGGAATAATAGTTTATTACCGGATCATGAACGGCTCAATTAAAAAAGGAGATAAAGTAAAATTAGTTTCAACAGGACAGGAATATGAAGCGTCTGAAGTAGGTATTCTTAAATTAAAAATGACCGAGAAGCCTGAGGTGGGGTGTGGAGATGTGGGTTATATCATTACAGGTATTAAGATTGCAAAAGAAGTTCATGTTGGCGATACGATCACCGTGGCAAGTAATCCAAACCCTCAGCAGATCCAGGGATTCGAAGATGTGAAGCCAATGGTATTCGCCGGAATTTTTCCTGTGGATACGGATGATTTTGAAGAATTGCGCGATTGCATGGATAAACTGCAATTGAATGATGCTTCTTTAACCTATGAACTCGAAACCTCACAAGCCCTGGGATTTGGTTTCCGTTGCGGCTTCCTGGGTATGCTCCATATGGAGATCATACAGGAAAGGTTGGAAAGGGAATTCAACCAAATGGTGATAACAACGGTACCAAACGTTAGTTTTATTGCCTATACCACCGCCGGTTTAAAGATAATTGTAAACAATCCCACTGAATTTCCTGACCCGGTTAAAACAGAAAGAATAGAAGAGCCGTTTATTAAGGCTCAGATCATTTCTAAGCCTGATTATATTGGTAATATAATGACCCTTTGTCTTGGTAAAAGAGGGATACTGGTAAACCAGAGTTATCTCACCCAGACAAGAGTTGAACTTATTTTCGAAATGCCATTGACAGAGATCGTTTTTGATTTCTATGATAAGCTGAAATCACAGACCCGTGGATATGCTTCTTTCGATTATCATCCTATCGGTTACCGCGATAGTGATATTGCTAAAATGGATATTCTGCTGAATGGAGAAAAAGTGGATGCCTTATCCGCATTGATCCACCGTAGCAGGGCCCAGGATTTTGGTAAGAAACTTTGTGAAAAATTAAAAGAGCTGGTTCCCCGCCAGCAATTTCAGATCGCTATACAGGCAGCAATTGGTGCTAAGATCATATCAAGAGAAACGATTTCAGCTCTTCGGAAAGATGTTACCGCTAAATGTTACGGAGGCGATATTTCACGTAAGCGTAAACTTCTGGAAAAACAAAAAGAAGGAAAGAAAAGAATGCGCCAGATCGGTTCAGTAGAAATTCCACAGGAGGCTTTCCTGGCCGTACTGAAACTGGATGAATGATCAGCGTCGCAGGTAATTTAAAATAGCTACAACCGTTTCATTTTTCCATCGCCATTGAACCAACGCATAGATGAGTCCTGCACTGAATAAAGAGATCAGCAGGGTGATCAGGGGAGGCTGTTCAAATTTTCTAATTATAAGAACCAAAGGAAGAAATAAAACAGAGACAAGTATTGCCTGTATAAAAGGCTTCCATTCCATTTTAATTTTCAGGGCCACAAAAAACACCAGCATAATAAATGTTTCAGTGCTAAGCGATGCTATAGCTGCACCCCGTTCTTTCAGGAAAGGGATTAGAAAATAATTCAGTGATAAATTCAATATAAGAGCCAGGCTGACCATCCACCATATCCAGTTGGCCTTTGTAAACTTTGACAAATAAAACATCAGGAAAAGATTACTGAGTGTAATAAGAAGGGGCAGGGGAGACAACCACTGTATTACAGCAATAGAGGGTCTGAACGCTTTTCCTGCAAATACGTTGATCAGTTCAGGTGCCAGTAAAATAAATAAGGCCATGGCGGGAATTGCCACAGTAAAAATAAAATTTAGCGAACGACTAAGAAGCCTGCGTGCCTCCTCCCTTTTTTCTTCCGCTTCAAACCAGGAGAATCGGGGAAATAGAATTGTATTTATTACAATGACCATTGACAGTGCCAGTCTCACCAGTTTCATAGCCGTGGTATAATAACCAACTTCCTCATCCCTTGTCAGCCAACCAAGCATAATTGTATCTGTAAAATCATAAATACTTATAAACGTTGAAGCAATGAAAAAGGAGAGCAATACCGGAAATTGAATAATTGAATTCTGTCTTACTGTTGTTTTGTCTGATCCGGGGCTGATATAAAATAAATTGATAAGAAGCGTGGCCACCTGGGTTAATGCGATGATGGCATAATATATCCGGTAATTTTCGGGCCCATGTAATAAAAGAAAAATAGCCGCTAGTCCGGTCAGTCTTAAAAATATATTTCTGCCAGCAATGAACCGAAAAGATTCCATGCCTTGCAGATACCAATCTGCTGCCAGTACATTTGAGATTATATAGGTAATTCCTAATCCGGTTAATAATGGCTCATGACTATAACGCGGATGTAAAGAAAGGAAGATAGCAAAAAAAACACATCCGACTATTGCCAGCAATGCATGCCATCTTAATAATTTATTCAATAAGAGTCGTCGAAGCGCAGGATCATTCTTTGCCCTGGCAATTTGCCTTGTACCATATAATGGAATACCAAGGCAGGTAAGACTTATAACAAGGTTAGCCAGAAAGTCAACATAGTTTACTTTGCCGATCATGGCAGGACCAAGTGTAGAGGTAATATACGGGAAGGTCACCAGCGGAAAAACAAGGCTGGTAATGGCTGATAAAAGCTGGTAACTGAAATTTTGTTTGAGGTCCTTCAATGGCAGTAAATATACTGCTACTGGTCAATTCTCCCTACCATCATTGACCTTGTCTTTTTCCTTGCCTCTATTCTTATCTGATTTTTCCAGAAGTTTTTGTTCATTCCTGTTTCCTTTGGGATCAAGAAGTGGATCGCCAACAGGGGCATCACCATCTTTAAGCTTTAGGGTGAAAACTTTATCTACATGGATCCATTTTCCATTTTCCCATTTAAAGCCTTCCTGATCTCCATCAGGGATCAGCGTTTGAGCCAGTTCAGGCTGATCTGTTTCTGAAACCAGGTGATCCACCAGGATAATGCCCAGGTCGTCAATATAGTTCACCAATACGCGGGTGTCTTTTTTGAATTCAATGCCATAACGGTATTTGGTAGGAGAGGGAATGCTATCCTGTTCATAGCTAAAGAAAGGTCCTCCAAATTGCGGTTCACCCCGATCAGTAAAACTGAGCACATCGATCCATTTCATGGAACTCTGTGCACCATTAGGATCAAATCCAAAAAGAGTATAATAACTTTTGTTATGGTATTGAGTTCTGATGATGCGGTAATATATTGCCCCGATCCAGTTAGCCCGCGTCCTTACAGAATCTTCCGGCTTGGTAGTGAATTCGGAATAATCACGCAAGGCAATAAGTTTAAGAGAGCCATCAGCCGTTTTCATCTGAATTGCTCCACGCTGCCGTTGGTAATAATCATCGTAACTGATATTCCATGAAAATATCCTGAAACTGCTGTCTGGTGAATAGAGGTGAGAGACGCCAATGACAGAATCAAAAGGATAATAAAAAGAATTCCTGATCAGGAGGGCTCTTACCAGGGTTTTAGTGAATATGCTATCTGATACCATGCGGTCGGCCTGCATGCTATCTGTATTGAGATAAAGGGAATAGTTTTGCAGGGTATCTTCCTTAGCCTTCAGAGCTCTGACATCTGCTGCATTGATCTTTACTCCCTGTGCATGCAGAGATCCAGGTGAGTAAAGGATGATACAAATGAAGAGAAGAATTTTCACTTATTTATTTTAGGTAGTCAAAAATACACAAATCAGATGGTTGGTCCGGTCAACCGGTTGCAAGGCATCATTTAAATGAAATTTGCCGACACTTTAACGGAGACGACAGCGAAATAGTATTATGATTTTCTTAAACTATTTGCAAAATCAAGCAGACTGGCGAATTGCCAGTCAATATCCGGATGAGGGAAGGCTTGTTCCGGATTGGTGGTGGTTAGAAAAACGCTATAAATTCCGGCATTGCGGGCAAAACGCATGTCGCTGGGTTTGTTGCCAATCATGAGAGTCTTTTCCGGATCAATTTCAGGATGATCTTCAAAAGCCCTGAAAGCCATACCAGGATTAGGTTTCCGGCATTCATGAGTATTATCCAGAGAGGTGCAGAAATAAATAGCATCAATGCGACCACCAGCCTCCTTGATTTTATCAAGCATTTTTAAATGAATAAGGTCAAGATCGTCCAGGCTCATTAACTCCTTTTCTACTCCCCGCTGATTTGTGATCACGATGATCTTAGCTACTATTCGGGAAAGAAGTGAGATTGCCTCCGGAACACCATCATAAAAAACAAACTCCTTCCAATTCAACACATATTCATTCTTTTTTTCAAGGTTAATTACTCCATCACGGTCGATCAATAAGGTCCATTCTTTGTTTATGGATTTAAGACCAGGCGGATCTTTTGCCAGTTCTTTTTGCGCTTTCTGGAAGTCTTCGGGCACGCCAATATCTATGAAATATCCGTTATCCTTTATTCCCAAAAACCGGCCCTGGTCATAATGGGCTTCCAGGTAATCTTTTTCAAAAGAAAATTTTTCAGGATATCTTTTTTGCAGAAAACTATTAGTATTCAGGATATACAATCCTCCATTAATGCTACCCTCAGTGTAAAATTGTTTTTCACGAAATAGGGTGATAATATGTTTTTCATTGGTTTCCACAACTCCGTATCTGTCAAAATCCTGCATGGGTTTCAATAAAAGAGAACATTCAGCCCCTGATAATTCATGAAGTTCCCATGCATTTTTAAGATCGGCTTTGTATAAGGTATCTCCATTGGCTATTACTGCAATACTGCCTTCACATAGTTTGGCAGCCAGTTGAATGGCTCCTCCGGTTCCTAAAGGTTCTGCTTCAATTGAATAAGTAAAATTCAAGGTGGGAAATTCCTGCTTCAGGTATTCCAGAATGATCTCTGAACGATAACCCAATGAAAATATGAATCGGGTAATGCCATGTCTGCGAAGCTGATTGATCACATAAAATAAAAATGGTCTTCCTGCTACAGGGGCCATGCATTTAGGAAGATCCGGAACAACAGATCTTAATCTTGTTCCCAGTCCGCCAGTTAATATGATGGCTTCTCTTGGTTCCATTTAGGATTGAGGTTTTTCCGAAGGGAAAATAGCTTCCTCCACCAATTGGCAAACGATATGGCCAATTGTTATATGACTTTCCTGTATTCTAGGTGTGTCTTTTGAAGGAATATTGATCAACCAATGGGAGAGGGGTTTCATTTTTCCACCCGTATTGCCAGTGAAGGCAATAGTGATCATTTTTTTCTCCCTGGCTACTTCAAATGCTTTTATAATATTAGGAGAATTTCCGGAAGTGGATAATCCGATCAGTACGTCTCCTTTTTGTCCTATACCATCTATCAATCTTGCGAATACCATATCATAACCATAGTCATTCCCTACTGCGGTCATGTATGAACTGTTGCAATGCAAGGCTTCTGCAGGAAGCGCTTTTCTGTCAGTATAAAATCGTCCGGAAAACTCCGCTGCCAGATGCTGGGCATCCGCGGCGCTTCCACCATTGCCACAGAAATAAACCCGGTAGCCATTTTTAAAAGCGTCGGTTATACATACCACTACTTTTTCAATTGTTTCAATTAATACCGGATCGTTTATTATTCTTGACTTGGTATCTATGGAGGACTGGATGATTGTTTGAATTGAATTCATAATGAGCTGTGAGCTATGAGCTACGAGCCTTGAGCTTCTAGCTACTAGCAAATTGGTATATAAATCTTGTTTAGTAATCAAATCATGAGGTAATTCGTCTCTGACTCCCGACTCTCAAGAAGCCCAGGTCTTCACTCCATAATCCACAAACTGGTAATTCCCACTCTGTCCTCCAAATCTTTCAAGCTTTTTATTTACCTGGTATTTTGTGTTGCCCGGGCAATAGAAGATCATAAAACCTCCGCCGCCGGCACCAGAAATTTTACCTCCTGTGGCGCCTGCTTTTTTAGCCTCGGTGTAGATCTCTTCCATTAAATCATTGCTGATACCTTCGGCCATTTTTCTTTTTTGCTGAAAGCCAAAATCAAGTATTTCTCCAATCTGATTTAATTTTCCTTTTAATAATGCTTCTTTCATCATCTGTGCCTGCTCTTTTAAATGATGCATGGCATCGATAGAGCTCTCATTTTTCTCCGTTACATTTCTGCTTTGCTTTTTGATTAGCTCGGCGGATTCACGACTTGTAGCAGTATAATATAGAAGCAGATTATTCTCGAGTTCAAACAAATGTTGCTGCCTTACCCGCAGCGGGTTTACGATCACTTTATCATCGCTGAAAAATTCCATGAAATTCACGCCGCCAAATGTTGCAGCATACTGATCCTGTTTTCCTCCGGCTAATCCCAGATCCTTTCTTTCTATTTCATAAGCATAATGCGCCATATCATATTCTCCGAATGCAAGCCGGTGCATTTCAGCGAAAGCTCCGATGATGGCAACTACCAGAGTAGAAGATGTCCCCAATCCCGAACCTGCAGGAGCATCCACATAGGTACTTAAGCGAAATCCCTGTGGTTTAAGTTGCTGATCTTTTTGTATTCGATTATAAACTCCTTTCAACAGGTCAAGTTTGCCAGTGACCGGTAATTCAGCTGACCAATCAAAGGTTTCCTCTTCGTTTCTGTCGATTGCATGAAGAATGATCTTATTTTCTTCCAGGGGTTCAATAGTAGCATGAGCAAAAAGAGAAAGCGTAGCATTTAAAATAGCACCGCCATAGAGGTCGCTGTAAGGACTTACATCAGTACCTCCTCCTGCTAATCCTATCCTTAATGGAGCTTTACTTCTGTATAACATGAGGGGATCAGATTTCGGTGATCACATTCACCAGGTTTGACCAACTATATCGCTGTTTCTCGCTGCGAAGATGAGGAATAAAATAATCTTCACCTAATTGATAGAACCTCCTGATTCCTTCTGCAATTGCTTTTGGTTCCGGTTCAACTACCAGCCCCACTTTTTCATTAGAAACAAGATCGGGTAGTCCACCAACATTCGTCACCACCATTGGTTTCTCAAAATGATAAGCGAGTGGAGTCACACCACTTTGGGTGGCATTTCGATATGGTTGTATCAGGGCATCGGCTGCGCTGAGATAATATTTTACTTCCTTGTCTGGAATAAAATCAGTTCGAAGGATCAATTTATCCCTGATGCCCAGGTCTTTTATTTTTTCCAGGTATGGTTTATCATCTTCATAAAATTCACCAGCGATCAGCAATTTTATATCTTCTAATTCCTTCATGGCTTCCAGCAAAATATCCAGCCCTTTATAATGCCTGATAAATCCAAAGAACAATATGATCTTTTGTTCCAATGGCAAACCCAGGTGTTGTCTTGCCATATTTTTTGGTACTGCTTCTCCAAAATTATCATAAAGCGGATGTGTGACCAGTTTAGCAGGTTTTGTTTTTTCAAAATGACGGAGATCCTCCATCACTTTTTCACTCATGGTGATAAATCCATCACAGGCTTTTAAAAAATATTTTGTGAAGGGCTTATCACCCGATCTTTTTTCATGAGGGATCACATTATCAGCAATGCAAATAATGCGTGTATGATTATTTTTACGCACCCTTCTAAGAATGGTTCCCAGCGCAGGTCCCATAAAAGGGAGCCAGAAACGCACAACGATCAGATCTGCATTTTCATTTTTTATACGGTTACCGATGCTGACCCAATTTAATGGGTTCACTGAATTGATCACAGAATGAATGCGCAATCCATCCGGCGCAGGTTCTTCAGTGAACTGTGTCTTACCGGGAAATAGAAAGGAGGGATACTGTAATGAAAAAGAATAGATGCTGCAATCATGCCCCTGGTCAATGAATTCTTTGGCCAATCGTTGATTGAAACTAGCCAGTCCTCCCCGAAGAGGATGGGCAGGGCCGATAATGATGACCCTGGACATCAGAGACCTGTTTTGATTTCTACCAGGTAGCTGTTACGTGATGGTGAGTTTCGGGCAATCAGTTCACCTATAAATCCTGCCAGGAATAATTGCATACCGATGATCAGAGAGGTAAGTGCAAGGAAAAATCCTGGTCTGTTTGTCAATGAGAAATCCGCATGCAATATTTTTGAGACCACGAGATAAAGAGAAATACCCAAACCTAGCATAAAGAACAACATGCCCCAGAGACCGAAAAAATGCATAGGGCGTTTCGCGAATTTTCCTACAAAAGTGATGGACATGATATCAAGAAATCCGTTTACAAATCTTCTCCATCCAAATTTTGATCTTCCGTATTTACGGGCTCTGTGCTCAACAACTTTTTCACCTATTTTCTTAAAGCCCGCCCATTTGGCCAGTACAGGAATATAACGATGCATCTCTCCATATACTTCCACACCTTTCACGGTACGGTTGCGATAGGCTTTGAGTCCGCAATTGAAATCATGTAAATGAATACCGCTGACCATTCGGGTTACGGCATTAAAAAACTTAGAAGGAATATTTTTGGTAAGCGTATTATCATGGCGCTTTTTTTTCCATCCGCTGACCAGATCATATTTATCCTCGACGATCATTCTGCGGAGTTCAGGAATTTCATCCGGACTATCCTGCAGGTCGGCATCCATGGTAATTATCACATCGCCGCTTGCCGCACGAAAGCCTTCATTAAGTCCGGCAGACTTACCATAATTGCGTTGAAATTTGATCCCCTTGATACAGGGATTGACTGCGTGAAGTTCTTCAATGACCTCCCAGGAATTATCACTGCTGCCATCATCAACAAAGATGATCTCGTAGCTGTAATTATTTGCCTTCATTACTTTTTCAATCCATGCGGAAAGCTCTGGCAATGATTCTGCTTCGTCTAACAGTGGTATGACTAATGAAAGGTCCATATTATTTTCTCCTGCTTATTATTGCCGCCGTTCCTGCAGAAAAAGCGGTTCCTATTATCAAATATCTGAAAATTGAAATGGAAACCATGGCCAGGGCGTATTGTTTTTTCGCTTTTCCTGCAATTTCCTCGATCTCCAATGGTGTTTTGTCTCCTTTATTCTGGTAATAGCTAATTGTAGCCGCTTTTTCCTGCTCTGCCAACTCCGGATGAAACTGGATAAACAAATAGGTAAAGCTTACCATCATTATAGTGACAATAATAAAATGACGAAAACCCTGGGAGAACATTTGTCCGAAGCTTCCTTCGGAATCGACAAGTGTCCAGACAATACCACCCAGGTAAATTAGATATACCAGGTATTGAAAACGCGGATCAATCTGAGTATGCCATCTGTCATAAAAAAGACTGGCAACAATCATCAGCCCACCTGTGATCAACGCTTTTATAGCTGGAGAGATATTTCTCATTTTAAGTAAGGTGGCAATGGCCGTTATTGATGATGCCCAGAGGTTTTCCTTTAAATGATCTTCCGATAAAGGGAGTGTTGCGGGAAAGGCTTTTTATATCCTTCTCAGTGAAAGTCCATTTTTTGTATGGATCAAATAAAGTGATAGTCGCCTTATTTCCTTCCTTAATGGTCGCTGTTTCCATTTTAAAAATTCGACGTGGATTGATCGCAAGCATTTCAACTATTTTTTCAACTGCTAATCCTTCTACTGTAGTAGAAAGAACAGCAAATGCGGTCTCCAGTCCGGTAATACCTGGCTTTGCGTATTCAAATTCAAGCACCTTACTATCTTTTTCATGAGGCAGATGATGAGAGGCCAGGCAATCAACTTCTCCATTTAAAATAGCCTTCTTCAGTTCTTCTCTTTCCTGGCTGGTGCGAAGGGGAGGATTTATTTTGAAAAGGCTATCATAGCCTGATACATCTTCATCGCAGAAGAAAAGATGAGCGGGAGTAACTGAACAGCTTACACTGATGCCTTCTTTTTTTGCCTTAGAAATATAATCCAGTGATCTTCTTGTACTGATCCCTGTAAGGTGAATAGAAGAGTTTGTATACTGGGCCAGGTTAATATCTCTTTCTACCATCAGTTCTTCCGCCATGGAAGGTTTACCTGCCAGTCCCAGTCTTGTAGAGGCAATACCTTCATTCATTAAACCATGAGCTCCGATGGTATTGTCTTCAGGAACCTGAATGATCACGCCTTCAAAAGCTTTTACATACTGAAGTGCTTTCAGTAATAAACCGGATGATTGAATACAATGAAGCCCATCACTGAATGCAATGGCCCCGCTATTTCTCATATCATACATTTCAGCCAGATCCTTTCCTTCTACATTATTGGTAACTGCACCAAGAGGATGAATATTTACCGGCAGGTTCCTGCTTTTATGTTTTATATATTCTACGGAAGATTTGTTATGAACAATTGGTTTTGTATTTGGGATCACAAAAACATCGGTAAATCCACCAGCCGCCGCGGCTTCGGCACCAGATAACAGCGACTCTTTATATTCATATCCGGGATCTGCGAAGTCAGAGAATATATCAACCCATCCCGGAGACAGATGTAATCCATCTAAACTTATTACCTGGTCGGCATCCACTTTGATATCCTTATCAATTTTAAGAATAATGCCATTTTCAATGAAAATGTCGAGGGTTTGGCCGTTGTGTGGGGATTGTGGGTCGATGACCCTGGCTTGCTTAATGAGTAGCTTCATTAAGGGTCGAAGTTACTTGTTTTTTCCATTTTAAAATTGCCAAATTTGATGGTACATTTGGCGCCTTTACCGGTATAACGGGTGGTGGCGCAGCCCGGTAGCGCACTTGCATGGGGTGCAAGGGGTCGCAAGTTCGAATCTTGTCCACCCGACTAAACTGGACAAATCTGTTTCATTACCGGTTTGTCCTTTTTATTTTCCCTTGTACTTCTATAAGGGGTTCTGATAATATTTTCTCACCACCGACATTTGCATTTTCCAGTTTAGCGTGTCCGATTAGGGGGAGAGGCTCATAAAAATGAATACCTTCAAATACTGACTATTTGAGCTATTGGGTATTTTCAACTCCTCCACTAATAAATTGTATACATTTTACTTAATACGTTAATTTAAAATAGTTTAATATGAACAGAAAGAACTTTTTAAAATCCGGAGCTGTGGCAGGAGCAGCAACTTTATTAACTACAAATAACGCCTTTGCACAGAACCTAAGCAATAATAATATTGATAAGCTGGTTGATGTAAATGGCAACTATATTCAACAGGCATTGCCTTATAGCGAGAATTTTTTGGAACCTTATATGGATGCCGAAACAATGCACCTGCATTATACTTTTCATCATGGAGGTGCAGTAAAAGCTGCCAATAAAGACCTTGAAATGATACATAAGGCAATGGACGCAAATAATTTTGACACGGTTGATTATTATACTAAGAAATTAGCCTTTCATTTTTCGAGCCATGTTTTGCATAGCATATTCTGGACAAATCTCACCAATATGAAAAATGAACCCACCGGCACATTGAAAAAAGATATTGAACGGGATTTCGGGAGTTATGAAAAGCTGAAAGGATATATTGCTGCCACTTCAAAAAATGTGGACGGAGCAGGTTGGGGAGTTTTGGGCTATCAGCCTTATTCCAGAAAACTGACTATACTTCAATGCGAAAACCATGAGAAACTTACACAATGGGGAGTTGTTCCGATCCTGGTAATTGATGTTTGGGAACATGCTTATTATCTCAAATACAAAAACAAACGAGGCGATTTTGTAGATGCTTTGTTCAACATTATTAATTGGGATAATGTTGCGGAGCGGTTAGATACTGCGAAGAAACTGGTATAAATCCGATTTATAAACAATTACAATCAATAAATTGACAGAAGGATTGGAATATCCACGGCAGTTATCATATCAACGAAACATAACCGCCAAACTCAGCTTCACAAACAAAGGAGTTCCCGGCGTGAAATGGATCTCAGATATGGGCGCCGGTTCATTTCTTAATCTGCTTTCAGTATCAAACTGTGTTTCCTTCCATTTTTCATTGAAAAGATTCTGAACAGAGATACCTATTTCATATTTTTTCTTTGTATAATTTAGAAAGGCATCCTTAATGAAATATCCTTTTGCAACCAGGCTATTATCTGCATTGGCCGGACGATCACTCATGTACCGGTATCTTAATGAAGCACTGAAACCTGAAACGCTTTTATAGGTAAGTCCTCCAATAGAAGTAATTTTTGGCGCCAGGGGTAAAAGATCACTGCCTTTAGGGTTATCTACCGCGCGACCATGAGAATAATTTACGTCGAGATCTATATAAATCCTTTTTAAAGGCTGATATCGAAGCATTATATCCATTCCATATCTTTTTGTTCTGCCACCTGGTTCTATGATGGCTTCATCGCCCACGTACACAAATTCCTGATCCAGCCACAAATACCAAAGGGCCGTTTGAAATAATAAATTCTTAATTGGCTTAATTAACATTCCCAGATCGCTGCCATAAGAGGGAGGAAGAATATTCAATCCATTCTCTGGTACAACCACCCTTGTATCATTGGAATGAAATCCTTTTCCATTGCTCAGATAAAATTGCACTTTATCGTTTGGCCGGTAATTGAAACTGAGCTTTGGACTCAGGGTAGCAGCTCCGGCATTTCCAGTTTGACCTGTTGCTAAGGCATCATGATAACGATTTCTGAAAATATCATAACGTAACCCGGCATTAATATTGAATTTTGAACTAAGAGTAATGGTCTCACTGGCATAAAAAGAAAGATTGCTTTCAAATATATCTCCGAGCTCCAATGAGGCTGTAGTGTTAATTCGATCCTTCGTTCTGGATAATTCTGTTCCTCTTGTCTGATCCATTCGATACTGTACTCCTAACTCTGAGCGCAAAACAGCCGATCCTAAATTTGTTTGACGGTGATAACTTCCATTATAACCCCATATTCCCCTCCTTTCTTTTTGCCGTATCTGATCGCCATTTACTGTATCTATTTTATAAAAAGTGAAGTTTGAATAAAGCTGGAAATGATAATCAGAAAAATAAACCTGGTTCCTGAAAAAATCACCATTATTCAGTGTAGTTATAAGTAGCGTATTAGCATTCGTTCGACTGGTTTTGCCTCCTTCATTTGGATCAATAGCACCGTAAAATTTTACCAGGCCTTCTCTTACTGCCCGATCGGGGATCTGACCTGATGCATTCCAATTACTGCTGAAGATGGAGCCGGAAAGGCTTAGCATATTATGCTTATCAATACGTCCATGATATTTTCCAAAAAGATTGAAACGGTTGAAAGCCTGCGGATGTTGAAAGTATCCATCAGTATACATATACTCGGAGGCGATATAGGCAGATTGATCTTTCTCTTTTTGTTTTTCAGAAAGTAGGTCGAACATGCCCAGCATACGGAATGTATTGTATTGACCTGCTTCCAGTTTCACCATGCTTTTTTGTAATCTGTCATAGGTACTGAAATCAACAAAACCTGTAGTATTAAAATTTCCTTTTTCTGCGTAATAACTTCCTTTACGAAAATTAACTTGCTGAATGAGTTCGGGTATCAGAAAATGAAGGTCCGCATAACCCTGACCATGCGCATGCGATACCATATTTACAGGCATCCCATCAACGCTGATACTGATATCTGTTCCATGATCCAGGTCAAACCCTCTTAAAAATATCTGTTCTGCTTTTCCACCTCCTGCATGCTGACCAATGAATAATCCGGGCACCATTCGAAGTACTTCCTGTGAATTATTAATACCTCTTAGCCTGATGTCGATCTTACTAATGGCTCGATAAGGATCACTACCTACCGCAGCAATGGTCACAGTACTCAATTGAATAGGAGGAAGTCGCAGGGAATCGGCAGTTTCAGCAGCTTTGTATGCTAAAACTGGTTGTTGGGCCGCCAGATAGGTTCCTGAAAAAAGTAAGATTATAAGTAGAAAATTTCTCATTTGAAGCGGTTTCAACCTATAAACGAAATTGGAACCTGATTGGATCTTTAAAAGAGGATCTTTTCAGGCTTAGTGATCATTTAATGGTAAACCCCTCTTCTGCCAGTCGATCCAGTTAACATATTCATCCGCTTTCCGGTGAACTTCCATAGTAATGCAATCATCAACCGGGCAGATCAACTCGCAAAGATTGCATCCCACACATTCT
>JBKJMI010000044.1:0-49535 GCA_046596515.1 Chitinophagaceae bacterium | reverse complement strand
TCTGACTGCTTCTCTCATCGATTAACCTCATTTTTTTTCGTTTCTTTGCAACTCAACAGTTTACAATAAATATTACCTGTTATTATGAGTTATATAGCCGAAATCTTCGCCCGCCAGATCCTTGATTCAAGAGGAAATCCTACCGTAGAAGTTGATATTTTGACTGATGAAGGCGCCATGGGTCGTGCCGCTGTACCAAGTGGAGCCTCTACTGGTATTCATGAAGCAGTTGAATTACGTGATAACGACAAAAAATTATATGGTGGCAAGGGTGTATTGAAAGCAGTGAAGAATGTAAATGATATTATTGCCCCTTTATTATTGGGAACAGATGTAGCCGACCAAACAGGCATTGATGAAATGATGATCCGCCTCGATGGTACTGAGAATAAAGCAAAGCTTGGCGCTAATGCTATTCTTGCTGTTAGTCTTGCCGTAGCGAAAGCTGCAGCTGAAGAAGCGGCCCTTCCTCTTTATCGTTATATCGGTGGCACCAATGCGAAAACACTTCCTATTCCAATGATGAATATTCTGAATGGAGGTGCGCATGCAGATAACAAGATCGATTTCCAGGAATTTATGGTAATGCCCATCGGCGCTACCAGTTTCAGTGAAGGATTAAGATGGGGTGTGGAGATCTTTCACGCATTGAAATTGGTGCTGAAGAAAAAAGGATATAGCACCAACGTAGGAGACGAAGGTGGTTTTGCTCCCAATATTCAATCGAATGAAGAAGCGATAGAAACGGTACTCACTGCTATTGGGGCTGCAGGTTTCAAAACAGGAACACAGGTAGGCATTGCGATGGATGCAGCCAACAGTGAACTCTGGAATGCAAAGAAGAAAAAATATGTTTTCCATAAAAGCGATGGAAAAGAAATGACCAGTGAACAACTGGTGAAGTATTGGGAAAAATGGGTGAAGCAATATCCGATCGTTTCTATTGAAGATGGAATGGCTGAAGATGACTGGGCCGGTTGGAAATATCTAACCGAAACCCTTGGAGATAAATGTCAGTTGGTAGGTGATGATCTTTTTGTGACCAATGTGGAAAGACTTCAGAAGGGTATTGATAAAAAGATCGGAAACGCGTTGCTGGTAAAAGTAAACCAGATAGGTACTGTTACAGAAACCATCAATGCGGTTACACTTGCCCAGCATAATGGATATAATACCATCATGAGTCATCGCAGTGGAGAAACAGAAGATACTACTATCGCCGATCTGGCCGTGGCTTTGAATTGCGGACAGATAAAAACAGGTTCTGCCAGTCGTACGGATCGCATGGCGAAATACAATCAACTGATTCGGATTGAAGAATTATTGGGCAGCTCAGCTATTTATCCAAAGGGAAAGATTAAGTTTGGTAAGTGAAGCTGCTAACTCATATACCCGCTATTTTTCGCAATAAATACCTGATCGTTTTTGCGGCTTTCTGCGTTATAATCTTATTTCTTGATAAAAATGATTTTCTGACCCAGGTGGAAAGAAAAAAGGAATTAAGGGTTCTGGAAAATTCCCGGGACTATTATACCCGCGAAATTGCCAGGTTAAGGAAAGATTATCAGGACCTTACAACTGAACCAAGCGCAATTGAAACGCTAGCAAGGGAAGCTTTTTACATGAAACGCGACAATGAAGAGCTTTTTCTGATACCGGAAAAACACGATTCTCCAAAGAATTAAGAAAGCCTGCACAATAAGGATTTTAGCTCTCCGTTTCTAAACACGGACGATGTAGATCATGGACCCCCTGAATAAATTATTTTTTGGACAATTTAACCGGTTGCAAATGACCAATTTTACACCTGAGGACCTTCTTTTGTATCTATACAAGGAAGCGTCCACCGAACAAAATCAAGCCATTGAGGAAGCACTTAAAAAGGATTGGACCCTTCGCGAGAAACTCAATGTGCTGAAGACCTCGATGCAAAGGCTGGACAAGAGCGTGATTGCCCCCCGTACAGAAGTCATTTTAAATGTACTAAACTACGCCAGGGAACATTCTACGCAGGAAGTGCAGTAACGATGCCATTAATTTTTTTAAGCATTCTCTTTATGGGAATGCTTTTTTATTGGTACTCACTTTCCGATTCGGTTATTTTTGCTTTTTATGAAACTGAAGGAACGCTACAAATTCATCATTGATTATTTCTCTGAACATATGCCTGCGGCTGAAACCGAGCTGGAATTTAAAGATCCATTTCAATTGCTGGTAGCCGTAATTCTCTCTGCACAATGCACTGATAAAAGAGTAAACCTCACTACCCCTTCCATATTTGCGAAATATCCAGATCCTCAAGCCCTGAGCAAAGCAACGCTTGAGGATATCTTCCCATTAATAAAGTCAATTTCTTATCCAAATAATAAAACCAGGCACCTGATAGGAATGGCGCAGATGCTGGTTATAGATTTTGAAGGAAGAGTACCAATGATTGTTGAAGAATTAATAAAGCTTCCGGGTGTTGGAAGAAAAACAGCAAATGTGATCACTTCTGTGGTGGACAACCAGCCGAATATGGCAGTTGATACACATGTTAACCGGGTAAGTAAGAGAATTGGCCTTGTACCTAAAACAGCCACTACCCCTTTAGCAGTAGAAAAATACCTGGTGAAAAACATTCCGGAAGAATTAATACATAAAGCACATCACTGGCTGATATTGCATGGGCGCTATATTTGCCAGGCCCGCCGTCCAAAATGTGAAGAGTGTGGTATTCGCAGCGCATGTAATTATTTTAAACGAATAGAAACTAAAGCCCCTGTTGCTCCATGAGGAAGATATTTATTTACCTGCTTATATTGAGCTTTCCTTCATCTGTACTGAGGGCTCAATACTATTTTTCTAATGATCGTTATTACGAATCGCCTGTTCTGTATGAAGTAGGTTTTAAAGCCGGGATCATGAATGCGCTTACTGATCTGGGAGGAAAAAACGGTCCCGGAAAAGGATCCATAAAAGATCTGCGATGGGCCACCTCCAGACCTTGCTATGGCGCCTATATGATGATCACCTATAATCACGCCATCTCGGGAAGAATTGAGGGAACCAGCGGATCGGTGGTGGGTTATGACAGCATATTGAAAGTTTATGGTGATAACAGCAATGGCCGTTATGCAAGAAATCAAAGTTTTAAAACGCAGATCTCCGAATTACATATTGGAATTGAGGTACACCCAATGATAATTTTTAATAAAGCGAGTGAAGCTCCCCCTCTGCTCTCTCCTTATTTTGTGATCGGTGCGGGATATTTTTCATTTGACCCACAGGGAAAACTGGGTAATAACTGGTATGCATTAAAACCATTACATACCGAGGGGCAAAACTTCAGTGAATATCCAGATAGAAAAGAATACGATCTTCATCAATATAATCTCTTAGGTGGTTTGGGGCTTCGAATGGAGCTTGGATCCATGTTCAATGCCAGGATAGAATTTCTCGATCGAAAACTATTTACAGATTACCTTGATGATGTAAGTACAAATTATATTGATCCCAGTCTGTTTTATAAATACCTGAATCCTTCTGTCGCCTCTATTGCTGATAAACTTGCCAATCGCAAAAAAGAGATCAATCCCTCGGATGCTACGCTGCCAGGTGATACAAGAGGGAGCCCCAAAAAAAAGGACAACTATTTCACTATAGAATTCAAACTGGGTCTTGTTCTGGGCCAGACAAGACGCTAAGAACTATCCCCGGACTTTGTTACATTTACAATCGGGCGACCTTATCCAAACAGTTCCGCCAAAACTATCGTTATGGAAGGAAAGCATATCACTGATTTTATTAAGAATAATCACCTCTCCTTCGGGCCTTTGGTCAATTCCCTGCGGAAAAACATTCAGGATGGCAATCCCGGTATGAAAAAAATGTACGGCAGGGTACTGAGTGAAATGGAGGCTAATCCTGAATTGCTGAAAGCCATTACTGAACCCGGAAAACTGCTTGCCTTTTCAGAACTGATTGAAGAATTACTATCAGCCGTATTCCCCCCCACTACAGCCAACATGATGTATGGGGTTTCTCTTCCTTTTTCCATGGAAGCAGTATATGCATCTCCCCTTTTTAGTAAAAACCTCCTGAAACAGGGTACAAGTGAGATACAACTGCCCGACACCCAGATTGGTTTCAGTCTTACAGAAGAAAAACTTAACCTGGCCTACGGTCTTATACTTAAAAAATATCTTCATTTTCAAAGTCCCGATACAGCCAGATCTATCTATCCATATGTAGACGAAAATACAGGATTGACCCGCTATATGGAACTCCGTATTGACGCGCGATTTATAGAGGTGAATCCAAAAAACGAAATGCCGGAATTGCCAACCAGTTTACTGGATCCAACCACTAACCGATTGAGAAAACTCGATGACCTGATGAAACTGATCCCATTGGATCAATTTGTTTTTGAAGGGCTGGCAGTTATGCGCATTAATGATGTAACAGAACAGGCGGTGATCTCCGAAATGAAGAACCGTTTACTTGATTTTGATTCTTTCTCCGATAATAATAGGACCTATGAAGAATTGGAGAAATTCGTAGAAAGCCTGATCGGGATAAAAGGGCTTAAGATCGGCATCACTCCTTTTTTCAAGATCAACGGTCACTATATTTATTCAAGTATTCATAATTCAAATAGTATACTGTTCCGCAATTATAGCACCAATGCTGATAAGGATGAGATCAGCGATTATTGTAAACTTCTTTTCCGCGACAATGATCAGCCTCTGCTTTTTGAAGCGCTGGATGATAAATTGCTAAGCGATATTCAATGTCTCAGCTCTTATTATAAAGAAGGAGCCCGAAGCCTGATCCTTTGTCCGCTAAAGGAAAAAAATGAACTGATCGGTATGCTGGAGATCATGTCTGTGAAAGCAGAAGAACTATTGCCAATGCAGGTTAGCAAAGTGGAAGCTGCCATTCCGCTGTTTACCCTAAGCCTTGAAAAAACGCTGGAGCAATTGAACTATGAGGTAGATAAAGTGATCAAAAAGAAATTTACTGCCGTACAGCCTTCAGTAGAATGGAAATTTACAGAAGTGGCAATCGAACATATAGTAAATAAGCACCTAAACAACGAGGATACAGTACAACGAATCGTGTTTGAGGAAGTAGCGCCTCTTTATTCTGCCATTGATATTCGTAATTCTTCCACTGAAAGATCCCATGCCATTCAGCTGGATATGATCGAACAACTGGAAATGGCGCAGCGTCTGGTAAAAAAAGCCCAGGAGCAACTTGAAGTTCCTCTATTGCAGGAATTAGAGTTTAAAATAGAAAAATTTATTGCCAGCGCTTCTGATGTTTTACAATCGGAAGAAGAAATGAGTATTAATGAATTCATGAAGGGCCAGGTCACTTCCGTTTTCACTCATTTACATAAAACTGAACCTTTACTTAAAAATGATATTGAACATTATTTTTCTACGCTGGATCCTCAACTGGGCATGCTATATCGTCATCGTAAAGATTATGAACAGAGTGTAACCCGTATCAATGAATTACTTTCAAAATTTCTGGAAAAAGAACAGATAGCTGCACAGAAAGTGTATCCGCATTATTTTGAACGCTTCGTAACCGACGGTCTTGAATTTAATATTTACATGGGTCAATCTATTACCCCGCGTAAAAAATTTGATGATATCTATCTGAGAAACCTGAAGATGTGGCAACTAACAGCTATGGCAAAGGCGGCAAGGCTTACACATAAGCTTGAGTCGGAATTAAGTCATGTTCTGAAAACAACACAGCTCATACTTTGCCACAGTCAAACGCTTTCCGTATTATTTCGTACAGAGGAAAGAAAATTTGATGTAGATGGAACTTATAATATCCGATACGAGATCGTTAAGAAGAGAATAGATAAAGTAAGAATAAAGGATACCAGTGAAAGGCTGACCCAGCCCGGAAAGATCGCAATTGTATATTCACACGCAAAGGATGCTGCTGAATATACCGAGTATATTGAGTTTCTGCAAAGTCAGCATTTACTGAAACCTACTATTGAAAAACATGATCTGGAAGAATTACAGGGAGTGTCAGGACTAAAAGCTCTTCGTGTGGAAGTAAATTTTGATAATCGGGAAGAAATAGCCCCCGTAGAATTATCAGAACTCACTTCACAACAACTGATTCAGGATAACTAAAAAACCCCGCAACTGCGGGGTTTTTTATGCTAATTATTTTTCTCCTTAGAATCTCCAACCGATCGTTACAAATGGTAATTTGTCTTCCTCAGAGACGGCAAAATTAAATGTAAGCAGTATCCTTCGCAGCGGAGAGAACCAGAAACCAGCTCCATATCCAAATGCACTCTTACTTACATTATCATTGTCAACCCATACCCTTCCCGCATCCGCGAAGAACACAAAGCCCAGTGAGCCAGGGAAAAGATAGGTTTTGAAATTTGATACTCTCCAGCGAAGTTCAGCCTGGTTATAAAGTTTGGTCTTTCCGGCAAATCGCTCACGACGATAGCCCCGGAGATTATCATTATTACCAAGATACTGCGCCTGGTGAAAATTGAAATTCCCGAAATTGGTTCCAAATCCAGAACGATTGGCAAAGGTGAGACGATTTTTTACTATTGGAACATAGAAACTAAAATCCGTGTTGAAAATACCAGGACTAAATTTTGTATCGCCCAATCCGCCTAAATAACGGAAAGAAGTCTGCCAGTTGATTCCTTTTTCAGTCAGCACTTTGCTCTTACGAGTGTCCACGCTCAGAGAGAAATTCACCCCCAGATACTTTTGTTGTGAATAAATAGTAGCTGAGTCCAGTCCATTTTTCCCAACTCCTGTACCTGTTAGTGAGATAAATCGCTGCTTATTGAGTTTATCGTCTGAATCCATATTATAATATTGGAAAGTAGGTCCAAAGTTCAATTCTACTTTCGGAGAGAATCGATGGCGAAGGTTCAGATAAACATCAGCCAGAGAATAACGGGCACGATAGTATTTAAATTTTTCTGTCTTTGTTTTGTCATGATAAGAATTCATACCATAGCCAAAAAACAGTGTGGTGTTAAAGGGAGATTTAATATCAATGTCAGTAGTGATATCTGTTTTCTTTCCAAATACTGACATAATCTCATTATGAAAACGGAATCGCCAGGCGGAGGTAGACAAAGAGTGATTGATAGAAAATTCATTCAATGATTTATACGGTTCTTTACGGAAACCCTGGCGGGTAATCCGCATACCAAGTCCAAGGGACAAGCCATCATCCGGGTTATAGCCAATAGAAAGCAACGGCAATGAATGATTATATTTAAATCCAAGATGTTCAAACTTATTGACATTGGAATCGGATGATAATTTATTCCGGAAATCACCAACCAATTTGTTTCCTCCATCAATCTTGTCGTAAACCACAGTATTGTGACCTTTACCTTTACCCTGGTTTTCAAACAGATCCTTTCCACCACCACCAATCATTCGGATCTTGATCTTATCATTATCTCCATGGATCACAAATTTATCGTCTCCATCAAATCCGAATAGCCTGACCTCCTCCGTATATTGAGGGTTGAATTTCCTTTCATACATTTTAGATGCCTGGTTGCCATTCTTATCTACTTTATAGATCTGTACCAGCAGGCTGCCATCGGCATTACGTGTAAGATCAAATAGCTCTTTTTTATCGCTTGTAGTAATATTTACATGTTCCGCGAGAAACCTGGAATATTCTACAGCTTCCTGCACCAGGTATTGTCTTCTTTGCTTCAGTGTTTCTTTGATCTTATTGCCGGAAATATCGCGAATCTCTCTGGGTTGCATATTGATGGCTTTTTCGATCACCTCATCTGTAATAGCGGCTACCATTTTTTCAGCGACAGCTTTCCAATTATCCTCTGTAGCTTCCTGGAAAAAGAAATGGTCAAAATTTCTTGCGGCAAAATTGAAGAATTTTACACTTTTTATATGGGGCTTGAATCCTTCCAGTTGAGGTACCAATGATTTACGTTTTACAAAGCCAGGTAAAAAACCCTGGTTGATATAAAAGGCCTGATCACGGTCTCGTGGAATAGGAAAAAATGTTTTTCCTCCGCGATCATTATCCACTGCACCCCACTGCCATTGATCTTCATGGCGGTCAAAATCCATTACGAACATATCAAGCAAACGAGCTCTGATAATGGCCTCGTGGTCCAGGTCATTGTCATTATCCTTTTCAAGTTTATCTATAACTTCATCAGTATCAAATCCCTTTTTTACGGATTCGGGCAAGCGCTCCTCAAAAGAGGCGAGCATATTGCCGAAATCTTTACGAAACTCTCCCAGTTTCGGATCATCAGGAATATAGACCAGTCGAACTTTTCCATATGGAACTCCAACCGCATCAGCCAGCGGCATCATAGAAAGGGAAGCATAAGGATAGGAAGCAGACACCCCATCAGTAACCAGGTCGGCAGCGGCCTCACTTTGAAGATCGCCGGGCAAAGTTTTGGAAGTGATAAATTTTTGGATGGAGCGGATCGTGTATTGTCTGCCATCGGCCCCTTCCAGTCGAAGAGATTTGGTTTGTTTTCCGCCGCCTTTTTTAACAGGGGTCAAGCCACCCTTTTCCTTATCCAGGTGAAGAATAGGAACGGTTATGGGGGTGTTCCATTCCTTCCGATAATTGGATCCCATCCAGAATGTGGAGGAATTGCCCATTTTGAAGGTAGATCCCTTGATCGTAGCAGAGTCACCCTTGATCTGGGACCAACCAGAAACAGATAGGAATAAACTTAGAATGCCCAGTAAAAAATAAAGTCTCATCATTTCAGGTTTAAGGTTTGGTTCTCGTGCTAACCCGAATATATGACTTTTTGAAAAAAGGTAAAAAATGAGATTTTTCCAGCTTTTAAAGGAAAACACTAAACAAGATTTTTCAGGAGCTTACAATTTTAGTAATTTGAAACCTTTTGCTAAGCACAGTGTTGATAGTTAAGGAACTGAATTCAATTGTATTAAGTATCTAAAGAACCATAGCTCGGATAGAATGAAAAGAATATTATTAATTTTTGTTACCCTGGTATTTATCCAAGGGGCAGTTAAAGCTCAAGCCAAAGATGGTTCGGATACCATTACACGTCGTATCATTCTCATTGGAGATGCAGGTCAATTGACCAAAGGAAGACACCCAGTAGTTGATGCTGCCCGCAATCTCATCCCTTTGGATGAAAAAACCACTGTACTTTTTCTCGGTGATAATCTTTACAAAAAAGGATTGCCTGATGTGGAATATGATACCTATCGGGGAGCCCGTGCCGTTTTAGATTCTCAGATCTCACTGGTGGACGGCACCAAATCTCAACTCTGGATGATCCCGGGAAATCATGACTGGGAGAATGGCAGTAAGGGTGGGTTAAACGCAGTACTTCGTCAGCAACTTTATATTTCCTTTCTTGCTTTTAAGAATCCGAACATACACTACGAACCACAGGATGGATGTCCCGGACCTGTAGAAGTAAAGGTGGATGACAATGTAACACTGATCCTTTTTGATAGCCAGTGGTTCCTTCATCCTTATGATAAACCCGAAATAGAATCTGATTGCAATTGCAAGACAACGGATGAAGTGGCCAAACAAATTGGTGATATCGCCGCAAGAAATGCCAAGAAGCTGGTGATACTTGCTTGTCATCATCCTTTTAAAAGCAATGGAATTCACGGAGGATATTTTAGCTTGAAGCAGCATATTTTTCCTCTAACCGATATTAAGAAAAATCTTTACATCCCACTTCCGTTGATCGGTTCCATTTATCCAATCTCCCGCAGTGTATTCGGCACTCCACAGGATATAAAGTTTCCGGCCTATACCAATATGATCAACGAGATCTCAGATGAAATTAAGAAGAATGCACCCAATCTGCTGTTTGTTTCGGGGCATGATCATAACCTGCAACTTATCAGAGATAGCACGTATAATTATATTGTAAGTGGTGGAGGCTGCAAACAAAACCGAACTGCAAAAAGTAAAAAATCTTTATTTAATAATACTTCAGAGGGATTTTCCGTATTGGAAGTGTCTAAGAACAAGAATGTCACCATCACTTTTTATACGGTTGGCGATAGTGTTGTGAAATATCCTCCATTTACACTTTTAAATTTTTCTACGCCTGCTGCAAAAATTGATAGTGTGGCTGCCATAAAAGTAGAGGACCCATTCCTTAAATATAAAGACACTACGACCCAGGCATTAAAAAGTGAATATTCGAAAACAGGCCCATTCAAGAAATTATTCATGGGTGAGAATTATCGGAAGGAATGGGCTACTCCCGTTAATATGAAAGTGCTGAATCTCCAGAAAGAAAAGGGTGGATTCTCTATTATTGGTTTGGGCGGAGGAACTCAAACATTATCACTTAATCTTAAGAACAACAAGGATAAAAAACAATATATACTACGCGCGGTAGATAAGAACCCGGGTCAAACTATTCCTGTCACTTTCCGTGGATCACTGGCCAATAGCATGGCATATGAATTAAAAACGGCGACCATGCCTTATGGATCACTGATCGTACCAGGACTAACCAACGCATTACATTTGGCTGCACCGAATCCGGAATTATTTTTTGTTCCTGATGACCCTGCGCTTGGTTTTTACAGAGAGATATTCCGAAACAAAGTGGTGATGCTGGAAAAAAAGGATCCAACTTTCGATGGATCCAATGCTCGTACCACAGCCAAGATCTTTGATGATATGACGGATGAGCCAGATCATCGTCCATTGCAAAATGAGGCCCTGAAAGCAAGGCTACTTGATATGATCATTGCGGATTATGATCGCCACCTTGGGCAATGGAAATGGGATACGCAGGATACGGGCAAAGGAAAAGTTTTTGCTCCTATTCCAAAGGACCGTGATCAGGCTTTTTTTTATTCCAATGGCCTGATGATGAAATTCCTTACAAGAGGAAATCTTCCATTTCTGAAAGGGTTCAGAAGTAATATTCCAAAAGTGAACTGGCTGAATTATACAGCCCGTGATTTTGACAGGATCTACCTCAACGACCTGGATGATAAGGACTGGGAAAAGCAGATCAGGATCGTAAAAGATCAACTCACTGATTCAGTGATAGAGGCCTCAGTAAAGAGACTACCAAAAGAAATTTATCCTTTACATGGTGAGATCATCGCTAAAAAACTGATCAGCCGCCGCAATATCATTGAACAAGCTGCCATGAGTTATTATCGTTTCCTCTCCGGAAAAGTGAATATAATCGGCAGTAATAAAAGCGAAATATTCAGAGTATCCAATACAACCGATGGTAAACTCCAGGTAAGAGTGCTTGCCAGACAAAGATCAGATACCAGCTTCGTAATGTATGACCGCATATTCGATCCAAAGGTCACTAAAGAGATCAGAATGTTTGGTCTTAATGACAAGGATGTATTTGTGGTTGATTCAAATACCCACTCTACCATTAAACTACGAATGATCGGTGGACAGGATTACGACACCTTTGATATTCGTGGAAAAGTGGAAGTCCTTCTTTATGATACAAGAGATACGGGCAACTATATCCGTAATAAAAGTCACGCGAAGAATCGCTTTTCCAGCAATTCACCTGTGAATGAAAAAAGTCTCTTCAATTTTAATTATAATTATAGCAAGTTTCCTCAGCTCGGATTGAATTATAACTCGGATGATCATTTTTACATGGGAGCAGGATTTTCCAGGAGAACCTTCGGTTTCCGAAACCTTCCTTATGCCACGGACCAAAATCTGCGTATACTTTACGCAGTAGAACATAACGCCTGGCAATTTGATTACTCAGGAGAATTCAATCATATAACCCGAAGCATTGACGTGGTGATGAAAGCCAATGTATCGCGTACTGCCCTTCGTAATTTTTACGGCATGGGCAACCATGTGGAATTGGATAAAACTAAGCCGGATAATTATTATCAGGTCAGGTATAACAAGGTGGAATTTGAGGCATTGGTACGTAATAGATTCTTTGATAAGTTCCACCTGATTATCGGCCCCTATTTCAATCAGTATTCCGCCAGCCAAAAAGATAATCTTGGAAACATTTTCGCTAAGCCCGCCAATGTGGGACTTGATTCCGCCAGTATTTTCAGCACTAAATCCTATTTAGGAGCGAAACTGGTAATGTTAGTCGATAATAGGAATAATACCTTCTGGCCAAGCCGTGGTGTTTTATGGGAAAATAAATTTTTTGCGCAACGTGGATTAAATGATAATAGTCGTGACCTGGTAGGATTTACATCCGATATGACCATCTATGCCAGCTTTAATGACCCGGCCAAAATGATCGCAGTACTTAAAATGGGGGGAGGTCATTTATTCAACCGCAATTTTGAATATTTCCAGGGGTTGACTTTAGGTATGGAAGATGGGCTGCGTGGCTTCCGTAAAGATCGATATACAGGAAGGGCTAATTTTTACAGCAGTCTTGAACTGCGGGTAAAGCTCGGAGATGTTAATACTTATTTCATTCCAGGCCAGATAGGACTATTATTCTTTGGTGATGTAGGAAAAGTACATTCCCGTTTTGATCTCACCAGAAGGTGGCATGGCGCTTATGGCGCAGGTATTTATTATCTGCCTTTTAACCTTTTTGCCATCACAGGTTCTGTTGGATTCCATAGCGATGAAAAAAGCCTGAATTTCTCTCTGGGAACCCGTTTCAATCTGGTTTACTGATACGGCACGATTATTATTGCTAACAAGGCTAATATGTTTAATGCTTTTCGTCATAAATCAAAAAAAAATGATCCTTCAGAACTTAAGGTAATTAGCCGCGTCAAAAGGTACCAGGCCCAGACTATTTTCATCATTGCTGCATGCTGGACCCTTTTTGACCTTATATTTTTTATTCAACGAAAACTGGCAGGCACGCTTCCAGAAAAATATTCATCGCCCGATTATAATTACACCAGGGAGGTACTGGTTCGTGAGTTCAATGTTTTTCTGATCAGTCTGATAATCGGTTGGTTTATTGTGAGTGTTTTGAAAGATTATCTTCGAAACGCCTCACTGGGAAAAAATCTTCTGCTGAAAACACTGATCCTGGTGGTGGCGGGCTTCATCATGAACTTTTTCATCTATTTAAGCTATGAATGGTTGATCGCCGGAAGGAGCTTTGAAGTGGTGCTTTCGCGTTTTTCCCATAACATGTTCCATACAAAATGGCTCTTACAAAAAATGCCTGAATGGGTATTGCTATTTATTTTTACGTTGCTGGCTATGGAAGTAAATGAAAAATATTCGCCCGGCGTATTTGTAAGTATAATGCTGGGCCGATACCTGCAACCTCGGGAAGAGAACCGCATCATCATGTTCCTTGACCTTACAGACTCTACTCCCATTGCAGAAAAAATGGGCCACAAGGAATATTTTAAATTCATCCGTGATTTTATTTTCTTTATTTCAGAAGGCATGCTGTCACATGAAGGCCGGGTTTATCAATATGTAGGAGATGAAATCGTGATCTGGTGGCCCACTAATTCTATCAACGCCAGAAAGGCCGTAGACTCTTTGATCACTGCCCGAAAAGAATTGAATGCACATGCCGAATTGTTCCGGCGCAATTATGGTGTCATCCCCGAGTACAAGGCGGGTATCCATTCAGGTATTGTTACAGTTGGACAGGTAGGGCTGATAAAAAAAGACGTAGTCATGAGCGGTGATGCCATCAATACGGCAGCAAGAATCAGAAGTGCCTGTACAGAGCTGAATCAAAAATATCTGATCTCTAAGGAAATGGTGGAATTGCTGGACATGAAGGACTGGCAAACAGAATCACTTGGCCAGGTAGACCTGAAAGGGAAAAATCAAACCATTGAATTATTCGCGCTTAAGATCTGATCATTTGCGATAATTGAATTTAAGAATGGTGGCAACACCCTCCCCTCCTTCATTAGAAATATATAAATCTCCATTGGGAGCAAAGGCTATTCCTTCAGGTTGATTGAACAGCGTGGGATCCAGACGGAATACGTGCTCTGGTTTACCATATCTGTCCGCAATCAATAATAATTTACCTACCGAGGCCACCACATATAATTTTCCATCTATTGGATTGATGGCTGCCGCAGAAGGTTTGAATTCTGCATTTTCATCTTTCAACAGTTCGCGTATGGTGGAAATTTGAATAGTATAAACCGGATCTGTATTGAAAGAATTTATTGAGAGGTCGAATTGATAGGCATTTCTTACTTCATTTTTTTCATGCTGACAATCTTTGCAAAGAAGTATAAGAGAGTGACTTTGTTTGTCCAGGTACATGGATTCAAATTCATTTTTCTGTCCATCGAGTACATAATCGGTAGTTACCATTGAACTATCTCTGGTATCCACTTTCACGATGGTACCGCTACTGATCAGCATATAGATTGCCGAATCGGTATAGACGATATCTTCATAATCTCCTTTACCACCAAATTTGACCTTCCCTACTTTATCATTCCTTGTCCGGAAATCAATAGTGAATATGTCTCCTTTCTCATCATTCTCAGCAAGTATATAGTCTGTGCCGGTGATAAATGACATGCCTGATATTTCATGAAGATGTTTGCCTAATTGTAAACGGTCATCCGGCGAATTAAAATTATAATGCGAGGATCCGGCAACGGGAGCCAAAGTGTTGGAAGTATCCTTATAAAATGGAAAAATCAGCAAGGTGCTTCTACTTCCTGCTCCTTCATTACTAATGAACATATCTCCATTCTGTCGGAAAGCAATGCCTTCTGGTTGTGGAAATAACCTTGAACTAAGTTTAAAAACAGATTCCACCTGTCCGTTCAGATCACAAATTGCCAATTGCCTGCTAACAGAAGAAAGAATAAAAAGCTTTTTTATTACCGGGTTAATGGCCGCAGCGGAAGGTTCAAATTTGGTGCTGTGAAATGGCGATAATTTTTCTACCGTCTCTGTATTGATCACATAGACTGGCTTAGCATCAAAACCTATAGAATCAGGATAATAAGCAAAGGCAGAAACGGATTTCACATCATCGCCACTGCAATTCTTACAGATCATGATCAGCGCTTTTCGATCTGCATCGGCATAAATTGTTTCAAAATCATTGGTGCCCGTTACCGGTAACTGACCCAGTTCATGTCCACTGCCCTTTGCACTCAGGCTATCCTTATCAAAGCGGAAGAGATATCCATCACTGCGAAGGATATATGGCTTTCCATTATAAATGGCAATATCTTCAAAATCACCAGCGGGAGCAAAATCATATTCCTCCATAATGGCCCTGGTATCTCTTGCCAGGTAGAAAACTTTCCCCTTTTCATCATCTATTGCCAGGAACATATTGATCTTTCCATCATATGCCAGGCCCGAGATTTCTTTCAGTTTTTGATCCAGTTTGACGGAAAACACATCCCTAAACTTATAATGGGGCGGAGAGTCCAGCCTTTTCTGTTTACAGGATAAAAACAACAGCATGCCTGCTAATACAATAGTCATCGGAAATTTAAACGACCTCATTCTTGCCTATTTTTTATAAATTTATCAAATGTTATCTTTATAACACCATGGACAATCAATTGCTTCAAGATGCACAGGCCCAGGTAACTGACCTGTTAGTCAACAAACTTAACAAATCTATCAGCTTTCACAGCCTTCAGCATACGCAGGAAGTGGTGGCTGCTTCGGAAAAATTGTCGCATACCAGAGATCTTCCAGAAGAAGACAGGCTGGCGCTGCTTACAGCCGCCTGGTTTCATGATACCGGTTATACCACTGGTATAGCTAAAGACCATGAAGCAGCCAGCATTCAACTTGCAACTGAATTTTTGGCCGCCCACAAGGTCAGCCCGGAATTCACCGCAAAGGTGGTCGGCTGTATCAATGCAACAAGAATACCACAACGTCCTTCAAGCCCGATTGAAGAAATTATTTGTGATGCTGATCTTTTCCATTTAGGCACTCCTGAATTCAAGGAAAAAAGTAAACTTTTAAGAAAGGAGTTCCGTGAATTTAGTGGTTATGATTTTTCCAAGAAGGCATGGAGACAGAATAATATTGCTTTTCTCGAGTCGCATCATTATTTCACTCCCTTCGCCCAGGCCAAACTGCAACCTATAAAAGAAAAATTTCTGGAAGAACTAAAACAAAAAGACGGGGATGAAATGAAACCCGAAGAAGAAAAAAACAAAGATCCCAAAGAGAAAAAAGCTAAGGCCGGAGGCAGCGCCGAAAAATTGGCCATTCAAGAAGCAAAGGCGAAAAAAGATAAAGCCAGTCAGACCGAAAGAGGTATAAATACAGTGTTCCGTATTATGGCACAGAATCAGAATAATCTTAGCCAGATGGCCGACTCCAAGGCGAATATCCTGATCTCAGTGAATGCGATCATACTTTCTATAGTAGTCTCTTCACTTTATACAAAGTTGCGTGATAATCCGAACCTGATGATACCACTTGTGGTCCTGGTTGCCGTTTGCGTAGCAGCCATTGTATTTGCTATTCTGGCAACAAGGCCAAATGTGAATCATGGAAAATTCACGGAAGATGATATCAGAACAAAAAAGACAAACCTTCTTTTCTTCGGAAATTTTTTCAGGATGGGTCTTACCGATTATAGTTGGGCCATGAAGGAAATGCTTAATGATAAAGAGTATCTATACAGCAGTATTGTGAAAGATAATTATTTTCTGGGAGTGGTACTGGCCAAGAAGTATAGCTTCCTCCGAATCGCCTATAATGTTTTCATGTTTGGATTGATCCTGGCTATACTTGCATTCGGATATGCGTTTGCAATGCCAAGTGAAACTTATTAAAAGGCAAACCAAAGATCAACTGAAGAAGGCTAATTAATTAGCGCCACCCAGTAATTCCTCCAGCTTCATTACCATTTCCGTTTTAGTAATTGGAATTCCCATTACTTTATTATATCCCACTGCATCTACCATGTATACATCGCGAATGATCTTGATGAGCTGACCATTATTGATCTCTGGGATCAGCACTTTGTCAAAATTGCCTATAATGGTTCCCAGGTTTTTAGGGAATGGTCGTACATAACGAAGATGAGCATGGCTAACTTTTTCTCCTCTTGCCTGCAATTCGGCCACGGCAGATTTGATTGCGCCATAAGTAGAACCCCAGCCCAATACCAGGATCTTACCATTTTCTGGACCACTATCTAGTTTTTGTTCTGGAATATGATCCGCGATCCTTGCTATTTTTTCTTCACGAAGATTCACCATCAATTGGTGGTTCTCCGGTTCGTAGTTTACGTTACCAGTAAGATTTTGTTTTTCGATCCCACCAATGCGATGTTCCAGTCCAGGAGTACCAGGAAGGGCCCATGGCCTTGTCAATTTTTCATCACGCGCATACGGAAGAAATTTGTCTTCGCCTTCCGCCAGTTCTGTTTTAAACGTTACAGGAATAGGCTGAAGATCTTCTTCTTTCGGAAATTTCCATGGCTCAGCACCATTTGCGATATATCCATCACTAAGTAAGATCACAGGTGTCATATGATGAATAGCTATTCTTGCCGCTTCATAAGCTACTTCAAAACAATCTGCCGGAGTTGATGCAGAAATAATCGGCATGGGACATTCACCATTTCTTCCATAATAAGCCTGAAGCAGATCTGATTGTTCTGTTTTTGTAGGTAGTCCGGTTGAAGGACCTCCTCTTTGAATATCCACTATAATAAGTGGAATTTCAAGCATTACTGCCAATCCCATCGCTTCTGCTTTCAGGGCCATACCCGGACCGGAAGTAGTGGTTACCGCAAGAGCGCCACCATAGGCTGCACCAATAGAAGAAGTGATAGCAGCGATCTCATCTTCCGCCTGGAATGTGCGTACCCCAAAATTTTTATGCCGGGCCAGCTCATGCAAAATATCTGAGGCGGGAGTAATAGGATAAGATCCCAGGAACAAAGGCAACCCGCTTTTCTTCGCTGCGGCAATAAGTCCATAAGAAAGTGATTGATTACCCATCACTGAACGATAAGTTCCGGGATCCATTTTGGCTTTCTCAACTGAATACGTTGTAGTAAAGGTTTCAGTAGTGTCGCCATAATTATACCCAGCCTGCAATACTCTTATATTGCTTTCCAGTATATCTGCTTTTTTACCAAATTTTTCGCGAATGAAGGTGATAGTATTTTCCATATCACGATTGTACATCCAGTACAGAAATCCCAGAACGAACATGTTCTTGGCCCTGTCTTTTTCCTTCATACCCATCGACAGATCTTTCAACGACTCACGGGTCATCTTGGTCACATCCATTTTGATCACCTCATAATTACTAAGGCTTCCATTATCTAATGGGTTATCACCTTCGGCATAATTGGCGAGGCGAAGATTCTTCGCATCGAATCCATCTGTATTAATAATGATCCTTCCACCTTTCTTCAATCCCTTAAGATTTACTTTCAGCGCCGCAGCATTCATAGCAACGAGCACGTCGCAGGCATCTCCCGGAGTAAAGATCCGGTCACTGGAAAAACGGAGCTGATATCCACTTACTCCAGGCAATGAACCTAGTGGGGCACGAATCTCTGCTGGAAAATCCGGAAATGTAGCCAGGTCAATTCCTAATAAAGCGGTATTGTTTGAGAACTGGGTACCTGTCAATTGCATACCATCACCACTATCTCCGGCGAATTTTATCACCACGTCTTTTAATACTTCATTCTTTCTTGCCATTTGTAAAGAGGTTATCCTGCGAATTTAAAACAAGTTATGATGCAAAATCATGCTGTTTTTAAGTTTAGAATATGATTTAAATTCTTTGGATTTTCCTAAAAATCCACTTAGGGTAAGTTTCTATTTCTTATTTTGGACAACCTGAATAAAAAACCATGAGAAGACCCCTGTTTTACCTGCTTTTGCTGTTAGCCTTCCCGTTTTCGGGCTTCAGCCAGGCAGAGGATGATATTTTTGAGGCTAACCGCCTGAAAAAGCTATTCCCCGATGACCGGGTGGCCGCCGTATCATTTGAGGAGGAATATACTTTCGACAGGGGTAAAGGCAGCGATCGCTTACCCGTGGTAACTGCGACAAAGAATACAGGCATCAATTTTATTTCCCTTAGGGAAAGTGCCGATATACAATATTTCGATTTTTATAACTCGTTCTGCAAGATCAATTCCTTTAAACAGTTGGAGAAAATGAAAGGAATGTTTGGTATAAAAAAGAATTATAATGTGGGATATGCTATAGACCGTTCCGCCAGCTCCAGTGAGATATTTTCGGATGATAGCCGTGTAAAATTTTTTAATATCAAATTCTCAGGTTATGCCGATGTGACCCGTGTGGAAACAGAAAAAAAATATTTCGATAGTAAATATCTGACATCCGTATACTTCAACAGTTTTTTTCCCACCAAAGAAAAGATCATTCGAATCGTAGTCCCTGATTGGCTGGAACTGGATATTCGTGAGTTCAATTTTGCAGGATATAAAGTGACCAAACAAAAATCTCCTGAAAAAAATGGAATGGTCTATATCTATAAGATCCAGAATCTGGAGACCATGAAAAATGAGGATCGTGCCCCCAGCGCGGCTTATCTGTTTCCTCACCTGGTGCTTATTGTGAAATCATTTCAAATTGACGGGAAAAAAGAGAAAGGATTCGCGGATGCAGGCGATCTTTATAACTGGTACCATTATCTCTATAATAAATGCAATAACAAACCTGAGGAGTTCAAATCTAAAGTAACGGAGCTTATCCGAGGAAAGAACACAGATATTGAAAAGGTAAAGGCCATTTATTACTGGGTGCAGGATAATATCCGTTATATCGCGTTTGAAGATGGGCTGGCAGGTTTTATTCCTGCTCCCGCACAGGATGTTTATAAAACCAAATACGGCGATTGTAAGGGAATGGCCAACCTGCTGACTGAGATGCTCAAACTGGCAGGCTTTCCCGCATACATTACCTGGATCGGGACCAAACATATTCCATACGATTATTCTCTCCCCTCTCTTTGCGTAGACAATCATTGCATCAGTACGGTGGTGTTGAATGGTAAAGAATATTTTCTTGATGGCACTGAGAAATACGTACCCTTTGGAGATTATGCCTGGCGCATACAAGGCAAAGAAGTTTTGATTGGCAAGGGCGATAAATACGAGATAAAAAAAGTACCTGTGATGGACGTGGATAAAACCAAGGTGCTGACCCAATGCAGTTTTCAATTGCAGGATAATGTGCTGAAGGGACATGTGAAAGTGACCCTGACAGGAGAAGAGAGAACCGGATTTCACCAGTACTATCATGATCTGCCTGCTGACGACAAAAAGAAATTGCTGAACCGCTTTCTTGAATTTGGTAATAAAAATCTTTCAGTAGCCAATGTAAAAACTTCTGATCTCAGCGATCGCGAGCAGCCTGTAACGATTGAAGGAGATATTGATCTGAGTAATTATGTGATCACGGAAGAAAAAGATATTTATACCGGCATTGATTTCTTTTCAGAAGATATGCGCGGAATTATTCCGGATGCCAAAAGACAGCAGGACTATGAACTTCATTCGGGTTATACCTACCAGTTCGAAACAGATCTGATTCTTCCTGCAGGGTATAAAATTTCATCATTGCCACAGGCGCTGAAGCTTAAATATGACGACTACTCTGTTGATGCTGCTTATAGCTCAGCAGGGAATAAGATCAGCTTCAGAAAAACGCTCAGTTTTCCCAACGGAAGGATCCGGAAAGCGGATTTTGAAAACTGGAAGAGTTTCGCCAAAAAATTGAATGATTTCAACAGTAATCTTATTCTGATCAGGAAGCCCTGATAACGCAGAAAAAACTTACACATGTACAAATTTTTGACCCTTCTGCTCTGTCTTTATATATCCACGGCAATTTCTGCCCAGGATGATGATACATTCAGCCCATCCAAATTGGAGAGCATCGCCAGGAACATGAAACAGATCTGGGAGGATAATGACGCGGATTTCAAAATAAGTGCCATTCCATCTAAATGGAAAGAGGAAAGCGGTGTGATCATCGCACAGAAAACACGATTCTCTTTTGATAAAGACGCGAACAAGCTGGCAGTCTATGAGATCACACATCGGCGTATTTTGCTGGCTGACCGCGACGCTGTAAATACCTATTCTTATTTTTATTTCCGGATTGGTTCTTCCAACGACGGAGCGGGATTCAAGATCATTAAACCTGATGGACAGGTACAGGATGTTTCACTGCGTAATGCGATTTATGTAGAAGATGTCAGTGATGTGCCCAATACATTTACTCCATATATCGTAAAAGCGAGTACCTACTATGATAAAAGTAAGAGCAAGGTTCTATTCTATAAACTGGCCATACCGGATCTCAGTCCGGGAGATATCATCGACTACGGCACTATCTTTTATGATGATAATACGGTGAAGAAAATGAGCTATATCGAATTCGATCCTATTTATTTTGTTTGCACCCGTGAATACCCTGTGGTCAGCCAGAAATTTGAGATCGATACCGACGATAAATCATTCGTGAATTCCAAATCGACCATGAATGCGCCTAATTTTAAAGAGACCGGCAATAATAACGCGGATTATGTTTGGGAGGATCATGATCGTGAAAAGTTAAGCGACACACGATGGGTAAATAGTATGGTTGAATTGCCAATGGTGAAATTTCAAATTGTTTTCTCCCGCAGTGAGAATCGCTCGGATCTGTTCATTGGCGACAGAGGTGAACTGAAACAGAATATCAGTCCACAGGAACTCGCTAAAAAAATGAACAACCTTTACAACCGTCTGGATGGATCACTGTATTACACTATGGCCAAAGCCTATCTGCGTTCAGTGGGAGGAGAAGACATGCGTGAGGAAGACTTTATTCAGAAAGTCTATTACATTCTGCGGCATATGTCTTTTTACAGGGCCAATGGTTTCTCCAGTGAATTGTTCGCTTCCTGTCTTACCCAATGTTTTGATCTTCGTAAGATCTCCTATCAATTGATCGTAACTGCCCCACGCACTACCACAAAACCTGAAAATATTATTTTCAGAAGTGAACCGGAATGGATGGTGAAAGTGAAGGATAAATATATTTTCAATGCCGGCATCTGTACCAATCCTTATGATCTGAGAGAAGAGTTTCTCAACACTCCGGCCTTTGTGATATCACCAGGAAAAAATCCAACAGCTACGTCCATCACCTTGCCTGGAACTAAATCGGATGAGAATGTGACCACCAACCAGGTTAGCGCAACTATGGATACGGCCACACGAACAATGACAGTAGTATTACAGCGAAGTGTAAAAGGATTGAGCAAGAAGAATGTAAATCAGCAGGCTTTAGTTTATACAACTGCACTTGATGATGATCATCGCAATTATGGAGGGGAGGATGATGTAAGGGCTGGCATGAAAGGCGATGCCCTTGATAAATATGAAGAAAAATTAAGAGAGAGAAAAAAAGAGGATAAGACAAGAAAGCTGGATTATATGAAGGCTTCATTGAGTGATGATTTCGATAATATCAGTAACTATCTTGAATTTACATTGAATGCGGATGGTCGCAGCTGGCGCAAGCAGGAACTGATCTATACGAATAAGTTTGAATTATCGGATATGGTGAAGGTGGCAGGTAATGACCTGCTGGTCTCTGTTCCGGGTCTGATTGGTCAGCAATTATTTATTCCCATGGATGAAAAGAAAAGAGAAGTGGATGCCGACCTGGGCTATGCCCGCAGCCTGCGTAATGTGGTAAGTTTTACCATTCCTCAGGGTTATAAAGTAGTGGGTCTGCAAAATCTTAATACCAGCCTTGAAAACGAGGTAGGTCAATTTGCCGTTCAGGCCAGCATAGAAAATAACGTGCTGACCTTAATGGAAAAAAAGATCTACAAGCAGGCCTATGTAAAAAAAGAAGATTGGCCCAGGCTGATCGAGATGCTTGATGCGGCGTATAATTTTTCGCAGAAGAAGATCCTTTTAAAGAAAGTCAATTGAGTTGAGGAGTTGAGAGGTTGAGTGAACATTTCCTATACTTTGGGTATTCGCTCAACCCTTCAACCTCTTAACCCCTCAACCTACTCATTCCCTGCCATCAAGCAAATTCCCTAGTCCCCCAAGAACCGATCCTTCTTCCTTCCGATGATAAGTACCGTAAGCAACAATTCTTGCAGCTAGCCGGCTTATAGGTAAGGATTGTATCCAAACTTTTCCCGGTCCCTGCAATCGCGCAAAGAATAGTCCCTCCCCTCCAAACATTAGATTCTTGATTCCTTTTACAAACTCTATATCAAATTGTACTCCCGGAGTATAGGCAACGAGACAACCTGTATCAATCTTTAAAACTTCTCCAGGCACAAGATTTTTTTCTATTATAAAGCCACCGGCATGCAGAAAAGCCATTCCGTCGCCTTCTATTTTTTCCATAATAAATCCTTCCCCTCCAAATATGCCCACACCCAATTTTCGTTGAAAGAATATACCCACGCTCACTCCTTTCGCTGCACAAAGAAATGCGTCCTTCTGCGCAATGATGGTGCCACCCATCTGAAGAAGGTCAATAGGAATGATCTTTCCTGTATATGGAGCCGCAAAACTTACTTTCTTCTTACCCTGACCGGTATTGGTAAAAGCGGTCATGAATAGGCTTTCCCCCGTCAATAATCTTTTTCCTGCACTGAGCAGTTTTCCAAGGAAACCGGAGTTTTGCTGAACAGAACCATCACCAAAAATGGTCTGCATTTCTATGCCATCTTCCATCATCATCATGGCACCGCTTTCAGCGATGGCCGTTTCCTGTGGGTCCAGTTCTATTTCAACAAACTGAAGTTCCTCTCCGTATATATGATAATCGATCTCATGGTTGTTGATCATATTTGACATTTTCTAAGTTTTAGACACCAAAATTAAACCTGCCGGGCCAATACTCACCGACTTTATTCTATTATGATAAATGGTAGGCACTCAACGCTATATTTCAGTAATTTTCCGATCCTCTGAATTATTAGCTTAAACAAATATGTAAATAATGAAAAGACAATGGTTGTTCCTGCCCTGTTTTCTGTTCCTCACCATCCTGGTGAAAGCACAGACAAAGCTGGTTGAAAAAATCACCCGTACGGGTTCCGAATTAGTGATCCCTTATGAAAAATATGTGCTTTCTAATGGACTCACCGTGGTGGTTCATGAAGATCACAGTGATCCCCTTGTTCATGTGGATATAACCTACCATGTAGGGTCGGCACGTGAAGAAATCGGAAAATCAGGATTCGCTCACTTTTTTGAACACATGATGTTCCAGGGAAGCGACCATGTTGCCGATGAAAAGCATTTTAAAATTGTTTCTGAAGCGGGTGGTACACTGAATGGCAGTACTAATCGCGATCGTACTAACTATTTTGAAACGGTTCCAAGCAATCAACTCGAGAAAATGCTCTGGCTCGAAGCAGACCGCATGGGATTTCTGATGGATGCGGTTACACAGAAAAAATTTGAGATCCAGCGCTCTACTGTTAAGAATGAAAGAGGACAGAATTATGATAACCGTCCTTATGGATTGTCTGGCGAGACATCTTCTCGTAATCTTTATCCTTATGGTCATCCTTATTCATGGCTTACGATCGGTTATGTAGAAGATCTTAACCGGGTAGATGTGAATGATCTTAAGAATTTTTTCCTCCGCTGGTACGGACCAAATAATGCTACCCTTACTGTGGGTGGTGATGTTAAACCTTCCGATGTGGTAAAACTGGCTGAAAAATATTTCGGTTCCATTCCCCGCGGACCAGAAGTAAAACCAGTGGAAGTGCCTGCCGTTATGCTTAGCGCGGACCGCTATGTTTCTTATACCGACAATTACGCTAAACTTCCAATGCTTTATATCAGCTTCCCTACTGTGCCTAATTATAACAAGGATATGGCCGCGCTGGCCTGCCTTTCACAGGTGATCGGACAAGGAAAGAATTCTGTATTATATCAGCAGATGGTGAAAAAACAAACTGCTCTGAATGCAAGTACATTCAGTCAGCTTTCTGAACTGGCCGGGGAAATGACCTTTCAGATCGTACCTGGTCCCGGAAGATCACTTGCAGTTATGGATTCTCTTTTCCGCAAATCACTGGACAGTTTCGAGGTCAGGGGTGTTACTGATGATGATATTGCCAAATTCAAAGGAGGTATGGAAGCCCAAACCATCAATGGCCTGCAATCCGTAGCAGGTAAGGTTTCTCAGCTCGCAGCCTTTCAAACATTTGCCGGAAATCCTAATAAGATCACTGACTTGTTGAAAATGTATCAGTCACTGACAAAAGAAGATGTGATGCGAGTGTACAATCAGTACATAAAAGGGAAATTCGCAGTTTATCTCAGCGTATTACCAAAAGGTCAGGAAAAAATGATCGCAAAATCGGATAATTATAAGATCGATTCAAGTGTGTACAAAGCTCCTGAATATGGTTACAAAGGATTAAAATATGTAAAGGCCTCAGATAATTTTGATCGTTCAAAAATCCCTGGCAATGGCCCTAACCCTGCAATTAAGGTTCCTAAATTCTGGAGAAAAGATCTTGCAGGCGGCATAAAAGTGATTGGCTCAGAAACATCAGAAATCCCAACAGTGACCATTACCATTAAACTGGTTGGCGGCCATCTATTACAGTCAAATGATACTGCTCACCTTGGATTGGCAAGTGTATTTTCCAGTATGATGAATGAGGATACTAAGAATTATACAGCGGAAAAATTAGCTGTTGAATTACAGAAACTGGGTAGCTCAGTGAATGTATCAAGCGGTCAGGATGGTATCACCTTTAATGTTCAGGCTTTGAAGAAAAACCTGGCAGCTACGATGGCAATAGTAGAGGAAAGAATGCTTAGGCCTAAATTTTCTGAAGCAGCATTCAATCGTCTCCAGCGTCAGCGCCTGGAAAATTTCAAACAAACAAAATCAGATCCTGCCGCAGTGGCTTCTTTAGTTTTTGCAAAACTGAATTTCGGGCCTAACAATATTCTGGGAATGAGCGAAGGTGGAACAGAGAATACCATTCGCAATATGAAATTGCAGGATGTGCAGAATTATTATGATAATTATATCAGCTCTAACGGTGCCAAAGTGGTCATCGTGGGAGATGTGAAGCAGGCAGAAATTATCCCCGAACTTGCCTTCCTGAATAAACTTCCGAATAAAAAGATCGATCTGCCTAAACCAAATGGAAGTGCGAGTACGATTGACAAGACCAAAGTATTCATTGTGGATATTCCAAAGGCTGCTCAATCACAGTTTCGTGTTGGTTATTCTACCGGTTTGAAATATGACGCTACCGGAGAATATTATAAAGCAACTCTTGTAAACTATCCATTGGGTGGTGATTTCAACAGCCGCCTCAATCTTAACTTACGTGAAGACAAAGGCTGGACCTATGGTGCCCGCAGTTCATTCTCTGGAGATGATAATTCAGGAAATTTTGAATTCAGCTCCGGTATTCGTGCCGATGCTACCGACAGCGCTTTGGCCGAAGTGATGAAAGAGCTTCATAATTACCAGGAAAATGGTGTGACTGAGGCTGAACTAACATTCATGAAAAGTTCACTGGGTCAGAGAGACGCCCTTCGTTATGAAACAGGTTTACAAAAAGCCGGTTTCATTGGAAGGATCCTGGATTACAACCTTCCGGCTAATTATGTAGATCAGCAGAATAAGATACTGGCTGGTTTTACCAAGCAACAGGCAGACGCCTCTATTAAAAAGACACTGAACCCGGCCAAAATGAATATTCTTTTGGTAGGCGATAAGGCCAAAATATATAATGGCGTAAAGAAACTGGGCTATGAGGTCATTGAACTGGACGCTGATGGAAATGCAGTACAGAAAAAAGGATTCTGATCTTTTTAGTTTGTTTAACAAAATGCCGTTCCGAATACCCTCGGGACGGCATTTTTATTTCCGATTCCCCTTGGTAATTTAGTCCGGAAATTTGATACATTCGATGATCCCTAATTTTTTAAACATGAAAAGGTCACTATTACTGAATTTGCTGCTTGTTTTGCTGCTAAGCGCATTCATCTCGCCTGCAAGGTCCAACGCCCAGGTTTTATACAAGGTGAATTTTCACGACAAAAGCTATAACCGCTATGAAGGCCTGCTGGTCTATTTTAATGACAGCTATGCATATATGCGAATAGGGTATACGTCCGCTGATAACCGTTACCATGTAGTAAATGTGGATTATAAGTCCACTACCGGAAACCTGGATGATGGGCGCCAGTATTTTTTCATGACAGGCGCGAATCCTCGTTTTATTACGGAGAAATCTACTGATCAGACCTATAATCCGGATTATTTCATCTGGAGAAAAGGTAAGTATGATAATACCTGGGACGTGTCTACCACTGATGACAAAAATCTGACTCCGGGCTCTGAAATTCCCGTGGATTCTTTTTACCTGGTAGAACCTACTAATATAGGTGAGGCCTTCCTTAAAAAATTCTTCTGGACCAATGAAACGGAATTCGCTTCACTGAAAAAACTTTGCGGTATTGATAATCCGATCAAAAAAGTTACCACCCCTGTTACCACCACCAATTATGGCAATGCCAAACTCCATCTTATTGTAGTGGCTAATACATTGATCAGTGATATTGGCCCAAGTTGTATTGCTGACCGCGATAAACTGGACTATGAATTCAGCAATATAAGCGATGCCTTAGGACTAACTTATCGCAAGTATGTAGTGGACGGAACTAATTTCAATAAAGAAAGTGTTCAATACACCCTTGACCTGGTTCACCCCGGAGCGAATGACATCGTGATCTTTGTTTATCGCGGCCATGGATTCCGGTACGATAATCAAACCGATGTTTATCCAATGATGGACCTTCGCACCTCCAGTTATATCAGCATCACCGATCAGACCACCATGCCTTTAAGTTATGTGTATAATGAATTAAAGGGGAAAGGAGCACGTCTTAACCTGGTACTGGCAGATTGCTGCAATAATAAGATCGGCCTTTCACAGGTTACTGCAAATAGTTTTCTCAATTTACAGGCAGATAACCGCCCTGATATTACCAAATTGAAAAAATTGTTCATGAACGCAAAGGGAAGCCTGATCTCTGCTGCCGCCAAATCAGGTGAATATTCCTGGGCCAATTATCTCGGTGGTTTTTATACCATTAGTTTCATACAGGCTTTAAAGGAGAAGATAGGTTATATGAACACGGGTTCTTATAGCTGGAACGATATAATTAACTATACCACTGTTCTTGCAAGAAATAAAACCTTGCCTGATCTCTGCAATAATTGTACTGTACAAAACGGAATTTCATCCATTACAGTCACCTATTGATTTTTTATTTTCTATTTAGCCAGCCTACCCATCCACACTTTCTTTCCCTGGAGTCGGCGAATTAGGAACATAACTCCTACGAAAAGAAAGAATACAGGTCCGGTGAATCCAAGCAAGGCGATGAACTTAGTACCATAGAATCTTTCCATTGGACGTTTTAGTCTTTCTGCAATCAGGTACATACTTGGTACCATTATCAATGTTAGGAAGAAGGAAAACATCAAACCAAAGATGATGGTCCAGCTAAGTGGTCCCCAGAATACAACACTATCTCCACCAAAGAAAATATGCGGAGTGAAATGCTGGAACAATCCGGCAAAATCAATATTGAATCCTACAGCCAGCGGAAGTAATCCGAGAATAGTGGCTACTGCCGTCAGCATTACCGGAATGATCCTGATCTTACCAGCTTGTATGGCCGCCTCACGTGTTCGCATTCCCCTCCCCCTCAGCTCATCAGTGAATTCGATCAACAGAATACCATTCTTAATAACAATACCCGCCAATCCAACGATACCCATACCCATCATGATCGTTGCAATGGTCATTCCAGTTACTGCATAGCCGATGAATACACCTATGATAGAGAAGAAGATCTCCGTAATAACAATGAAAGGTTTACTCAAACTATTGAATTGCAGGACAAGTATCAGAATAATTATTCCCAAAGCGATCAGCAAGGCAGTTCCTAAAAATGTTTGTGTTTCTTTTTCCTGCTCACTTTGTCCGCTTAATCGGATGGTCACATCCGAAGGCACTTTGGCAATGGACACAAAATCATTAATATGCTTCTGAAGTTCTGCATTTACACCAGCCACCATGGTAGGGTCTGGCACATTGCTCTGAAGCTGTATAGTCCTTTTTACATTTTTCCTTTTTACACCTCCTGTGGTATTAGTATAATCTACTGTGGCCACTGAACTTAATGGAATGGACTTCACCTGCATGGTGTTCATATCCATAAATGTGATACGCATATTCATCAGGTCAGTCACATTATTTCGCAAAAGCTCTTTATATCTTAATTGAATCTTATACTCATCCTCTCCTGATTTTATCTTACTCACTTCTTTTCCGAAAATAGCGGTACGGATCTCCATACCTACCTGGCCAGTGCTCAACCCTTCCATCAATGCTCTTTCCCTGTCAACATTCACGGTTATCTCCGGATTTTTCAGATCAACATCGGCCTGAAGATTCTCAATTCCATTCACGCGGTTAGTGTCAAGATAATTCAGCAATTGAGTCGCTACAGAAGCAATACTCTCAAAATTATCTCCTGCCACTTCAATATTAACCGGCGGATCAGTAGGCGGACCATTATCTTCTTTGGTTACTTCCACACTGGCACCCGGAATTCCCTGAACAACTTCACGGATCTGATCAAGATATGGCTGTGTACTCTTGCCATTACGTTTTGCATATTCAACAAATGATACCTGAATACGTCCCAGGTTGGATTGCACACTTCGGTTATTATCTATTGGATTATTCGCACTAACGGCAACATTGACAATTACACTTTCTACAATACTTCCTTCTGTGCCCGGCTTTTCTTTTTCCAATACCTTCTCTACCCTATGCTCCAGGATATGTGTAATGCTATCGGTGTATTTTACATCCGACCCAACAGGCAGCTTCAGATATACGTAAACGAAGTTGGGATCTCCACTTGGGAAGAAAGTAGTTTTATTTCCTCTGAACACTAAAGCCATTAAAGAAATAATGAAGAGACCAAATAAGGATACAAAGGCCCATGCTGGTCTTTTTCCCTTCAGTATCCATCTTAATAATTTTTCATATCGATCCATCAATTTTGGCAATACACCATTTTGAAAACGATGTATACCATCATTAAGTACATAGGCATTAAATATCATCAGCAGCGCCATCAATAAAAGGAAATTGGCTGTACCATGAAACCCCGAAAAATGAAGAATCAAACCTCCAATAAGGAACACAAAAAACCATTTATTCCGGAATATTGCTCTTTTTGGCTTTTCAAATTCTTTACCCTCAGGATGCATAAAGCTTACCGCGAAAACAGGGTTAAAAATAAATGCAACGATCAATGATGCCGCAAGGGTAAGGATCAGCATGGTCGGAAAATAGATCATGAATTTTCCGATCAGACCCTTCCAGAATAATAATGGAAAGAACGGAGCCAGCGTGGTAGCAGTACCAGCCAGTACAGGAATGAATACTTCACCCGCCGCTTCTTTTGCCGACCGCACGATCGGCACTTTTCCATTACTAAATATCCGGTGTGTATTCTCTATCACCACAATGGCATCATCCACTATGATCCCCAGGCCAAACAATAAAGCGAATAGCACAATGAAGTTGAGCGTGATAGATGAACCGATAATTGAATCGGCCAACGGAAGAAACAGAAAGGCCACAAACACACTCAATGGCACACTTAAGGCCACAAAGAATGCATTGGTCACTCCCATAAAGAACATCAGAATGATCAGCACCAGTATAAATCCAATGATGATGGTATTGATCAGTTCATCGAATGAGGTCTTGGTTTGCTTACTGGTATCACCGGTGAACACCACTTTAAGATCCGGAGGAATCTCTCCATTTACCTGCATCTCCTTTACGATCACTTTCACTTTATCAGCACAGGCGATCAGGTTTTCTCCGGCTCTTTTTACAATATTCAGCGTTACCACGTTCTTACTGTCAAGACGGGCATAACTTTCTTTTTCCCTAATAGTATCTTTTAGTTCGGCTATATCACGCAGGTATACGGTAGCACCCTGAGCAGAGCTTCGAACCACAATATTTTGCAGGTCCTGCACGCCGGTAAACTGCCCTCTTACACGAAGAGTTCTTCTCATATTCCCCACCTCGATAAGGCCACCGGTAATATCATTATTCTCCCGATTGATTGCATTTTCGATATCTGTAAAACTCACTCTTGCAGCCGTCATTTTATACGGATCCACATTTACTTGAATCTCTCTTTCGGGGGCACCTACGATCTCGGCTCGGGTTACCTCTTTAAGTGATTCAAAATGATCCTGCATCTTATCGGCAAATTCTTTCAACTTGATGCCATCATAATCTCCACTGATATTTACAAACATGATCGGCATTTCACTGAATGCGAATTCCTGCACATCGGGTTCCTTGGTAAGATCATTAGGCAAATCCGAACGGGCCTTATCAATGGCGTCCTTTACTTTTTGTTTTGCGAAATCGGTCTTTACATCGGTATCAAACTCAACTACAATTAAACTATAATCAGTCTGTGAAGTGCTGGTTATTTTATTAACTCTGGCACCGCTGATACCTTTTAATTCTTTCTCTATAGGTCGGGTCACAAGGTTCTCAATATCCTTAGGAGAATTTCCTACGTATACCGTGGTCACAGAAATAGTAGGTACCACAATATCAGGGAACTGTTCTTTTGGAAGGGAGTTGAATTTCATTAACCCGTATGCCGATATCAGGATGGCCACAATATAAATGGCGGTCTTGTTATCGATGGCCCAGCTGGTTGGTCGAAACTGTTTGAATTTGGATGCTACGCCTTCAAGTATTTTCATACAACTTATTTGTTGGTTTTGGTCGTTATCATCTCATGGTTACAGTTTGTCCATCATAAACGGATAAAAATCCTTCTGTTATGATCTGATCGCCGGAATTTAGTCCGCTTTTTATTTCTGTTTTTCCACCATAAGTTTCACCAGTGATCACCGTTTTACGACGGGCCACTGTTTTTTCGCCTGACTTTTCAATCACGTACACATATTTACCTGTCTCATCCGATTGTACCACATTTACAGGTACAGCGATCGCGTTTTTCGATTGGTAGTCCAGAATTTTCATTGTGGCCCGCTGATTCGGTTTTAGTAATGGATCGGATGGAAGTTTGGCCTCTGCTGTAAATGAACGGGTAGTTGGATCAATGGAATTACCCACTACATTTATTACCGATGAAAAAGAAGGTTTACCTGTTTCAGGAACGACGACTTCCACTTTGTCTCCTATCTTCACACGAGCTACATATGAATCAGGCACAGGGACGATCATTTTCAATTCAGAGAGATTAACGATCACAATCTGCGGTTTTCTATCTCCTCCCATCCCGGAAAAGAATTCACCTATCCTCACATTCACCTGGTCCACCGTACCACTTAATTCTGCCCGAACCACCATCATATTCAATTGCTCCTGTGCGCTGCCCACTTGTGCATTCGCGGCACGTATCTGACTTTGCAAAGCTTCCACATCCGCTTTTGAATTGATCACATTGATCTCCGCGCCGATTCCCTGGCTCCATAAATTCTCATAGCGCTGAAGAATGGTCTCGGCCTGCGCCAATCTTGCTTTTAATACACCGGTTTGTTGTTGCGCGGCAGATAATTGCTGACGGGCAATAGCATCATCAAGTTTAAGCAGCACCTGACCCTTGCTAACTTTTTGTCCCGTTTTTACATATACGGCTTTTACTAATCCACCTTGTCCCGCAGGCGCTACATAAGACATTCCATCAGAAGCGATCTGACCCTGCAGATCGATATAATGCAAAAATTCCCCGGCAACGACCGTATCTGTATCCACCAGCTTGGTAGCTTTTGCTAATGCAGGATCAGCCTTGCCTATCTCTGTTTCCAGATCACGGATCTTCTGATCTAATGTTGATTTTTCTTTTTTTAATTTTTCCAGATTGACCTTCATATCACCCAGATCGCCCTTTTTATCTTTGGCACCACTACCACAGGAACTGAGTATTATCAGTGTGCCAGATAATAGGGTTAAGTAGCTTAAATATTTCTTCATGATTTCGGTTTTTATATTTTATAAACTGCCCAATGCTTTTAAATAACTTACCCGGGCAATGATGGCATCATAAAGTGCACGAAAATAATTTGATTGCGCCTGTTGCAGATCGGTATCAGCACTAAGAATGGTAAAGCTGCTTCCTGTTCCTATCTCATATTTTTTCTTTTCAGAATTGTAGACCTTTTCTGCCAGCTTCATATTCTCTTCCTGAATATCCAGGCTCAGCAAAGCATTCACCAATGTATTTTTTGAAATGGTTCTTTCCATATCGATCCCCATCTTAACCTGATCCAGATTATTATCGGCTTTCTCCAGGTTGTACTGTGCCTGTTTTATTTTGGCCTTTTTCTGAAAACCGTCGAAGATGGGCATGTTCAGACTAAGTCCGATCTGGTTGGTATTGTACCAGAACCAAGGCTCAGAATTCCCACCGCTATCAGCTCTTCTTTGTCCTGTTTTTTGAAGATTATAAAAAGCAGATAGTGTTGGTAAATAGGAAAGCTTGTATCGCTTTACATCAAATGATTGTAATTTTCTTACCTGGGTAAGCAATTGCACTTCGTTTCTGTTTTCATAGTTAACATTCTCCTGCAGCAATCCTTCTTTCAACAGAGCGGCGGTAAGTGTGTCTCTCAGCACCAGTGTATCAGATTGGTGAAGTCCCAGGTTAAGTTTAAGCATTGCATATCCGATACTGATGCCATTGATCAGCTGGCTCTCTACTGCCCTTGTATTGTTCTTTGCCACATTGGCTTTATCAATATCAAGTCGCTCGGCGAAACCATTCTTGTACATGATATCCATATCATGAGAAAGTTTTTCCAAACGTTTCAAACTTTCCTGCACATATTTTAATTGCTTATCGGAGATCAGTACAGCATAATAACTTTTATATACCGCCTCTCTTACTTTATCCTCGGCCACTTTGATTTGAAGATCAGTGGTCTGCAATGCTACTTTTCGGGCCTGTAAGCCAACAAATACCTGTGGTTCAAAAAGTAATTGTTGTACGGTGGCTCCAATTTGCATATTCCATGGTGTGAAGAAAGAGAAGTTCTGCAGTTTGAATTGTCCGCTTGATGTTATGGGATTACCATTGGCATCTCGAACGCCTTCTCTTTTCAGCACATCATAGATGGCAGTTTCAGTCGCGTCGGGAAATTGTATCAAAGGCAAACTGAAGTAATGATTGACGGATCCTGTACCAGTAATTTGCGGAAAGGCCATACCGGTGATTTCTTTATTTCGTTGATCTGCGATCTTATAATCCAGCCGCGCGTTCTTGAGTTCATTTACATTCTTAAAAGCAATATCTACCGCCTCTTTCGCTGTGATCTCATATCGCTGTTGCGCCATCGCAGGGGTCAGCGATAAACATCCCACTATGAGCAACCACAGCCTGCTCCTATCTTTTTTCATGATTCTGGTTTTTGATTCTTCGTTGATTATATTTCTGTATCTGTTTATACCCTTTAATTGTACAGAGTCCATATACAAAATTCTCCAGCATTTGCTTGCTGGTTTCAAGTATGGTGAATTTTGCCGGAGGAAATGCCTGCATATTGAAAGGGATCAGCATGGATTCAATACGGAACCGGGTCAATACCTCTGCATTTACATCTTCCCGATAAAAGCCATCCCGGATACCCCATTCAATATTATCTTTCACTACGCGGTAAAGGAATTTATCCTTGTGCTCCCGAAATCGCTGATATGCTTTAAAATGAAATTTTTCGAGATCATGTAATACCATCGGATTAATATTAGTGAACTGCTCAAAGCTTTGTTCCATGGTCAGGAACATTTCATGAATGGCATCATCCGATTTCTCTTTGCAACTGCCACAATCCTGTTCCATCTTACTGATATGAAGATCTACTACGGCTACTACCAGTTCATCCTTATCGGCAAAATACTGGTAGAGTGTTTTCTTGCTCATGCCAAGGTCAACCGCCATATCATCCATGGAAATGGAACGAATTCCGAATTGCATAAATAATTCGTCGGCCTTGAGAAGTATGCGTTTTTTGGGGTCCATAATGAGATTGTGGACGACAAAACTATGGAAACTTTTAACGTAACCAAAGTTTCCGCCCCGTTTTTTATGTTGTCTTACCCGACTGAAACCGGCTTTCGCCGATTTTTAGTTTAACTTGCAGCTTCAATTCATTGATTATGAGTAATGAAAAACCTTCCCTTTTACCTCCGCCTTTTCACTTCAAAAAGGCTATTTCTTATTTTTTACAGGGATTGCTCATTATAGCCCCCATCGCAGTTACCATTTATTCAATTTACTGGATCGTTTCATCTGTAGATAGCTGGATACCCATTTTCCGTGAACCTGTCAGAGATATAGCCGGTCATATCATAGAATATAAAGTGAAGAATTATGGACTTGGTTTTCTTATCATCATTGCCAGTATCATCCTGATCGGTTATTTCAGTTCCACTTTTATTCAATCCCGTTTATTCAACCTTTTTGATTCCTGGCTGGAAAAAACTCCGGGAGTTAAATACATCTATTCATCTGTGCGAGATTTCTTCAGCGCTTTCGCAGGAGAAAAAAAGAAATTCAATCAACCTATACTTGCCCGCATATTTGCTGATGATGTATGGATCCTTGGATTTATTACCGATGAGGAAATGGAGAAAATGAATCTGGGCGCCGATATGGTAGCTATTTATGTGCCCCAGGCTTATAACTGGGCAGGACAACTCTACGTACTCCCAAGAACCCGATTGAAGAAAATAGAAAAATTCAGTCCGGGTGACGCGATGAAATACGCGGTCACAGGAGGTGTTGTGGAAGTGGGAAGTGAACAGGTGAATAAGTGAATAGGTGAATAAGTGAATAGGTGAATAGGTGAATAGGTGAATAGGTGAATAGGTGAAAACTGAAATGTGATGAAGATATTCCTGACACAATTTTTTCTTTTTTTGAATTTGCCTTTATTGAACAGCTGGGGCTTCTACGGTCACCAGCATATCAATCAATACGCCGTATTTCTCCTGCCCCCGGAAATGATGACGCTGTTCAAGCCTCGCTTAGAATTTATAACCGAACATGCTGTAGATCCTGATAAAAGAAGGTATGCCATTCCCGAAGAAGGACCACGTCATTATATAGATATGGACCATTATGGCTCCTACCCTTTCGATTCTCTTCCACGTAAATGGAATGATGCCACCGAAAAATATTCGACAGATAGTTTAAATGCACATGGAATTGTTCCCTGGTGGATACAGGTCATGATGGGCAGACTTACAAAAGCGTTTCGTGAAAAAGATGAAATGCATATTCTTCAATATGCCGCTGAACTTGGGCATTACCTTGCCGACGCGCATGTACCACTCCATACATGTAGCAATCATAACGGACAATATACCGATCAAAAAGGTATTCATGGATTCTGGGAAAGTCGCATACCAGAATTGCTGGCCGAAAAAAAATGGAACCTGCTTACGGGTAAGGCAGATTATATATCTGATCCCCTTCAATTTACCTGGAAGATCGTACTTGAAAGTGCTAAAGCAGTGGACTCCGTTTTAAAATTTGAAAAACAACTCAGTCTTTCTTTCCCTTCAGATCAACGTTTTTCCTTTGAGTACCGCAAAGGCGTGATACTGAAACAATATTCTACAGCCTATACTCTCGCCTACAATGAAAAATTAAATGGTATGGTGGAAAGAAGAATGCGTTCCTCCATTCATGCGGTAGCTTCTTTCTGGTATACTGCCTGGATCAATGCGGGTCAGCCCGACCTGAGTGTACTTAGCCATAAAAAAATGAGTCGAGAAGAGCAGGAAGAGATAAAAGATCTCAATCAAAAATGGAAATTGAAAGGAGGACAGGAAGATTATTTACCATAAGCGGAAAATCACCCTACCATCGCTTTGTACCGAATCAACTAATTTTGCTCAAAATTTCTATTAATGGCCATTAGTCCAGGGGTGATCCATAATTTCAATGCAGGTCCTTCCATACTTCCCGCAGAAGTATTTCAACAAGCCAGCCAGGCCATTATTAATTTCAATAATTCAGGTCTGTCTATCCTTGAAATTGGTCATCGCACCCCTTTGTTTCAACCGGTAATGGATGAAGCAAGAGCCCTGCTTAAAGAATTGATGGGATTAGACGATGATCATGAAGTACTTCTATTGCATGGCGGTGCAAGCACCCAGTTCATGCAGGTACCAATGAATCTTTTAAATGATAACGCGCTGGCCTGTTATACTGAAACAGGCACCTGGAGTGTGAAAGCAATTAAAGAAGCCCGCTTATTTGGTCATGTGGAGATCGCTGGCTCATCTGCTGACACTCATTTCACAACAATGCCCACAGAGCTGATTGTTCCCGCCACGGCCACTTATCTTCATATCACCACCAATGAAACCATTGCCGGTACTCAATTGCAGCAGCTACCCTATGATACAGGTGTGCCGCTGATCGCGGATATGAGTAGTGATATATTAAGTCGCGAGATAGATTTCAATCGTTTCTCATTAATATATGCGGGGGCTCAGAAAAATCTGGGAGCCGCTGGTGTCAATATTGTCGTAATCGATAAAAACATGCTGGGAAAAACAGAAAGAAAGATCCCCACTATACTTGACTATCGCAATCATATTAAAGAAGGGTCCATGTTGAATACGCCCCCGGTATTCGCCATCTACGTTGTCTTACTGAATCTTCGCTGGCTGAAGAAAGAAGGTGGAGCGAAAGAAATGCAACAACGAAGCGAGGCCAAAGCAACATTATTATACGATACGCTGGATAGTCTTCCTGTTTTTAATCCGATAGTGGCTAAAGCACACAGAAGTAAAATGAATGTGGTATTCACTATAAATGATCCTGCACTGGAAACTGAATTTAATGCACTCTGTAATAAAGAAGGTATGATCGGCGTAAAAGGTCATCGTTCTGTAGGCGGATTCCGCGTATCATTATATAATGCCCTTCCACTTCAATCTGTAGTAGCATTCACAGACCTTATGAAAGAATTCGCAAAAAGAAAAGGATAATCATGGCTATCATTAAACCGTTTGACGCATTAAGACCCCTACCCGAAATTGCCTCTTCCGTAGCATCAAGGCCTTATGATGTATTGAACAGTGAGGAAGCGCGAACTGAAGTGGCTAACCAGCCAGTTTCATTTCTTCATGTGACCAAGGCGGAGATCGATCTGGATCCTTCCATTGATACGCATAGCCCGGCTGTCTATGAAAAAGCAAAAGAAAATCTGAACCGGCTGATCGCGGAAGGAACATTGTTTCGCGAAAATAAACCCTGCTATTACATTTATCGATTAGTAATGAATGGTCGTAGTCAGACCGGATTGGTTTGCCTTTCATCTGTAAAAGATTATTTCGGCGATGTGATCAAAAAACATGAATTCACCAGGCCTGAAAAAGAAAAGGATCGCATTGATCATATGCGCACCATTGAAGCGCAAACTGGAAATGTATTTATGGCCTGTCGGGATGTAGTGGAAGTGAACGCGCTGATCGATGGATGGAAAGCCAGCAATAAACCTGTTTATGATTTTGTTGCCAGCGATGGTATTGGTCATACGATCTGGGTCATCGACCGTGATATTGTTATCAATTCGATCACAAGGTTATATGAGACCGAGATCCCATTCACTTATATTGCCGACGGACATCACAGAGCAGCCTCGGCAGCTAAATTAAGTAAGGAAATGCCCGGCAATAAAGAAGCAGAATATTTCCTGACCACTATTTTCCCCGCCAGCCAGTTAGCCATTTTAGATTATAACCGATTAGTTAAAGATCTGGATGGTTTGACTCCGCAAAAATTGATCTCTCTTTTGCAGGATGAATTTTATATCACATTAAGTCCTGAAGAAGTAAAGCCTTCTCAATTGCATGAATTTGGCATGTATCTGGAGGGTCAATGGTATATACTGGTGTCCCGACCCGGAACATTTACTGATGATCCTATTGGAGTGCTGGATGTGAGCATACTTTCAAATAATATCCTGGATAAATTGCTCGATATCCGCGATCAGCGTACCGATAAAAGAATTGATTTTGTAGGTGGTATTCGTGGTTTGAAAGAATTGGAAAAAAGAGTGAATAGCGGTGAAATGAAACTGGCCTTTAGTTTGTATCCAGTGACCATTGAGCAATTATTTAACATTGCTGATAGTGGTAATGTAATGCCTCCCAAAAGCACCTGGTTTGAACCCAAGCTCAGGGATGGTTTGTTGACCCATATGCTTTAATTTGCAACGGATGGGGTGACTCTTTCGTCTTCCATAGCCTTAGTATTATGAAAAAATATATTCTCATTCTTCCATTTCTTTTGCTGACTTGTTTTTCCCTGTTTGCGCAGCCAACAGATGTAAAAACTTTACAGGAAACAGCCCGTGCCTTTATGCGTACCGGCGATTATGATAATGCCATTATCGTTTTAACGCGTGCATTGCAGCAGGATAAAAAAAACCTGGAACTGCAGAAGGACCTGGTGATGAGTTATTATCTTAAACGCGATTATGATAAAGCACTTGAAGGTGTGAAGGTTTTGATCGATGATGATAATGCCGATGTGGTGACATTTCAGATCGCAGGTAATGTTTATAAAGCATTGGAAGAAGTGAAGGAATGTGAGAAGGTCTATAAAAAAGGATTAAAGAAATTTCCAAAAAGCGGCCCGCTTTATAGCGAATACGGCGAATTACTCTGGTCTGCCAAAGATTTTACAGCCATTGATTTTTGGGAAGCTGGAATCAAACAGGACCCGGGCTACAGTGGCAACTACTATAATGCCGCGAATTATTATTTCTATACAACCGATAAGGTTTGGAGCCTGCTTTACGGCGAGATCTTCATCAATATGGAAAGTCTCAGCGAAAGAGGCGCCGCCATGAAGCAACAATTGTTGCAGGGTTATAAAGAAAAACTGTTCACCTCCGATCTGACAAAAGACATTGTGGGTAATACCAATCCATTCGCGAAGGCATTTCTTGAAATGACTGGTAAACAAACTTCGCTTGCTAATCTGGGTGTGAATGTGGAAACACTGACAATGATCCGCGCCCGTTTTATACTTGATTGGTACAATAACTGGGCAGCAAGATATCCTTTTCGTCTTTTTGATTACCAGCGTCAGTTACTTTCAGAAGGCATGTTTGATGCCTATAATCAATGGCTCTTCGGTCCCGTTAATAACCTGGCTGCTTATGATGCCTGGACCAAATCTCATCCTGTAGAATATAAAGAGTTCAGTGAATTTCAAAAGACACGCGTATTTCGTATGCCAGTAGGGCAGACTTATCACTAAGAAGGTTGAGGGGTTGAGAAGTTGAGAGGTTGATACTTATTTACGTTGGAACCTACCCTTCATTTCAACGAAAATTTCCCTACATTGAGCATACGAACTAAATCGCTTGCCATGCAACCACGCCGTCTATTCGATTGCATAAAATTTCAGGCCGAGTATAATCCCCGCACAGATATGTTGGCCGCCAAAGAAGGCGGACAATGGAGAAAATATAGTACCCAGGAGGTTAGTGACCTTGTGAATCAATTTTCCGGTGGACTAATGGCAATGGATATTAATTGTCATGACATGACTGAGGAAGGTCGTGATAAAGTAGCCATCATTTCCAAGAACAGACCCGAGTGGATCATGCTCGATCTGGCAGTTCAGCAGGTAGGTGCCGTACTGGTACCTATTTATCCAACCATCAATATCAACGAACTTGAATTTGTATTGAAAGATGCGGGAGTAAAGATGGCATTCGTAAACGATGAAGAACTTTATCTGAAAGTAAACAGCCTTCGCTCCAAACTTCCCATGCTGAAAGAGATCTTCACATTTGAGCATGTGGCCAATGCAAGACATTGGAAGGAAATGATGGAAATGAGTACGCCTTCCTTGGTGGAGCAGGCAATGAAGATGGCTGAAAAAGTACAATACGAGGACCTGTCTACTATTATATATACCTCCGGTACAACCGGAACTCCAAAGGGTGTGATGCTTTCCCATAAAAATATCCTCTCTAATGTGCTTACCTGCATTCCCTATTTTCCTCCCGGAAGAGAATTACGAGCGCTGAGCTTTCTTCCGCTAAATCATATTTATGAAAAAACGGTGAGTTACCTCTATATGTTCCAGGGTACTTCCATTTATTATGCGGAGAACCTGGATACCATTGCAGAGAATCTGAAAGAGGTCATGCCCGATCTGTTCACGACCGTTCCGCGATTACTAGAAAAAGTGTATGAAAAGATCATGCAAAAGGCATCAGAGCTTACCGGATTAAAAAAGAATTTATTTTTCTGGGCAATGAACTTAGCGGATAAATTTGAGATCAATAAGGACCAGGGTGCATGGTATGATTTCCAAATGACCATTGCAAATAAACTGGTCTTCAACAAATGGAGAGATGCCCTTGGTGGAAATATTAAATGTATTACCACAGGATCAGCTGCCTGCCAGGTAAAACTGATTCGATTATTTACCGCGGCAAAGATCGTGATCATGGAAGGATACGGATTGACCGAAACCTCACCTGTGATCAGTGTCAACCGCTATTCTGAGGAAGGAAGAATGTTTGGTACCGTGGGTCCCCTGATCGATGGTATTGAAGTGAAGCTCGCCGAAGATGGTGAGATCCTTTGCAAGGGACCAAATGTAATGATGGGTTATTATAAACAACCCCAGCTTACTGCGGACACAATCAAAGACGGATGGTTCTATACTGGCGATATCGGTATGTTCGTTAATGATAAATTTCTCAAGATCACCGATCGTAAAAAAGAGTTGTTCAAGACCAGTGGTGGAAAATATGTTGCTCCTCTCCCAATTGAAAACAAATTAAAAGAATCCCCTTTTGTTGAACAGGTAATGATCGTAGGTGCTGAAAGAAAATTTGTAGGGGCGCTGATCGTTCCTTCTTTTCCAAATCTTCAAGCCTGGTGCAGAAAACAAGGGATCAGTTTCACCACCGAAGCAGATTTGCTGAATAATCCCGCGGTCATACACATGATGAAGGACCTGGTAGAAAATTTCAATAAATATTTCAATCACGTGGAGCAAATCAAACGATTTGAGTTGCTTCCTGCAGAATGGACCATTGATGGTGGTGAACTTACACCCACTTTAAAATTGAAAAGAAAAGTGATCATGGAAAAATATCGGGATGTGATCGACAGAATCTATCTCTGATCCGACGATTTTTCTTTAGAAGAATCTCTGGATGAACCTCTTCGTCTGTCCATCATTTTATTTATAAGAGAATCATATTGGGGAAGTTGTTCCGCCGTGAAAATGGAACGTACTTTTTTGAAATGTTGAAAGGTCATCATATCTACTTTTCTCTGCTGATCAAGTACTTTTTGCTCTGCAACCTGAATATCACTGTCGTTGGTCGACACGTTCCTCATCAGGGAGAAAAAATTATTTTTAGCGGCACGCATAGAATCGAATAAGGGACGAATATTTTTAAAATGCTCATCTTTCATCGCTTTAAAAATGGCTTGCTGCGAATCAGTCATATTCAATTCTTTCATCATCATTTCCATAGGATCCCTGCGACCATCTTTATGATCAAACCCTTTTCTTCCTTTCATTATAAAGAAGACCAGGGCAATATTCGCCAATAGCAATACGATCACAGCGATCGTCAATATTCTGGTGGAATTATTTTTCATCTTATTTATCCTGGTTTAGATCATAGATACTGCTCACGTAATTCACGCGGTATTCTGAAGCCATGGTTTGCATAGATTCCGTATCTGTGGTACTTGCCAGACTTGAAGTAGACTCTGGATTGTCACGTAAAAGAACAGCTGCATTTATTAGCAGGATCACGAAAAGAGCGATCATCGCATAGACAGGTCGGAGAACCCATCCGGATTTTTTTTCAGATATCAACTGCTTTTCCATCCTGGCTCTTAACCTGGAATAGAAGAAATCGGGGGCCGTGGCTCTTTTAATGCCATCTAAACTATTCAATATGTCTTCGGTTCTCTTTTCCATAACACTAAATTTTGACGTCAATACCAGATGAAACCTTCGTGTTTCAAAATACTTAACTACTCTCTTTTTCAAGCGATTTTCGTAAATTCTGCTTTGCCCTGTGCATCAGGGATTCAATTGCCGGCACCGTAGTTTTCATTACATCACTGATCTCATGATAGCTAAGGTCCTCGATCTTATGCAATGTGAATGCTATTCGTTGATTTTCAGGTAGTTCAGAAATCGCCTTAAACAATTTTGCTGCAGATTCTTTCTGGTCCAGCTTAATACCCGGATGATTGAAATCCGGTAGTTCCATCAACGGCTCATTAGAATCCCCAAAAAGTTTCTGCATGAACCCGAATCTTTTTTTACTTTTTTTACTGCGGATCAGGTCCAGTGCCCGGGTTGTGGCAATTCGGTAAAGCCAGGTCGATAATTTGGATTCTCCTTTAAAGCTTTGAATGGAACGATAAACCTGGATAAAAACCTCCTGGGCCACATCTTCCGCATCTTCCGCATTCTGAAGAATACCGAGTGCTGTATTATATACCCGGTCCTGGTAATTATCTACCAGGTACCTGAATGCCGTTTCATCGCCATTCTGCAAACCTTTTATTAATTCCTGTTCTGTCAAGATCTATTGTTCAATAGTTGAACTAAACTACGAAATGAAAAAGATTAGTGATCATTTCAGTGTTCAGCTTTCTCAAAATTAACGATATCGATCTCGGGAATTTTGGCAGGTGTCTGGACTTTGAAGATGGAGCGAAAAGGGGTTGTTTCATTAAAAAACCCACAATTGCGGAGGAAGAACCATTTCCTATCTTCTCCTCCCATATAATCCATGCGATATCCTTTTCTTGCAGTGGCATCAGCAGAAAATGTCATACTGTTCAGGGCAATCCATTTACCGGAAATTGTTCTTACCCATTGATCATGATACCAGGCCTTGCGCGTAATATATCCCGTTGCCGGTTCGAAATTTTCTAAAAAAGAATGAAGCCGCTTCAGGTAAGTATGTGTGGCGGGGCGATCGAAACTCGCAATCAGCTTCCATTTCCTTTCATCGGTGGCATAAAACCAGGCCGTATAATTAGTATAATTATTTTCAACCGGTTTTGCTCTCAGCAAAAATTTATAGGCCAGGCCTGCTTTCCAGTTGTATTTCAAAATGCTTTGTCCTCCTGATCCTTCATTACCAAACTCACCACTGTACACTGATTCGCCTTTTTTGACCATTCTAATCTTCTGGTCCTCTGGAATTTGTTTTGGATCATCGGTTTTAAAAGGGCTCCATACCGAAAACAGTATTCTTCTTTCCGTAGAAGAATTTACCTGCATACCAAAATAACCTTCGGCAAATCCATTGGCCATAAAATAGGAACCGATTACATCATTACCTTTTCGCACCGTGATCTCATTGTAAAACCATTCAATGTCTTCGGTCACAGCACTGAGATCATAGTTGATATGCACCGAGGGTCCTCTTCTTCCCCAATAGAAATAATTGTCATCATTATTTTTTACAAAGGTGGTCCTTTCATCTACAGCTGTACCCTCGATATAAAGTCCTTTTACATTTGCATAGACCTTTCCGGATTTCGCGAGTCCCTTCATATCTATTCTCACATAACCGCTATCTCCTATCTGCCAGTCACCAACCTTGTAATTTTTTTCTTCGCTTCCACTTACAGAAATAGTTTTTACTTTATCACCGATACTGCACTCCAGCGTTGACGCTCCTTCAGGAACATTGAGTACCAAATAGGCGCTCAGACTTCCCGGATGAGCCACCCGAAAATATACGCTCCATTCGGCCTTAGTATTTTCCCAATTTGACCAGCCTTCATTTGTTACTTCCTCTTTTCCATTTACTGCTGAGGTTCTTAGCCATGAATTTCCTCCCAGGGGAATAGAAACCCTGTTCTGAGAGTAGGAAACCGAACTAAACAAGATCAGAAGGAGGAAGGCAAAAACTGGCCGCGGCATAGATCAATATTTCGGTAAAAATATTCATAGTTATTCAGAATGGATAAAGTGGCTTTTACAGCTGTAATTCTTAGATTTGCAGCCCTTGGTCCCGTAGTTCAATGGATAGAATAGAAGTTTCCTAAACTTTTGATACAGGTTCGATTCCTGTCGGGACTACTACCCCATAATAAAACCCTTACCCAGTAAGGGTTTTATCATTCTAAATGAGAGTTGAAAACTTTTATTTAGAATGGCCTTAAGTATGAATTTAATAAAGCAGATCGAGATTTAATTTAATGAGCGGCAATAATTCTTTTGGGCTGCTATACATTCTTGCTGTTAAATTGATGCCATTCCACAAATTTGTAAGATGTCTTGCAAGGAGCCGGGGTTTTTGTTTTGTCTTTAAGCGCCCTGCTGCCTGCGCATTTTTTATATGCTTATAATAAACCATTTCCAGGCTTTTCAACATTTCAGCAGCAATTGTTTGGAGTTCTTCGTCCAATGATGCCTGCTCTACCACCGTATTTCCCAGGAAACAACCTTGCCGGCTACTATCTTTATCTCCTCTCCCCGCCACATCCAGAAATGAATTTTTTATTGCTGCGATCGGATCCTTCGTTTTTTCCAGGCTTAAAATAAATCCTCTTACATATTTATCAGAATAATATTTCAATACACTGATAAATAATTCCCTCTTGCTTCCAAAACTATTGTAGAGACTGCCCTTATTAATATTCATAGCTTCCAGCAGATCCTCCGTGGAGGCGGCAGTATAGCCCTTTGACTTAAACAGGGAAGCAGCGCATTCCAGCACCTCCTCTTCATTGAATTCTCTTTTTCGACCTGCAACCATATAATTTTTGTTAAATATAGACAATATTGTACCAATTGGTCAAATATAGATATATTTAGGCCCCGGATGATACTCTAACAAAAAGCGCATGATGATTTATTCAATATTAAAACGAGGGTTGGTCTTGTCTGCTGTCGCACTACTATGTAATGGGATGGTGCAAACAGGTAAATACAAAAAAGTAAACCACCCGGTGAATGGCCTTGCCTTGCTGGAATTATTCACCTCTGAAGGTTGTTCCAGTTGCCCGCCTGCTGATAAATTGCTGGCAAAATTGGAGGGAGAAGACAATAACCTGTTTGTCCTCAGCTATCATGTTGACTACTGGGATCATCTTGGCTGGAAGGATCCCTTTAGTCAGGCAGCCTTTTCACAACGGCAGCGACAGTATGCAAAGAAGTTCAACCTGGAATCAGTATATACGCCACAAGTCGTCATTAATGGTAAAGAGGAATTGGTAGGATCTGATGAGGACCGGCTGCGCACATCGCTTGCAAGAGATCACAGTTTGACAGCATTGGAGGTAAAATTTCACCGGGTGGATAGTTCGACAATTGCCCTGGCCTGTGAAATAAACAATAATGAAGCGGAAGAGTTGAACATTGCCGTTGTAAAACCGACTGCATCGATAAGTGTAAAAAAAGGAGAGAATGGTGGTCGCACACTTCAGCATGTAAATGTGGTGTATCAATTATCAACTATCAATGCAGGACCAGGTGAATTAAGGACAGAGATAAAGATCCCGGCTGCATTACAGTCTATGCCATTTAAAATCATCCTTTTTCTTCAAAGAAAAAAGGATAGCCAGGTATTGTCGGTATCCAGCCTTAATATTCCTAAATAAAAAAGGTCAGCGAATTTATGAGTTACATAAGTTTTATTACCATTTTGTTAAGCATCCAGCCTGGTATTGTTCTCGTATCTTTTAACAGATGTTGACCTATTAATTAAAACACGATAAATTAATTTAAATGAAAAATTATTTCATACTGTTCTTTTCGCTTTTCACCGCATTGGCGGGTTGCAGCCAGGGTAATAAGGTGAGGCCTACCCATCCATCTGCCAAAGAGTTATCAAAGTATAGTCAGGCCACTTTCGCCGCGGGCTGCTTTTGGCATGAGGAAGCTATGTTTGAAAGTATCAAAGGGGTAAAAGAAGCTGTATCGGGCTATTCCGGGGGTAATACAACAAACCCAACATATGAAGGTATTGAGGAAGGAAATACCGGGCATGCTGAAACAGTGAATATTTATTACGATTCGACCCAAATCAATTACCCCACTTTAATTCAATTATATTTTGCAGGCCAGGATCCAACACAGGCGAACGGACAGGGTAATGATATGGGAACCCAATACCGATCCATTGTTTTTTACAGGAACAATACAGAAAAGGAAGCAATTGAAAAGTATATGAAGGAGCTTCAGCTCAAATTCAAAAAGCCACTGGCCGCCCAGATAATGCCTTTCACCAAATTTTGGACAGCAGAGGAATATCACCAGAATTTTATAGAAAGAAATCCAACTCAGGGCTATGTACGATCGGTGAGTATTCCTGAAATAATAAAACTTCAAAAGCAATATCCACAGTGGGTAAAACCCGGATTCCAGTATTAATTTTTATAAGTTTAAAAAATTATCGCATGAAATATAGTCTTATACTTCTTTTATCGCTTGTCTTTAGTGCTTGTAGCTCGGCACAAAAAGGAAAAGAGGAAAAATTTGCTGTAACCAGAACGGATGCAGAATGGATAAAATTATTAACGCCAACTCAATATACAGTCACACGTAAGCAGGGAACTGAGACTCCTTATAAAAATGAATATTGGAATAATCATGATAAAGGCATGTATGTATGTATAGGATGCGATCTGCCTTTATTCAGCAGCGATCATAAATTTGAAAGCGGCACCGGATGGCCTAGCTTCTACCAACCTCTTTCAAAGACGGCTGTCATTGAAAGTGTTGACAATAGTTTTGGAACGGTACGCACCGAAGTCCATTGCAGTCGCTGTGGTTGTCATTTAGGGCATTTATTTGATGATGGACCTAAGCCTACCGGGCTTCGCTATTGTATTAATTCCGCTTCTCTTAAATTTGTTAAGCGATAAATTTCAGAACATGAAGGGACAACCAAAACAAGTAACCTTAAAGCATCCTTTGGCAATTCGTTGGTTTCACTGGTTCAATTTCCCCATTCTGTTTTGTATGATATGGAGTGGTTTCCTGATTTATTGGGCAAATGATGAATACAGAATCAGGATTGGGGGAAGGGAGCTCTTTCACTTTTTCCCTAATGGACTGTATAAATCTCTTGGTACAGATCATCGGTTGGCAGAAGGTATGAACTGGCATTTCATGTTCATGTGGTTGTTTTTAATCAATGGCCTGCTGTATATAAGTTACACCATTATTTCCGGACAGTGGAAGTACTTGCTTCCCAACAGGAATTCCTTCAAAGAGGCCTGGATCGTACTTCTTCATGACCTTCATATTAAAAGAATAGAGCCCGCATTTGTAAAATATAATGCGGCGCAAAGAATTGCTTATACCGCCGTGATCTTTATGGGAATTGGTTCGTTGTTAACCGGCCTTGCTATTTACAAGCCTGTTCAGTTTGGATGGATCACCTGGTTATGCGGCGGCTACAAAGCAGCACGCCTGGAACATTTCATACTTACTATTGGATATGTACTGTTTTTTCTGATTCATATTATACAGGTGATAAAAACAGGCTGGAATAATTTCCAGGCAATGGTCACCGGTTTTGAGATCAATCTACCGACTAAAACTAAACCAGATGAAAAGAGCTCCTGATCATTTACCTGCAAATGTCTATTCAAGTAAACAGATACGAACACGCAGTCTTATCTCTTTTGTTGTTCTGATCCTTTTGTTTACAGCAGGCTGGAAGGGATTTAACTGGATAAAAAAGCAACCGCGGGACAATGGTACACCGGCGCCGCTTCGAAAGGCGCTGGCGATGAATGAAAGAATATTTTCTGCTTATTTTGACAGCAACCGGCGGGTAAAAGAATATCCATTAAGTGCAGCAGTAAAGAATGTACGGGTGAATGGAAGTGCGGGTTTGAGCGGCGATGTGGACACGGCCACCTGGCGATTGAAAATAGCACGCAGCAATGGTGATACGCTGACGCTTTCCCTGAATGATATAAAAAAACTTCCGAAAAAAGATATTGTTTTTGAATTCAAATGCATCGAAGGTTGGAGCCAGGTAACCCATTGGGCAGGTGTTCCCTTTCGCAGTTTTGTAAATGCCTTTCACCTTGAAAAGGAAAAGGCCATGAAGTATATCGGTTTGCAAACACCCGATAGAAAATATTATGTAGGTATTGATATGCCGAGCGCGTTGCAGGAGCAAACCCTGCTTTGTTATGAAATGAACGGAAAGCCACTCCCAGTTGATCAGGGATTTCCATTGCGGTTGATCATTCCTGTTAAGTATGGCATCAAACATTTGAAAAGGATCGGTACCTTATTCTTCAGTGATACAAAGCCGCCGGATTATTGGGCGGAGAGGGGTTATGACTATTATTCAGGGCATTGATCCTCTTCCCGGCCTTGTATCACCAAAGTAATAATTAGATGATCAGTCGTGATCAAACTCAACCTCATCACAATTATCAAGATTTGCCAGCATAATGGC
>JBKJMI010000012.1:0-6093 GCA_046596515.1 Chitinophagaceae bacterium | reverse complement strand
GTTGAGAAATTGCAGGAATACTCATACCTAAAATGTCGCTAAGGTCGCAAGGGCAAAGTTCATTTTCTTCTTCAAGTAGAAACATTATTTTCAGTCGCACTTCGTTACCTGCCAATGCAAGAACTTGTGCCAACTGCAAAAATGATTTGGAATTTGTCTTTAGCTTTTCACGGCAACTTTTAATTTGTTGTATGTCTGCCTGTAACCTGATGCAAGTGTCATTTGCCATTGTCAAACTGATTTGTTTGGTCAAAGGTAAGTAAAGATTATTTATTTAAGCAAATACTTAAATACAATTGTCAGCAGGTTTGCAAACTCTCTTAAAGTGTCGCTAAAAATGTCTGCTTGATTACGTGGAAAGTGTCCAACAGGGTTGCAGCTAACGTCGGGGCTTAGCGAAGGTGGGGACTTAGTATTCCGTCAGCCCGGCGGGTCAACCCCATAGAATTTATTTATTTGAAGTTACTTGAAATTTTCAAAAAGGAACGGTCAAGCCCCGCTTTTGCTAAGCCCACTGTTGGTGGCAGCCAATTTATCAACGACAGCTCATTTGAAGATATGGGCTTTACTTAGCTGATACTACAATCTAAGCGTTTGACCTATACACTTCAATCCACTTTTATAATTGTTGCTTGTCGTGCTATGATGCTCCAACTATTATTTTTATATAGCCAAACATTTGTAAAACGTCTGCTGATAGTTTTGGCTGCATAAGCTTGATGTCCTTGTGGTTTTATTGTTTCACCTCCCATGACAATTGCTATGTTATCATTGAAAGTTATTTTCTCAATGTTTCTTTCAAAGACTAGGTAATTGAAGTTACCATACCTGAGCTGGGCTTTCGTCCCCTCAACTGTTCCCACAATGTTAGTAGGGGTATTTACCACCATACTTGATGACCAAATTTTATCAAACAGTACTGCCGAATCACCTTTTAAAACAGACTCTCTTTCAAGGTTTTCTAAACTCCGTATTTCAGCTTCTCTGGAGTCTTGAGCAAATACAATGTTTGAGATGCATAAAAAACAAAGAGAAATAACCAAATGACTAAGTAATTGTTTCATAATTTAAGTTTTATATAATTATCTATTACAAGTTTCAAAAGGATTGATTTCCAAAGGTTGCTACCAACATGCAGAGCTTTGCGCAGGCCGATCTAAATAGAAAGACCTTCCCAGCCAATTTCTGTGTTAGAGTATTTCCAAACCTCAGCCACACAATTTTTGGTGGGTGTCCATATAAAATTGATAGCTCATTGAAATCAGCATTAAATGTTACCAGGGGAAAATTATTTTCTTTTGCAAAGTTCCAAATTTCACGATCAGTTGAGAACTGTAGATTAAATTCTCGAACATGTTTTGCTTCAGGAAATGAAGAGAGCAGTCGATTAACTGCTCTATGTGAAATGTTTTGATCAAATAATAATTTCACGATGCAATTCTAATTTTATGCTCGCGGTCTGCTGCGTAAGCTAAAGCAGATTTAATATCCTCAGATGTAAGATCTGGGTAATCTTGTAAAATATCGCTTTCAGACATATCGGAAGCTAGCCAGCCTAAAATATCAGATACAGAAATTCGCATACCTCTTATGCAGGGTTTTCCGAACCTCACTTCTGAATCAATGGTTATTATATCTGAGTAATGCTTCATATTGCAAGTTTAAAGATAGAAATATTATTTGAAAATTAATGCTGTTTTGCATTGTCTACAACGAGCAAGGCTTTGTGCAGGTGGGGAAATAGAATTCCGTCTGCCCATAACCGCTGCTGAAGATAACCAGGTCATGCCCATATTTTGGCAAACCCAATGTTAGCTGTAGTGCTTTTCTTTCCACAATTAGTCTTTCCAAGATTGATTCACAAGGTTTATATTTTGTTTATTCGTTCAATGTTTTTGCAATGCTACCAAAAAATTGTGGCTTACTGAAGTAGGAAATTTAACGCACAAATGTAAATAGAGTTTCAAATTTAGTTTGTCATTTCATTACAAAAATAACTTTGGGTATTTTCCTAAATCTGCATTAAAGATTTAACTCTTTAATTGCTTTTTCAATTAACGCTTTATCAAACCCTTTTGTCTCAAAATAAAGTAGTTCTTCCTTTAGCGTTGCCTTATCTTCTTTTGTATTTAAGATTTTATAAATATCGACTGCTTTTTTGTATTCATTTTTAAATAAGTAACAGTGAGCTAAGTTTCTAATTGTAGCAATGTCAGATGGGTTTCTAATTTTTCCAATTTGCATTACCTGAATTGCTTCGTCAAACCTTTTGTTTTCAAGTAAGTACCACCCAAATTCGGAATATTGATTTTGTCTAACATCGGCGGTTTCTATATCATATACTTTTTTTGCTGGTGGTAATGTATCTCCATTCAATCTTTTTGTAAAACCTTCCACCACACCAGACTTGTCTATCACAAATGTTTTTTCTGATGCAAATTCAATATTTATGAAATCAACAGTAGAAGTGAAATACATTTTTGCTTTTTGACCTTGAGCATAGTAATATAACCCATCTTTTTCTTGTGTAATTTCTATGAATGTGCTATCCACAGCATACAGACCTTTATATTTATTGTATAGCGATTTATCTATGGCAATTGTTTGCACATGCTTTGGTTTATCCCAACCTTTCCAATTGTAAACATTGGCTACACTATTCAATAATTCAAAAATAATAGCTCCATTATCTGAATTTACAATAACGACTACCCCATTGCCTCCCTCAATACTCCCAAAATATAATCCACGAAATCCATCATTTGCTGCATCGTGAAAAAAATAGGCTTCTCTATTTCGTTCTTGTTTAAAAGAGCCCAAGGTTACATCAGCATTTTTTAAAAAGCGATTAGTATGTAATTCGGAAAAATGTTTATTGAGTACTTTATTGGATTTGCCTTTGAGAGAAAGTTGAATATCTATCATATATTTTGATAAATCGGTTGGCGTTGTCCATAATCCAGCAGCAGCTTGTGTTGGATACACATGAAACTTACCTTTAATTTCATTGCCGTCATTATCATATCCTGTAGCTAATTGTTTAAGTTTATTGCTACTTGGCGGTTGATTATAAAAGCTATTGGTCATACCCAAAGGAGACAATACATTTTGTTGCATAAATAAATGATAGGGTAGTTTGCTAACATCTTCTATCATTAACTGAGAAATTGTTGTTCCGCCTCCTGAATATTGGAACTCTACATTGGGTTCTGTCACTGAACGGATTGCTGGGCTAATACTTGGTGATTTGCCGTCTAATATTTCTATAAGAGATGGTATTTTATTATTTCTATCATAACCCAAAAATCCGTGTACGCCTAAGCCTGAAGTATGACTTAATAAATTAGCTAAAGTTATTTTTTTACCTTTTGAAATGCTATCGTAAGGAAACTGCCAGGATTTTAAATAGATATTAATATCGTTATCCAGCTCCATTTTATTTTCTTGTACCAATTTTAATGCTCCCAAGGCATTTATAGATTTACTAATTGAGCCCGGTTCAAAAAGAGTAGTAGTAGTAACCAATCGTTTTTCTTTTTCATCAGCAAAACCATAGCCTTTTGCCCACTCAATTTTATAATCTTTTACAACTGCTATACTTACCCCTTTCACTTTTAAGAATTCCATTCTATCTAAAATATTATCTCCCTTGCCATTTATAATTACTCGATTAAATAGATTGTTTTCAACCTGTTTAATTTGCTCTTTAATTTGTGTTGAATACGTTTTTTGGCCTGCTACATTTTGGGTCAATCCTTGCAGTATAGCTATAGTTATAAATAATTTATTCATTTGTTATGTTGTCAATGTGAGTTTTAATATTAATTCATATCTAAGTTTAAGTCTGCACTGTCGCCACTACATTACCGCTAATGTTCAGGGCTTTGCGCTGCCAGGCATCAGGGCCCGGAAAACTGGGACGTCAAGATCAATAGAAGTACTGAAGTTGAGCATATATTCTACAGCTCATCCGTGATCCGGAAGCTGGAACTAAAGCTGAGTAGAATTACTGTCGATGAGGATTTATTCGATAACCTGGTGGCGCAAAACCGAATGTTGAGTGAGGTGCTTCTTTCTGTTAGTGGCTTTCTTCGTTTTGGTCAGTTTTTTCCTTCTACGTATCCATTCGCTTATACGCTGAAAATCCTGGTCAGAAGGTTGTCTGCCAGTGGTATAAAAGTCTATATTTTTAGCCTCTTTCACCATGATTTAAAATTACGAATTTTTAGGAAAATATTGGTCAATAAGTTTCATTGCTGCCTTTGTGTCAATTGCCATAAAGTTGCCAAACAGTAAGTCTGCTCCTAATGCCTTTTGATAGTGAGTAATGAGTTTTGCCTTGCTTTCAAATGAGAGATATCCAGCATAACCTTTGTCGAAAGAAAATCGACAGGCAAAAGCCAAAAGGTTACCCGGCACTCCTAAATAAACCTTTCGTGCGCCGCGATTAAACTTGTTGCTTTCAATCAAGTGCATAAAAATATGGTCGCCTTTGTCCTGCAAACTTATTAGCCCTTGAATAATGTTTGGGTTGTCGACTATAACAAGTTTGTAAATCAATTTGCCTTTATCCCTTGTTTCTGTTTTCCAATCAAAAAGCCAATCAGTCTTCTTCAGTTGTTTTAGATCTTTCGGTGACAATAATAAAACTTCAGTCTTAAAAGTGTCTCCCGTAATTGCATTTTCAATTGAGTGAGTCAATTTATCAATTTCTATATCAATTTGTCTGCTTGAAATCATGGCACTAAAGTTAGTGACTTCCATTTAGCTGACCACACGGAAGGAAGGTGGTTATAGCATCTCATCCAACGTGCAAGGCTTTGCGCAGGCCGGTCTACTATAAACGACCCTGTTGGCCGAGCGATACTAAGATACAAATTTATTTTAGCGAGGCGAGCGGAGACCAGGCTTGCGCAAAACCATTTGTTATGCGCTGGGCTTTGTTAAGGTCTGCATCTTTCTTTGCTTAAAATATTGAACTATTTCAGCTTTTGTCATTTTAGACAATTTTTCACTTAATTTTTCTCTTTGTTGACGCATAAATTTTACAGCATCAAATTGTTTTTCAGTCGTTGTCTTCATAATTCATAAAATCTCTTGGTGAACGAATTTCTAATTGCTTGTAACCGTTTTTTATATTGATAGCATTATAACCCATAATTCTTTGCACATTTACAATGTGCTTAAAATTCCAGCTTATTAAATAATCGGATCTGTTTATAGTTGCTAAAGCAATATGTAAACAATCCGCATAGCTAGTTTGACCTACCACTTTTTCTTCGATATATTCTGTAGCTAAATTTACTGCTTCATCATTGGCTTCCAGAAATTCACTATTCTCTGCTTTTATTCTAGTTACAAGATCACGAACATTTTTTGGAGCATTTTCTAATTCATCTTGGGTTACTGTTGAAAATAGTAATATAAACTCTCCTTTATCGAGCCTTTCAAATAATGGAATAGTAAACTCAGCAAACTCTTCATCAAAGTGTCCGCCAAAAACTGATGTATCTAAATAGAGTCTTTGTTTCACATTGTAAATTTACTGAAAATAATAGTCAATTGAAAATTGTGATATTTTGAGAGTTGCAATTTAGCCTTGCGCATAACTCAGAAATACAAGAAGGTTTTCTCCAACCATTCTTTCGTTTTCCTTTGTTTTGTATTCATTACCAATTTACTAAAATTATTTAAAATGAATCGGCAGTTTCGTAAATATGATTAGAGACCCAGGTCATCCAGCGGACTAATGATCTGCAGCATATCCCGATTTGTTACATGCAGGTACCGGAGCGTGGTCTTCAAATCATTATGCCCCAATAGTTTCATGATCATCGTAACATCCGTGCCTTTATCTAATAAATGCGTGGCAAAACTATGCCTCAATGCATGCACACTGCCGGGCTTCATAATGCCGGCTTTCGTTTTTGCAGCTGCCAGTACTAACTGCATACTTCGGCTGCTGTATGGCTGTCCTTCCCCCTGACCCTGAAATAAATAACCATTTACTGAGGGCTTCATTATTTTATAATACTCTCTCAGCATTACAAGCTAAACCGGACTTAAAGGCACCATCCTGTCTTGCTTTCCCTT
>JBKJMI010000014.1:0-3267 GCA_046596515.1 Chitinophagaceae bacterium | reverse complement strand
GAAGCTCCTGTACCAGCGGCCGAGCTATTCAATGTAAAAGTATACTCGATCAATAATAACAGCGCAGCAATCCAATATAATACAGGCTATACTCCGCTGATCAAAATATTGTTTTCTGCCGCTGTCAACAGAAGCCTTGTATCAAATAATATTTTATTAAGACTAAACGGTAATACCACCATACCGGTGAATATTACGTATCAAAATAATGACAGCATGGTGGTTGTTCAACCGATCGCTGCGTTGACTCCCATTTCAAAATATACTATTTCTGTTTTCACAGAACTCCAATCAGTAAAGAGCACCCATTTGCAAAGCGCTTTTACTGTTTCCTTTATAACACAGATCGATTCAACAGATAAATTTCCATTGTTAACTGACAACCAGTTAATGGACACAGTACAGCGTCGAACCTTTCGATATTTCTGGGAATTCGGTCATCCTCTAAGTGGAATGGCAAGGGAAAGGAATACCAGCGGAGATTTGGTAACAACAGGTGGAACTGGTTTTGGTATTATGACCATGATCGCTGCGGTGAACAGGAATTTCATTACAAGAACAGAAGCAAGAGATCGCATATTATTAATAACTAATTTTCTTACGAATAACTGTACCCGCTATCACGGTGCCTTTGCGCACTGGATAAACGGAAGCAATGGTGCAACGATCCCATTTAGTCCAAATGATAATGGGGCCGACCTGGTGGAAACGTCTTTCCTTATGGAAGGATTGATCACCGCCCGGCAGTACTTCAGCGGTGCAGACCCAACAGAAACGATTCTGCGAAATAAGATCAACGCTTTATGGAATGGTGTGGAATGGAGTTGGTTCCGCCAAAACAGCCAGAATGTTTTATACTGGCACTGGAGTCCTGATAAAGCATGGATCATCAATGCACAGGTAAGGGGATGGAATGAAGCTCTGATCACCTATGTACTGGCATCTTCTTCTCTCACTGATTCTATTCCAAAGCCTGTTTATGATATTGGTTGGGCAGTAACCGGAAGTATGCGGAACAATAATACTTACTACGGTTATCAATTGCCACTTGGCCCCGATAAGGGAGGACCCTTGTTCTTAGAACATTATTCTTTCCTTGGTATCAATCCAACTGGTTTGGCAGATGCCTATGCCAATTACCAGGTACAAACGGTTAACCACACAAAGATCAATTATGAATATTGCAAGGCAAATCCACAAGGATGGAATGGCTACAGCAGTTTGTGCTGGGGTCTTACTGCCAGCGATGTTCCCACAGGGTATAATGCCAACCAGCCGAATAACGATCCGGGTGTTATTTCACCCACGGCAGCATTATCTTCTATGCCCTATACGCCAACAGAATCCATGAATGCGCTTAAATTCTTTTATTATAAATTGGGTGATAAGATATGGGGACAGTATGGATTCACTGATGCTTTTAAATTAAGTGATCCCTGGTTCGCCAGTTCTTACCTGGCTATCGACCAGGGGCCCATTATGGTCATGATCGAAAACTATCGCAGCGGCTTGCTTTGGAATTTATTTACAAGCGCACCGGAAATAAAAAATGGTTTAAGAAGATTGGGCTTCACTGCTCCCTACCTGTGAGAATGAATAAACTCATTAAGAGGATCTCCTTATGGCACCAGGATCAAAACAAATTGTTTCAGTTTTATTAGTTCTCTCTCCTTTTCTATCCTGTAATACCAAGCCTTTAAGTAAAACGGCGACAGCGCCGAGTATTTACAAGGCCGATCGTCAGCAAAACATAAATGATTCTGCACTGGTGGACCTGGTGCAGCGCCAGACATTGAAATACTTCTGGGACTTTGCAGATCCTGTAAGCGGGCTGGCAAGAGAAAGAAGCAATATCGCCTATCGCTATGGATTAGAAACAGTAACGATTGGAGGAACGGGTTTTGGGGTGATGGCGATCATTGTAGGTACGGAACGTAAGTGGATCAGCAGGGATACTGCCGCCGGTCGCTTGCTGAAAATGCTGAGGTTCTTAAAGACAGCCGATAATTATCACGGCATTTTTCCGCATTGGATGCATGGCGAAACAGGTAAAACAATTCCATTCAGTACAAAAGATGATGGAGCAGATATTGTAGAAACATCTTACCTCTTTGAAGGATTGTTATGTGCAAGGGAATATTTCAACAGCCATAATGAAAAGGAAACTGAACTGCGAAGGATCATTAACGAATTATGGAACCGCGCCGACTGGAAATGGCATACACAGGGAAGAAGTGAATTATTCTGGCACTGGAGTCCCAATTATGGCTGGGCCATGAATTTATCCATACATGGATGGAACGAGTGTTTAATTTCATTTCTGCTATCGGCTTCCTCCCCCACGCACGCGATCGATTCCTCCGTTTATCATAAGGGATGGGCAAGCGGGGAGCATTTTATGAATGGAAAAGAATATTATGGAATCAAACTTCCACTGGGATTTGATTATGGCGGGCCCCTGTTCTTTTCACAGTATTCATTTATGGGAATTGACCCAAGAGGATTAAAAGACCGCCATGCAGATTATTGGATCCAGAATCTCAATCATACACTTATCAATCGCCAGTATTGCATCCGCAATCCAAAAAACTATAAAGGATATGGAGAGAATTGCTGGGGACTAACTTCCAGCGATAGTTATTCAGGGTATGATGCTCATTCTCCGGAGAATGATCTGGGTGTTATTTCACCAACGGCAGCACTGTCCGCTTTTCCTTACACTCCGGCTTATTCAATGAAGGCATTAAGATATTTCTATGATGAAATGGGTGATCAATTATGGGGACAGTATGGTTTCGTAGATGCATTCGATGAAACAAAGAACTGGAAGGCACAGTCTTATCTGGCGATTGATGAAGGCCCAATCGTAGTGATGATAGAAAATTATCGGACTGGTTTACTGTGGAAGCTATTTATGAATTGCCCCGAAATAAAAAATGGTTTACGGAAGCTGGGATTTGAAAGTCCTTATTTAAAAAACTAGGTGAGTGAAATAAATTATTATTCCCCTTTCTCTTTTGGGATTACGCCTACTTTCTTTTTAAATATCTCCCACTCCTTCATCATCTCTTTAAATTTTTGGGGATTTGACTTTGAGAGATCTTTGGTTTCACCGAGGTCCTGGGCCAGGTTATACAAAGCAAATGCAGTTTCATCAAAAGGCTTGCTGATATTTGTGATCTTCCAATTTCCTTTTATCAAAAGGCACTGACCATCATGTTCCAGTCCATAAACATAGTTATTATGATGGACCATATTAGTTTTCCC
>JBKJMI010000114.1:0-15887 GCA_046596515.1 Chitinophagaceae bacterium | reverse complement strand
TGATGCGATAAAACCCGCCGCTATGCAATGGATATTTTTCTGCGCTGTCGGGGAAGTGGACGGTATCGATCCAATCTAATTTGGAATCTACAAATGTGCCGAAGAACATATGATCATGATTTTTTGTGGTGACATGCTTGCGCGCAATAAAATACGCAAGCACTTCAATTGTTTTTCCTTTATATAACGAGAGATCACGGGCCGCGATATATTTTGAAGGATCATCATCGACTAACTCAAATGGATTGGTGAGTGGAAATCCCAGTATCTCCATCTGATCATAGAGATCATCGAGTGGAAGATCCTCTAATTCGGGCAACTGAAAATTCAGAGGTTCTTCCTGGAACAGTGCCGGCGCTTCCTGCAACTGGGGCTGATGATGCTTCTGCAAAAAATTCGCTTCCCATAATAATCTTTTCTTACTCCTGCCCGTAAATCGAAAAGCACCGATGCTTACTAATAAATTCAGTTGCTCCAGTCCGGCACGGGTGCGTTCTATAAAATCCTGCAGATGCAGGAAGGGTCCCTTCTCTTTTCGATCATCGATAAGGGTTTGTAATAGTTCTGATTCCAATCCTTTGATATGTATAAAGCCGGCATACACTTCGCTGCCATGTATAGAAGTGTATTCATCGCTTTTATTAATACAGGGAGGATGAATATGACCGCCGCATTTCAGCAGCTCAAGAAAATATAATTCTCTCGAATAGAATCCTCCGAAATTATTGATCACGGCCACCATGAATTCTTTGGGATAATAAGTTTTGAGATAAAGACTCATATAACTTTCCACCGCGAAGCTGGCCGAATGCGCTTTATTAAAACTATAGCCCGCGAAACTTTCCATTTGTCGCCATACTTCCAGGGCCAGTTCAGCGCTATGTCCCATACAAGCGCAACTGGCATAGAATTTTTCCTGTATCATTCTAAACTGGTTATGGCTACGGTATTTACCACTCATGGCCCTGCGAAGTATATCGGCCTCACCAAGATCCAGTCCGCCGAAGAAATGCGCGATCTTGATCACGTCTTCCTGGTATACCATCACGCCAAAGGTTTCGGAGAGATGTTCTTCGAATAAAGGGTGCAGGTATTTTATATCCTCGCGGTGATGATAGCGATGGATATAGGTACGCATCATGCCCGATTGCGCCACACCCGGACGAATAATAGAACTGGCCGCCACCAACGTGATATATTCTTCGCAGCGAAGTTTTTTCAGTAGCTGTCGCATGGCAGGAGACTCGATATAAAAGCAGCCGATAGTATCTGCCTCGCGTATCTGAGCACGGATAGCAGGATCCTTGCGGAAATTTTCAAAATCATGTATGTCGACATCATGGCCCTGGTTTTCTTTAATGAGTCGAAGCGCCTCGCGTATATGTCCCAGTCCCCTTTGACTGAGAATATCAAATTTGTTCAGTCCTATATCTTCTGCCACAAACATGTCCATCTGCGCTGTTGGAAAACCTTTAGGAGGCATAAAGAGACTGAGGTATTGTGTGATCGGTAGTTCGGAGATGAGCATGCCACAGGGATGAATAGAAGGGTGACTGGGAAAGCCTTTCATCAGTTTTCCATATTGCAGGATCAGTCTTTGAATTTTATCCTGTGGTTGCTGATCACGCTGCAATAATTTTATTTCCTCATCGGGAAGGCCGAATACTTTTCCCAGCTGACGAATAGTAGCATCATGCTGAAAAGTAGGATAAGCGCCCAGCAGGGCTACATAATCGCGACCATAGCGCTTGAAAATATAATCGATCACTTCATCGCGGTCGGTCCAGGAAAAATCAATATCAAAATCAGGCGGTGAGGTACGATGCGGATTCAGGAAACGCTCGAAGAAAAGATCCAGTTCAATAGGATCCACATCGGTGATGCGCAGGCAATAGGCCACCAAAGAGTTAGCGCCGCTGCCGCGACCTACATAATAAAAGCCGCGCGATTGTGCGTAACGGATAATGTCCCAGTTGATCAGGAAATACGCGTTGAAGCCAAGATCATTGATGATCTTCAGTTCCTTTTTTAATCGCTCCCAGGCTTTTTTATTTTTCTTTCCATAGCGAACCAGCAATCCGTCGGTGGCCAGTTTCTCCAATAGAATACGATCATCTTCTTCTGTGCGACTAAATGTTTTTTTATTCTTATCGGTATGCAGTTCCATTTCCAACCTGCAGGCATCCATCAACTGATAGGTATTGGTAATGATGAAGGGATGGTGCTTGAACTGCTCTATAAGTTCGGAGGGAGAAACAAAGGTTTCTTTGATGGAGCATTCCAGTTCAGGTGGAAGCTTTGAGAGCAATAAGTTTTTATCGATACAGCGAAGCAGACGATGCAGGGAATGATGTTTCGCATCCTGTATGGTCACGGGCTGACGAACCACGAGCCGATCGCGATAAGGTTTCCAGTCGATAGAATAAAGTTTACCGATCTCCCAGGGCAGAATGCCGATACGCTCGTTAGGCAATAGTTCAGCGAGGGACTTATTCTCCAATGGATAGATCACAAATCCATCCCAGCTATTCTCGAAGAAGCGCGTATCCTCTGAGGGCAGTGGAAAATCTTTTTTCACCAGCAGATGATTCGAGATAAATCGATTGATCCATGCCAGTCCGGAAGCATTTGCCGCCAATAAAATATAGAGCAGTGCATCCCCATTCCTGATCTCCGCTCCTGCTATTGGTTTAAGTCCCTGTTCCCGGCAGATCTTAATAAACTCCCATACATCATAGGTAGCGTTAATATTGGTGAGTGCCAGGCTGGTCACCCCCCGATCCAGGGCCGTACGGATCAGTTCTTCAGAGGAGAAAGTTCCGTAGCGGAAGGAGAAGTATGATTTGCAGTTGAGGTACACGATGCAAAATACTAATTATTTTAGTGTTTGTATACTAAATTTATTAGCCGTAATACGAGAGTTTAGGGGTTAGGGCTTAGAGTTTAGAGTGCACTCCTACTCCCTTTGCCTTCGAGGGTCCTGCCTACCGGCGGCAGGGTTTAGGGGGAAGGCGTGTTCCTGGCATAGATAAGAAAGACGATTACACTGTTTTTGGGCAAAGGAGAAGTTGGTTGAAGTAAATTAAGTGGGGTGATGAAAAGCAAAAAAAAACTGATCATTATTATGGCTTCATTAGTAATTTATGGAAAAGGGATTAAATCGAGTGGTAGATTGGATTGTCTAATACCAATAAAAAATTAAAATAAAAATAGCCTACAAAACAACTGTGTGCAGCTGGCAAACTATAACACGGGTTTTGCGTTAGTGGGCAGACATTACGAATAGATACATTTGAGCAATTAATAAACTTTGGTGATGGCTGACAGTTTATGGTTTCAAAAGCCCACCTTCGCCAAGCCGCAAACCGTTTTCTGCAATGCAGTACGACTCTATTAACATTTACAATCAATCGAAAGAACTATGACAAATAACAAAACAATTTTTGTAACAGGTGGAACCGGCAATCAAGGTGGTGCGGTTGCAAGAAGTTTATTACAACAAGACTTTACTGTAAAAGTGCTTACAAGAAACACAAATTCGGCTAAGGCACAAAATTTAAAAAAGCTAAATATTGAACTGATAAAAGGCGACTTAGATGATGCAAGTTCTTACCGAAATTATCTAAAAGACGTATATGGAATATTCAGTGTTCAAACCTTTGAAAACGGAGTTAAAAGAGAAATTAACCAGGGGACTACATTAGCAACACTTGGAAAAGAGTCTGGCGTAAAGCATTTTTTGTACTCTTCGGTAATTGGAGCTCACCTAAATACCGGAGTTCCCCATCTGAATAGTAAATTCGAAATTGAAAATCATATACGGCAAATAGGATTACCATTTACTATTATCAGACCTACTTCATTGTATGAAAATTTTTTAATCCCACAGGTAAAAAAGGGAATACTAAAAGGAAAACTCGTTCAACCAATTAACGGAGATACAATATTACAATATATAGCAGCAGAGGATATTGGAAAAGCAGCCGTAAAAATATTTCAGAATAGCTATATGTATGTAGGTAAAACAATTCCATTGGCAACAGAACAATTGAACCCTCAGGAAGTTGCCGAGATATTTTCTAATGTGCTGAACAAAAAAATAGAATATAAAAAAATGCCTGCTCTAATAACAAGATTATTCCTGGGTAAAAATCTATATAAAATGTTTAAGTGGATGAATGAGAAAAGTTTCGTTTCAAAGGAAGATGTGGAGTCAACAAGGAAAGAATTTCAAAATCTATTAAGTCTTAAAAGTTGGGCAGAGATGAATTTTAAACCATAACACTTTAAAAAAAATTATGAAATTAATTATTTACGGAGTGTATACATTTCTTGCTGCTTACAATGCAGGCAACATGATGAGTTTGCAAATACAGCATTACGGCATTTATCCATTTGTTGGCAAAGAAAATTTCAAAAGTTACATGAATGCTAATAACAAAGCAGCAATTATTCCCGCCATTCTACCGGGCATGTTAATGCTTATTTTAAGTATTATTCTAATATTTTTTCGTCCTGCTTTTATGGAAACATGGGAAGCCATCGTCTCATTATCTTTAAACATAATAGCATTTATTTCAACATTCAAATGGCAACGAAAACTTCAATCCGATATGGCAAACACCGGATATGACGATGAAAAAATTAAACTGCTGGTTTCAACCAATTGGATAAGAACAATTGCTTTTATCCTTCTTAGCATTTTGATAATTTCAATTTTAGTAATAGCAGTAAAATGACGCAAAGCCCCGCTCATTGCCTTCAATTGCTAAGAACCAAAAAAACAATGCTATATAAGTGAAACGAATTTATGTTTTCAGCGGACTTGGTGCAGATGAAAGAGTTTTTAAATATTTAGACTTTCAAGATTACGATCCTGTTTTCATTCGTTGGCTTCAGCCTACATTAAATGAAACGATCGAACATTATTCTGAACGGCTTCTTGAACAGATTACAACTGAGAAACCAATTTTAATCGGGCTTTCATTCGGAGGGCTTATTGCAACTGAAGTATCAAAACTTATTGATACAGAAAAACTCGTACTCATTGCTTCAGCAAAAACGAAAAAAGAAATCCCATTTTATTACCGGTGGTCCGGACTTTTAAATCTTCACAAGTTTTTGCCTTCCCGACTTCTGAAACATCCGGGTTTTATTGCAAATTGGTTTTTCGGAGCTAAAACTTCCGAAGACAAGCGTATGCTAGCTGATATTTTACGTGATACTGACGAATTATTTCTCAAATGGGCTATTGACCAGCTTGTAAAGTGGTCAAATAAAGAATTGCCGAAAAATATTCAACATATTCATGGGACGAATGACAGAATACTACCCTTTCGCTTTGTAAAAGCTGATTTTTCTATAAAAGACGGAGGCCATTTTATGACGGTAAATAAATATTTGGAAGTTAATCAGATTCTCAGAAGTTTGCTCTAACTGTAGGTTCCTGCCAGATTTACCCACCTTTCTTTCATATTGACCCACCTTTACCAGAAGTGCATGCGTTTTTCTGCAAGTAATATTCTTGCATGTTTACCCCTGATAAAATTAATTATGAGCTACTTTTCAATCAAATAAAACTGGCTTTTCTGACTACCTGGAATATTGCAAATAATTAGTTCGACATATACCTTGTGGATCAAAAAACGAATGTGCAATATTGGTATTACTACAATTGGGGCTCGACGTTGGAACAATTGCCTTCAGTTCGCTACCAGCTTCAGTTGAGGCTTGACAATTATGGCTGAACTTTTGCAACTTATCCAGTACAATTTTTTTCAACCTACCTGCCGGGAGGAAGGTTAGTAGTGGTTTCGGGCATACGTTTTTCAAAGCCCATGCTTGACCAAAGTCCTGCTCCTTAGCGGTAATGCTATGGCGACTCAGGATATATTAATCAAACTACACACAATAGACAAACCAGTAAAATCGACAGTATGAATAATTTAATAAAATAACAAACAACGATCAAATGATAAAAACTGCCAAGGGAAAAATTAACCCGAAGGGTAATAAATTACTCAAATGCCCTACCGGTATCAAAGGTTTTGACGAAATTAGTGAAGGTGGGCTACCGCAAAATGGAATCACTTTAGTTTCCGGAAATGCCGGCTCCGGAAAAACCCTTTTTGGAATAGATTTTCTAATTAAGGGAGTTACAGATTACAAGGAGCCAGGCATTATCATGTCATTTGAAGAAACAAAGGATGAACTTTTTAAAGACGTGGCTTCTCTCAATATGGATTTACCAGCGCTTGTTTTGAAGAAAAAAATTGTGATTGAACATGTTATTTTAGAGCGCAAAGACATTCAGGAAACCGACTTTAATTTGGAAGGAATATTTGTTCGCCTTGAAGATGCCATTGATTCTATTGGTGCCAAACGTGTTGTTTTAGATTCTCTTGAGTCTCTTTTTGCAGGGATTTCAGATATTGGCATTCTTCGCTTAGAGATAAAAAGACTTTTCCGATGGCTTAAAGAAAAAAAAATAACAACAATCGTTACAGGCGAGACGGGACAAAACGATTCATATACACGTCATGGCCTGGAGGAGTATATCTCCGATTGCATCATTCTGCTTGATAACAGGGTGAGAGAACAAATTGCCACCCGTAGAATTCGTGTCATTAAATATCGGGGTTCAAGTCATGGAACAAGCGAATATCCATTCGTTATTGATGATGAAGGACTTTCAGTAATTCCTATCACATCAGCAGGACTTGAACAACCGGGCACAGACAAAAAGGTTTCTACAGGAATTCCCTCCTTAGACAAATTGTTCAAGCACGGTTCAGGTTACACCAGAGGCAGTACAATTCTAGCTTCGGGTACTGCAGGCAGTGGAAAAACAAGTTTTGCAGCTTCATTTGCACTCGCAAGTTGTAAACGTGGCGAACGTTGTCTTATCTTGTCTTATGAAGAATCTGCCGGCCAGCTTATTCAAAACATGAGTTCTATCGGTATTGATTTAGCGCCCTGGGTAAAAAATGGGCTCTTAAAGATTGTGGCTCTCAGACCTTCATTTCTTGGCCTGGAGATGCATTTATTGAATGTTTATAAGCTCGCTGATAGTTTCAAACCAAAAGCTGTTGTAGTAGATCCGCTTACAAGTCTCATTGGAGAGGGGGAGCAGCAAGAAGTAACATCGATGATTACACGCATGATTGATCTTTTAAAATCCAGAAGTATCACTACGTTTTTTACAAGTCTTGTTTCTGCAAATTTTCAAAGTAACACAAGTGGCGAAATTGGTGTTTCATCACTGATTGACACCTGGATCGTTGTGAGAATGGTAGAAGAAGATGAAGGTATAAAACGCACCCGTGAAGTATTCATTGTTAAGTCTCGTGGCACTAACCATGATAACGATGTCCACACATTTATTTTGACTGATAATGGAATTATTTTGAAGCCAAATGATGAAAATGCTAAGCCAAGTGCCAACAAGAAAAAAAGTTTTGATAAAAATGTTCCTGATAGTAAAAAGAATCAATAATAAGCCATGAAAACAATACAACCCACGTTCATTGTAGGTATTGGTGGCTCTGCCGGAGCACTTAACGCATATAAGGCTCTGCTGGATGCAATGCCGAATGATACAGGTATGGCATTCGTAATTATTTCTCACATGAATCCCACCGCCCATAGTCAGTTAGCTAAAATACTTTCGAGGCATACGAAAATGACAGTAACCCTGGCTGATGATGAAATGGTGATTCTTGCGAATCATGTTTACGTAATTCCTCCGGACTCAGATCTTACTGTTGAAAATTATCGCTTCAGAGTAGTCTCACCTCGTTCTTTCGGGCACAAACAGGTAGATTTGTTTTTTATTTCCCTTTCAGAGGCAATGGGTGTGCGTGCGATCGGCATTATCCTTTCCGGATATGATGGCGATGGCACTGAGGGCTGCAAGCATATCAAAGCTAACGGAGGAAAAACCTTCGCTCAGGACCTGTCTGCCGAAGTTGACTTCATGCCTCTCAGCGCTCAGGAAGCAGGCTGTGCTGATTTCGTTTTACCACTTAATAAAATTCCCGATAGGTTAAATAGATTGGCAGCTGCGCTTAAAACTTAGAACTGATTTGCAAAAGAAGGGCTATACAATGAATCAATCAGCAGGAGTGCATATTCAAGCTTACTATTAGGCGAACGGAATTCTGCCAGACCTTAGTTCTTATCATCACCTTTAAGTTACAAACCCGCCTGCCGGTTTATTTCACCTATTGATGCAGGCAGGTTCCGTTCCGGGCGGACAGATGTTCAATTCTCAATCTGCATAAGCCCCGATCGTTATGTGGCTGAAATACATTTTGAACCTTCTCCATTCCTGGAAGCAATTTTACTGCAAGCAAGTTTCTTATCGTTCCCTGATAAATAATAGTACCAGGTTATCTTCCCTTAAAGTGTGAATAAAACAACTTGTTTCTAAAATTATGTAATGCTTAAAGGTTTTCATCACTTCACCTTTACAGTGTAACAATTCAGTTACGTATTAAAATTTTAAATAATGGACAATAGAACAATTGAAAGCTGCATTGCCGCTTGTAAAAAATGCGTTGATACTTGTGAAACTTGTTCAACAGAAAACAAAGGGAAAGCAGGAATGGAAAATTCTGTAATACTTTGTCTTGCCTGCAAAGACGTTTGCAATGAATTAATTACAGCGAGTGAAAACAGTGCTACAAATTTGGATGCACTTATCACAAAATGTGAAGCCGCTTGTATCGCCTGTGCAACTGAATGCGCAAAACATACCGACATGCACAATTGCATAAAGTGTGCTGATGCTTGCAACAAATGCGCAGCAGAATGTAAATTCCTGCTTGCAGTAGCAGTGTAGTTTGAAAGAGACACTTTTGCAAGGTGTCTGGTTTTCATATTTTCCTTAAGAGATAAATTGGTGCTTGTAAGTGCTCCCGCATTTACAGGCATTTTTAATTTTCGTAATCCCCCAACCCGAACAAAACGAACAATTAATATAAATCTCACTTACACTTTCATCCTTATTGTTGCGGCATTATATTTCGTTCTCATTTATAAACAAAATTGGAATGCCCTTTATTACGTCAGTCGCAAAAACTGATCTCCATATAAAGTTTTTCAGGAAAAGGTAAAAAAATATGCAAGGTATTTTTTCTCTGACTTTCCCGGCTATTACAAAAATGCTTTCCGGCTTCGAAATGAGCAATATAGAAACACCTATTAATCCATTACTGTTTTAATACGGGTAGTTCATTAGAGAGAGCATACTCCTGAGAGCTTCTGTTTTACTTAAAGCAACTATTAAAACCCTGCTTTACTTTGTAGTAACAGCAGGGTTTTTAATTGAAAGTCTGTTGAACCGAATCAGATCAATTGTGAATGTTTATATCAACCCTTGGACGATGATGTCGTTCCTCATACCTGGGACTATGCCTTTGATTTTCATGATAGTATCGGGGTTCAGCACAACCAGCGGTAATGCCGAGAATGATAAGAGCCAGGGCTATCGAAAAAACATTTCTTACTCTACGTTTCATAATTACAATTTTAAAATTAACAGCAATAAAGAATTCTCCTAAATGGACAAATTCTTTATCTATATAAAATAGATTTATTAAAAAAGGAAAAGGCCAGCACTAACCATTGGTAAACATGATAATGGTTCGCTTCGATCAACTGTTACTCTCGGTGGAATATTATTACAGAGAGAGAAAGATCTTCTTAATAAAGATCAATAACGATACCAGATTTACTATTTGTTACAATTGTTTCCGGCTGATGCTATGAACATTGCAGGTGGAATTAATGGAATGAAGGCCTTTGAGAGATGAATCCGGGCCTTCCAGAGCCCCATCCATAGAAGATTTTCCCCATTTGACCTCAACTCCGTACATTCAAAATTCTAAAGGCAGAAAAAATATGGAAGTACATGCTCATGCTCACACAAACCGTAAAAAGTGGACACATTATCTCTGGGAATTTATCATGTTGTTCCTTGCTGTATTCTGTGGCTTTTTGGCAGAGTACCAGTTAGAACACGTTATTGAACACAATAAAGAAAAACAGTTTATTCAATCGTTTGTAGAAGATCTAAAAACGGATACTGCTTCAATTCGGCAGACCCTGATTGGCCGTATACAGAAATTAGAATTAATAGATTCCTTAATGTTTCTGTTAAGCAATCAAAAAATAAAAGGATATGAAAGAGATCTTTATTACTATGGCAGGACACTTATCCGAACAGCCAATTTTCAGAGTAATGACAGAACAATTATACAACTAAAAAATTCCGGTTCTTTACGTTTGATACGAAATGAACAGGCGGCAGACAGCATGATATCCTATCAAAAACTGGTTGAAAAAATAGCAGGTAGCCAGGAAGATGAACGTAATGAAAGACATGACGTTTTCCCGATTCTTACGAGAATATTCAATCCTTTTGTATTTGATAAAATGGTAACCCTAAAAGGGATTGAAAGGCCGGATGACAATCCTCCTTTAAGGTCTTATGACTCCAATATTCAACAAGACCTGGCTGCCTATGTGCATACTATCAGAGGCAGTCATTTTATCCTAATAGGCAGATTAGAGACACTGAATACCAAGGCAGCAAACCTTATAGAATTACTGAAAAGGGAATATCATCTTCAATAACGAGGCGAAATGATTAGATTGCACCATTATTACACTGGTTAGACACCCTTTAAACTAAGAAATTTTAATGGCGAAAGCTACTGTCAGGCAACCGGCCTTAGATTGGTTCTTCGAAAAATATCCTTCTATAACTGAGCATGTTATAGCTTCAAAATTCTATAGTTCTGAGAAATCATGGAGCAATTCGAGGGTTTGGTTTTTTCAGGTTCCACTTAGTATAGTGGAGCCCAATAAAATAAAGCATATACACATGGTTTGCCAAAATCAACTTAGTGGCGAGCCTTTTTTATATTTCAAGGTCCCCACTTTGTTTTTGCTTCGCAATGAAAGCTTCTTCGAGATCGATAGAAAGGCAAAAGCTATAAAACTGTATCTATCTGCAGAGTCTTTTGATATGTATAAGGAGGTTAAGAAAGGGGGCAAAATCGACTTTAGTAGTTTTTTGCAACCGGCGTAAGAATGGCGGTTCCTCAATTAGGCTCCTCAATTAGGTTCCTCACTTAGGTTCCTCACTTAGGTTCCTCACTGCGTTCGGAATGACAGCCGCATTTTTTTTGGGGAGAAAAGATCTCTCGCTTCGCTCGAGATGATAAACAGCCGCCCGTCATTTCAAACGAAGCGAGGAATCTTATTCTCCCCTATTAACCCTGTCGTCATTGTAAGCGCTGCGCTGTCATTCACTAATTTTTGCTTCTACCCTAAATGATGTATTTTAATCTAGCCATTAGTTCAAATTTGGCCTATAAACAATACATGATAAAAAGTTCCAGGGCCATCTGCCTGCTGCTGTTTACATTTTTCATTTGCTGCAGCGTTTTTTCTCAGGCGCCAATTAACAATATCGGCTCGTGGCAAAAACCTCCATTGGTTTCCCGGGGGGAGGAAGGGCCGTTTACAGATGAAATGATAGAACCTGGCAGGAAGATTAAACTCTATATACTATTTATAGACTGGCCCGATGCGAAAGGTAACACAAGGAATTTTGATAGTTTATGGAGAATCTGCACCAGCAATGGGAAATTATTCAGCGCATTTAAAGAGCAGGGTAAAGAGATCAATTTTTCTGTGGAAGCCCGTATTTCAAAAAAATGGCAGACCTTACCCAAGGCCAGCACTCATTATTTTCCACCAGATTCTGCCGATGGTATATGGAACTGGACTGATTATATAAAAGACTGCCCTGCATTCCTTCCATCTGCTTTTGGATTGGATAAATTCAGTGAAAATTCCGTACTGGTTGTCGTTCCAAGTCCTGCGGTAAGTGATAAATGGAAGACCGGTGTTCCTACCGGCAATCTCCCCATTAAATTTCATGGCATAAAATATATGATCAGCCTGCATCCTTATGAAAAAGAGGGTTACCGCACCCTGATGCATGAGATCGGGCATTGTTATGGAACCGACGAATTATATTCCATTCCCAATGACGCTTCTCATTCAGAGATTTGGGGCCTTGATATGATGGGGGATGATTATTTCGCTACAGGCTTTATGGGATATCACCGGTATCGCTATGGCTGGATGCCTTTTAAACCGGAGAACCCTTCATCCGTTTATCTGACAAAGCCGGGGTCTTATGAACTTACTCTGCGGCCTTTGTCGGCAAGAAATGGAATTAAAATGATCCTTATCCCTGATGGCTCTGTGTCAACAGATAGTTTAAAGTTACCCCATAAACTTTGGGGAATAGAGGTAAGCCAGGATATACAAAAGCTTGAGCAGGCTATTGATGGAAGAAATGAAAAGATCGCCAAAGAAGGCGACTACATAATTATTTATACAGTAGAAGCAGAGGCCCAACCAGGAAAGCGACTGATAAGATTAGTATCAAAGACAGGTAGGCTAACACAAGAAAATGAAAGATGGTCGACCGTATTTTTATATAAGGATGGGGAGAATTTCCAGCATGCAGATGCTCCTATGGAGATAAAAATCCAACGAAATAAGGATGGAAGTTATAATTTGAAAATAAATAAAAAATAATTGGTGGTTCCTCACTTCGTTCGGAATGAAAAAACTACGTTCGGAATGACTAGATAGTGATGAAGGGGTATTGGGTACAACCCATTAAATGATTCTTAAAATTATTTCAAATGCCAGAACTGGTTCATGAACATAATGGATTAATTGTACATGTTGCAAATCCAGCGCATATTCCATCACTACTTGAATTACAACAAACTTTTCATCAGTATAAAAAAACAGAAGACGACCATTCATTTCTGTTCAATTTAAATAACGACCCGTTTTCCCAAGCAGATTTAGAGAATATTATTATTCGGGAAGAATGTGTTATTGTACAAAATGGCGAGGATGTAGTTGGATATATGCTTATTGACAATTGTTCTGAAACACAGGGATTGAAAGATCATTTAAAATGTATCTCCATTTTAATAGAAGATGAAATGCTGGATCCTGAAACCAGGTGGGCACCCCGTTTTTCCGAGTTATTTAACCCTGAATTCAAAAATATTGATTTGAGTTGGGCAATGCTTTCCATGCTCGTCTATATCAACAAAGAAAAATATGAAGCGATTTTCAGTGGCATTAATGCCAATCAGGATTTGTTAATCGAAAGAATAAATCTCGGTTGGAAAATCGCACATGATAATGGTATTTACTTCTTTTTGGTCTGGGAGATGAATCGCCGGGACCCTACTAATGAATAATAAAAAAAACCTCTACTTATATGAAACAAAAAATAATTATTTTCTGCGCTGTTTTTTTCGTTGCTATTGGGGCAGGAACTGCATTTGTTATATGGCTTGATTTTCGACCGGTTGAATTAACCCCCTCTTTTTACGCTGAAAAGATGCAACATGCCATCGCGGCATTCACGGTCCCCCTGCCTATTGTTTTAATGGGGGGAATTATTTTCACCATACTATCGACAATCATACTCCGAAAAGATCGAAAGAGTTTCTATTTATTATTTTCAGCAAGTATCTGTGTTATTGCTGCACTCTTAATTACTTTCTTTGGAAATATACCAATCAATAATCAGATAAAAACCTGGAATATAAATTCTGTACCTGATGATTGGAAAGAACTAGAATACAAATGGTGGTATATCCATACATTTCGAACAATATTTCAAACTGCCGGATTAAGCTTGCTGATATTAGCTCTATTGTTACGTTACAAGTTTCAAAATAGTGGTGATGCTGATAATATCTAGTATAATGCTATAATGCCTGCTGGAATTTGAATTAAGAAAATTTAATATAAAAGGAGCCCTGTAGAACAGGACTCCTTTTATTGTTAACAAGAGTTTCAAAATCAGGATATCCGGGGTTCCTCACTTCGTTCGGAATGACAGCCGCATTTTTTTGGGGGGAGAAAAGATCTCTCGCTACGATCGAGATAACAAACAGCCGCCCCAGCCCCCTTCGCGGCGGGCAGGTTGTTCTTCTATCACGCTTAAACAGTTCATTTCGAGCGCAGCGCTGTCATTCCGAACGAAGCGAGGAATCTTATTCCCCCTATTTACAGCGCTCTCATTAAGATGGCCATTGCCCACAAATTTCACCATTCAAAAAAAGCCATTTCGGGTTTTTGGGGAGGATGAGATCTTCCTTCTTTTTTCTGTTCCATTTTTTAAGCTCTTTTTCTCTTTTGATGGCAGTCAGGATGTACTGGAAGGTCTCATAATAAATAAGGTTGAAGCAATAATATTTTCCAGCAAATGTTTGTGGCCGGCCCCTATTGTTCCAATGCTCCATTAAACGAGCCGATAAATTATTGGTGACGCCAATATAGAGGGTCGTTCTGCGCGGGTTAGTAACTATATATACAAAATATTTTTTGCCTTTGAAATGCATATGAAAATGATTTTCCCAAATATCATTTTCAAAAATTTAGCAGCCTTGTTATTTCCATCAACTATTACTAGTGAAATGCTCACAAAATTATGCCCCGTCAATCCGAACGCAGCGTTGTCATTCCGAGCGGAGCGAGGAACCACGTAGCGATCGATCACCACCCCTCTGATTTCGAGCGCAGCGAGAAATCTTAATTCACCTATTAACTGCACTGTCATTCCGAGCGGAGCGAGGAACCGAAGCGCGAAATGACAGTGTTTGTTGGGGTTCCTCACTTCGTTCGGAATGACAGCCGCATTTTTTTGGGGGGAGAAAAGATCTCTCGCTACGCTCGAGATGATAAACAGCCGCCCCCCGAACCTCTTTTAATAAAATAAAATTAAAAGTTAAATCCAAAGTCAACCAGAAGGCGTAAGTACTCCTGGGCTCAACAATTCAATTCAACACCATATCAGAAAACGGAAAAGGCGTTTATTTCTAATTACCACCTTTTATTTGAGGCTGATGCTTTTTCAAGAAAAAGGCCGGGCATTGCTTTTTCATAAGGAACCTCTATTATCCAAATTACCCTAAGAAAAACCGAATTAGTTCACCCTTCCTGCAAAATGCCGGAAGCCATTAATCAACAAAAAAAAAGTTATGAAGAGAAAAAAAGTCACAGCAGCATTCTTGCTGATGGTCATGCTGGTGAGTACCACCGCACCGGCATTTGCATCATCACACAGGGAAGCTCCGCTAATTGCTAATGATCCCTTGGCTGACAACACGGATCTATATGCATTCCGAAGTCCTGATGATCCCAACAAGGTGACCATCATTGCGAATTACATCCCCGGACAACTGCCGCAGGGTGGCCCTAACTATTATCAGTTTGGAGAAGGTATCCGCTATGAAATTCACATTGACAACAATGTGGGTACAAATGGGGATGATATCGTCTATCGTTTTACATTCAACAAAAAGAATGAAGATGCTACTACCTTTTTCAATATCAGGCTTGGCAAACAAAACCTGAAGACTACCTACAAAATGGAAAGAAGTATTAACGGTGGTAAAAATTTCCAAACAGTAATAGCTAACGGTACCGTACCACCGCCAAACATCGGCCCACGTTCCATCAGTTCTCCTGTTGGTCTGAATGCACCTGATTACAATAGTTTGATTAATAGTGCTATCACCACCAGCAACACAGGTGAAAAAGTTTTCTGCGGCACATCGGATGATCCTTTCTTTGTTGACCTCGGTGGCATCTTCGACCTTGGTGATGCGCCAAGAACTACAGGAAGCAATCCTACAGATGGTTTGAAATGTTTAAACGTTTCTACTATTGCATTGCAGATCGATATCAGCACACTGCAAAAGGATAAGAAACCGGTTAGCCAGGCAACAAGCATTCTTGACCCTAACTATGTAATTGGTGTGTGGGCA
>JBKJMI010000127.1:0-10823 GCA_046596515.1 Chitinophagaceae bacterium | reverse complement strand
ACGTATCTGTTTTAAATCAGGGTATATGTAGTAATGCCCATCTTTGGAGATGTGGGCTACAACAGTATGCGAATATCCATGCGGGTCAACAACTTTGTATCTGTCCAGAAATGCTTCCTTATTGTTATGGCTTTGCAATCTTTTAGGCAAATCATTATACTTTAATCGTTCCTTTTTATTTAGCCATTTATCTATAGCGATAGAATATATTTCTAGATCTCTTTCATTATGCTGCCTTGTTATGTGTTGAGTTGTAAAATCAACACCATTCCTGGTGTCTGTTGCCTTCTGGTACTCATTAATTACTTTAGTGTATTTGGCAATATCGATTTCCTCTCCTGGTTTTAAGTAAGGTAGGTCAGCGAATAAATCTTTCTTTATCTGCCATTTGTTTTCAATTGTTTTAAGTTCAGGAAACTTAAATTTTGCTTTCCCTTTTCTGCCAATAATAACTACGCGCCTTCTTCTTTGTAATACACCATACTCCTCTGCATTTAATATTTTGTAGTCGGCAGAATAGCCAATTTCTGCAAATAACAAAAGCATCTCATTAAGATACTTTTGATTACCGGCTGTAAGAAGTCCTAATACATTTTCAAAAACAAAATATTTTGGTTTATATCTTAATAAAAAATCTGCATAATAACGGAACAGATAATTCCTTTTGTCACCACTCATTCTGTTAGGGTCACGACTTCTGCCTACTAATGAATAAGCCTGGCATGGAGGGCCACCAATTATTACATCAACCTTTTTAGCGCCAAGCTGTTCGTCTATATTATCAAAAATTCCTCGAATTGTTTTTTTTGTTATTTCACTATTTATGACTGATGAAATGATTTCCTCTGGGATACTATTCCATAATTCATCCCTAGAAATCTCCTTTTTCAAATATGAATAGTATTTGATTACTTTTTTATTCTCATTCAGATAATGAAAAGCCAGCCGGGTTTTTAGGGTGTCAGCTGCTTCCTTATTCATTTCAACATGGGCAATAGGAGTGAAGCCTTCCCGAATAAATCCTTCAGAAAGTCCACCCGCACCAGAAAAGAGATCTATGTAATTCATCGTAAATTAATCTTGATATAATTTTGTAAAATTGTAATGCCCAATAATGCCTCTTCTATTTATATTCTATTCCTAATTTTTTTCACCAGTCTATTTAAGGCGACTTCAATCTTTTCTTTTTTTAGTTGACATTCAAAAAGGATAATTACTTTCCAACTATCTAATTTTAATTTTGCAATGTTTTCAGTGACCAATTGTTTGTTTCTGGCAATTTTATTTAACCACCATGCAGTTTTTGTTTTTGGCACAACAAAATATTTACACCCTTCATGCCCATGCCAAAAACATCCATGAACAAATATGATGGTTCTATAATTTGGTAGCACTATATCCGGCTTGCCGGGTAAGTCTTTACTGTGCAGCCTGTATCTAAAACCATTTGCAAATAAATATTTACGAACTATTAGCTCTGGCTTCGTGTTCTTTGACCGGATTTGGCTCATATTATAGCTACGGACTTCTTTTGAATGTACATCAGCCATCCTACTTGCCTTGCTTTTCCGTTACCGAAATATTAAAGTCCAGATACCAGCCAAACTTTACCAGATAATCTATCGTAATAGCAAATTTGCCGGTTTCTGCTTTTGAAATAGTGGAGCGGTTTACTTCCATTATCTCTGCCAGTTCTTCCTGGCTAAATCCTTTCTTTTCCCGGAATAGTTGGATCTGTTTACCAATCACTTCACGGTTCTCCTGGATATATTGCTCGGTTGGACTGGCTTTTTTATTCATAATAAGTTAATGCCTTTAAAATATCCTTAATAACCTTAAGGCAATACAATCAGATATTTCGTTGGGACTGGCAAGTCCCATCCATCAGGGTAAGATACTGTTGTTAAGTTACCTCCTAATTCTTTAACCACACCTACCTGGTCAATTCCTCCTAAAACTAATTGCTGGTATTGTCTAATCGATTTTTCATTGCTGCTGGTTTCGGACTTGAAAACTTCGATTTTGTCGTTGTCAAAAGTTACGTTGTCTCCGACTTTAAGTGACTTGTTTAATTGAGTTGTCATATTCCATATGCAGTTTGTATAGCGTTGCCCCCGCTTTTAGAAATATAAAGCTAAGAAATTTAGTAATCATGTAAAAAAATAATAAGAACTATTTTATTTTTGTTTGTGCTTCATGGATAAACTTTGATTTTATTTAATTGATGGAAATTACCTTTTTCAGTTGATTTTTTCCTTACCTTTTCCTCACCATTTCCCCTTTCCTCCATACCCTTAACCTTTTATTCCGGGGAAATGTATTTCAATCCTTACCCCCTGGTCTAGTGCAGTTTCGATGTTGAATCATGTTTACTATAACCCAAAATATACCTGTTATGAAGCACTACCATTTTATATCCCATCTGTCGATCTATTTATTGTCTGCCGTCCTGATCATTTTCGGCGTTTTTCATTGGATGTATCCCCGCGATCTGCTGGTATATGTGCCGGATTTTCTTCCGCTCGGTATTAAATGGGCCTATGTAGTGGGAACGGCATTTATTATTTGCGGACTATCATTCGCATTAAATCGGTATGTGAAGATCACCAGCTATGCACTGGCTGCTCTGCTGCTGTTCTTCATCCTCACTATTCATGTGCCTAATTTTCAAAATGCAGGCGATAAGGATATGCGCCAACTGGCCCTGATCAATATATTAAAGGACCTGGCTATTATGGCCTTTGTAATGCATATCGGTGCGGCGGCTTATCATCAGCATTTTAATTTTAGAAATAATGACTAATACTAGCTGCGAGCTGTGAGCTGCGAGCTTATTTCGAGCGCAGTGAGAAATCTTACCCCTATTTAAAAAAATGGCTGTCATTCCGAGCGAAGCGAGGAAACAACAAGCAGATCCCTCGCTGCGCCCGGGATGACAATGCTCTCGGGATAACAGAAACCAATGACCATCCTCAGTCACCCTACTGCCCCCGGTCATTCCCCATAATTGCCCGAAAACCTAGGTTTACAAACAATTAGGTAGTTTTATATGCTACCTGAGATTGCATGTCATTAAATAAAAGCCTTGCCGCTATTATCCTCGCCGGAGGTCGCAGTTCCCGTATGGGCACTGATAAAGGTCTGATGCATTTTCAAGAACGACCGCTGATCAGTCATGTGATAGATGTACTTCGCAGTCTTGAGATAGAAAATATTCTTATCATCACCCAACACGGCGCTTACGAACAATTTGGATATCCCTGTTTTCCCGACCTCATACAGGATAAAGGTCCACTGGGTGGTATCTATGCAGGGCTCATTCATTCTGCCGCCACCAAAAACCTGGTGCTGGCCTGCGATATGCCTTTTCTTACGAAAGAATTACTTTCTGCCCTGATCTATAATATGGGAATTGAAGACGCATTGATCACCCAACATCAGGGTAAGGCCGAACCTCTTTGTTCTATTTATGCATCTACCTGCATCCCGCATTTTAAAAATAAACTCGAGAGGGATCAATTAAAGATCACCGATGCCCTGGAAGGATTAAATATTCGGACTGTAAATTTTGATGATCAGTCATGGTTCAGCGGCAATGAATTTTCCAATCTGAATACACCCGATGAATTGAATAAACACCAACATTGATTTATGGAGACAGTTATTAAAAAAGTCCCTTCCGACCTGGAGATCGCCCAAGCCGCACCCCTTATTCATATAAAAAAAATTGGAGCCAAACTGGGCATTGGAGAGGAGGATCTGGAATATTATGGTAAATACAAGGCCAAGCTTCCACTCAAACTGATCAACGAAGAAAAAATTCTTAAAAGCAAATTGATACTGGTTACCGCGATCAGTCCTACACCTGCGGGAGAAGGAAAAACTACCATGGCAGTAGGACTTGCTGACGGGTTGAATAAGATCGGTAAAAAAGCAATGGCCGTTTTGCGTGAACCATCGCTGGGTCCGCTGTTTGGAATAAAAGGCGGTGCTGCCGGCGGAGGATATGCGCAGGTGATACCGATGGAAGATATCAATCTTCATTTTACAGGAGATTTCAACGCAGTAGAAAAAGCGAATAATTTATTAGCCGCCTTAATTGATAATAATATTCAATCAAAAACACGCAATCTGAATATCGATCCCCGAACTATTGTATGGAAGCGGGTAATGGATATGAATGATCGTGCCCTGAGAAATATTATGGTTGGACTCGGAGGAGTTAGCAATGGCATTCCCCGCGCAGATGGTTTTAATATTACCGCCGCATCAGAAGTGATGGCCATTCTTTGTATGTCGAAGAATATTGCCGATCTTAAAAGAAGACTGGGAAATATTTTAGTTGGTTTTACAAAAGATGATCAACCGGTATATGCAAGACAATTAAATGCGCAGGGCGCGATGGCCATTTTGTTAAAAGAAGCAATAAAGCCAAACCTGGTACAAACACTGGAAGGAACACCAGCTATTATTCATGGTGGACCATTTGCAAATATCGCCCAGGGCACCAATACGATCCTGGCTACCAAGATGAGTTTATCGCTTAGTGATTATGTGGTTACAGAGGCAGGCTTTGGTGCAGATCTGGGTGCTGAAAAATTCATGGATATAAAATGTGGTTATGCCGGGCTCGCTCCTGCAGCCATAGTGTTGGTAGCTACGCTGCGCGCACTTCGTTATCATGGCGGCGCAAAGAAAGCAGAAGTAAATACTCCGGATCTGGCAAAAGTTGAAAAGGGATTTGCTAACCTGGCCAAACATGTTGAGAACATGAAGAAGTTTGGTATGACGCCAGTAGTTGCAGTTAATAGTTTTATCACGGATTCTCCTGAAGAGATCGCATTTGTAATGGAAGAATGTACGAAGCTGGGAGTGAAAGCCATCTTTACTGAATCATGGGCCAAAGGTGGCGAAGGAGCCATGGAACTGGCAACGGCGGTAGTGGAGAATATCGAAAGTGGTGTAAATGATTTTCATAAACTATATGATTGGAATCTAAGCATTGAAGAAAAAATATTGAAAATTGCAACCGAGATCTACGGGGCCGATGGTGTGGAGTATTCATTGAAAGCTAAAGAAGGATTGAAAAAAATTAAAACACTTGAATTAGAAAAGTTGCCTGTATGTATGGCCAAGACACAGAAGTCTTTGTCGGATGATGAAACAAAGATCGGTCGCCCAAAAGGTTTTACTATAACCGTAAGAGAATTTGAATATGCATTGGGTGCGGGATTTGTGGTGCCGATACTGGGAGATATGATGCGTATGCCGGGACTGCCTTCTATTCCGGTTTCTGAGGGAATGGATATTGATGATAATGGAGTGGTGACGGGGTTGAGTTGAGAGGTTGAGGGGTTGAGAAGGTTGAGGAGGTTGAGGGGTTAAGGAGGTTGAGGGGGAAAATGAGTTAGAAAAACGCGATTATTAAGTAAATTACTTTATGAAACGACCCATTCACCTATTGGCCTATTCACCTATTCACTTTGAATGCAATCTCGCTCCATTATAAAAACTAACATCACTCAGGTCAACATCCAGGGTAATGTAAAAGAACAAGACGACTGGCTGGCCGTAGAAGAACCACTTGCCATACATATCATTTCTGGCAAGGAAGGAAGCAGAGTAGAGAAACCTATTTCGATTACGATGTGCACCCCGGGAAATGAAAAAGAACTGGCGGCTGGATTTTTATATACAGAAGGAATACTACAACAGGCTGCTGATATTTCAGGAATTCATTTTGAAGAAGATCAGCATGGAGATAATAAAGTGATCGTTGAATTGGTTCCGGAAATAGAATTTGATGCGGCGAAACTGGAAAGACATTTTTATACATCCAGCAGTTGCGGAGTTTGTGGCAAGACCTCCATTTATGCGGTAAAGAATCAAATACGTAAATCAATTTCAAGTGATGATTTTCAGGTTGAAGGAGAACTGCTGATTAATCTTCCGGAGGCATTGAGAAAACAACAGGAAGTATTTGAACATACAGGCGGATTACATGCTTCGGCATTGTTTGATAAAAGCGGACATTTATTAATGGTAAGAGAAGATGTGGGCAGGCATAATGCCCTTGATAAATTGATCGGAGCGGGTTTGTTAAATAAATCCATTCCTTTTGATCAGCATATTTTACTCTTAAGCGGCAGAGCAAGTTTTGAATTGATACAAAAAGCAGCCATGGCCGGAATTCGTATTGTTTGCGCGGTGGGCGCACCTTCCAGCCTGGCAGTAGAACTGGCTGATGAAAGTGAGATATGCTTAGTGGGATTTTTGAGAGACAAAAGGTTTAATGTGTACACTAGAAGAGAAAGAATAACAATTTGAGGTTAGAGTTTAGGGGTTAGAGTTTAGTGAATGCTGCCCTTGTCATGTATGGAAATAATTAAAGCTCTGTGCACTATAATTAGATATTGAAGTCAACCCTTAAATTCAGTTTACCTAAACCCTAAGCTCTAAACCCTAACCCTGTATATGTATGAAAATTCGAATCAAAGGAAACTCCATTCGTTTTCGGTTAACCCGAACCGACATGGTTAATTTTGAGAAAGAAGGTTTTCTGGAAGAGCGAACCGAATTTCCTAATGGCGGTGTTTTTTATTATGTACTGCAGCAAAGTGCGGATGTTAAAACTATCAATGCTGATTATTCAGATAATACGATCACTATTCAGGTTCCGGATCATCAGTCGGCGCAGTGGACGGGGACGGAGATCGTTGGTTTCGAACATGATCTTGTTCTGCCAAATGGAAGAACGCTTCATCTTTTAATTGAAAAAGATTTCGAGTGCCTGGATCATTCGAAGGAAGATCAAAGTGATATGTATGTGAATCCGAAGAAAGTGGAGGACGGTTGAGGAGAGTTGAGACTTATCCGGTGGCTTCGAGAGCCTCAGCCACCGGCACTTGTGAATCCGGATGGTCTGTTGGTCCTTGGAGTGTACCGAGTTATTACTCAATGATAAACCAGTGCCCGGTGCCTGAGGCTCTCGAAGGCGAGGGAATAAATAAAAGAAATGTCAAAAAACCTAAGCAATCTTGCCGGGAGAAAAGGAATTGAAGAGAATCTCTTCGAGGAATTGGGTATTAAGGCAAATGCAAAGGGCCATCCTTCTGTTGATGAAATGGAAAAGCTGGCTGATGAGTTCGTTTTTGGTAAGGCCAATGTTTTTGGTGCGGCCAGTTTCTACGATTTTCTGAGACCAGAGCACCAGGGCAAAAAAGTTTATATCTGCAATGGCAGTGCTTGTCTTACCGCGGGTACTCAACCTAAACTCAGGGAAGAGCTGTTGAAAAAATATCAGCCTGAGGAGATTGGAGAAATGTGTTGTTTGGGGAAATGTTATGAAGCGAGAGGGATGTTGGAGAGTGGGGAGTTGGGAGTGGGGAGTAGGGAGTTGGGAGTGGAGAGTGGTAAACAGGTGCCACTTAACCTTCAATCCTCAACTTTCAACAATAAGATATTAACAGGGGACTTTCCTGGTACAGAAGAGTATTATGGTGTATGGAAGAAAGTTCTGAAAAGTTCGAAAGAGGAATTGTTGAATGAATTAAAGATTTCTGGATTGCGGGGAAGGGGTGGAGCGGGATTTCCGATTGCTACAAAATTGGAAGCTTGTTTACAAGCGAGGGGGGATAAAAAATTTATTGTCTGCAATGCAGATGAAGGAGATCCGGGTGCATTCAGTGATCGGTATTTATTGGAAGAAAGAATACATTCTGTATTGCTCGGTATGATGGTTGCCGGATTTATTACGGGTGCTTCTTATGGCGTAATGTATATCAGGGGTGAATATCCACGGTCTATTGCCATTTGCAGAAATGCCATTGAAGAATTGAAACAATATCATCATACGGGTCAGAATATTCATGGATCTGGATTTGATTTTCAATTTAAATTAATAGTGGCGCAGGGTGCTTATATCTGCGGTGAAGAAACCGCCCTGCTGTCCTCTATCGAGGGACAAAGACCTGAAGTAAGAGTTCGTCCTCCCTATCCTGTCCACCAGGGATTATTCAACAAACCTACGGTTGTAAATAATGTAGAGACGCTTGCCTGTATTCCATTTATTATAGAAAAAGGAGGAGCTGAATTTGCCAAACTGGGAAGAGGAAGATCTACAGGTACTAAATTAGTTTCTTTGGATAGTCATTTCAATCGTCCTGGTTTATATGAAGTGGAAATGGGTACTCCTCTTTCTACTCTTATCAATGAAATGGCTGGTGGTTTTCGCGTTCCTGTAAAAGCTCTTCATATCGGTGGACCATTAGGAGGATTAGTACCAGTGAGCAAAATAAATGATCTGACCATTGACTTTGAATCATTTTCTGAGAATGGTTTTCTATTGGGACATGCTTCTGTGGTTTGTATTCCGGAAGATTTTCCATTGATACAGTACCTGGCTCATTTATTTCAATTTACGGCACATGAAAGTTGCGGTAAATGTTTTCCCTGTCGCATTGGTTCTACCCGTGGTTATGAGATGCTGGAAAAAGCATATAAGAGTGATTATAAAATTGATCCTGTATTATTTAATGATCTGCTTGAAACGTTGGAGATCGGATCGCTATGTGCATTGGGTGGTGGTTTGCCATTGCCAGTGAAGAACGCGCTTCAGTATTTTGGAAATGAATTGTCATCTTATTTTAAAAACACCTGATCATGTCTTATTTCCGGGAAAAAGAGACTGAAAAGAAAGACGAGACCAAAACATTTTGGTTTGGGAAGGCGAATGGAAAGCCTGAAATAAAACTGGCATATATTAATGATGAGCCCTATGATATAATGGAGGGCGAAACTATTTTGAATTTTATTCGCCGCCATTTTGGTAATAAGGCGGTGCCCACACTTTGTGATGCGCCTAATCTTGAACCATTTGGTTCCTGCCGGGTTTGTTCAGTAGATGTGGCATTGAAGAAAGATGGTCCGGTGAAAACCCTTGCTTCCTGTCATACACCTGTTAACGAAGGGGTTTATATTTATCCTGACTCCACTCGTATACAAAAACTTCGGCGCAATATCATCGAACTGGTATTGACTGATCATCCATTAGATTGTCTGACCTGCGAGGTAAATAATAATTGTGAACTGCAGGAGGTAGCAGCTCGTGTAGGTATAAGAGATGTAAGGTATCCGGAAGGTAAAAATCATTTGAGACGAGAAAAAGATCTTAGTCATCCGTATATGACCTCTGATCTTTCTAAATGTATCAATTGTTTTCGCTGTGTAAGGGCCTGCGATGAAGTGCAGGGACAATTTGTTTTAAGCATGGCGGGAAGAGGCTTTGATAGTCATATCATCAAAGGCTCAGATGTTAGTTTTAATGAAAGTGAATGTGTGAGTTGCGGTGCCTGTGCGCAGGCCTGTCCTACCTCCGCGATCAGCGATGTATTTGAATCAAAATCGATAGTCTTTGATAAGAAAGTAAGAACGGTCTGCACCTATTGTGGTGTAGGATGTAATCTGGATGTAGCTGTCAATGCCGGAACGATAAAATCTATACAGGCTCCTTTTGATGCAGCAGCCAATGGTGGTCATACCTGTTTAAAGGGTCGTTATGCGTTTTCATTTTATAACCATCCGGACAGACTCAGAACACCACTGATAAAAAGGAATGGTGTATTTGAAGAAGCAAGCTGGGAAGAAGCCTATGACCATATTGCAAATAAACTTACTGAAATAAAGAATACCTATGGGCCTGATGCTATTGCCGGTATTTCATCTGCAAGAGGTACAAATGAAGAGAATTACATCATGCAGAAATTTATCCGGGCAGTGATCGGAACAAATAATATTGATAGTTGTGCAAGGGTATGTCATAGTCCGACCGCCATTGGCATGCAGCGAACTTTTGGAACAGGAGCAGCCACTAATTCGATTATTGATCTGGAATACACAAATTGCATGATGATCATTGGCGCTAATCCTACGGATGCGCACCCGGTAACCGGGGCCAAGATCAAACAGGCGGCTATGCAAGGGAAGAAACTGATCGTGATCGATCCAAGAAAAACAGAGTTGGTAAAATATGCGGATCATTTTCTTCAGTTAAGACCTGGTACAAATGTGGCGCTGCTGAATATGATGCTCTATTATATTGTGAAGGAAGGGTTGGAAGATGAAGAATTTATTGCAGCAAGAACAGAAGGATATGAGGATTTCAGAAAAAATATTCTGGCTATTAATATTGATGAACTGGAGCAACTTACCAGTGTAAATAGAGAAGAGGTAAGAGCCGCTGCCATTGAATATGCAACCGCCGCCAATGCCATGTCATTTCATGGATTGGGCGTAACCGAACATTCACAGGGAACATTTACGGTGATGTTGATCGCGGATCTGGCGATGATCACTGGTAATATTGGAAGAAGAGGTGTGGGAGTTAATCCTTTAAGAGGGCAAAACAATGTGCAGGGTGCAGCCGATATGGGTTGTCAGCCTTACCAGGGCGCAGGTTATCTGGATGTTACCAATCCGGAAAATCATAAAAAATATGAAGCCTTCTATGGTGTAAAACTTCCAATACATGCCGGATTAAAAATTCCGCAGATGTATGATGCAGCACTGGATAATAAATTAAAAGCCATCTGGGTGATAGGAGAGGATATGGCGCAGACGGATCCCAATACGCATCATGTATTAGCAGCGCTTGATAAATTAGAATTATTTGTGGTGCAGGAATTATTTATGACAGAGACAGCGAAGCTGGCAACCGTGATCTTGCCTGGTTCTTCATTTTTAGAGAAGAGCGGCACATTTACCAATGGAGAAAGAAGAATACAAAGAGTGAATGCGGTGGTGGATCCTATTGAGGGTACAAAACC
>JBKJMI010000122.1:0-37747 GCA_046596515.1 Chitinophagaceae bacterium | reverse complement strand
TGAATTCAGTTTTTGATATAGTGGATCTTACAGTTCAGGAATATATCAAACGAGGATTTGAAAACCTGCAGGTTAGTTTTGGATGTACTGGCGGACAGCATAGATCAGTTTATGCCGCGGATGCCCTTGCAAGGCATTTAAAAAATAAATTTAAAGTGAAGATCGAGCTAACCCATATGGTGCAGGATGAAAAGAACTGGATAAATCCTTTACCCTTATGAAAGCAATGATCTTCTCAGCCGGTTTAGGTACTCGCTTTAAACCTTGGACCGATACTCATCCTAAGGCGCTGGCCATGGTGAATGGTCGTTCCCTTCTGCAACGAAATATCGAATATTTACAACAATATGGTATCAGGGACCTGGTGGTCAATGTGCATCATTTTGCTGAGCAGGTAAAAACTGATATAAAAGAAAATAAAGGCTGGGGTTCTTCCATACAAATCAGTGATGAAACCAATGAATTATTGGAGACAGGCGGTGGGTTGCTTCATGCCAAATCATTATTTACGGAAGGCGAAACATTTTTAAGCGTCAATGCTGATTTCCTTACTGACCTGAATATCGACCAGCTATTGGAAAGACATCAAAAAGAAAAAGCACTGATCAGTTTTGCGGTCAGTAATAGAAAATCCTCCCGGAATTTATTACTCGATGCAAATGATCGTCTCTGCGGATGGCAGAACACCAGTACGGGTGAGGAGATCATTGTTATACCTCATAAGGAACTTCAGCCTAAAGCCTATAGTTGCGTGGTGGTTTTTGAATATGACATCTTCCGTCTCATGGAAGAAAAGGGATTTCAAGGCAAATTCTCCATCATTGATGTTTACCTGGCGCTGGCTCCGGAACATCTTATTATCGGCCATGATCATTCCGGTGACCGGCTGGTGGATGTGGGGAGGGTGGAGGCCGTGGCGGTGGCGGAGGGGATGTTTAGATAAAGTTGAGGAGGTTGAGAAAGTTGAGGCCTTCGGCGGTTGAGTACTCCACCTCCTCAACCTTCTTCTTAACGAAATGCAAATACCCTCTTTCCCCTGTTCTCTTCTCCTAATTTAAAGTAACTTACGCGCCAAATAAAAGGAAATTACGTATGAAGAAATTATGTTTTGGCATGGTCGGATTGCTGATGACCGTGACCATTTTTGCACAGGTAGCACCCGTTTCGAATTATGATAATAAAGCGGCATTCAATCCGCAGTTTTATCCTTATCCCGGAAATGATTTTCGTAGTGCCAGCGGAGAACCCGGATCTCGCTATTGGCAGAACCGCGCTGATTATAAGATCGTAGCCAGCCTCGACACCACAAACCATAGTGTGAAAGGCAGTGTAGATATCACTTACACAAATAATAGTCCCGATAATTTGAAATTTCTTTGGTTGCAGGTGGATCAGAATATCTATCGCAAAGATTCAAGAGCTTCTGCCACTACAACAGCCGAAGGTGGTCGCTGGGCCAATACAAAATTCACAGATGGTGATGTGATCAAAAGCATCAGCGCTGAATACAACGGAAAATCTTTCACACCAAAATATAATATCTCCGATACGAGGATGCAGTTATGGTTACAGGACCAGTTAAAATCTTCAGGAGGAAAAGTAAAGATCAGTATCAGTTTTGAATTCAGCATTCCGGAATACGGCAGTGACCGAATGGGAAGATTGAATACTAAAAACGGATGGATCTATGAAGTGGCTCAATGGTATCCACGCCTATGTGTATATGATGATGTACAGGGATGGAACACACTTCCTTACTTAGGACAGGGAGAGTTTTACCTTGAGTATGGCGATATCGATTTCACCCTTACTGCTCCTTCCAATCTTATTGTAGTTGGTTCAGGTGATCTGCTCAATACTTCAGAATGTTATACAGCAGAGCAGGTGAAAAGATGGGATGCTGCAAAAAATAGTGATAAGACAGTGACCATTCGCAGTGATAAAGAAGTGGGTGATCCTGCTTCAAGGCCCAAAACCGCCAATACTACCTGGAAATTTAAAATACTTAATGCACGTGATGTAGCCTGGGCCGCATCAAAATCATTTGTGCAGGATGCTGCCAGGATCAATTTGCCTAGCGGAAAAAAATGCCTGGCTATCAGTGTTTATCCTTTAGAAAGCATTAAGAAAAATGGCTGGCAGCGCTCAACGGAGTTTGTAAAAGGTGCTATTGAATTTTATAGTAAGCAATGGTTTGAGTTCCCTTACCCTGCTGCCACCAATGTGGCCGGTATTGTAGGAGGAATGGAATATCCTGGTATCGTATTCTGTGGTCATGAAGGTTCAGGTACTGGTTTATGGGGCGTGACCGATCATGAATTCGGGCATACCTGGTTCCCAATGATCGTAGGAAGTAATGAAAGGAAATATGCCTGGATGGATGAAGGCTTCAATACATTCATCAATGATGGATCTACTGCTGCATTCAATAATGGAGAATTCAAAGATCAAAGTTTTTTCAATGACCCAAATTCACCGTTCATGGTAAAGTATACATTCGGAGAAAAAATGGATCCTTTGTTTACCATTCCTGATGTGATACAACAGGATAATCTGGGCATTGCTGCTTATATGAAACCCGGGCAGATGTTAACCGTATTGCGTGATGTGGTACTTGGTAAAGATCGTTTTGAAGCGGCTTTCCGTGAGTATGTGGCCCGCTGGGCCTTTAAACATCCAACACCATGGGATTTCTTCCATTCTATGGAAAATGTTTCAGGTGAGGATCTTGCCTGGTTCTGGAGAGCATGGGTATTCAATTCCTGGAAACTTGACCAGAGCGTAAAAGAAGTAAAATATAATAAAGGTGATATGGCCAAGGGCGCGGAGATCACGATCTCTAACCTGGAAAAAATGGCTATGCCTGTTTCTGTAGTAGTGAAAGAAACTAATGGCAATGAATATAAACTGGATCTGCCAGTTGAAATATGGCAGCGTGGTGCCGATTATACTTTTACTGTTCCTTCAACTACAGAGATAAAAGAAGTGAACCTCGATCCTCTGAAAAGACTTCCTGATTTCAACAGGGATAATAATTCCTGGAAGAAAAAAGCTTTCTGATTCTTCTTTATTGAATAAAAAAAAGGCCCTGGAATTAAACCCGGGGCTTTTTTTATTTATTGAAAATTTATTTTACGGCGATCATACTGATCTCCACATTTACAAATTTAGGTAGGGCCGAAACCTGTACGGTCTCGCGGGCAGGGTAACCATTCCGGTCGCCATTCATATCCTGGTCAAGGTGTTTGCCATAGATCTCATTTACTTCCGCGAAGCGGTTCATATCAGTAAGAAAAATAGTTGTCTTTACCACATTCATGAAATTCATCCCCGCTTCCTGCAAAATGGCCCGCAGGTTTTTCATTACCTGGTTGGTCTCTTCTTTTACATCCCCGTTCACCAGGGTGCCTGTAGAAGGATCAATGCAGATCTGTCCGGAAATAAAAAGCATATTACCACTGGCAATAGCCTGATTGTAGGGACCTATAGGCGCGGGGGCAAGAGTTGTAGTGATTGTTGTTTTTTCCATGGCAGCTCTAAATTTTACTCGGGGCAATTTAGGTTTATAGTCTTTCTTTGCAAAAAATAAGATAAATGCGGCTGGCATTACTGGCAGATGAAAAACAATACATCGAATTGATGAAATATGGCATCTCCCCCGAACTGGAGATCATTCGTATTTCTGTGCCGGCTATTGTTGAAGAAGCAGATATTTACATGGATCTTTTATTTGACAATACGGCGGATAGGGTCAAAAGCTGGTCAGCTATCACTCCCCCACTGTTATTTATTAACGCTGTTGAATTTAATATAGCGAAGCCAGATCATCCTACCATTATTATTAATGGCTGGCCGGGATTTCTTGAAAGAGATTTACTGGAGGCTGGTGGCGATGATAAACTGAAAGAAAAAGCAGAGCAACTCGCTGGTTTATTAAATAGAAAATTGGAATGGGTGAAACCAGTACCCGGATTGGTATCGGCACGCGTGATCAGCATGATAATTAATGAAGCATTTTTCACGACAGGTGAAGGAGTAACGGATGAAAATTCCATTGATACGGCAATGAAGCTGGGAACTAATTATCCCCTGGGACCTTTTGAATGGGCCGAAAAGATCGGTATCTCAAGAATTTATGCATTATTAAATCTGTTGGCTGAAAAAGAAGAGAGATACCGGCCCGCGGAATTGCTTAAAAGGAGGGCTGAAAATTTATGAGCTTCATCTTAGGAATAGATACTTCCACAGATAATGCCCTTGTTTGCTTGTCGCATAATGGAGAACTTGTCGATGTAATCGAAAACAACGAACAGAAGAATCATGCTTCCTGGCTTCAGTTGGCAGTAAATAACCTGCTAAAAAATAACGGTATCAATTTATCTCAATTGAAAGCCGTGGCGGTAACCATTGGCCCGGGATCCTATACCGGATTAAGAGTGGGATTATCTGCCGCTAAGGGATATTGTTATGCGTTAAAAGTTCCCCTGCTTTGCCTGGGCACCCTGGATGTAATGGCCCATTCAGTAAAAGAAAAAGCAATAGATTATATCTGTCCTATGATAGATGCCCGACGTATGGAAGTGTTTATGGCCATTTATGACCTTGATCTAAAAAAGCAACTTGACCCAAAGGCAATGATTTTGAATGTAGAATATTTTGAATCCCTGCTTGAAAAACATGAGATTCTTTTTTGCGGTAATGGCGCAGAGAAGCTAAGGCCACTATTAAGAAACAGCCGTGCCTCATTTACTATAGTTGATACTTTGGCCTTGTCTTTGATATCATTGGCAGAGAATGAATTAAAGAATGGAAATTTTTCCGATATTGCGTATACAGAACCGCAGTACTTAAAGGATTTTCACTCTTCCACCCAACCAGACAGCGATTAATCTCTGATTATCAACTATTTATTGAACTGGTAGTGGATAGTTTATACCCACTCCTTTAAAAACAGGCGATTATGAATAATACCACGGCGTTGGTCCTTAATGGTAGCCCCCAAAAGGAAGGGCAAAATGGAAACAGTGTAAATGAGCCCATTAAGGTGGACCTCATAAATATTAAAAAAGCGGCTCTGATTCTCAGGGCTGTAAACCACAAACTTCGACAGCAAATTTTAAAACAGATAGATGAGAGCGGTAAGATCACCGTTACTGAGCTCTATGTAAAGCTACGTCTGGAGCAATCTGTAGCCTCACAGCATCTGGCTATTCTGAGGAAGGCAGGTTTTGTAAAAACCACCCGGGATGGCAAGTACATTTATTATTCAATAAATACGGATAGATTAAAAGAATTGAATCATATAGTTGAAGAACTGTTAAACTAATTGTGATTAGATTTAATATGGCCCTCTCTGTACAAGCAGGGAGGGTTTTTTTATGTTTATTCTGGTAATTTTGCACTTATAAAACTTATATATGTTCCTCAAACAATTATACACCAGTTGTCTCAGCGAAGCAGCTTATTATATTGAAAGTAATGGAGAGGCGGCAGTGATCGATCCGCTTCGTGATATTGATGAGTACCTGCAATTAGCAAATGAAAGGAAAGCGAGTATAAAATATATTTTTGAAACCCATTTTCATGCAGATTTTGTGAGCGGTCATATTGACCTGGCAAATGCTACCGGTGCGACCATAGTATACGGACCTAATACGGAAGCAAAATTTAAAGTTCATGTAGCAAAAGATAGGGAGCAGTTCAAAATTGGTGACCTGACCATCGAGGTGATGCATACGCCCGGGCATACCATGGAATCCAGTTGCTATCTATTGAAGGATGAATCGGGAAAAGATAATTGTGTATTTACCGGAGACACTTTATTCGTGGGCGATGTAGGTCGTCCGGACCTTGCACAAAGGGGTAATATGACCATGCATGATCTTGCCGGAATGATGTATGAGAGTTTGCATAATAAAATATTTCCACTTGCAGATGATGTGATCGTTTATCCCGCACATGGTGCCGGATCAGCCTGCGGAAAAAATCTCGGTCCAAGTAATTTCAGTACCATAGGAGATGAAAAGAAGTTTAACTATGCCATGAAAGCGGAAACCAAAGAAGCTTTTATTAAGGAAGTAACTGATGGCATCGCAGCGCCACCACCCTATTTTCCGGTGAATGCCCGTATCAATAAAGAAGGATATGATAGTCTTGAACTGGTGCTGGAAAAAGGAATGAATGCGTTGAGTGTTACAGAGTTTAAAAAAAGGATCAAAGAAAACACGATCATTCTCGATACCCGTGATTCTACGAAGTTCACGCATGGTTTTGTTCCTAATGCGATCAGCATAGGACTTGATGGCCGTTTTGCGGAATGGGCAGGAACCATTCTTTCTTTTGATCAACCCATCCTGTTGGTAACAGATCCGGGAAAAGAAAAAGAAAGCCTGGTGCGACTTGCAAGAGTGGGTTATGATAAAATGGAAGGATACCTGGAAGGAGGATTTGAAGCGTGGCAGAAAGCAGGTGAGGCTATTGACCTTATCATTGATGTGGAGGCAGATGAACTAATGATGGACAAGAAGCATGATGATAGGCTGGTTGTACTGGATGTTAGAAAAGAAACAGAGTTTGCTGATGGACATTTGAAAGACGCTATAAATTTTCCCGTTCAGACTTTACTTGATCCCATAAATGTTGCCGCATTTGAAGAAGATCAGAATATTTATGTGCATTGCGGGGGCGGTTACCGCTCAGTGATCGCGGCTTCAATACTAAAACGTCAGGGCATCCATAACCTGAGAAATATATTGGGGGGCTGGTCCAAGATAAAATTGGAAAAAGAGGCGGAAATAAAGAAAGAGTTAGGAGTTAAGAGTTAGGAGACAGGAGTCTGGAAATTTCAGGCTCAGGAAAATTAGGAGTTAATAAAATAATTATAAGAAACCGGTCGAGAGACCGGTTCTTTTTTTGCCAATGAAAAGTTAACGTCCCTTTTTTTTCGCCATTCGTCTTTTCTATTTTACCAATCAACCCAATCAGAGAAATAATAATGGTTCGTCACTATACTTTTGAAATACGAAGAGCTTAGTAGTTTGTTTGCAGTAACAGTAACCTTTCCAGATCAGCTGCGTCAAATTATAGTTCTCGATAGCCAAAAAAAGTATAGCCATGAAATGCAAAACCAGCATGCTCATGGGCGCGATGGTATTGTTCTGTCAATACCTATCCGCCCAATCAGCCAGTCCGCGTACATTACCTGCCAAAAGAACAACCCTTCCTATTAAGATCGATGGCATCATTGATGATGCCGCCTGGAAGGACGCTCCTGTTATGTCGGACCTGGTGGAATTTCGCCCCGTCGTTGGCAGAAAAGAACCTGCCCAGACACGCACCGTGAGTTATTTGTTATATGATGATGAAGGAATTTATTTTGGTGGCTATTGTTATGAGCGTACCAAGGACAGTATTGCATCAGAACTTACCGGTCGTGATGGAATGGGTACCAATGATTATATCGGACTCATTCTTGATACGTATAATGACAAGCAAAACGGCTTTGAATATTTCGTAACCCCTTTAGGCGAACAATGGGATGCCAAGATGTGGCCCAATCCAAATGGTAATAGCGAGGATTTTTCCTGGAACGGTGTATGGAAGAGTGGGGCTGTCATTCACAATGATGGCTGGAGTTTTGAGATGTTCATTCCCTATTCTGCAATAAGGTTTGGGAAAAAAGAAGTACAGACCTGGGGATTGAATATCACGCGAAGAAGAAGAAAGACCGAGCAACAATATACCTGGAACCCTATCGATCCGAATGTAAATGGATTTCTGACCCAGGAAGCACTATGGACAGGAATAACAAATATCAAACCACCCTTGCGTTTGCAGTTTTCTCCCTATATAGCAGCCAATGTAAATCACTTTCCATCCACGGTACCAGGTGAAAAAAGCTGGAAGAATAGTATAAACGGAGGATTAGATGTTAAATACGGGATCAACCAGGCCTTTACACTGGATGCCACACTGGTGCCCGATTTTGGACAAGTACAAAGTGATAACCGCGTACTTAATCTTACTCCATTTGAAATAAAATATACAGAGAACCGCCCTTTCTTTACAGAAGGAACAGAGCTGTTTACTAAAGGGAATCTCTTTTACGCGCGACGTATAGGAATTGATCCGGTATTGGTTCATTCTGCTTACGATGGTATGCAACCGGAAGAAAAAATAGTAAAGAACCCTTCTGAATCAAAATTGATCAATGCCACTAAGATCTCAGGCAGAACAAACAAAGGACTTGGAATAGGCGTGCTGAATGCAGTCACCAATAACCGTTATGCAACAATTGAAAATTCTACTACTGGAGATACCCGCAAACAGCTTGTAGACCCACTGACCAATTATAATGTATTCGTGCTTGATCAGACCTTAAAGCATAATTCAAGTATTTCGCTTGTAAATACTAATGTTTGGAGAAGCGGTGGCGATTATGATGCGAATGTTACCGCCGCACTCTTTAGTATTAATGATAAAAAGAACATGTATAATGTGAGCGGCAAACTGGCAACCAGCACACTTTTCGGCTATCTTCCAAACAAAGAAAATCAAACGGGATACAATCATAGTTTCAATTTCTCTAAAACCAGTGGCCATTTTAATTTCCAGGTAGGACAGGAACTGACCAATGAGAAATTCAATAGTAATGACCTGGGTTATTTTACTTTCACAAATTACCTGGATCATTTCATGTGGATAGGAAGAAGATGGACCAAGCCCGGAAAAATATTTAATAATATATTTTTAAACTTCAACGCATATTATTCAAGAAGATTGAAACCAACAGCCTATCAAAATGCCAATTTCAATATGAACCTGAATGGTCAATTGAAGAATCTATGGAATGTAGGCGGCCTGTTAGGTTATGAACCAGAGAATAATAATTTCTATGAAGCAAGAAAAGCAGGCCGTGTGTTCAAAGGCTGGTCGGATTATTTCGTTTCCATATGGGGGGAAACAAATAACTCCAAAAAATTCAAACTGGCCACAGAGCTGATGTATGTAAAGCGAAACTTATTCAGTAGCGAATATTATAGTATAAATATCTCTCCACGTTATCGCTTCAGCAAGAAACTTTCAGTGAACTATTCACTTACGCTGGCCCCTCAGAATAATAATGTTGGTTTCGCCTCTTTCTCTGGTGAGGATGTGATCTTTGGAAAGCGCGACATACAAAGTGTGGAGAATTTAATAAATATTAAATTCAGTTTCAATGATAAAATGAATTTGAATACCCGTGTGCGCCACTACTGGAGCAAGGTAGATAACAAAGAATTCTTCACCTTAATGGAAAATGGCAAGTTGCAGCATAACGGAAGCTTTAACGGCAATGTGAACCAGAATTACAATGCCTTTAATATAGATGCGGTATTTACCTGGCAGTTTGCTCCCGGAAGTTTCCTGAATTTTGTATGGAAAGATGCAGCCTATGATTTCAACCGGACCGTATCGGATGGATATTTCAAAAACTTTAATAATACCATGAAGGTGGATGATAATAATAATATCTCCATTAAAGTGATCTACTTCCTGGATTATCTGACCTTGAGGAAGAAGAAGTAAATACGGATCTGGAGATCCCTACCAACAGAAATTTATCTATCAGGTATTGAGTACCGGTCCAAAAGAAGGATCGTAGTTCCATTTCCATCTTCGGTGGCTCCAGAGCCACATGTCTGGGTATTTGCGGATAATATCTTCCAGGTATCGTACGAAATGAATGGTTAGCTCCTGCTCCGTACAGGTTTCCAGATCAATATCAGGAACAGAGAGAACAGCCTCATAATGCCCTCTTTTAGGTTTATGAATAAAACAATAAACCACTTTAGTTTTATTAGTAAGAGCAGCTTTTGCCGGTCCTTTTACAAATGGAGTCGGCCTTCCAAAAAAATTGATCCACCATGCATTACCAGGATGACCGGGATTCTGATCAGCCACCAGTGCTAACAGGTATTGCTGACGACGAAAAGGTTCAAAACTATTTCGCATATCCGTAGCCTTTAACAGATGAATGCCCGTACGTTTTCTCAGATTGAAGAATAATTTTTCCATGGTCTTATTGGTCATAGGCATATAAACGATCAGCACTTTATGAGCCAACCCTTTGGCCAGAGAAAAATTTGCCCATTCCCAATTGAAATTATGACCAAGGTGCAGCTGCACACTTTCTCCTGAATCATAGAAATTATTGGCTACGTTCCAGTTAGCTTTTACTCTTCTAGCAGCGAGACCCGGTGCAGAAACTGATTTAATGGTTTCCAGAAATGTATCTGTGAGATTTCTGTAAAATTTTTTTGCTATAACCAATCTTTCTTCTTCCGTTTTTTCCGGAAAAGCGATCAGGAGATTTTTCATCACCACCTCCCTGCGATATTTGACCATATAAAAAAGGATATAATAACATCCATTACTGATCCAGTAAAGCACTCTTAGTGGCAATAAAGAGAACAACCACAATAAACTATAATAGAGGTAATACATTTGGCAAAGATAATTACAAGACTATGTTCTGTACCAGTTCGCTACACATTGGATAATCTGTATTGTAATGAAGTCCCCTGCTTTCCTTTCTAAAGCTGGCACCTTTTACCACCAGATATCCCACGGTTATCATATTACGCAGTTCCATTAATTCGGTAGACAAAGAACTTGCCTGATAAAGGCGTTCTGTTTCTTCCCAAAGAAGATCAAGGCGGCGCATGGCTCTTTGCAGACGAATATCATTTCTTACGATACCCACATAATCACTCATCACCTGTTGCAATTCTTTCAGGCTTTGTGTTATAAGGATCATTTCTCTTGGATCGGTAGTGCCTTTGGCATTCCAGTCGGGTATTGCCTGATTGAATTGAATAGTATCAATTTTTTGAGCGCTATCGAGATAACAACGATGAGCAAATACCATTGCTTCCAGAAGGGAATTACTTGCCAGCCGATTCGCTCCATGCAAACCAGTACTGGCACATTCTCCGCAAGTATATAAATTGCGGATCGAACTGCGACCCCAATCATCCGTCTTCACTCCTCCGCAACTATAATGCGCCGCAGGTGCCACCGGGATCATTTGCTTTGATATATCGATACCAATAGAGAGACATTTCTCCATAATATTTGGAAAATGCTCAATGAATTTTTCACGATCAAAATGGCGGCAATCCAGCCAGACATGTTCTGTACCCGTTCTTTTCATTTCACTATCAATAGCACGGGCCACAATATCACGGGGAGCAAGATCCTTTCGCTCATCATATCTTTCCATGAAGGCCTCTCCGGCTTTATTTCTCAAAATACCTCCATCACCCCGAACTGCTTCTGTAATCAGGAAGGCTTGTCCGCGAATACCTGGTTCATAGAGAGCGGTAGGATGAAACTGAATAAATTCCATATTCTCAATTCTACCCTTTGCACGATAATACATAGCGATGCCATCACCTGTGGCAATGGAAGGGTTAGTCGTTGTACGATATATCTGCCCATTACCCCCGGTAGCAAGTAAAATGATCTTTGCGAGGATCTTCTCCACCTGATTACTATGCAGGTTGAGCATATATACCCCATAACATTCTATATCGGGAGTAGATTTAGTGACCAGGTAGCCAAGATGGTGCTGCGTGATCAGGTCAATGACAAAACAATGTTTAATAAATTCAATATTTTTTTGTCGGGCCACAGCTTCAATAAGTGCCCTTTCCATTTCGCGGCCGGTAACATCTTTATGATGAAGGATCCTGTACTCAGAATGTCCCCCCTCTTTTCCTCTTTTATAATCTCCATCCGATTCTTTATCAAATCTTGCTCCCCAGTCGATGATCTCCTGTACCCTTTCCGGTCCTTCCTTCACAACGATCTCCACAACTTTCTCATTGCATAGACCATCCCCGGCAATAAGGGTGTCCTCAATATGTTTTTCAAAACTATCATTCTCCGGATCATTCACAACCGCGATACCACCCTGGGCATATTTTGTATTGGTCTCATCCGCAGAAGCCTTGGTAATGACCGTCACTTTTTTTTCAGGAAATTGATGCGCCACTTTCAGCGCATAGGTAAGTCCCGCAATACCAGAACCAATTACGAGGAAATCAGTTTCCTTCATATTTGAATTTTTACTTTTTTATTTAAATAATAAAGTCCGCCTGTCAATATGCAAAATTGAGCGGCTGCATAGCTCAGCATGATAAATATGCCAGCAAGCGGAAATGCCTGATAGAATTTATTGAAGGCAAGCATGGAATCGGAAAGCACAAAGAATGAGGCCCCGGCTGCCATCCATTTGCCGGCCAGACTATATTTCATACGAGTCATATGCAACGCCAGTACAAACATGGTACTTATGATGAATCCATAAATTAAAACAGGCAATTTCATCTCTCCTAAGACCGGATAAAGAATAAAAATCAATGCCGAATAATAAATGGCGACCAAAATAAATAAAAAAAGGGCAGCATGAACTTTTTCTTTTCGCAGTATGGAATAGAAAAATATAATATAAAATATATGTGCCAGCAGGAAAGCAGAAAGTCCATAAAGAAAAAATGGAGGATCTGTATCAAACATCAAAAAAATATCCCCAAAAAGTGAAAATAGCAGGCCACCACCTAAATAATTTCGAAGATTTCTTTCACCCTTCCCCGATTGAAATATAAAATAAAGGATCAGCGATACCAGGATCAGTGGCTTTACTATAAACTGAATGGATCTATTATCAACAGAAATTGCTACCAGATCAATGAATACGGCGAGGAAGAAAACGCAAAGAAAGAATTTTTTCTGCATAGCAAATTTTAAGGTTCGATCCAGGCCTCATGTTCTTTCAATAATTCGATCAGTTCATCTACAGCCACTTCGCTGTTTACATTTCTCTTCATGATCTCTTTTCCTTTATACAATGTGATCTTGCCCGGACCAGAGCCCACATAGCCAAAATCAGCATCGGCCATTTCCCCGGGACCATTTACGATACAGCCCATGATAGCGATCTTCACTCCTTTGAGATGATGGGTAACTGATCGTATGCGGGCAGTGGTTTCCTGCAAATCAAATAACGTGCGGCCACAACTGGGACATGAAATATATTCTGTTTTTGATATCCTTGTTCGCGTGGCTTGTAAAATACTGAAAGCCGTATTGTTTGTGAACTGAAAAATATTATTTACCTGCAGATAAGTACGTCCCTTTGCCTTTAATGTTTCCATTTGGGCGGCAGTGCCATAGCCCAGGCAAATACCATCTCCCATTCCATCCAGTAAAAGCGCACCGGTTTCAGTGGCAAAATGAATAAGATGCTCATCGGGAGATTTTCCCTGACTGTCTGTGATAAGGATAACAGGATTTTTTATCCCTCTTTCCATCAGTTCAATAAACATTCGACGCAACGATTGCATGGCATTGGTGTTGGTTGAACTTAAACAAAGAACAACAGCAGGATCATTTGCCAGTTCATCCAGGTAAGGATAATCATTGATGGAAGTATCATCATTATAACAATCAACCATTACAAAATTCAGGGAAACATGTTTTTGTTTAGCCTCGACATAACCCTTATCACTATAGATGGGGTAATAATTAGTTTTCTCTCTTACCTGTTCCCAGGTTGCAGGATAAACAATTACCTTAAGAGTGCCGGGCAATTCAAAATCAAGTACCTGATGTCCGGTAAACAGGCAATCCGCTGCCGCATCTCCGATGCTCCATTTATCAAGAGAAGAATCATAAGTATAGCCAATACTTTTAAGATCTTCGGGAGTGATTTTTTCTATACGACTAAGATCGGCCAACACAACGGGCACATTTTGATGGCCAATATTATGAACTGAAAATGTTTCTCTTCTTTTATATTCAAAGGGTGAGTAGGGCAATTTTTGAATGACAGGAAGTCCTTTATGTACCGCCGAAGGAGAATACCTTTTTACAAGGTCAAGGCAAACAGGTATTTCAAATTCCGGGTCTTCAGTAAGTGAAACACGAACTGTATCTCCAATACCATCTTCAAGCAGCGAGCCGATTCCTACTGCGCTTTTTATTCGTCCATCTTCTCCATCGCCTGCCTCTGTTACGCCCAGGTGCAGCGGATAGATTTCACCGAATTCATCGAACATGGATCGTATCAGTAGTCTGTATGCCTGCACCATCACCTGCGGGTTACTGCTTTTCATACTCAGTATGATCTGGTGGTAGGATTCATTTCTCGCGATACGCAAAAATTCCATCGCGCTTTCTACCATGCCTATTGGTGTATCGCCATAACGGCTCATGATACGGTCGCTGAGTGACCCATGATTAGTACCAATGCGCATAGCGGTACCATATTCGCGGCAGATCTTTACAAGCGGAGTAAAGCGATCACGGATCCTTTCTATTTCTTCCGCATATTCGGCATCAGTATAATCGATCTGCTCAAATTTCTTTTTGTCAACATAGTTACCGGGATTGACCCTGACCTTTTCTACAATACGTGCAGCTATCTCCGCGGCATTAGGTGTAAAATGAATATCGGCTACTAAAGGTGTGTGATAGCCTCTCTTCTTAAGCTCATCGCGTATCAGCCGAAGATTCTCGGCTTCTGTTTTAGAAGGAGCTGTGATGCGCACCAGTTCTGCACCTGCTTCAATACAACGAATGGATTGTTCCACTGTTGCTATGGTATCCATGGTATCTGTGGTGGTCATAGTCTGTACACGTATCGGATGACCGTTGCCAAGCAGCAGGTCACCGATCTTCACTTCGCGTGTGATCAGACGTTTATAATTTGTAAGTGATTCGGAATAAAATTTCATGAGTGCTTAAGGAGGCAAAGGTAATAACAATCACCAATCCTTATTGTTTGAGCCACCTATACCCTTATTCTTTTCCCGCTGAATACGCTCCTGCACCTGTTTTTCTTTTTGCTGAAGCAATTGCAATCTTTGCTGGGTCTCTTTCTGATTCAATTGTGACTGGGGCTGCTTTTGCTGCTGTTGTTTTTTTTTGTTGTCCTTTTTTTCTTCTTTAGGCGGAGGGGGTGATTTTTTTTTCAGTTCCAGCAAAGCCTTCTGCAGATTTTCACGGGCCTCCATATCTGTAGGATCCTGCCTGAGCGCGTTTTTATATGCCTCTATACTTTCTTCCAGGTTTTTTTGATCAGTAAGTATGACGCCCCGGTTATAATATATGCGGTTCTTTAATTCTTTTTCTTTCACCTCCGGTAACAGGCCTGACAGTAATTTAGCCGCATCCACTTTTTGTTCCTGACGGTAATATGCATTTGCCAGATTAAAAGAAGCACGTGCATCATGGGGATCAGCCTGCAATGCTTTCTGATATTGATTAGCCGCTTTGAGGTATTCCTGGTTTTTATAATAATCATTACCATCTCTTATCATCAATTCATTGCCTTGCTGCGAATGAGCAGCAAAAGGAATTATCAGTAAAATGAGTAGAGTGTATTTCATGCGGCCAGTCCTTTTTTACGTTCTGTATCAAGACGGCGGCTTTCTGTGATTAGACTTTCAACTAATAAGAACATTAACATAGCCAAAGCCAGCCAGGGATAATAACTCGTGAAGTTCATTAGAGAAATATCTCCATATGCTTTACGATCTATTTGAGAAAGTTGAGCTTTCAATTCAGCCACCGCTGCATCTGTGGTCGCGAGGTGAACATAAGTGCCATTTGTTTTCTGGGAAATATTTTTAAGCTCTTCTTCATTCAGTTTTGATATTACTATATTGCCCGTTGCATCTTTTTTTGGCTCCCCGGTTGCAGGATCAGGAATGGTGGATCCTTCTAAAGAGCCAATACCCACTGTGTTGATCATAATTCCCTGTTCGGCAAGTTCTGCCGCCTTTCGCACTGCACCAGGATCATGATCCTCTCCATCAGAGATAAGAAGAATAGATTTGAATTTTTTCTCTGACGGATCAAATACCCTGGCACTCATTTCCAATGCGTCGGCTATAACTGTCCCTTGTTGGGGAACTGCATCAGGAGAAGCAGCACTAACAAATAAGGATGCCGCACCATGATCAGACGTAAGAGGCATTTGCATATATGCACGACCTGCAAATACCACCAGAGCAATACGATCATCCGGCATGGTGGCCATCAGTTTTTGAATCAATTGCCTGGCCCGGTCAAGACGGCTGGGTGCCATATCGGTGGCAAGCATACTCTTGCTTACATCAAGTGCGATGGCCATATCAATACCTTTTCTCTGCGTTTTATCTGTTCCTCCAACTTTGCGAGGATTCATAACAGACAGTACGCCCATGGAAAATGCAATGCCGACAAGAATGAATTTGACGAGAAATTTATTAGCGGAATAATAGCCGATCATTTTTTTCACCAGTTGTGCATCACCAATTCGCTTGCTGGTTCTTTTTTTCCAGTATAAAGTATAAAGGAGTAAAGCCACTAAAAGGAGCAAACCCAGAAATAACCAGGCATAGGATCGATATTGAAAATGTAGTTCCACTGAATACTGTTACTGCAGGCCTTAAAGACAAGAATTAGGCCATTGCCTGCACTTATTAAATGATGATTTTAATTTATCAGTTTAATCAGGTATATCTACATCTTCCCTTTGAAGAATCCCAACCGGGTCAGTATATCCTGCAACATTTTCTTTCTGAATTTAGTGACCGGCGCATCAGGATCAGCAGATTCCATATTCAGGACAAAGAAATAAGGATGTTTATTTTCTTCGATCCAACCAACCATCCAGGACAGGATATGTCCGTTTTCACGAAAGCCTGTCCCTGTCTTATAGGCCAGCTTATAATTAGTATTATCCTCCTGAATCATCGCTCTCTTCACCATTTCCTGGTAACTTTTAAAAAAAGGAAGTTGATTAAAATAAAGTCTTTTCACCAGTCCCAGTTGCTCATCGGGCTTTATTTTGAGTGAATTATCCAGCCAGAAAGAATCAACTTTTCCACCAATACGGGCATTGCCATAATGCAGTGAATCCAGCCAAAGTTGCATGGTATCTTTTCCAATTCGGCGGGCCACTTCCTGGTAATAGTTTACAGCTGATACTTTGAATGCCTGGTACATAGTCAGATCCCTGTTCCAATCTTCGTTCCATCTCTTGATCCCATCCCATGGAATTACCATGCTGTCATTGGTGATATGACCTGTTTGCAGGCCAATCAGAGAATTCACGATCTTAAATGTGGAAGCCGGCAGATAACTGCTATCCCGATATCGGGAAAGGTTATAAATGGTGAACTGGCCTGTGCCATTGTTCATCATGGAAAAACAACCTTCAACTTTATTATCGTCAAAAAACTTCTTCAGGCTATTATCCTGAGTCACATTATTGGTATTGCAACTTATCAGAAAATAACTGCAAAGGGAAAGGAACAGAAACCGGGTCATGGGAGGAATTTGCGGCAAAGGTAGGGAGAGTTGAGAGGTTGAGAGGTTGAGAAGGTTGAGAGTTGAGGGGTTGAGAAGGTTGAGAAGGTTTAGAGTGTTTAGAGCTTAGGCTCTCGAAAGATGGTGCCTGAGGCTCTCGAAGGCATAAAAAATCCCGGAATATCCGGGATTCTTAAAATGTTCAGAGGTTTTATCTTACAGATAGAAGCCGCCTTTCTGCTTTGTATGTCTTACGCCCTGGCAATCTCTTTTTGTTGCAGAGCAGGATGTGAATACGGAAATGACCATTACCGCCAGGCTTAGGCCAACTAAGAATTTTTTCATTTTTTTGATTTCTGCATCAACAAATTAATTAGGGAATTTTCCAGGGGATTTTTGGCGGGAAGAATAAATCAGTCTTCTTAGAACGAATTTACAATCCTATTATTACTTCTCATAGCGTTTGACGGATTATTTCCTGGTAAACTTGGTATTATTTAATCGTAGTTCTACGTTATTTTATCACAGATAATTGTTTTCCAATGCTTGTAAAGGCACTGATTGCTTTTTCAAGATGGTCCTCACTATGCGCAGCACTGATCTGCACACGGATACGGGCCTGGCCTTTTGCAACAACAGGAAAAAAGAAACCGATCACATAGATACCTTCATCAAGCAATTTGGCGGCCATGGTTTGAGCCAGCACTGCATCATAAAGCATGATAGGAACAATAGGATGATCGCCGGGTTTTATATCAAAACCTGCTTCTGTCATTTTACTGCGGAAATATTTTGTGTTGCTTTCCAATTTATCGCGAAGCTGCGTGGTTTCTGTTAGCATATCCAGTACAGCAATAGAAGCACCTACAATGGAAGGGGCCAGGGTATTACTGAATAAGTATGGTCTGGAGCGCTGTCTCAAAATTTCAATGATCTCTTTTCTTCCCGAAGTAAATCCGCCGGAAGCGCCACCTAATGCTTTTCCCAGCGTACCTGTAATAATATCGATCTTACCCATTACACCGCGATATTCATGTGTGCCCCTTCCTGTTTTTCCAAGAAAACCGGATGAATGACATTCATCAATCATCACACAGGCATCATATTTTTCTGCCAGCTCCACTATTTTATCAAGTTGCGCAATGGTTCCATCCATACTGAATGATCCATCGGTAACAATGATTCGACTTCGTGATGCCGCTGATTCTTTTAATTTAGACTCCAGATCCTCCATATTATTATGTTCGTAACGAAGACGCTGCGATTTGCAGAGCCTTACCCCATCGATGATAGAAGCATGATTTAATGCATCAGAAATAATAGCATCTTCTTCTCCGAATAAAGGCTCGAACACACCACCATTCGCATCAAAAGCAGCGGCATAAAGAATGGTATCCTCGGTTCCGAGAAAGGCAGATATTTTTTGCTCCAGATCTTTATGTATATCCTGGGTTCCGCAGATAAATCGAACACTGCTCATGCCATAACCCCGATGGTCGATGGCTTTCTTAGCCGCCTCGATCACTTTAGGGTGACTGGAAAGGCCCAGGTAATTATTAGAACAGAAATTAAGTACGTTTTTTCCGTTAACGATGATCTCCGCTCCCTGCGGACTTTCGATCACTCTTTCTGTTTTATAGAGTCCGGCAGCTTTGATCTCGCTTAGTTCCGTTTCAATGCGTTGCACCAATTTTTCATTCATAAAGCGAAGATAAGTTGAGAGGTTGAGAAGTTGAGGGCCTTCGACCTGGTTGAGCGAATCACCAAATTATAATAAGGGTTCGCTCAACCCTGCCGGCAGGCAGGCTCTCAACCCCTCAACCTCTCAACAAACCAATGATTATCAATTATTAAACAAAATACAAATCGAATTGTAACATTTCTCTCTGCACTGCGTCCTACCTTCGTACCAGCTGTTTATGACTGAAAAAGAATATAATGAATGTGTAACTACGTATGCGGATAACGTGTACCGATTCATCATGAAAAATCTTCGCAATGAAGAAGATTCCCGGGATGTGGTGCAGACTGCGTTTGAAAAAATGTGGAAGAACCGAAATGAGGTGGATGGCAAAAGGTCAAAATCATATTTATTTACTGTGGCCTATCACCAGATGATAGATCATATCCGAAAGGTGAAAAGAATTCAGTTGAAAGAGGAATTTGCTGAAAACAGCAAGGTGGAGAATAAACCGGTGAATGATCTGAAAAAAATTCTGGATAAAGCACTTTACCGATTAAATGATACACAGCGATCTTTAGTGATGCTGAAAGATTATGAAGGCTATAGTTATGCTGAAATCGGAGAGATCATGGACCTGAATGAAAGCCAGGTGAAGGTATATCTTCACAGGGCTCGTTTGCAATTGAGAGAATACCTGGTGAAAATTGAAAATGTAATTTGAGAGTTGAGGGTTTAGAGTTTAGGGCTTAGGGCCTGCAGGTTTAGAAAGAAATATAAAAATGATTATTAACCGCCATAATTACGAAGAGTGCTTTATCCTTTATATGGATAATGAGCTGAGCGTGGAAGATCGCCGGCTTGTGGAGGAATTCGTGGCACAGTACCCGGATCTTAAAGAAGAACTGGATCAACTGATGCAATTCAAACTTCAGCCTGATACCAGTCTTGAATTTCCAGGCAAGGAAGAATTATGGAAAGGAAGTACACTTATTCATTTGGGAAATCAAACCGAATGGCTTTTGCTTTATTTGGACGGAGAGCTTTCTGCTTCAGAAAAAGTCCTGGTAGAAGAATATCTGCGCGAAGAACCAGGGGCAAGAGACGAATGGGGCAGGTTGCAGAAAATAAAACTGGTCCCTGAATCGATCTTATTTGAGAATAAAGAAATTCTTTACCGTAAAGAAGAAAAAGAAAGAAAGGTAATCCCTGTTTTCTTTTTCCGGATAGCAGCAGCCATTATACTGGCGGCCATTGGACTCGGTCTGTTTTTTATTTTTAATAATAGCGTCAGAGAAAAAAGGACCAGCACACCATTGGCCCGCACTAATAAAGTAAACCCTGTGGCAGAGCCTGACCAGATAAAAAATAAACCTGGAGCAGAGGTACCACCGGTAATTGCAATGAATGAAGATCTGCTGAAAGAAAAGAAAAAACAGCCAGGCATTCTGGCAACTTTTCAAAAAGAAAAAGCATCCGGTAATAAGCTAAGAGATGAAAAACCGGTAAGTTTTGAAAAGGAATCGATAGCCTTGAACAAAGAAAAGGAGAAAAAACCTTCCAATGATCTTCCTCTTCCTGTGAATAATCCGCGAATAACTATTGATAAAAAAGCACTGGCCTATTCTAAACCGGATGAAGAAAATCGAAATTCAAATCTTGAAAAACCTGTAACTGACGTAACAAATAAGAGTCTTCCTTCGTCTGAAATAAAGACTGCCGCTTATAATCCAAATGAAGAAATGCCGGATGATGAGAACGGTGGTAAAAAGAACAGGCACCGCGGTATATTCCGGACGATCGTACGAACCTTTGAAAAAAGGACTAATGCAGATGCAACGGATAATGATAAATTGCTGGTGGCCGGTTTCCGGATCAATCTTAAATAATTCAACGAACCAAAAAGAAAAAAATGAAAAGGATCTTTACCCTTGGAATCTTAATATGCGGCGCAATCAGCGCGATGGCACAAACAGACAGCACAAAGAATGAGAAACCGGACACGATCCATATCGGCGGTATTACCATTATAAAGAAAGCCGGCAGTAAGGAAAGACAAATCATTCATGATCGCGATTATCGCATCTCTTCCCGGAAGAAAGTGGAAAACTCAAATATTTCTACAAACTGGTGGATCTTTGATCTGGGATGGTCGAATTATACAGACAATACCAATTATACCAGTGTGGCAGCACAGGCCTATGCTCCCGGTGCTAACAGCAGCTGGCTGGAAACTAAAACCGGAAGATCGCGTAATGTGAACGTATGGTTTTTCATGCAGCGACTAAATGTGGCAAAACATATTTTAAATCTTAAATATGGGTTGGGTCTGGAGCTGAATAATTATTTCTATAAACAACCTATCCGCTATAATGCCAATCCTCCTGCATTGGCCAATCCTCCAGTGATCAGTTATGACCTAACAGCTGGTCGCAGTTATGATAAAAATAAACTGGCGGCAGATTATCTAACCGTTCCGGTAATGTTGAATCTGAATTTAACGCCCCGCCGACACAATGGATTTGGTTTCAGTGGTGGTATAAGTGTAGGTTATCTATATGCATCCCGTAACAAGACCGTAACCTCTGATGAGGGAAAGAAAAAGTCCAAGGACGATTTCGACCTGGAAAAATGGAAACTCTCTTATGTAGGTGAAATTTCCCTGGGCCCTGTACGCTTCTATGGTTCTTACGCCATGAAGAATATGTATTCGCGCGGACTGGATATTACGCCGTATAATTTTGGATTCAGACTGAGTAATTGGTGATATATACAAGTTGAGCTGTTGAGAGGTTGAGAAGTTGAGTGAATACCCGAATAGCTTGGGTGGTCGCTCAACTTCTCAACAGCGAAGCGCTCAACCTCTCAACTTAATGTTAAAACATATCCACATCATAAAATAATCCAACCTGCTGCTGCGTTTTCTCTTCTGTTGATAGCGACTTACCATTCTTCAACAGCATCCCAATCACTCTGAAAATGCAGCAAATGAAACGTGTGTTCATCCTCAGTACCCTTTTTCTGGGCAGCACCATTCTGGCCAGTAAGTCAGTTCATAACATGCATCGCGATTTTAGCTATAAGCGGCCCGATATGGCCAGTGGGCCAATTGGAAATATTTCCATCGTGATCGACAAATCCGATTATGAACTGAGTATATATGATCAAAAGGGATGGTTCGCTACTTACCCGGTTGTATTTGGCAACAGTACATTAAGTGATAAAAAAATGCAGGGAGATAAGAACACTCCTGAAGGAAGTTTTCATATTACGGCAAAAAGAATACATGATAAATGGTGCCGGTTCATGAGCCTGGATTATCCTACAAAAGATAGTTATGACCGATTCAATGTACGCAAGCAAAAAGGAGAGATACCTGCGAATGCCAATATTGGCGGGGGAATCGGTATTCATGGCACCTGGCCACATGAAGATTTTGTAATAGATCACTACACAAACTGGACCGAAGGATGTATTTCCATGAAAAATATGGATGTGAGTGAGATCTATAATTATGTGAAGGCAAGTACCAATGTGACCATAAAAAAATGATCAATGGCTGTTCTCTGTAAGAAAACGGTCGGTCTCCAGTTTCCATTTCAGCGGATCTCGTCTTAAAAAAGATTCATGAAAGGCCCCATTGTAAACTACGAGCTTCTTTTTCTCAGATGCTATGGCATCAAATATGATTTCTGTTTCATTCCTCAGGACAAAATTATCAAGGCTACCCCATTGCATTAAGACCGGGCATTTCACTTGCTTCGCATAACGAGCGCTGTTATGCTTATATCCGTTGAACCCCCTTTCTACCCCCATCCAGAATGTTGTAAGAAAAGCAAAAGGCTGATTGGGAAAACCAAGTATACGTGCCTTTGCTTTAAGGTAATCCTGCAAAGAAAGAAATGGCATATCCAGGATCACCCCGCTGGGTTTAAGATCATGTTCATATAGCGAACGAAGCACAGATACTGCGCCCATTGAGCTTCCATATAAAAAAATATTATTCTCCCCTCTTACCTGGATATTTTCGTAAGCTCTTATCACTTCTTCCCCTTCACGGTATCCTATTGTAGTAGTGGAAGAACTGCAGTTGCCATGGGCCCTAAAATCCATGAGCAGCACATTATAATTTTTTCTTATGAAGGCGGCAGCCTCATCTTCAAGGCTGTTACGATTTCCACCGATTCCATGAAAGAAAATAACGGTTCCCAGGGCAGAGTCGGAGGCCCGGCCATACCAACCCCCTATATGCGTACCATTACCTAAAGTGAGATCCACTTCCTCTGTTACAAAGGATGGCTTTTCATCTACATGCTGCTTAGCGTATTTAGGACCGGAGAAGATTCTCCAGGAGCGACTGAATATATTACTTTCTTCAAATGGCGCTTCATTTACCGATTCATAAAAATGAGAAAGCTTATAGGCATAAAGTGCCGCACAGATATTTATCAGCAAAAGTTGTACTAATACGGCCCATCCAATCCAGCGTAAAGCGGATTTGACTTGTTGGCGGAATGTGTTATGCGCTGTCAAAGGCGATTATTTTTTATTTCATCTACTACAGCCGGATCCAATAGAGTGGAAGTATCACCCAGGCTATCTAATTCTCCTTCCGCGATCTTTCTAAGTATCCTTCTCATGATCTTACCGCTGCGCGTTTTCGGAAGTCCGGTTACAAATTGAATTTTATCCGGTTTAGCGATTGGTCCGATGATCCTTGAAACAGTTTGCAGAATATCCTGCCTTGTCATTTCATCATTGATATGTCTGCCCTGGAAGATCACAAAGGCATAAATACCCTGACCTTTTATATCATGATGATAACCCACTACCGCACTTTCCACTACACCCGCATGCATATTGATAGCATTTTCCACTTCGGCGGTACCAATACGATGTCCGCTTACATTCAGCACATCATCCACACGACCCGTGATACGGTAATTTCCTTTTTCATCTTTTAGCGCCCCATCACCGGTAAAATAAAGATTTTCATAGGTGGCAAAATAATTTTTACGGCAACGATCATGATCTCCATAAGTAGTACGCAGAATTCCCGGCCATGGTGCTTTGATACAGAGATTTCCTTTTAAATGACCATGCTCATCTTTTTCAGTTACTTCTTTTCCATTTTCATCTACCAGTACGGGTTGAACACCGGGCATTGGTAAACTGGCCCAGCTTGGAATAGCGGGTGTTACTCCTGCCAGGTTTGAAATCATTGTGCCACCGGTTTCTGTTTGCCACCAGGTATCTACGATCGGGCAATTTTTATGTCCTACTTTTTCATCATACCAATGCCAGGCTTCCTCATTGATCGGTTCACCCACGGTACCAAGTATACGAAGAGAGGAAAGATCCTTTCCCTTCAGTGGATCATCACCAAAGCCCATTAAACTACGGATCGCGGTGGGTGCTGTATATAATATATTGACTTTATATTTTTCTACAATTTCCCAAAACCTTCCTGCATCGGGCCAGGTAGGAATTCCTTCAAACATCAGCGAAGTAGCGCCGGCACTCAGCGGACCATAGACGATATAACTATGCCCGGTTATCCAGCCAATATCGGCTGTACAGAAATGGACTTCACCAGGCTGATATTGAAAAACGTTTACAAATGTATAAGTGGCCCATACCATATAGCCTGCGGAACTATGCACCACTCCTTTAGGTTTACCTGTACTTCCGGAGGTATATAATATAAACAGTGGATCTTCTGAATCCATTTCCTCCGCTGGAAAAAAAACAACTCCCTGTTTTTCCACCTGGGCTTCGGCATATTCCATTTCATCTTCCCACCAAACATCTCTTCCTTTTATCATAGAGACCGGGGTTCGCGTACGGGTATAGACGATAACGCGTTTTACTTTTTTATTTCCTATCAGCGCATCATCGATAACCGATTTTAGAGGAATATCTTTTCCGCCCCGATAAGCGCCATCGCAGGTAACAATATATTCGGCCTGGGCATCCTCCAATCTGTCGGCAATGCTTTGTGCACTAAACCCACCGTAGATCACACTATGAATAGCGCCTACTCTTGCGCAACCTAAAATGGCATAGGCCAGTTCAGGTACCATGCCCATATAAATACAAACACGATCTCCTTTTTTCACCCCATTGTTGCGCAATACCTGTGCAAACTGACAAACCCTTTTATGAAGACGATTATAAGTAACGATGCGTGTTCTTTCTTCAGAATTGTTAGGTTCCCAAATGATAGCGGGCTTCTCACCCATTTCAGCCAGGTGACGGTCAATGCAATTTTCTGTGATATTTAATTTTCCGCCGGCGAACCATTCGATCTTTGGTTCTTTGAAATTCCAGTTCAGTACTTTCTCCCATTTTTTCTTCCATTGAAAATTTTCAGCCACCGTTCCCCAGAAAGATTCGGGGTCTTCAACGCTTTTTTTGTAATCCTGGTGATACTGATCCAGGCTGGTGATCTGAAAGGGATATGGCATTCTCGTTCTTTTGGCTAAATGTACGAAACAGGTTGATTTTAAGGAATGATATTGAAAACATTGGATTTTTTAAGAATTTCCTATCTTAATCCTATGAACAAAACCAACAGTATCTCCTCGATCATTGGAGCATCCTCTGTGGGCACGATGATCGAATGGTATGATTTCTACATCTTCGGAATGTTATCTACTACCCTTTCATCTAAATTTTTTCCAAAAGAAAATCCAACAGCCGCATTATTGAGTACACTGGCCATATTCGCTGCGGGTTTTATTGTGCGCCCTTTCGGTGCCCTGGTATTTGGAAGATTGGGAGACCTGGTGGGAAGAAAACATACATTCATGCTTACATTGGTACTAATGGGTGGCTCCACATTTCTTATTGGTTGTGTCCCCGGTCATGATACGATTGGCATTGCCGCTCCTATTATTGTTCTTGTTCTCCGATTAATACAGGGTCTGGCCCTTGGAGGTGAATATGGAGGTGCTGCTACCTATGTTGCCGAACATTCTTCGCCAAAAAATCGCGGCTTCTATACAAGTTGGATTCAAACCACTGCCACACTTGGATTATTTCTTGCACTGGGAGTTATTTTGCTGGTAAAATCAAATACCAGTGACTCGTTCTTCAATGCAGAATGGGGCGGATGGCGAATCCCTTTCTGGATATCCATATTATTAGTGGGCGTATCCATTTATATAAGGATGAAGATGAAGGAATCTCCTCTCTTTACGGAATTAAAAAGATCGGGCAAGACGTCCGTAAATCCTATCAAGGAAAGTTTTAGACATAAGACGAATTTTAAATTGGTTTTATTGGCCCTGTTTGGTGCTGTAATGGGACAGGGAGTAGTTTGGTATACGGGTCAGTTTTATGCGCAGAATTTTCTGGAGACAAAATGTTTTCTTGGTTTTGCAGAAAGTCGTACCATTCTTTTATGGGGAATAGCACTGGCCACACCTTTCTTTATTTTCTGGGGCTGGCTCAGTGATCGCATTGGAAGAAAATGGATCATGATGCTGGGACTACTGCTGGCTATTCTTAGCTACCGTCCGATCTTCAGTAGTTTTTTGAATGATACTAATGCGAACCTGATGGGTATAAAAGAAGAAAAGCTGGTTAAATCAAAAAATGAATTACTCAACCAGGGAAAAGATTCAGTTTATAGTACTGATAAGATCATTACTTATGATAACGGTATGGTGGCCAATGTAAGCAGGGCCGATACACTAGCTGTGGACCTTACCATAAGAGAATACCAGGATGCCCGTGTGAAAATAACGTACGCGAATAAAAAATTGCCTTCCTCCACTTATTGGAAATTTGTGGGACTTGTATTTCTTCTGATACTTTATGTGACCATGGTCTATGGACCGATCGCTGCCTTCCTGGTAGAACTATTTCCGACCAAGATCCGTTATACTTCCATGTCACTACCATATCATATTGGCAATGGAGTTTTCGGCGGACTGGTTCCATTCATTGGTGTATTGCTAACTACCACCTATCCTTCGGATCCGCTAGTGGGGCTCTGGTATCCAATAGGCGTGGCATTTCTATGTTTGATAATAGGCGTGCTCTATCTTGAAAATCGTATTGATAAAAAAATAAATGACTGACCATGGCTGCCATCAGAAGATATTTCGGCCTGCTGCTCCTGCTTATCGCTCCATTTGTAATCTTTGAACTGGTACAGGGTGCCCTGGATAATATTGACCGGGCCGGCAAAAAAGATATCAATAACCCGGTGATTTGGATCATCATCATTGCCATATTCACTCCTATTGCAATTGGCCTGATAATCTTTGGTTGGTATGCCTTCCGCGGGGAATATGATCGCTTGCCGCATAATTCTAAAGAATTGTGAACCAATTGTTTAATAATTTGACAATTAAATGAACTAAACAGCTTGGAGCCTGTTGATAGGCAACATAGTTTTGCGCTGTGCACAAATTTATCGCCTCCATATTATTTTCTATCTTTCTGCTTATGCAGGCAGGCCCTGCTGTGCAGGGATTGATCAATGGCTCCGCTTCTGTGCTGATCATTGATGAGGATAAAAGTTCTGATAAGTCAGAAACAGAGATCAATAAATTTTCTTCTGTTACTCATCACCAGTATGAATTAGTTATAACGGGCGGACACATTCAAACCGCCTTTCATTGCAGCGAAAGTCTGCATCCTTCTCCTTTCCTTGAAATTCCGGGGCTGCCTCCGGATAATAGCTGATCAATTATTCTATTTGATCAATGGCCCTTCCATTTCAGGAGGTGCCTATTACCGCTATCATTAAATAAATATTTATGTCTTTTGCCACAACACCCGTGGCCAGGATCTGGAACCTGCTCAGGCTGGAACGCAAAGAGATCACGGCCGTATATTTTTATGCTATTCTGAACGGACTTATTCTTCTCACCCTTCCATTGGGGGTACAGTCCATCATTAATTTTGTTATTGGCGCTTCTATGCGCGCTTCACTGGTCATACTGATTTTTGCGGTCGTAGCTGGCACAGGACTGGCCGGATTATTACAAATCAAACAAATGAAGGTGATCGAGAAGATTCAACAGAAGATCTTCGTCCGCTATTCATTTGCATTCGCGGCGCATATTCCGCAACTTGATCTGAAAAAAACGGATAATTATTATTTACCTGAATTAGTGAACCGTTTTTTTGATATCCCTATTTTACAGAAAGGATTGTCAAAAATTTTGCTTGACATTCCAACGGCCTCTATTCAGATTCTGCTGGGCGTTGTGCTCCTTTCTCTTTATCATCCGGCCTTCATTTTATTTGGCATTGTATTGCTATTATTGATCGGGATGATCCTGCGATTCAGTGGGAACCGTGGACTACAGACCAGTATTGAAGAAAGTAATTACAAATATGCAGTGGCCAGTTGGTTACAGGAGACAGCGAGAGTGATCAGGTCCATTAAGTTGGTCAAGAACAATGATCTTCATTTACGAAAGACTGACGAAAATGTAACAGGTCACCTGCATGCCAGAAACAGGCATTTTTCTGTATTGCTGTTTCAGTACAATGTACTGGTGATCTTCAAAATGGTGATCACAGCCGCTACGCTTATTGTGGGCACTCTACTATTGATCGATCAATCGCTGAACATCGGCCAATTCATCGCTGCAGAGATAGTAATACTTCTGGTGATCAGTTCGGTGGAAAAAATAATTCTCAATCTCAGCAGCGTATATGATGTGCTTACCGCAGTTGAAAAATTAGATTCCCTAACCGATAAACCTGTGGAAAATAATGGCAGTCAGAAGATGAAGAAAGAGCAACGCGGGATGAAACTGGAGGTGAATGAACTGAGCTTCGGTTATGATGATGAAAAAGAAATTTTGCATCACCTGAGTTTCCGCGCAATGCCCGGAGAAAAAATTTGTATCACCGGAAAAGATAGCGCAGGCAAATCGACGCTCCTTCGTTTACTTGCGGGCGCTTATACCGATTTCAAAGGCGCTTACCTGATAGATGATATACCGGTAGGTAATTATGATCTCTCCACCCTTCGTGAAAACACCGGCGTTCTCCTCAATCTGCAGGATATATTTCATGGAAGCATCTGGGAAAACATAACGCTCGGAAGTGAGCAAATCAGCTTAGATAAGGTGAAAGAATATGCGTCCAAAACCGGTCTGCTGGAATTCATTGCCAGGCTGCCGAAAGGATATGAAACCAGCCTGGATCCTACCGGAAAAAAATTACCAAGAAATGTAATCCAGAAGATTCTGCTGGTAAGGGCCCTGGCCGCAGAGCCCAGGTTATTATTACTGGAAGATCCCTGGGCGCATGTGGAAGGAACACACCGTGGTGATCTGATGGACCTGTTGAGGCACCTACCTCATTGTACTATCGTGGTTGTGACCAACGACCCGGAGTTCATCGGTTATTGCGATAGGCAGATCTATCTCGAGTACGGCAAATGCATCATCAGTTAAAAAATTATTATGAGTCATTATACATTTCGGTCATACTCCCATATTTATGAGATCGGCAAAAAAACAAGCATCAGCAAATGGATTTATATCCTGTTGCTGGCCATGGGTATTTTTGTTTTTCTTCCATGGACACAGAACATTCGTGCCTTGGGTATCGTCACCACACTTTATCAGGACCAGCGCCCGCAGGAGATCAATACGATCATTGGTGGAAAAGTGATGAAGTGGTATGTGAAGGAAGGAGATTTTGTAAAAGCCGGCGACACCCTCATTCAACTCACCGAGGTAAAAGTGGATTACCTGGATCCTGCCCTTTTAGAAAGAACTAAAGAGCAACTAACAGGAAAAGAATTATCAGTGGATTATTATGCAAATAAAGTTAGCGCCACAAAAGGACAGATCAATGCGCTTAATTCCGGGTTGGTACTAAAACTCGATCAGCTTTCAAATAAGATCCGCCAGTTGCAATTAAAAATTCAGGGGGATAGTGCAGAAGCGATGGCTGCCAATAACGACTTGCGGATTGCCAGGCTGCAATATGAAAGACAGCGTTCTCTTTATGATAGCGGACTGGTATCACTTACCCAATTAGAAACAAGAAATCTTGTTTACCAACAGACCAGCGCGAAGAAAATAAGCGCCGATAATAAATGGGCCAATAGCCGGCAAGATCTGACCATTGCATTAATAGAGATCAGTGCCCTGAAGCAGGAGAATTTCGAGAAAGTATCAAAGGCAGAGGGCGATCAATATCAATCAATGTCGCAGATCGCCACGGGCCGCGCGGATATTGCAAAACTTCAAAATCTTTATGCCAGTTATACGATTCGGAATGATATGTATACACTGATCGCTCCTCAAAGTGGGCAGGTGGTGAAAGCCCAAAAAGCTGGTATTGGGGAGATCGTAAAAGAAGGAGAGATGATCGCGGAGATCGTACCGGATAAAGCGGAGCTGGCAGTGGAAATTTTTGTGCGCCCCGTTGACCTTCCACTAGTAGAGAAAGGACAGAAATTGCGGTTTCTTTTTGATGGTTTTCCTGCAATTGTATTCAGCGGATGGCCGAAGGCTTCTTCCGGTACATTCGGTGGAGAGATCTCTGCGGTGGAAACAACCATAAGCAGCAATGGCAAATTCAGAGTGATGGTAAAAGAGGATCCAACAGACAGGCCCTGGCCCACAGAATTAAAAGTAGGCACCGGATCGAATGGGATCATTTTACTTAAAGACGTGCCCATCTGGTATGAGTTCTGGCGTAACATCAATGGATTTCCTCCGGATTATTATATACAAGAGGAAAAGAAAAAATAGAAATCATGAAGCGATTATTTTTAATAACTATACTTATAATTCTAGGTTATGCCTCTCCATTAACCGGTCAGGTAACCGACTTCAGCGCGGAGCAACTGATCGAATTGGTTAAAAAAAATCATCCAATATCGAAACTGGCAGGCCTGGTGGTAGATAAAGCCAAGGCGGATGTACTAGCTGCAAGGGGAAACTTTGATCCTCTGTTGAGTAATGAAACGGGACAAAAAAATTTCGGAACGGACATGTATTATTATTACAACCGACCTAAACTGGAGATCCCTACATGGGGAGGCGTGGAGATAACTGCAGGTACCTCCTATCTTTCCGGTGCTAAAACAGATCCTGAAGATACCCGGGGCGCCAGTCATTTCTGGGGAATATCAGTTCCGCTGGCAAAAGACCTGTTGATGGATAAAAGAAGGGCCATCCTTCGCACTGCGCAGATATACCGGCAGGCAAGTGAATTTGAAAGAACGGCTTTATTAAATGATATTTTACTGGATGCGCTAAGGGTTTACTGGAACTGGTCGCAACAGTTCCAGGTCTGCCGTATTCTCGAAGAAGCATTGGTGGTGAATCGTCAACGTGTAGAATGGGTGAAGACCAGTTATAGATTGGGTGACCGGGCTGCTATTGATACGGTGGAGGCCATTACGCAATTGCAGCAGTTGGAACTGCAATACAACCAGGCTCAAATAGAATTTCAGAATTATCAATTGGAATTATCCGGTTTTCTTTGGAATGAAAACCAGGAACCTAAGGACCTTGATAGCAGTTTGGTTCCGGCAACTGAAAACATTCTGGAAGAAAAATTAAATGACCCTCTATCTGCTTTACTGGAAACAGCTACAGCAAATCATCCTGAATTAAGACAGTATCCATTTAAATTAAAAGCGCTGGAAGTAGAAAAGAAATGGAAGTTCCAGGAATTATTACCCGAGGCCCGTTTTCAGTATAATCAATTGGGAAAAGGATACAATATACTGGGTGCTGACAGTGGTCCCTTGTTCGGAAATAATTTTCAATATGGATTAAGTCTGGGCATTCCACTACGATTATCAAAAGGAAGAGCCGAATACCGTAAAGCCAAACTGAAGATACTTGAAACGCGTTTGCAGCAGGATTATAAAAAGGTAATGGTTGAAATGAAAGTAAGATCCATTCATAATGAATGGCAAATCCTTCGCCGGCAGGTGGAACTGCAACAGCAGACGTTGAATAATTTTCTGGCATTGCAAAAAGCAGAAGAACTGAGGTTCCGCAACGGAGAAAGCTCCTTGTTTCTTATCAATGCAAGGGAGAACAAATCGCTTGAGGCTAAACAAAAATTACAGGAGTTGCGAAATAAATATTCATTTACAGCCTATAAATTACTTTGGTCGATAGGAAGCCTGGGATTTTAAAACCAGTAAATTTACAGTATGCAATCATACGAGAAATTACTTCTTGAGAATAAGACCTGGGCCAATGAAAAGTTAGCAGATGATCCGCAATACTTCGATCGACTGGCGCATCTTCAAACCCCTGAGTTCTTATGGATCGGCTGCAGTGACAGTCGCGTACCGGCCAATGAGATCACCGGTACACAGCCAGGTGAAATATTCGTTCACCGTAATGTCGCCAACCTGGTCATCAATACCGATGTAAACCTGCTGGCCGTTCTGGATTATGCAGTCAATCATTTAAAGGTGAAACATGTTATCGTATGTGGTCATTATGGTTGCGGTGGTGTGAAGGCTGCGCTTACTAATCATGATTTTAAAGCTGTTCTCAATATGTGGCTGCGCAATATCAAAGATGTTTGTCGTATCCATAGCCAGGAGCTGGCCAGTATTACTGATGAGGAAGAAAAAGCAGACCGCCTGGTAGAGCTGAATGTAAAAGAACAGATATTCAACCTGGCTAAAACCTCCATCATTCAGAAAGCCTGGAAGCATGAACAACGTCCCGAATTACATGGTTGGGTATATGGATTAAAGGATGGTCTGATCAAACCGGTTTGTGAAATGAAGGCGGGAACCAAGATCGATGATATCTATACTTATGATGATCTCTGATCAGGAAAGGAGTCGTTGTTGTAATAAAAAGACCAGCGCCCCGGCGAAATAACCGATCAGCGCGATCCAGCCAATACGTTTAAGATATTCGAAAAAGTGAATTTTTTCGATACCCATTGCGGCCACCCCAGCGGCAGAGCCAATGATCAGAATACTGCCTCCGGTTCCGGCACAATAGGCCAGGAACTCCCAGAAAAAATGATCGGTAGGATAAGTATCTAATCCATACATACCCTGCGCAGCAGCTACAAGAGGTACATTATCTACAATAGCAGATAGTAAACCGGTGATCAATGAAATGATACTGATATTTCCTATCCTGTCATCCAGATAAGTTGATAAACTATGCAGTATGCCTGTTGATTCTAATGCGGCCACACTAAGCAGGATGCCCAAAAAGAAAAGAATGCCCGGTGTATCTATTTTTCGAATGGCATGATTTACCGAAAGGATTCCTTTCTCATCTTCATGTTTATCCCGGTGCATTAATTCTGTTACCACCCACATTAAAGCTAACCCGAATAGTATTCCCATATAAGGAGGAAGATGAGTCACTATTTTAAATACAGGTACAAAAAGCAGGCAGGCCAGTCCCAGGAAAAAAACAATTCTTCTTTCCATTGGGGTGGTTCGTAATTCCTCCACTGCTTCCACCCTCACTGCTTCTCCTTTTACCTGCGACCGGATAAACAAAACAGGAATCAGACAACTTACCAATGATGGAAGAAAAGTTTTAAAAATAATATTCAGGGTGGTTACCTGGTTACCCATCCATAACATGGTAGTAGTAACATCACCAATAGGGCTCCAGGCTCCTCCAGCATTCGCGGAGATAACGATCAATCCTATAAAAAGAAAGCGATCTTTTTTTTCAGGGATCAATTTTCTTACCAGCGATACCATCACAATGGCAGTAGTCAGGTTATCCAGCACGGCCGAAAGAAAAAATGTAAGCAGGGCGACCAGCACCACCAGTTTTTTCAGGTCGCGTGTGCGAATGATATCGGTAAGTACTACAAATCCATCATGAAGATCTATCAGTTCCACTACCACCATGGCACCCAGGAGGAAAAAAAGTATAGATGATATTTCTGAAAGATGATGAAACAAAGGATCACTCACGGGTTCGTTTTGCATCAGCGCAAATGCCGACCAGCAAAGCACCCCGGTAAGAAGAGCCGTGGCGGCCTTATTAATTTTAAGCGGATGCTCCAGCACAATACTGGCATATCCTAAAATGAAAAGCAGCGAGATCAGGGTTATCATCCTTGTGAAAATACCACCATTTTCACATTTTTCACTCTCACAATTCCTTAATTTGCGGTATGTCGATCCAGGTAAAAGATCTTGTAAAAATTTATGGCGAGCAAAAAGCAGTGAACCATATTTCTTTCCAGGTAAATAAAGGTGAGATCGTTGGATTTCTGGGGCCGAATGGAGCCGGAAAATCAACCACTATGAAGATCATCACCGGCTATATTCATAGCAATGGAGGTGAAGCGCATGTATGCGGATTAAACGTGAAGGATGAACCTTTAGAAATAAAAAAGAAGATCGGCTATCTCCCGGAGCTGAATGCGCTTTATTATGATATGTATGTAAAAGAATACCTTGATTTTCTTTCAGAGGTACATCATGTTTCGGAAAAGAAAGCTCGTATTGAACAGGTAATCAGGATGACAGGTTTGACACCCGAGTGCAGCAAAAAGATCGGGCAACTATCCAAAGGATTTAAACAAAGAGTTGGATTAGCTGGCGCATTGATACATGATCCTGAAGTATTGATACTGGATGAACCTACTTCCGGACTGGATCCTAACCAAATCATTGAGATCAGGGAAGTGATCAAAGAACAGGGAAAAGATAAAACCGTTTTATTCTCCTCTCATATATTACAGGAAGTGGAAGCAATATGCGACCGCGTTATCATTATTAATAAAGGTGTGTTGGTTGCAGACAATACCCTGCCGGGTTTGCGTTCCCAGTTTCAAACGGATAGCTTGGAAGAAATTTTCAGAAAATTGACAAATAGTAACTGATCAGCGGATCAATGAAATAGTGCCTTTCTCGGTAACCAGTTTATTGCTGGCATCGTAGAAACGAAGTATCCAGATATATACTCCGGAGGCCTGTGTTTCATACTGGTGTTTACCATCCCAGCCCTCTCCATATTTTTCAGTGAAATAAATAAGATTACCCCAGCGATTAAACACGGAAAAGCTTTTTAATCCTTTCATACCAACCAGATAAGGCCTTACCACATCATTCAACCCATCACCATTTGGCGTAAATGCTGAAGGAAGATAGAAGCCTGGTTTTTTTAATACCTGGATATACATTGTATCAGTAGTAACACAGGTATGTTTATCGCTGATGTCGATATAATAAATAATATCATCGGTAGTGGTGACTTCTGTATAACGGGTATCGTAATGACTAAGATTTATTCTTGGTCTCCAGTTATAAACAGAACCAATTGTATCCCTTACATGAATGAATTTAGTAGTGGCTTCCGGTATAGTGATGTTGCGGTAGGTTACTCCCGGTGCCTGGCGATTTACCTGTACGGTGCGAACAACTTTTTGCGTATCCGTTTCGCAACCAAGTGTGGTCATTTTAAGAGTAACATCATATTTGCCCGGCGCACTATTATAAACTATCGGGAAAGGATCTTTAATATTCACTTGTGGTCCGCCATTATTAAAATCCCATATATAATTTACACTTAAGGAACCATTCTCCTGGCTAAGATTGCGGAACATTACGGGCCTTCCGGTGCAAATAGAATCAAAACTGAAATTTGGTTTACCCTGAGGCATTACCCTGAAAATTTGTTTGGCTGTTATATCCTTACAGCCAAACTCAGTAGTGGTCATTAAGAAAACATCATATAGACCAACATTATTAAAACTACGGGCAACATTTGTGCTTGTTTGTGTGGAGCCATCGCTGAAGGTCCACAGATAGGTCATATTTGCGTTATCCGGCGAGGTACTGGTATTATTAAAATCGAAGCTGCTCACTTTTATGCAACCAGTATCTCTTGACATGGTAAAAGAAGGAACCGGTAATGGATGTACGGTGTATAATTCTTTACGGGTAGAATCAGTGCACCCTCCCTGGGTGACAATAGCATAATAATTACCACTAACAAGAGGTGAATAATTTATTCCGGTCTCGCCGGGTATGGGTCCTGTAGTTACATCGCACCATTGAATACCAGTGACAAGATTACTTACATTCAGAGTGGGCCCCGCTTCACCAATACAGATCTCATGGGGACCGATATAACTGAGTGAATTATCAATAGAGGCAGTAGTTACAATAGTGGTATCCTGAGATTTGCAATTGGTAACCTGATCCATTACTTCTACAATGAATTCAGTTGGATTGGTGGTTGGTGGTGTGGCAATCGGATCGGAAATAGTCGAATTCGAAACATTGGCTGCAGGGCTCCAATTATAACTAAAGCCAGGTAAAGGAGGACTGCCGATCTGAACACCTCTGCCACTACAAACCACTTTATCAGATCCAGCATTTGCAAGTGGAGGTGCAGCGATATCAATTGTAGCATAAAGTGTATCCTTACAACCAAAACCAGGATAAGGTTCCACTATTATTGGAATCACTGTACCAACTGCAGGAGCAGGATTAAGCGTAAGGGTTTGTGTGGTTCCAATAACAGTAGAAAAAGTAATATCTGAATACCATGTATAATTCTGGAATCCGTAGGGAGCAGTCATCGTAATATCCGGAGTATTCGGACAGAGAAAATTTCCAGAGATCACGCCATTGCACATAGGACTTACATCTACATAGGCATAGCCAAAATGGCCACCTCTTGTACAATCATAAGTATCAAATTCCAAACGTATTGTTTTACCAGCCAGTGAGGAAAGATTTAAGGTAATAGGTGTCCAATCCTTATAAATGACACTTGGGTTTAAAGGGGAATTTCGGAATCCTGGTAATCCGGAAGCGGCGATAAAATCAAAATCAACACAAGGAAGTGAGACATTATCGGTGACGTTAAAAATTCTAGCTTTAAATCTTGGCCTTTCCCATGTGGCATGTCCCGTTCCCGGATCATATAGTACGATCGCATACCAAAAGATCATAGAAAAGACGTTGGCATTTGCCGGAATAGTATACTGATAGGCGATCTCGCTGACTTGTTTTCCGGGAGGCGAATTAGTATTTCCAAGTTTTACAGTGAATCGTCCACCTGTATTTGGATTTAATTGAGGAAAGCCTCCATACTGATCCGTACCAGCATTGGCTAAGGACAGCATTGTTTGTCTTCCCGGAACCGGTGCTCCTACTCCCTGCCAGTTAACACTTCCATCACCATTTAAAGAACCGATACGACATTCCCAATTAGAAAAATCACCCATCTCAAAATCAAGATTTGGAGGGCATGAGCCTGCTTGTCCTTTCGCTGAAAGGGAAAGAATCAGGCTTGCGGGTAATGCAAGGAATAAAAGGGTAAAATAACGACGCATTAGCAGGATGGGAATAGGTTCAAACTTATCTAAAAAAGCCGGTATTACAAAGGTATATCAGCCTTGGACTGAGAAAACAAACTCTGACTGCTTCTCTCATCGATTAACCTCATTTTTTTTCGTTTCTTTGCAACTCAACAGTTTACAATAAATATTACCTGTTATTATGAGTTATATAGCCGAAATCTTTGCGCGCCAGATCCTTGATTCAAGAGGAAATCCTACTGTAGAAGTCGATATTTTGACCGATGAAGGCGCCATGGGACGAGCCGCTGTACCAAGCGGAGCCAGTACCGGCATTCATGAAGCAGTTGAATTACGTGATAACGACAAAAAATTAAATGGTGGCAAGGGTGTATTGAAAGCAGTGAAGAATGTAAATGATATTATTGCGCCCTTATTACTGGGGGCAGATGTGGCTGACCAAAC
>JBKJMI010000063.1:0-3724 GCA_046596515.1 Chitinophagaceae bacterium | reverse complement strand
TCGCGATATACTGTAGCTACATACTTTTTATTGGCATCAAGAAAATGCAAAGGGATTTGGAAATTCCTTGCATTCTCATCAGTAATAGCACCAATAAACCAATTCGGACTATTCTTCGCTTTTCTTGCGATCACTACATAATCACCCGGCTCTGCTTCAAGAATCTTTGTCTCATCCCAGTCAACGGCCACATCACGAATAAATTGAAAGGCATCATCTCTTGCTTCATAATTCTCGGGAAGATCTGCTGCCATTTGCAGCGGACTATACATTGTAACATAAAGCGCTAATTGTTTGCAGAGCGTAGTATGTACTGATTCTTTTTTATTACTATCAAGATAATTCAATTTGATACGGAATATCCCTGGTGTATAATCCATCGGACCTCCCATCAAACGGGTAAAAGGAAGAATGGTCTCATGATCGGGAGGATTGCCCTCGCTCCATGCATTGAATTCATTTCCTCTTGCTGCTTCACAAGCCAGCCAGTTGGGATAGGTACGATGCAATCCGGTAGGTCTTACCGGCTCATGGGTATCAAGCATGATATGATAACTCGCGGTCTTCGCAGCTACTCTTTCATAATGGAGGACCATCCACTGTCCATCATGGTGCTCTCCTCTTGGAATGATCTTTCCCACATAACCTGTCTTCACTGCATCGTATCCATATTTTTTCATGAAACGATAAGCTGTATCCATCCATCTTTCATAATTCGTTACGGAAGCGGAGGTCTCATGATGCATGATCATCTTCACATTTTTGGAGGCCGCGTATTTTTGAAGTTCCACTACATTGAAATCAGGATAAGGAGTAACAAAATCAAACACATCTTCTTTCCACTGACCAAACCAATCTTCCCATCCTGTGTTCCAACCTTCAACAAGCACACCAGGAATATTATTCTTTGAAGCGAAATCAATATATTTTTTTACATTTTCTGTATTTGCACCATGATGACCATGAGGCTGCATAAAAGACGCTGATTTGGTCACACCATAGTCCCAGCTTGATTTACCGATATGCATTTCCCACCATACACCTACCATTTTCTGTGGTTTTATCCAGGAAGGGTCTTCAATTTTAGAAGGTTCATTCAGATTAAGGATCATTTTATTAGCAGCCAGTATTTCTGTGGCCTTATCACTTACAATGATCGTTCTCCAGGGAGTTTTAGCTGGTGTTTGCAGATAAGCTTTATTGCCTACTGCATCGGGTACGAGGTAAGAATTAAGTGTATTTGTTGGCTTATCAATAAGAATATCCATAGCAGGATAATTCACCAGGGCCGCTTCATGAATATTGATATAAAGTCCATCATCCGTTTTCATCATCAGCGGAGTTTGTACTCCATCCTTGCTAAAAAATGTTTTGGCAAATATCTCCTGGCTCATCTTACCACTGGATGCATCTACCTGACTAAGTCTGGTATGATTATATCTGAATTCATTGGTATCAAAATCTCCCGGGATCCAGAAAGCTGTATGATCACCTGTTAGCGCGAATTGTGTTTTTTCATCAGCTATAATAAAATGATTTAATTTTTCCTGCTTTGGAAATACATAACGAAAACCAACTCCTTCATTAAACACACGAAATATGATCTGCATTATCACACCCGAACCATTACGATCCACCAGGCTAAGCTGCAACTGACGATACTGATCACGTATGCTTGAATTCTCTCCCCATACCGGCTTCCAGGTTTGATCCATATAACTTGAATCTACTTTCTTCAGATCAAATTGCTGAAGCGTGATATCAGGAGTTTGAAATTTAAATCCAAGCCCGGAAGGAAGTATCACCTTCTTTCCTTTATAATTCACAGAGTAAAAAATGGCTCCGTTTGTCTGTTGAGTCACTGTCAGTTCAATCTGATTATTTGCAGAACGAATAACAATATCGGCAGCTATGGCCTGAGTGAAATAAGCAGTCGAAATGATGGCAAGCAAAAGTTTGAAGGATCGCATATAGCGGAATTTTTATGAAGGTATGATTTTGTGTAAAAAGTACACACTAACGTTTTTCCAGCAGCCAAAAGGACCTTTTTCGCTTGCGGATCTTATAATTACTGCTTACATAATAATGAATATGTTTCATGGCTTCTTCTTCATCATCGGTAAGCAGCACCAACGAAAGATCCTGTTCAGAAATGGTTCCTTCCCTGGCCATATGCGCGATCATATCCATCAGTGGCTGATGATATTTCTTGCCAAAAAGTACAATAGGAAAATTAGTCACTGTTTTTGTTTGTACCAGTGTAAGTATCTCAAAAAACTCATCCATGGTTCCAAAGCCACCCGGCATGATAATAAAAGCATAGGAATATTTTACCAGCAATACTTTTCTAACAAAAAAATGCTCGAACGTAATGGAAGTAGTGAGAAATGGATTCGCTTTTTGTTCAAAGGGTAGTTTGATATTGCATCCCACTGATACGCCACCTGTTTCAAAAGCGCCCTGATTAGCCGCTTGCATTATACCAGGTCCGCCACCTGTCACAGTAGTGAAACCCATTTTGGCAATCCGCTGGCCAAAACTTCGGGCCACCTTATAATAAATATGATCTTCATTAAACCGGGCCGAACCAAAAACCGTGATACAGGGTCCTACAAAATGCAGTGTACGAAATCCCCTGATGAATTGCCAGAAAACGCGGATACCAAACAGAAGTTCATAGCCCCGGCTCTTGGGACCTTCAAGGTATATAGGTTCCTTAGCCGGAATAAAGGGGCCGGATTCTCCTTTAACTGTTGATTGCATATATTAAATTGCGTGCATAAAATTACGAGGAAAGCCATGCGTATCATCAGTTATAATGTAAACGGGATCCGGGCCGCCATAAAGAAAGGGTTTGTAGACTGGCTGGCCACTGACCCTGCCGATGTTATCTGTCTGCAGGAAACAAAGGCGGTAAAAGAAGACGTCAATCATAAATTATTCTCCGACCTGGGTTATCATAATTATTGGTTCAGCGCCACCAAAAAAGGATATAGCGGTGTGGCTATTCTCACTCGTCAGAAACCTGATGATATCATTTATGGTAATGGTCATGGACCCAGTGATGATGAAGGAAGAGTGATACAGGTACAGTTTGGAGATACAAGACTTATCAATGCCTACATGCCTTCTGGCACCAGTGGAGAACACCGGCAAACATTTAAATACGAATGGCTGGATGAATTCCTTCTTTATCTCAATAAGCTTAAAAAAAAGAATCCTAAATTGATTCTCTGTGGTGACTATAATATCGCGCATAAGGAGATCGATATTCATGATCCGAAAGGGAATAAAAACTCCACCGGATTCTTACCTGAAGAAAGGGCCTGGCTTTCAAAATTTATTGAAACTGACTGGATAGATAGTTTTCGTGAATTTCATCCCGAGCCGCATCGCTATACCTGGTGGAGCCAGCGTTTTCCCAGTGTGAGATTGAACAATAAAGGATGGCGCATAGATTATATCAATGTGACTGAAGCATTGCGTAGTCAGCTGGTGAATGCGGAGATATATCCGGATGTTAAGCATTCGGATCATTGTCCGGTAATGATTGAAGTAAGTGGTGAGTAGAGAGTGGAAAGTGGGGAATACATCTCAACTCCCTACTTTCAACTCCCTACTCTCAACTTTCAACTTTCTATATGATTATATATAATGTAACCGTAAAAACCGATCATTCCATCTCAGCCGCCTGGTTGCAATGGATGAAGGAGGAACATATTCC
>JBKJMI010000115.1:0-11151 GCA_046596515.1 Chitinophagaceae bacterium | reverse complement strand
TGAAAAAAAATTACATGTTTCTCACCTTATATAAATTAATTAAAGGTCATGCATATCCGTTGAAATATTTTAGAGAACAATGATTGTTTAAAATGCCTGAAAAGGGCTCCCAACCATTTTTCACTTACTTCAAATTCTTCTCAAACCAATCCGGAAACTCCAAAAATTCCGGCATCATGGTAGCAGGATTGTGAACCCCTCCTTTCTTGATAATAAATTTATTTTCAATGCCGGCAGCCTTTACTCTCGCAATAAATGTTTCAGATTGCTGCAACGGTACAGTTCTATCCGCATCGCCGTGAATTATGAATAAAGGGGGATCATCAGAGGAAACATAATAAATAGGCGAAATTTCTCTTGCTATTTTATTTCTAACAGCCGTATCGGCAATATGCTCATAGGTGGTATTTATTTCATTCCATTTTGTGAAATCAAAAGCACCGTAGATATTGTTAGCCAATTTTATATTTGTATTATTAATATAACTCAAACCTGCTCCGCTCCAGTTTAAGAAATCCGTAGGAGGAAACAATACGGCAACTGCCTGAACTCTGGATGACACCCGATTAACCGGATCTTTAGCCGCAGTATCCATTTTTTTACCTGCCATGGCCACAGCAAGAGAGAGATGCCCGCCGGCAGAACTTCCAGTAATTCCAATTTGATTGGGATTGATCTGCCATTTTGTTGCGTTGTACCGGATATAACGGACGGCTCTTTTTACATCTTCAATTTCATCAGGAATGGCAAACCGTGGTTGCGAACCAAGGATAACCAGGAAAACAGTAAAGCCCTTATCCACATACATAGCCGCGGGGCGGATCGTCCTTTCCGCCTGCTGGTAAGAGGAAAACCAGGAACCTGCGATGACCCAAACAATTGCTTTGCCATTTGATTTTATTCTTGGCTTTATATGTAGCATGGTTAAGGCAACACCGTCTTTTCTTCCATAGATCAGTTCATCCACTTTATAATTAGTTAGGCCCCTTGCCAATATTTTATCCATCGCTGGCCTCCATCGGTTATCAGTCCGCACTGATTTAAAATCATTATCAGCTTCCATACCATTTGCATCTCCCTGGGAAACGGTTGGTGATTTTGTCAGGAGGTTTAAAAAGTAGAAGACACTATCTGGTTCATTTGCCCGAGCCCATCTGCTGGAAGCCCGCCAAATATTGCTCACATCCGCCTCTTTTCCCTGCATCTTTATTGCAATGGAATAGGCTATGGCCGAATGTTTGAAATCCCTTACATTATAGAGAGAGTCACCCTTCTTATAAAGTGCATCCGCAGTTTGTCCCATAGAGGAGTATGCTGCCAGCAGGGAGCCTACCATAAAAAATATATTCTTCATAAACGCTATTTAAATATTAATTGGCCACGAAACGGAAACAATTACTTATTCCCAATCCCATATCGTATGGCCTCTTCAAGTACATCCAGGTTTATATCTTTCAGCGATTTAAACTTAATACAATATCCACTTACGCTGGCCTTGCCAAGTTTTTTCCCATAGGTCTGGGCCAGGTATTTCTTATCTTCTATCCCAAGGATATATACTGAGATCCCGGCTGTATTGGCACTGAGACCGATCTGATAAAACTCTTTTATTTTTCCATCCGCATATTTTATGGTTTGAAGTCCATATCCAATATTAGGATTCGACACTATTTTTCCTTCACTGTTTTTACCATCCAGGAACCATAATTTACAGGCAGGCATTATTATCAGAATGAAGCGGTGCAAGGTTTGCATGTCGCTGCGCTTTTGTTCAGGTTGGCTGGCAATATAGTTTTTGATCTGGTCTTTTGTACTCATACTACAGATGATATTCCTTTCTTAACTCCAGTAATAATTTTTGATTCGTTTTAATGTAATCTTTCATCGAAAGTGTTCGGGTCGATACCAACATGGCTTTATAAAACAATATCATATTTACGACTTCGCCCCTGTCAAAAGAGGGCAGATTTAAAATATCTGCCTTAATTATCGCATTACCTGCACGGTATCGTGCAATAAGATCCATATTATAGGCAGTTTCATCTATTTTACGCAGCTCATTCATCCAGTTAAAATCGTAATGCTTTAAAAGAAATGGTTTTACTGGGCTGGTGAAGAATTGATATTCCTGGTTATTCCTGTCACGCACATTATTGATGTATACACTCATTTCGCCAAACAGTTTTTGCAGGTAAGCACTTTTAAAATACCGAAGTGAACCCGAACCTTTTAGCTGACTAAGCACACCATCTTTGGGTTCAAATGTATAACTGGTAATAAGATAAAATACAGTGGTATAGGCTGTGTAAAATTCTTTTGGCAAATTTGTTAAGGAACTGTCTCTGATATACTTTACCAGGTAATCGCAATCTTTTTCCTTTCCCAATCTCCCTTCAATTTTTTTGGAAAACACAATAGAGTCAGCATACAACTCATCATATAATGCACTTGCATATTCTTTTTCTCTTTGATGCTCTATTGTATGTTCCAATTGATATTCTGCTAAAAAACCACAGAACACAGCAAGAAATAGCATTAAAAACTCCCAGAAATAGGATTTCCAGTTCTTCTTGCCATGGGATGAATGTGAGTGATGATGTACATCCATATTTTCATTTTTTATCAAGGTAATCCAGAACAGTCTTATTAAATACCTTTGAATTTTCCCAAGGATAATAATGAGTTTCCTTTGCTGCAATTAACAAACTACTGTTTCTAATATTTGCAGCAATTCCTTTTGTATGTTCCTCTTTAATTATGTCCTTTTCTCCGGCCATTACTAAAACAGGGCAACTTATTGCTTTCAAATCTTCAAATGTATGTTTTGGTTCATTGAGCAATAAATTAATTAATCGAATTCTGTTTTTACTTCTGCTAATTGTGTCCGAATTTAATTCCCTTACCTGTTTATTTAATTCTTTAAAAACCCAGTTCCCCACAACCGACTTGTCAATAAAAACATTGGCACCCATTGTTACAAGTCGCTTTACTTTTTTTGGATATTTCATTGCCATAATTAATCCGGTATTCCCTCCATCGCTCCACCCTAAAATAATTGCACTATCAATGTTCAGGTAATTCAACAAATCATTCATATCCTCTGCAAACAGATCATAAGAATATGTTTTCCCATCTTCTGTTGATTTTCCCTGCCCTCTTGTGTCAACGGCAATAACTCTATAATACTTTGAAAACTCTGGTATTTGCAATCTAAACGATTCAATTGATTCCGAATTACCGTGAAGCAATAATAGGGGTTGTCCCTGCCCATATTCTTCGTAGTAGATTTTTATCCCATTTGCATTTGCAAATTTTCCCGTACTGTCGTTATTTCCAAAACTGTTTGCTTTCCGAAATTGAGATCCGTCAACTTTGCAGGATTGCTTTCCTTCAAATGAAGTTTCCTTAGTAACAGAAAAAACAAATCCATCTCGCTTTTGAAAAAATCCCCAGGGGGTGGTTAAACTATCATTCTCGAAATTTCCATTATTTATACTTACTTCCTCATAATTTCCCTTTGAGGTTTCAATAGATAATTTAAAGTCATCAAAATAAAATATCCCCTTCCTGCTATAGAGTCCGCCGAAAGCAAAATATTCTGCATCCTTATCAACCTTACCTTCAATTGAAAAGATCTTCCAATCTTTTACACGAATGGGTTTATCCATCATATTGTAAAAGAAACCTGTTTTCCTATTTGGCTTGTCTACCCTTACCCATATTTCAGCTTCAGAACTGGAGTCAATTAGCTGGATTTTAACGGCAGCTTGTAATTTAAATTTCTTTCCTGCAAACGTTTTTGCATCTAATCTTTGATTGAATGCTCCCCAATCACTGGGTAATTGCCCAAAAACAAAAGTCGGAATGGCAAAAATAATAAGCGTAAAAAAAATATGCTTCATTTGAATAATTAAGGACACCAAAAAAGGTAAGGCCCGGCACTAAAATATACGAAACTTTTCTCCTTCCAAAACTTTCATATTACCCTGCCTTTCACACTTCACTCATTACCCCAATAAAAAAAGCGGCCCTTCCGAGCCGCTTCTACTTATTTCAATTCCCAACTATTTCTTATACGCCGGTATGATGCTCTGCGCGAGCTCCACCATTTTCTTAACACCATCATCAGGAAGATTTCCTTTCTTGAATTCTGCCATTACATCAGGAAGTTTGTTCTCCATTTCCAGCAGGAACTGCGCTTCAAAATCTCTTACTCTTCTAACAGGAATTTCTCTGAGCAAACCATTTACACCAAGGTAAATGATCGCAACCTGCTTCTCCACTGCAAACGGTGTGTACTGAGGCTGCTTCAGGATCTCCACGTTACGTGCACCCTTATCAATTACATTCTTCGTAGCTGCATCCAGGTCACCACCAAACTTTGAGAAGGCTTCCAGCTCACGATAAAGTGCCTGGTCCAATTTCAACGTACCTGCAACTTTCTTCATTGATTTGATCTGTGCATTTCCTCCCACACGACTCACCGAGATACCTACGTTGATCGCCGGACGAATACCGGAAAGGAAGAGATTGGTCTCCAAAAATATCTGACCATCAGTGATCGAGATCACATTGGTAGGGATATACGCGGATACATCACCCGCCTGTGTTTCAATAATTGGAAGGGCGGTCAGTGAACCACCACCTTTCACTAAATGCCTGATACTTTCAGGAACATCATTCATGTTCTTCGCTACATTATCATCACTGATCACTTTCGCTGCTCTTTCAAGTAAACGACTGTGCAGATAGAATACATCACCAGGATAGGCTTCACGTCCCGGAGGGCGACGAAGCAACAACGACACCTCACGATATGCTACCGCCTGCTTGGAAAGATCATCATAAATGATCAGGGCAGGGCGACCAGTATCACGGAAGAATTCTCCAATAGCCGCACCGGCAAATGGAGCGTAGAACTGTAATGGAGCCGGCTCTGAAGCAGAGGCCGCAACGATCACCGTATATTCCATCGCGCCATTATCCTGCAAGGTCTGCATCACACCGGCAATGGTAGATGCTTTTTGTCCGATCGCAACATATATACAATACACTGTCTTGCCAGCTTTGTAAAATTCTTTCTGATTGATAATGGTGTCAATGCAGATCGCTGTCTTACCAGTCTGACGGTCACCGATCACCAGCTCTCTCTGTCCACGACCGATTGGGATCATCGCATCGATCGCTTTGATACCTGTCTGCAATGGTTCTTTTACCGGCTCACGAAAGATTACACCAGGTGCTTTTCTTTCAAGCGGCATTTCATAACGATCTCCTGTTATTGGACCCTTACCATCGATAGGTTCTCCCAATGTATTAACTACGCGACCCACCATTCCTTCTCCTACATTGATAGAAGCGATCTGTCCGGTACGTTTTACTTTCGCGCCTTCTTTGATTCCCTTGCCTTCACCCATCAATACCACACCCACATTATCTTCTTCCAGGTTAAGGGCAATGGCTCTTACGCCAGTTTCAAACTCAACCAACTCACCGTAACGAACATTTCCCAAACCGTATACGCGGGCAATACCATCACCCACCTGTAAAACAGTACCAATTTCTTCCAAATCCGCAGCCGCGTTGAAATTGCTCAACTGCTGACGTAGTATCGCGGATATTTCATCTGGTTTGATCTCAGCCATCTTTATGAATTTTTTAATTATCTGATTTTATATATAAAGTCGTTGTTCTTGAATTGCTTGGCAATCGTGCGCAGATCATAAATAATACTAGCATCTACCAGTTTGTCGCCTATCTGTAACACAAATCCACCAATTAAAGATGGATCCACCTTCACATCTAATTCAATTTTTTCAAATCCCATAGATTCCTTAACTGAGTTCACGATCGCATCTCTTACCGCATCGCTGATCTCAGAAGCACTGGTCAGTTTTACGATCTTGATATGCTTGTATTCCTTATAAGCTGATATAAAAGCCGTGAGGATCTCAGGAAGAAAACGCTCCCTGCTTTTTGTTATCAACAATTTGGTGAACAAAGCAGTAGTAGCAGAGATATGTCCATCAGTAGCGGCCTCTATTACTTTTTTCTTCAGATCAATATTGATGATCGGACTCTTCAGCACGTTCACGAAATCACGATTAGTTTTGCAAACGGTATTCAGCCATTGCATATCGGCATATACCGGCTCAACCAGATCTTTCTCAATGGCTAGATCCAACAGTGATTTGGCGTACCTAAAGGCTAAACGTGGGTTGGGCATTTTTTAGTTTAGTTTTATTTCATCAACCATTCCCTTAATATGCGCTTCCTGTGCATCTCTGTTACTCAGTTCTCTTCTCAGCACTTTCTCACTCACTTCGATCACTAACCTTCCAACCTGGTTCTTCACTTCGGTCATAGCGGCCATTTTCTGTGCATTGATAGCAAACTGCGATTCAAGGATGATCTTATTTGCTTCTTCTTTGGCTTGCTCTTTGGCTTCGTTGATGATCTTGTCTTTTGTTTCTCTAGCTTCTTTCAACAACAGAGATCTTTCTTCACGGGCCTTTACCAGCAAGATCTCATTCTCACTTTTCAGCTGTGCCATTTCCGCTTTCACGCGTTCTGCTGTCGCCAGGGAATCAGCAATATTCATTTCCCTTTCCTTTAACCCTTTCATTATCGCGGGCCAGGCAAATTTTCCCAATACCCAGAACACTACCAGGAAAGCCAGCAGGGTCCATATTAATAATCCAAATTCGGGAGTAAGTAGATTCATTGTTTTTTATTTTAACTACAAGTCTTTGTTTTAGCTTCTGGCTTCAAGCTGCAGGCCTATCTTATTTAAACATCAAAATTTCAATTCAATTTCAAATCTTCCCCGGGCACAATTCCATTCACCCCTGCCTGCCGGCAGGCAAGTATTGACCTATTCACCTATTCACCCTCATTCACCCCAATTGACCCGCATTCACCTATTGACCTATTCACCTATTCACTTGTTTTTGAAAAATCCCGCATCCTCCGCCCTGTGCTTTGGATGCAGGGAAATTTTTAGAGCACCATTGCCAGGAAGCCCACGATGATTCCGAACAACGCAGCACCCTCAACGAGGGCCGCGGTCAGGATCATGTTTGCCCTGATGTCGTTCAGCGCTTCAGGTTGACGGGCGATTGACTCGACCGCACCTTTACCGATCTGACCGATACCGATACCGGCACCGATAGCCGCTAAACCCGCACCGATGGCTCCACCAGCGGTTGCTAGGGGAGGGGCAGCTAATAACACATTCAGTAAATCCATGATTCTACATTTATGTTTGATTATAAAAAAAACGTTTTAAACGATCACTGCATCATCCATAGCTACAGTAGAATGACCATCTGCCTCATGATGATGTTCTCCTTCTCTTGCCTGTCCGATAAACACTGCTGTCAACATACAGAATACAAAGGCCTGGATCAATGCCACCAGCACTTCAATAAAATAAATGAAAATGGTAAAAGCCAGAGAGACCGGAGTAACACCCCAACCTGCTACCGGACTTAAACCTGCAAATATGAAGATCAGTGATATCAGACAAATGATAATGATGTGACCCGCCACCATATTCGCAAAAAGACGAATGATCAACGCGGTTGGCCTAATGAACACACCTAAAATCTCCACGGGCACCAGGATGAATTTTACTCCAAGCGGTACTCCCGGCGGATTAAAAATATGTCCCCAGTAATGTTTGTTTGAACTGGCCAGTATCACAACAAATGATATCAGACCCAGCACCACCGTAAAAGCAATATTACCAGTTACGTTGGCTGAACCCGGAATCAATCCGAAAATATTATTGATCAGAATAAAAAAGAAAACAGTCAGCAGGTAAGGTAGATACTTCTCATAATGATGTCCCAGGTTTGGTTTTGCCACTTCATCTCTTACGAATGTGATGATTGGCTCCATGAATCCCTGCGATCCCTTTGGTGCTGTGTTGACTCCTTCTCCTTTAGTATATTTTTTTGCGATGCGCAGCATGATCCAAACAAACAGGATCAGCGCCAGCATCATCTGCACTACATTTCTTGTAAGTGAAAGATCATAGACCTTAACCGTAGGATCGATCTCACCCGCTGCATTGATTGCAACGATCTGCTGCGGATTGAATTTCTTTCTGTCTGCCTCAGGCATTTCCGCGATGGACTCATCGGTCAGGATCTTATAACCCTGGTAGGTCTCATGACCATGATGAAACCTGGATGACATAAAGAAATCCCAACCTTTAGATGGTGAATAAAGGATCACGGGAAGCGGAATGCTGATCGGTTTTTTATGGCCCTCGCCATCCGTAATATCCAGAAAATGAAACTCATGGGCATTCAGTACGTGACCAAATATGACTTCCTTGGCATTAAATTTTTGTTCTTTTTTCGCTGTATCCTTATGCTCAGTCCCCTCCTCATGCTGCTGTGCCATTGCAGAACCTGACATCAACAGAGAAAAAACGCTGAAAACCGCTACAGTAAAGGATTTGATAGAATTTGTGGTCATACCTGCCCTGAAATTTGCCGCAAAGATAAGGGTGGAGGTCCTAATAGAGGGCCTTTTTTTCAAACTGCATGGCATATAATTGGGCATAATATCCACCCTGTTTTATAAGCTCTTCATGGGTGCCGGCTTCCTTCAACTCACCCTTATCTAACACAATGATTTTGTTAGCTTTACGAATGGTTGAGAGCCTGTGGGCAATGACGATAGAAGTGCGTCCCTGGATCAGCGTATCGATGGCGTGCTGGATCAATAATTCGCTCTCTGTATCTACCGAAGAAGTGGCCTCATCCAGGATCAGGATCGAGGGGTTATATAATAAGGCCCGGATGAAGGAAAGTAACTGCCTTTGACCCAAAGAAAGAGTGGCGCCCCTTTCCATCACGTTATAATCATAACCCCCGGGCAGGCGCATGATAAAATCATGCATGTCGATCAGTTTGGCTGCTTCGATTACTTTATCGTGACTGATCGAAGGATTGCGTAGCGTAATATTATCAAGCACTGAACCGGAGAAAAGAAATACATCCTGCAACACGACTCCCACATTTGCACGAAGGGTATTCAATGGATATTCTTCTACTCTCCTTCCATCAATTCGGATAGACCCTTTGGAAATATGATAAAGACGGTTAAGTAAACTGATAATGGTGGTCTTGCCGCTGCCGGTATAGCCTACAATAGCAATGGTCTCACCAGGTTTTACTTCAAAAGAAAGATCCTTCAGTATATATTGCTCATCAGTATATGCGAACCATACATTTTCAAACTGGATGGCACCCTGAAATACTTGGGGCTCTCCTTTTATCAGTTCGTTTGTTTCTACTGCCACATCAGGATTATCCAACACTTTAAAAACTCTTTCACTGGCAATAATGCCCATCTGAAGAATGTTGAATTTATCCGCGATCACGCGAAGCGGGCGAAATAAAAGATTCAGACAAAGTATAAAAGAAATCACAGTTCCTTGCTGACTTTCCTGCAGGTTCAGTGCCTGTTTGGAACTATACCATACAACCAAACCAATTGCCAAAGCCAGTACGATCTCCACAACCGGAAAAAATACGGAATAAGCGAAGATAGCTTTGATGTTTGCGTCGCGATGATCCTTGTTGATCCTTTTAAATTTATTAAACTCTCTGTCTTCTGCGGCAAATGCCTGTACTACCGACATACCTGTAAGATGTTCCTGAACAAATGCGTTAAGTGCTGCTACGGCATTTCTGACTTTGAAAAAACTACGATTGATACTTTCTTTAAAATAATAAGTGGCAATAAGAATGATCGGAAAGGGGATCAATGCTATCAATGTTAATTGCCAATCACTCCAGAACATAAACACGAGTACACAAATAATAGATAAGAGATCCGCAATGATCGGCACCAGGCCATCAGAAAAAATATCATTGATGGATTCAATATCATTGATAGTCCTTGTGGTAAGTGTACCGATCGGTGTAGTATCAAACTGACGAAGATTCAGGTTCATGATCTTTTCATAGGTGTTCACGCGCAGATCACGAACAACAGATTGTCCGAGGGAAGCAGTAAGAAAAGAAAATAAGAATCGCATTAAGGTCTCAAACATTAGCAGACCGATCTGTATAATGGTAATATTGATCAGCATCACCGCCATCTGGTTGGCGATATATTTATTCACAGTAAGTTGTATCAGCAATGGTCTTATGGGAGTAATTACAGCCAGCATTATAGCCAGTGCCACCGAGATATAGAATTTTTTCTTATACGGTGCGGCGTAACGGAATACCCTCTTCAGTAGAGCAAGATCAAAAAACGATTTCTTTTTTTGGGAGGGCATTTGTAGGAACGCTTATGGCTTTTGGCTGATGGCTTTTCGCTGAAAGTGTATGTTTAATAATTTTATTTCCAATCCTGACTTAAAACAATTCAAGACTCCTGACTAACGACTCCCGACTCCCTCCTCCTAACTAATAACTCCTACCTCACTATTCCCCCATCTGCTTCTTATATGCTTTAATAAACAACGCCCCCAAATTCTTATGGGGAGGTACATAGTCTTCAAAGATCTTATCCGTTACCAGTTTACCCAGTTCTTTCCAGAAAGGGATCCACTCGATATCATTTCCGTTACGCAATTTCTCCATGATCAATTTCAGGAATGGATTATTTACCGGCGCATCGGCTATCTGCTTGGTGCCGATAATATGCGCGTCGGGTGCTTTCTCTAATATATCATGGATCATTCTATATCCACCGCAGGAACCCATGAATACGATCTTGGAAGCGGGCGACATTTGCGCAATAGTATAAGGCGCATTATAACTATGTCCGCGGTTAATGGTCACCGTAGGGATAATATTGTTTACAGCCAAAAATTTGCAAAGATCTTCCTGCGCTTTCGCGTCTTCATTGGTTTCTTCAGGCAATGGGCGATTCATAAAAAGCGTCACGGGTTTTCCTTTTGCGGATGAAATGCTTACCCACTGAGGATTAGAACCGTCTATTTTCCAGTTGGCATTGCTGAACATGCTGATCAATCCGGGAAATACACCAATGCCATCTTTATCTCCATAAATAAATAATTGAACGATCACTCGACCGCTATCATTGATCAATGATTTAAATGGCACCTCATAAACAGGAGGAATTCCTAATTCTTTAGTAAGGTCAATCTTCTGTGAGGTA
>JBKJMI010000090.1:0-34181 GCA_046596515.1 Chitinophagaceae bacterium | reverse complement strand
CTCACAGCCTCAGTATGCTATTATCAGTCAAGACCAGGTGCCCTTACCCGCACTAAATATTATACACCGGATGCCTACGAATTTATTAAATGGCTGAATTGCGGACTGGAAGCGTTTAGGGAGAGGGGAGTAGGGAGTAGGGAGTAGAGAGTTGGGAGTAACGCCTTAAGCGGCAGGGATAGGCAAAAAAATCCCGGCCTGGCCGGGACAATTTGGTGTCATTCTGTAACGACCTTCCGATAGAACATCCCAAACCTGGGACGATTGCGGCAAGCAATTTAGTTTCCGGGCGGAGATACAGAATGACAAGAACTTTACAAAGCAATTTGCTTTTGGGTCATCAGCTTCCTCAGGTTAATAAGACCATAACGCATACGTCCCAGAGCAGTATTGATACTGCAATTAGTAGTAGCGGCGATCTCTTTAAAACTCATATCGGCATAATGACGAAGAATGATCACTTCGCGCTGATCTTCAGGAAGGCGATCAAGCATATCCCTGACGCGGTCATAACTCTGCCTTTTCATCATGGTATCCTCAGCGCTTTCTTCTGAAAAGTTCAGTACTTCAAAAATATCTTTATCCTCACTATTTCTGATAATGGGGTTTCTTTTCATTTTACGGAAATGATCTACGCAAAGATTATGCGCGATCCGCATGGCCCAGGGAAGAAATTTTCCTTCTTCCGTATACCTTCCACCACGCATAGTGTCTATAACCCGGATAAAACAATCCTGGAAGATATCTTCGGCGAGGTATTTGTCTTTAACGAGAAACAATATGGAAGTATACAACTTGTCCTTATGTCGAAGAACAAGTGTTTCCAGGGCATCCAGATTTCCCTCACGGAAAAGGTGGATCAATTCGTTGTCTGATTTAATAGATATAGCTTTCATAACTCCTACTGGTTTGGTGCCTGCATACATATGCCAGGCTGTTTATTCACAGGATTTGGTTCGATAAATGTTGGAAAAATAAACGGAGTAGAAGTTATGCGATAGGCAAGGTAAATTTTGAATTTTTCATTTTGAGAGGTATTGGAGTCTAAAAATAGAATTTTTCGTGAAAATTGCAAACAAATGGGGGGTCAGGGTGTAACTTTATTTGCTAAAGAAATGTTAAGGATTTGAATCGAACCTAAAGCTGATCAAGGGTTTATCTTTGTTTGAATAATAATGGAAATCAATAAGAAAAGGGAAAAACCCTCCAATACTGGCACCGTAAATACCACAGGCTCTATCCTGGTTAAGGGGGCAAGGGTGCATAACCTTCAAAACGTTACGGTAGAAATTCCGCGCAATAAATTAATAGTGGTCACGGGTGTTTCAGGTTCGGGAAAGTCCTCCCTTACAATAGATACCCTATATGCCGAGGGTCAGCGTCGCTATTCCGAAAGTCTGAGCGCCTATGCCCGCCAATTCCTGAACCGCATGGATAAACCGGACGTGGATTATATACAAGGCTTGTGTCCGGCCATAGCTATTGAGCAAAAAGTGATCACTCGTACTCCAAGGTCTACGGTTGGTAGTATGACTGAGATCTATGATTATCTGCGTTTGCTTTTCGCCCGGGTGGGTAAAACAATTTCACCTGTTTCCAATAAAGAAGTTAAAAAGGATGATGTGACCGATGTGGTAAAGGCTATCGAAGGTTTTACCGAAGGAGACAAAGTATATATTCTGGCAGGCTTCAAACAACATGCAAATAGAAATACCAAAGAAGAACTGGGTATACTGGTGCAGAAAGGTTTTGCAAGGGTGTATTCTTCTATCACGGGAGAAATACTGCGTATTGAGGAATTAATGGAGTTATCGGTTAAAGAATTGAAGGCGGCAAAGATCTCTCATATTCTGATCGATCGTATTGTAGTAAAAACTTTTGATGAAGATGATCTTCATCGGCTGGCTGATTCTATCGGCACAGCATTTTACGAAGGGGAGGGCGATGTATATCTCAGTCAGGAGACAGAGAAAGCAAAGAAAAAACATATTAAGCTTCACCATTTCAATAACCGTTTTGAGTTGGATGGAATGCAATTCGAAGAACCTCAGCCTAACCTGTTTTCTTTTAATAATCCTTTCGGTGCATGTCCAACCTGTGAGGGATTTTCACAAGTGCTTGGTGTGGATGAAGACCTCGTAATTCCTGATCGCCGGTTAAGTGTATATGATGGCGCGGTAGCTCCATGGAAAGGAGAGAAGATGGATTGGTGGAGACAGAACTTTATCAAAGGAGCCAAGAAATTTGATTTCCCTGTACATAAAGCAGTAGCAGATCTTACTAAAGAGCAATTCCGTCAATTATGGGAAGGAAGTAATGGGGTTTATGGTATCAATGATTTTTTTAAGGATGTAGAAACGCAGTTATACAAAGTGCAGTATCGCGTCATGCTCAGCCGATACCGTGGAAGAACTTCCTGTCCGGATTGCGAGGGCTACCGCCTTAGAAATGAAGCCTTATACGTAAAAGTTAAGGGCAAGCATATCGGAGAACTTAGCAGCATGCCGGTTAAGGATTTAAAAAAATGGTTTGAGGTACTAAAACTTTCTGTCAATGATCAGACTATTGCCAAAAGAATTTTGGTCGAATTGAATAATCGGTTGGATACTTTATTAAAAGTGGGACTTGGTTATCTTACTTTAAGCCGCTTAGCCAATTCACTCAGTGGTGGAGAAAGTCAGCGAATACAATTGACAAGAAGCCTGGGATCCAACCTCACAAATTCATTGTACATACTTGATGAACCTTCAATAGGACTTCATTCACGTGATACCGCCAACCTTATTGCCGTATTGAAAGAGCTAAGAGATCTTAATAATACAGTGGTTGTGGTAGAACATGATGAGCAAATGATGAGAGAAGCGGATCATATTATTGATATGGGACCTTTGGCTTCACATTTGGGTGGACAGGTTGTTGCAGAAGGAGATTATGACAGCATCATATCGCATCCTCAAAGTCTTACCGGAAAATATTTATCGGGGCAGTTAAGAATTCCCATTCCTGATAAGGTAAGAAAATGGAACCGTTCAATTAAAGTGGAAGGGGCACAGCAAAATAATTTACAGAATATAACTGTGGAGTTTCCGCTGAATGTTCTCTGTGTAGTAAGTGGAGTGAGTGGAAGCGGAAAAACAACGCTGATCAAACAAATTCTTTATCCTGCTCTCCTGAAACTAAAAGGAGAATTTGGAGAGAAAGTGGGCCATCATAAACTGATTAGCGGAGATGTTGAAAGTATAGGTCAGGTGGAAATGGTGGATCAGAATCCAATTGGAAAATCATCCAGGAGTAATCCGGTAACTTATATAAAGGCATATGATCAGATCCGTGAACTTTATTCGAGTTTACCACTGAGTAAAATGAGAGGCTTTTTGCCAAAACATTTTTCTTTTAATGTGGATGGGGGCCGTTGCGATACCTGTAAAGGAGAAGGCGAACAGGTGGTGGAAATGCAGTTCCTTGCCGATGTACATCTTACCTGCGAATCATGCGGAGGAAAAAGATTTAAGGAAGAAGTTCTTGAAGTGAATTTTAAGGAGAAGAATATTTTTGATGTGCTGGATATGAGTGTGGATGAAGCAATCGAATTTTTTGCGGAAGAAAGATCACTGGCCCGTGCGCTGCAGCCACTAAGCGATGTGGGATTGGGATATATTAAACTGGGACAACCATCAGGCACGCTTTCAGGTGGAGAGGCACAGAGGGTAAAACTGGCTTCTTTCCTGGGAAAAGGCAAGGCCGGAAACAAAGTACTTTTCATCTTTGATGAGCCTACTACAGGGCTGCATTTTCACGATATAAATAAATTGTTGAATTCTTTCAATGCACTTATTGACCAGGGGCATTCCATCCTGGTGATCGAGCACAATATGGACGTAATTCGATCTGCTGACTGGGTCATAGAATTAGGTCCTGAGGCAGGAGATGAAGGGGGATTGGTTGTTTATGCTGGCAAGCCTTCTGACCTTCGAAAATCGACTACACACACTGCAATGTATTTCTAACTATTTTATTGTGGCTGACCCAATAATTTTCTAATGAACTGATTTTCTGATGTTTTATACAGGGTGAACATATATCACTACACATTTCAGCCTATTGCATTTTTCAAGACCCTGTAGTATTTTTGCTAAAAGGAAATAATTTATATTATTTCTCTGATTAGTTCAATATCCAGCAAAAACCAAAAGAATTCCATTGATGAAACCGATTAGTAGCAAACTGGCATTTTTATGCCTTTTATCAGCCATCCCCTGCCTTTTACAGGCCACCACCTATTATTCCAAAGCCTCCGGTAACGCCAATAATTTGGCCAGTTGGGGTATTAACTCTGATGGAACCGGCACACAGCCTGGTAGTTTTTCCGTTTCCGGCGATCTTTTTATTTTAAGATCCGGGGTTACAATGAACCTGAACGGAAACTGGACCATTGCAGCAGGAGCAACATTACAGGTAGATGGGAATATCTCCGTTACCAATAATAATTATGATATTACTATTACAGGCACGGTCATTTTCACCAATTCAGGAAATACACAGGTCTCCCTTACAGGAGGAGGAACTGGTAACAGTTTCACTGTATCTGCTAACGGAACTGTTCGTAGTTTCAATCAAAACGGTTTGAGGGGTACAAACGCTTCCTTACCTGTTACGGCTTCTGGAAGCATCAATTTGAACATTAATGCCAGTTATGAATTTGATGGAACCTCGGGGCAACTTACAACGGGGCTGCCAGCAACTGTGAAGAACCTTGTGGTGAACAATGGATCAAATGCTGTCTTATCTACAAATACCACAATTACCGGGCAGTTAAAAATGCAGAATGGTATTCTGAATATAGCCAGTGGTATAACTCTTACTATTCCTTCACCATCAGCCATCGTAGGATCTGGTTTTGGATCCACAAAGCATATTAATACAATGGTTAGTGGTGCTACAAAATCTTTTTTAAATGTTACCGGTCTTTCAGGTACGGTCACTATTCCAACCGGTGATGGCAGTAATTATCTTCCTATCACCATTACAAGTGCATCAGTTACCACCGTTGGGTTCAATGTATTCAGCGGCCTTACACATAATGGCATTCCAAATGGTTCTGTCTTCAGCAGCAATGAAAAATTAACGGCTGTTGACGCGGTATACACTCTTACACGTGTGAGTGGTTCAGGAAATTTTGATTTGACACTAGGATGGCCTTCCGCTCTGGAAGGATCACTATTCAGCAGTTTATTAAATAGCCAGATTGGTATTGCTACAAATACTGGAAGTTCATGGAGCCTTCCTATTGGAAGCGGGGACCAGGTTGCAAACACTTCAACAGTTACTGGAATCTCTACCATGGGAATATTTGCCGTAGGGAAAGCCGGTAGTCCGCTTTATGTAAAATTCGGAAGTATAACCGCCTCTGTTCGAAATAACGCCGTTGCTTTGAAATGGGAAACACTTACTGAGATCGACCTTCAAAAATTTGTAATTGAAAGATCATTGGATGGAATTCATTTCACTGGACTTAGTGAGCAACCTGCTTTGGCAGCTAATTATACCGGTTTCCATTATGAGTATAATGATAATTCTCCCTTAAATGCAGTTTCATTTTACAGGATCCGCGCAGTAGATATAGATGGTAAGATCAGTTATAGTGCTATCATACGTTTAAGTAATTTGATGGGTGCTGGTCTTACAATTAATTTATATCCTAATCCTGTAATCAATAAAGAACTCAATATTCAGGCAAGTGATCTGAAACAGGGTGCCTATCAAATATTGGTTGTGGATTATAGCGGAAAAGAATTATTCCGCGAGCAGATACAAGTGAATTCTGCCAGTTTCAGTCACCATATTGTTTTGCCTTCTTCAATGGCCAGAGGCAATCATATACTGATACTGAAAGGTAATGACGAAAATATCAGTCGGAAATTCAGTGTGCAATAAGCTTATCGGATCTTATTCAATGACCTTACCAGCTTTTCGTCTTTCAAAATATTCCGGTAGGCCATGAAATATCCAAAGAACACCAGCAATGGAAGAATGGAATAAAGTGCCAGCGTGGCTTTTTCCATTTTTTTCAACTGAAGAATAAATAATACAATTATGCCTGCGGCGGTTACCAATCCAAGCAGGCATAACTTCATTTGGAGCTTTCTATCCTTATAAAGAAAGATAGTAGAGCCTGAAATAACTATAGTTACACCGGTGAGCAACAAAAGAAAAAAATTACTACTGGCATTTACGGAGTGAAATAGCGCCACATTATTTTCTATTATCTGTCCGGTCGCAAACGGAAAAGGGAAACTCAGAATAGCGGCCAGAGTGGACAATAATAGCCAGAGTGTTTGTTGTCTTTGTATCATAATTTTTCTGCTTTTTATCAGCCAAGTTCGGGATATAGCGGATGAGCTGCCATGAAACGCTTCACTTCTTCTTTTACCGAAAGAATCACTTCTTCTTTGTCGATATTCATCAATACGCGATCGATCAGGTCAACTACCTTATCCATATCATTTTCATTCAATCCCCTGGTTGTTACGGCTGGTAGACCAACCCGAATTCCTGATGTAACAAATGGCGATTTATCATCGAAGGGAACAGCGTTCTTATTAATGGTGATATTGGCCTTGTCCAATGTTTCCTGTGCTTTTTTACCAGTTATATTTTTATTACGAAGATCGATCAGCATAAGATGATTATCTGTGCCATTGCTGATCAGCTGATAATCTCTTTTTATAAAAGCTTGAGCCATGGCCTGTGCATTTTGAATAACCTGTTTCCCATATTCTTTAAAACCACCATTCAGTATTTCTCCAAAAGCGATCGCTTTTGCGGCGATCACATGCTCCAGCGGTCCACCCTGCATTCCGGGAAAAACAGCCAGATCGAGAACTGAACTCATTAATCGTGTATTGCCTTTAGGATCTTTTATGCCCATGGGGTTTTCAAAATCATGGCGGAGCGTTATAATACCACCGCGTGGACCGCGCAGGGTTTTATGTGTCGTTGAAGTAACAATATGACAATGATCAAATGGATCATTTAATAAGTTGGCAGCGATCAATCCGGCAGGATGCGCTATATCTGCCAGCACAAGGGCACCAATTTTATCTGCTACTGCACGAATGCGGGCATAGTCCCAATCACGGCTATAGGCAGAGGCACCGCATATGATCATTTTAGGTTTTTCTTTCAGCGCTACCTCTTCCAGTTGATCATAATCCACTAATCCATCTTTGGTAACACCATAATGGAAAGCCTGGTAGTTCTTTCCGCTGAAGTTGGCCGGTGATCCATGTGTAAGATGTCCTCCCATGCTAAGGTCTAATCCAAGGATCTTATCACCGGGTTTTAAACAGGCCACAAATACCGCTGTATTAGCCTGTGCGCCGCTATGAGGCTGAACATTGGCCCAACTGGCATTAAATATTTTTTTCAATCTGTCTATGGCAAGTGTTTCGATCTCATCCACCACTTCACAACCACCATAATATCTTTTTCCGGGATATCCTTCAGCATATTTATTCGTTAGCACAGTACCCATTGCCTGCATTACCTGCATAGAGGTGAAATTCTCGGAGGCGATCAGTTCAATTCCGTTGCGTTGTCTTGCCAGTTCCTGCCCAATCAGGTCGAAGATTATTTTGTCATGCATGGAGCAAAAATAAGCGAGAAATATTTTTATTCTAAAATTCTTACTTTCGTTGGCTTTTGAGTGATTTTCACTTAAGGGCTCTAATTAATGAAAGCAATCATACCAGTAGCGGGCGCAGGCACTAAACTTCGTCCTCATAGTTATACGCAACCTAAGGCCCTCATACCCCTTGCGGGAAAAACGGTGCTTAGCATCATTGTGGACCAGTTAAGGGAGGCAGGCATTGAGGAATTCATATTTATCGTAGGCTACCTCGGCGAGAAGATCGAAGACTATGTGAAACATAAGTATCCTGACCTGAAAACGCATTATGTACATCAGCACGATCGGCAGGGCATTGGACATGCTATCCGGTTAACGCGGGATATTGCAGGCGAAGATGAAATATTCGTTGTGCTTGGAGATTCGATTTGCGAATATGATGTTCGGGCCGTTGTGGAGAGCAAAGAATCCATGATCGGTCTACGTAAAGTGGATGATCCCCGCGAATTCGGTGTGGCCGAGATTAATGAGGATGGGTTTATCACTCATGTTGTAGAGAAACCACAGATTCCCAAATCGAATATGGCCATGGTAGGAGTGTACAAGATCATTGAATCAAAACAGATGTTCGATTGCCTGGAAAGTAATATTCATCATGGCCTTCGAACTCATGGAGAATATAGCCTTACCGACGCGCTGGATTGCATGATCAAAATGAACGTACCCCTTCGTTCTTTTAAGGTGGAAAATTGGTTTGATTGCGGAAGAAAGGAAACGCTTCTTGAATCAAATGCTACCCTCTTAAAAAAATTCGCTACCATACCTGATATGCAGCTGTATGAAAACACAGTGATGATTCCCCCGGTTAGCATTGGAGCTAATTGTACTATTCGTAATTCAATCATTGGTCCCAATGTGGCCATTGGCGATAATACCACGCTTGATTATTCTATCGTTAAAGATTCTATCATCGGTTCTTTTTCCAATCTTTTTGATATTGTCCTGGACGAATCTGTGATTGGAAGTGATACCAATCTGCGTGGCGAGACCAGGAGCCTGAATGTTGGAGATAATACCAGTATCGATCTGGGATAGTACCATTTTTGAATAAATTTGCAGCATGTCCCTTGCACCATTTCGAAATCGTGTTACTGATCTGTTTGGAATTCGCTATCCCATACTACAGGCAGGTATGATCTGGACCAGTGGATGGCGACTGGCTGCCGCTGTAAGTGAAGCAGGCGCTCTCGGAATCATTGGAAGTGGTTCCATGTACCCCGAAGTATTAAGAGAACATATTCAAAAATTAAAGACAGCCACCTATAAACCTTTTGCTGTTAATGTCCCCTTGTTATACCCCGATATAGATCAGCATATTAAAATCATAATAGAGGAAGGCGTGAAGATCGTAGTGACAAGCGCGGGTAATCCTAAAACCTGGACAGCTTATTTAAAAGAGAAGGGGATCACGGTAGTGCATGTGGTCAGTTCCTCCCGGTTCGCCAAAAAAGCGGAGGATGCGGGTTGCGACGCAGTGATTGCGGAAGGATTTGAAGCAGGCGGTCATAACGGTAGAGAGGAGACCACTACCCTGGTCTTGATTCCAGCGGTTGTAAATGCAGTTAAAATTCCTGTGATCGCCGCAGGAGGAATCGTGAATGGCAGGCAGATCCTTGCTACGATGGTGATGGGAGCAGAGGGGGCTCAACTGGGAACGCGTTTTGTTGCCTGCGAAGAGGCTTCTTCTCATTTTGAATTTAAAAAGGCGGTTATCAATAGCCAGGAGGGCGATACGGTGCTGACTATGAAGCAGCTCACACCGGTAAGACTGATCCGGAATAAATTTTATCAGCAGGTTAAGGCGGCTGAATTCAGAGGAGCCAGCGAGGAAGAATTGAAGAATTTATTGGGCAGGGCCAGGGCGAAAAAAGGAATGTTTGAAGGAGATCTGGAGGAAGGTGAACTGGAAATAGGGCAGGCTTCCTCCTTAGTGAGAGATATACTTCCTGCAGGAAAGATCGTGGAACAGCTCTGGCAGGAATGGATGGACGGTATGGAAAATCCAATCAGAAAACTTTAATTTTAAAAAAACCAATCCATTCAGAGGCATGAAACAAAAACTACTATTGTTAGCGTTGGCTTTTATTGGATGCACCTCCGCAAAAGCTAATAACACTGGCGATGAACCAGGTGATGGTAAAAAACTGGATGTCGCTGGTTATGTTTACCACTCGGATACTAAAAAGCCTATGAAGGATGTAAGCGTGACCGCTTACAATATCACTAAAAAAGAGAAAGTTGTAATGACTGATGAGGATGGTAGTTTTTCCTTTGATGAACTCAAGCCTGGTACTTATAAATTCGTCTTCGAAAAATCAGGCTTTCGCAAACTCATTCGCGAAAAAGTAGTGATTCGCTCAGAAGAGACTTTTCAATTAAATATAGAGATGATCGAAAGTAATGACCTGGAAATTCTGCCCAGTCCTGTTCATTTTGGAATGTAATTATTCTAGAAGCTACTAACTTTTCTCCTTTATTGCTGATCTCAGTTCAATTTTGGCTTTTTCTAATTCAATTCTGGCTTTTTCCATTTCTTTTTCAAGGCGCGGACTGAGATCTTCCAGTTCTTTTTTCATTTTATCCATATCCAGCATAAAATTCTTTGATTTCAATTCAGTTAAAGACTCCTCCAACTGGCGGCGGAACTTTTCACTGTCAAATTCTTTTAATGATTGCTGTGCGTCTTTTAATGAAGTTTCGATCTGCTTTTTGATCTTCTCTCCGTCAAAGTTTTTTAATGTTACTTCCAGGGTTTTCATGGCCTCTTCCATTTGTTTTTTGATCTTTTCTCCATCGATTCCTTTGAGAGACAGATTCAGGTTTTTCATGGCTTCGTCCATTTGCATTTTGAACTTATCAGCATCAAAATCTTTCATGGCTTCCTTCATCTGCTGACGGATCTTTTCCTGGTCAATTTTGAAATCAGCTTTGTCCATTTCATCCAGCACCTCATCCAGATCTCTTACTTTCTTCTCTTTTATCGTTTTGTTAGTGGGGGTGGTGTCTAAAGCCTGACCATATTGTTTGCCTGCAGCAAATTGCTGTCCCCATGATACCAGTCCCAGCATACAAAACAGGGCGGCCCCGATTATCAATACATTCATAGTTCTTACTGAAGTTGGTTTCATGCCATTACATTTTTTGAGTTGATGATTTAATTCACGAATTTCTTCGTACAAATATACGAGCTGTTTCGTATTATCAAAACCATGGAAAGGTTTATGGAAAGATTTAACAAACAGCCAGCTACCAGCCTCTAGCTTCTAGCCAAAGTGTATACAGAAAATGAATAGCTGCCGATGTTGACTCCCGACTCCCGACTTCTGACTCCCGACTCCTGACTGATGACTAGCTCTTCCTGAACGCCCATTTTATCAACTCTTTCCAACTCGGTTTCTTGCCATACATTAAAATACCTGTGCGGTAGATACGTGCAGCAAACCAGGTGGTAAGAATGAAGCCGATAACGAGGCTGACCATACTCAGAGCCAGTTGCCAGTAAGGAACTGTTCCTGGAACGCCATATGGAATACGGGCCATCATGACAATAGGTGAACTGAAGGGAATGATGCTGGCCCAGGTTGCAATCGAGCCTGTAGGATCATTAACAGCTGAGGTCATCAATACAATAGATATGATAACAAGAAGCGTAACAGGGAAACTCAGCGATTGCGCTTCTCTTACATCTTCATTAATAGCACTGCCAATAGCTCCGTAGATCGCGGAATAGAAAAAGAATCCGCCAAGAAAGTAAAATCCGAAACAGAACAGTATAAATGGAAGATTAATGCTGGTGAATACGGTCTGCACACTGCCGATGATCTGGTTGGCCGCACCACCCGACATGGTAGTTACATTATAGATCACAAACATGAAGGTGATCCATAATAAAAATTGTGTAAGAGCAACCATACCAATACCTATGATCTTTCCCAACATCATCTGAAATGGTTTTACTGAGGATACAATGATCTCAGCGATCCGGTTTGTTTTTTCTTCCATAACACCCATCATCACCTGGGAACCATAAATAAGAATAATAAAATAGATCAGAAAACCGCAAGCAAGACCAATTATATTAGAAGCCTGGGCATTGACCTTCGAATCATTTTCATTGTTAAAATCGATCAGTATACGATTAGAAGCCAGCAGCGCTCTTTTTTCAGCATCGATGCCCAACTTTTCGTGCTTGATCTCATCCCAAATACGATTCACCTTGGCCGCCACCAGTTCCGGAGTATTCGAGCCATAGAATTTTCTGGCATTGAGAACGAATTTTGTTGGCGCTTTCGTTTGCCAGTCCAATGCGTCTATCATCAAATAAGCTTCATATCCGGCAGAATCATAATTGAATGATCTATTCTGCTGCACTAATATGATGGTAGACGTTTGATCGATCAAATTTTGCTGATTTACCAGGCTATCTGTAAATAATCCGGTTTTATCTGAGAGCGCAACACGAAGATTGTGTTTACTTTTTTCGGCAATATAACTGGTACCGAATATCATCAGCATATACAGCAGAGGGAAAAGTAGGGTACCAATAATGAAGGTTCTTTTTCTAACTCTTGTCAGGTATTCTCTTTTTATGATCAGCCAGGTCTTTTTCATGTTGAATGTTTTGGGGGAGAGTTCAGATGTTTTGAAATTGGCGCGTGTTTGGTGTGCCTTCTACCAGTTTGATGAATATCTCATTCAATGAAGGAAGGATCTCATTAAATGAATTCAATTGTACTCCATGCTGCAGCAGATACTGCAATACGTCGTTAGGAGTTTTTCCTTCACGTATTCGAAGAACATGATCTCCCGGTTTTGAATGCGCCAGTTCAAAGGGTGCATCGGCTGCATCCAGGATCTCTGATCCGCCCACTCTGTAAATATTTTCTTTAAAATCCTGTTTTACCTGACCCACAGTACCATCCAGGATCTTTTTTCCTTTATTCACCAATACGATATGATCGCAGATCTCTTCCACCTGTTCCATACGATGGGTACTGAAGATGATGGTGGCACCATTCTTCGCCAACTGAAAGATTTCATCCTTGATCAGGTTGCTGTTCACCGGATCTAATCCGCTGAACGGCTCATCAAGTATAACAAGTTTAGGTTGATGCAGAATAGTGGTAACGAATTGCAGTTTCTGACTCATTCCTTTGGAAAGGTCCTCTACTTTTTTATTCCACCAGCTCTCCATTTCAAATTTTTCAAACCAGGTCTTTATTCTTGACATGGCTTCAGAGCGACTCAACCCTTTAAGTTGAGCGAGGTAAAGAGTTTGTTCTCCGATCTTCATCTTTTTATATAAGCCTCTTTCTTCAGGCATATAACCGATAAAGCGAGTATCATTCAGCGGATCGAATTTTTTTCCATCAAAAATAATAGAGCCTTCATCCGGATAAAAAATTCCGGTGATCATTCGGATCAGTGTGGTTTTACCGGCGCCATTGGGCCCAAGCAAACCAAATATCTGTCCTTTATCTACTTGCAGACTGATATCATCCACGGCTTTTTGTGTAGCGAAATATTTTTTCAAATTCTCAAGCTGAAGTATTGGCATAGTGAAGGTTTATTTGGCAAAAATAGAATTGATAACGGAATGAGGAATTATAAACGGTAAACGGGACTTAAACTCGGTTAAATGGCTTAATTCAGGGATTCAATACGGCGGAAATCATTTGCGCGACATTTTCTCCATCCATAGCTGCTGAAACAATACCACCGGCATAACCTGCTCCTTCACCGCAGGGGTACAAATTACGGATTTGAGGATGATGAAAACCTGATTCATCCCTGGGAATTCGAACAGGAGAAGAAGTACGTGATTCTGTTGCCACTACCACCGCGTCATTTGTATAATATCCTTTTATTTTTTTCCCATATTCACGAAAGGCCTGCTTTAGTCTTTGCAAAATAAAATCGGGTAGCACTTTATTCAGATCAGAAGACTGTATTCCGGGCAGGTAGGAACAATTTGGCAGACTGGAAGAGATCTTATTATTACATAGGTCCGTTAACCTTTGGGCAGGGGCCACCAGTTTACCACCTCCTTCATTGAATGCCAGTTGTTCTACACTTCGCTGAAATTCCATAGCGGAGAGAGGGCCATATTTTTGAAAATCTTTCAGTTCTTTTTCCTCTACTGAAACCACAATACCACTATTGGCATAAGGATTATTTCTTTTTGAAGGACTCCAGCCATTTACAACGACCTCACCGGGTGCGGTCGCAGCTGGCGCTATTATTCCACCCGGACACATGCAAAAAGAAAATACTCCCTTGCCTTCTATCTGTTGTACCAAACTATAGGAAGCAGGTGGTAAAAAAGGATCACGATCGGCGCTATGATATTGTGCTGAATCGATCAGTGACTGGGGATGTTCTACTCTAACCCCCAAGGCAAAAGATTTTGCTTCTATAAGTATACCTCGCTGATGAAGTAATTGAAATATATCGCGTGCGGAATGACCTGTGGCCAGTAAAAAAGCATCGGCTTCAAATTTATCTCCTGATGCGGTGATAGCTGCTTTGATCTGGTTGTTATCAATCTTCAGATCAGTAAGTTTCTGATTAAAATGAAATTCTCCACCGCATTCAATGATCTTTTCTCTCATAGCTGTAATGATCTGCGGTAGTTTATTGGTGCCTATATGCGGATGCGATTCATACAATATATTTTCCGGAGCACCGAATAAAGCGAATAACTCCAATATTCGTTTCACATCTCCTCTTTTGCTGCTTCGAGTATAAAGTTTTCCGTCGCTATAGGTTCCCGCTCCTCCTTCCCCAAAACAATAATTACTTTCAGGATTCACTTCTCCCTGTTTGTTAAGCAATGCCAGGTCCCGCCGGCGGGCTCTTACTTCTTTTCCTCTTTCCAGGATGATGGGTTGAATTCCTTTTTCTATCAGTCGAAGGGCGGCAAAAATTCCTGCGGGACCAGCACCGATGATCACTACTTTCTTCCTGGCTTTCCTTATATCTTTCCAATCAAAATTTCTTGTTTCCCTTGGTTCAAATGGTTCATTGATTGAGCAATGAATGCTAAGCTGAACATAAGGTTGTCTTCCCCGGGCATCAATAGAATGTTTGCTAACGTAAAATCCCGTGATAGAAGACAGGGGGCAAGATTCTGAACTGGCCAGGTAATTACGTATGATGGAATCGTTTGCTGCTTCAGAAGGAAGCAGTCGCAGGTTGATATTTTTTTGCATATGGTCAGGTATTTATCCTGAAGTCTTACAAAGGTGAAATATTCTTTTCAATGTTTTTGGTTCAATTCAAAATTGGTCTATCTTCAAAGGAGACGTTATGAAAAGATTTCCGTTTGCCATATTCCTGCTATTTCTTTCTCTCGCAGGACAGTTTGCCTGTCATACTCCTTACCGCACTGGTAAACTTGAATATTCAAATTACAGATTAAGTCCGGAGACAACTAAAGATAGTAGTGCTATTGCTTTATTAAAGCCATATAGCGATGAAGTGGCACGCACTATGAATGATGTGGTGGGTACTGTTGGGGAAACTTTGGAAAAGGCACAACCCGAATCTTCTTTGGGAGATTTTATGGCAGATGCATATCTGGTATTGGCCAGAGAAAAATTTAAGACCAGGGTGGATGGGGCCATGATGAACTATGGAGGTATTCGGTTAACGCAATTACCTGCAGGACCGATTACCAGGGGTAAAATATTTGAGTTGATGCCTTTTGACAATCTACTCATTCTTCAACACATGAATGGATCGCAATTGCAACAAATGCTGGATATTATTGCTTCCCGAAATGGATGGCCACTGGCAGGTATTACATTAGATATAAAAGATAAAAAAGCGGTGAATGTACTGGTGGGCGGAGCAGCGATCGATCCGGCTGCAACCTATACCATTGCTAATTCTGATTTTGTAGCTAATGGAGGAGATGATGCAGCCGTATTGCGCAGCTTGCCGCAGGTAAACATCGGTTATCTGATGCGAGATGCACTTTTTGATTATATAAATACATTTAAACTGGCAGGAAAGCCGATTATGTCGCCTCCTCAAAACCGTGTACGTTATGCTCAATAGAAGAGATTTCGTGCGTAATTCCGCCCTGGCAGCCGGAGCCCTGATAACGGGACCTCAATGGGCAGCAGCCATGGGCGATATGGCTCCTTATAAGCTAACTATTCTGCATACAAATGATACGCATAGTAGATTGGAACCTTTTCCTATGGATGGCGGACGCAACCAGGGAATGGGAGGTGTTGCAGGAAGATCAGAACTGATCAGGCAGGTGAGGGCGCAGGAAGCACATGTATTGCTGCTGGATGCAGGTGATATTTTTCAGGGAACTCCTTTTTTTAATATTTATAAAGGCGAGCCTGAAATAAAAGCTATGTCAGCGATGGGATATGATGCCTGTACGATCGGTAACCATGATTTTGATGCGGGTATGGAAAACCTGGCAATGCAACTTACGCGCCACGCGAATTTTCCAATGCTCGTAAGTAATTATGATTTTAGTCATACACCTATGGAAGGGAAGACAATCCCTTATAAGGTTTTCAAAAAAGGAAAGCTTCGTATCGGTGTATTTGGGTTGGGCATCGAAGGCAGCGGATTGATACCTGATAACCTTTTTGGCAATACGGTATATCAGGATCCGATCATACGGGCAAATGAAATTTCATCAATGTTAATAACTCATGAAAAATGCGACATGGTGATCTGTCTTTCTCACCTTGGTTACCAATATAAATCCAGCAATAAGGTAAGTGACGAAGTGCTGGCAAAAGAGTCGAAAAACATTGATCTGATCATAGGTGGTCATACGCACACATTTTTTGAAAAGCCATTGGTATTTCAAAATAAAAACGGGGATGATGTGGTAGTAAATCAGGTAGGTTGGGCCGGGATAATTTTAGGTAGGTTAGATTTTGAATTTACCAAATTTTCCGGCAAAAGATTGGTCAAAAACCACAATATTTTTGTTTCACAAAAAACAGGTGGATAAAATTTTTTTTTAAATAAGAAATGATGATATTCGCCTTCCTGTCCTACTTTTTTGATTTTGTGCTTATCGGTCCCGGACATCATCAACAACCATAATTAACTCGATATACAAACTGCTTTTTTTGATGGAGAAGAACGCTGACAAAATCTGGACCAACTGTTTGAAGATAATTAAGGATATCGTCGAATGGCAGCATTTCAAGACCTGGTTCGAACCTATCAAGCCAGTTTCTTTAAAAAGTAGTGTATTGGTCATTCAGGTTCCAAGCCAATTCTTTTTTGAATACCTCGAAGAACATTATGTAAATTTATTAGCGAAGACGCTGAAGCGTGAATTGGGTAAAGATGCCAGACTGGAATATCGCATCATGGTTGACAGTGGCAATAGCAAGAACAAACCAATGACCATGGATGTAACAGGTCAGGGTTTTAAAACATTTTCAAATAACGAAATGGATTTTCCGTTGATCATAAACAATCCTGTTAAGAACCCCTTCGTAATACCGGGTCTTAAGAAGATGCAGATCGACCCGCAGTTAAATCATATTTATACTTTCGATGCTTTTGTAGAAGGCGATTGCAACCGAGTAGCTCGTCGCGCCGGCAAAACCGTAGCAGAAAAGCCGGGAACCAATTCATTTAACCCTTTAGTGATCTATGGTGGTGTAGGTTTAGGTAAAACTCACCTTGCTCAGGCTATAGGAAATGAAGTAAAAAGAGTTAATCCCAATAAAGTAGTGCTGTATGTGAGCTCTGAGAAGTTCATTAATCAGTTCATGGATCATAGTCGTAATAACGCGATCAACGATTTTATACATTTCTATCAGTTGATCGATGTGCTGATCATTGATGATGTGCAGTTCTTCGCCAAGGCGGAAAAATCTCAGGACGCATTTTTTGCCATCTTCAATCATTTACATCAGTCGCATAAGCAACTGGTACTTACTTCAGATAAATCACCAAAGGACCTTGAAGGCGTTCAGGAAAGATTGCTTAGCCGTTTTCGCTGGGGACTTAGTGCAGATCTCCAGGTACCGGAATATGATACCCGAATAGAGATCCTTGAAAAGAAAATGAAGAACGACGGGCTGGAAATGTCGAAGGAAGTGGTGAAGTATATTGCTTATAATATCAGTAGTAATATAAGAGAATTGGAAGGTGCCCTGATCTCGTTGTTGGCACAATCTTCGCTTAACCGAAGAGAGATCGACCTCGATCTTGCAAAGAAAGTGTTACGAAATTTCGTCAAATCATCCAGCAAAGAAATCACCATCGATACTATTCAAAAAATGGTATGTGAATACTTTGATGTGCCATATGATAAACTTTTGCAGAAGACACGCAAAAGAGAGATCGTTCAGGCCCGCCAGATCACTATGTTCCTGGCAAAAGCATTTACAAAAAATTCTCTCAAAACAATTGGTGAACATTTTGGCGGTCGTGATCATACTACGGTGATCCATTCCTGTCAGACCGTAAAGGATCTGATGGATACGGATGGTGTATTCCGTGAGAATGTGCTTGAATTGCAGCAGAAGGTGCAGTTGGCAGCGATGTGAGGAAGTAGAGAGTTGGGAGTGGAGAGTAATTAAAATAGTTAGTCCCGGACTTAAGAGTCCGGGATTTTTATTGGGTTTTATAGATGCTTCTCTTTATTTTTGCAACCCCTGAAACAAAGCGTAAATGCGGGTTTCGGAGAAAAATATTTCAGCCAGGTGAGGTGGATGAGTGGCTGAAATCAGCAGTTTGCTAAACTGCCGTACGGGTTAAACTGTACCGAGGGTTCGAATCCCTCCCTCACCGCTTTACCCTGCAGCATTGCGCTGCAGGGTAATTTGTTTTAACAATTACTTGCTATTATACCCTGATTCGGGTATGAGATCCGCAAAGCGCTGTATTACCTTAGATCGACAATAACTTCTTATGAAGAAATATTATTTACTGTTGATGGTTTTAATCGGACTTAATGAGATCGGCTCTGCTCAATTTGGAAATATTCCTGGCTGCACTACACCGGTTGGAGAGATCATGGTTACCCGAAAAGATACGGCTCGCTCAAGAGGTATGGCCGATAATTATCATACCTGGGATCCGGGAACCATCCTGCTGGTTAAATTTATGCCGGGTGGCAGTCAGTTCCTTCGGGATAAAGTAATGCTTAATGCAAAAGAATGGGAGAAATATGCCAACGTAAAATTCAAATTCCTTCCTGATGATGCCGGCTTTACACATATCCGCATCAAACTTGGACAGGGTAAAGGTCATAACTCCGCAGTGGGAACAGAAGCGGGCTTCAGATCACAAATGGATGCTACTGTAAACTTCGATACACTTGGATTTGTTGATGCGGACTATTATGCTGATAAATTAAAAAAGCAGGGGGGTGAACCTCCATTCAGTTTTTTTCAACTCATAACTGAGTTGCGCACTGATCCTAATCACTGGAACCTGAAAGAACTTCGTAGGGTGGTGATGCATGAAATGGGCCATAGCCTGGGACTTCTTCATGAACAGAGCTATCCTGATGCAGTTAAATGGAAAAAGACCGACTCTATTTATAATTATTATCGCCAGACACAGGGCTGGACCCGCCAACAAGTGGATATGAACGTTTTTAGCGCGGGCACAAAATTCTATACCAATGGAACCCATTATGATCCCATCTCTATAATGCATTATTCAATTAATAGCTGGGAAACGGAAAATGGGTATAAGGTAAAAGAGAATTATGAAATTTCCGCTGGCGATAAAGTATTGATAGCCGCCTTATATCCAAAGGGGAAAACAAACGCGATTAAAATAGTGCCTAAAGTAAATATTACAGATGTAGGTGATCTGGAAGTAAGTTATGATGAGGTGAGGAATGGCCTGGTGATTAAACCTTCATTCCTGATGCGAACCAACAGCAAACTGGGTGAAGTATATTTTGTGGCCCGACTGGTTGATGAACGTGGATACTTTATAAAAACCAGTAGCAAGTATTATAATTGGGGAGGACAATCAGCCGTATATCAAAAGATAAATCTTCTGCCTAATTCTAAACTCAGCTATAATAAGTCTGGAAAAGATGAAATGGAATTATTCCTTCCGGCAGATCAGTTACCAGGTCTGGGTGGAAAGAAAGTAAAGATCGCCTTTGCTGTTTATCTGGATGATGTAGCTAATAAGGAAATGGATAAGCTTATGTATTTTTCTACAACGAATCCCCTGAGTTTGCCTACAGGTAAGTTCTAAAAATTCAACGCATAAAAAAACCCTGTAGCATGTCGCTACAGGGTTTTTTTATAGATATAAATCGATTAGTTGCTTGTAAGCTTTGGCTTAGCAGGCAGGGTCAAATTTGTATTCTTTGGAGCGGTGTTATCTTTTTTCTCATCCGCTACGGTAGGAGCTTTCTTATCTGCAGGAACTGAACCACCTTTCTTGAATTGCTCAAATGCTTCAGCTGTCAATACTTCGCCAGAGATCTTAACGGTCTTTGGTTGATCGATTCCAGCCAATTTAATAAAAACATCTTTGCTGAACGGAGCAGCTGCAGCAGCATTGTAGTTTACTTTCAGCATAGCGGTTTTACCAGGAAGGATAGGATCAACGATCTTATCCGGAGTTGTGCAACCACAACTAGCCCAGGTATTCTCAACTACTACAGGTTTGTCACTGATATTCTTGATTTCGAAAACATATGATACAGGAGTGTTCTGAACGATCTTTCCGAAATCATGAGCCTCAACATTCACCTTGATAAGGGCGTCGGTCGAAGGTGTTTGAGCTTTTACACCCAAAGTGAAAGCGAAAGCAGTTGCAAGTAAAAGGATCTTCTTCATGTTTGTTTAGTTTATAAATTTTAATAGGTCTGTTTTTTTAGTAGATCGACCGAGGCATTTGCTGGTGCTGAACCTTCCGGTGCTTTCCAAACATTGCCAGTTATTTTCAATTGCCTGGATTGAGTTCCATTATAAGTAATAGTAATATACTTTTCAAATGGCCCTGCTGCAGCCGCATTGAAACCAACCTTGATCTGAGCACTGGTGCCTGGAGCAATCGGATCATGGTTCCATTCCGGAGTGGTACAACCACAACTTGCATGTACATCATCAAGCTTTAAAGCAGAGGTGCCGGTATTTGAAATAACGAATTGATAAAAAACAGGGCGACCCTGTGGGATCATTTTAAAATCGTGCTCAGTTTCTTTCAGCTGTAATTGATCTGCGGCAACAGGAGCTGCCTGGGCAGTTGCCAGCAGACTTGTAGCGGAAAATAGCAATAACAGGATAAAATTCCTCATTTCTCTCTTTAAAGGTCTCAAATTTAGCATAAAGATGCCATATTTTATAGCATGGTTGCACCCCGGTAGGTTTAAAATCATGTTTTTTAAATGTTATTTGCCCGGCTAAGAATAAAACCAATCTTCTATTTTTGTGAGATGGATCAGCAATTGACCGGTATCGACCTGGAAGCAAATAAACTTTCCTTTGATAAATTCAGGGACGAGGTACTCAGAGATTTTCGTCTCTCATGTATTAGTCGGGAAATCAGTATTTTAGGAAGAAGAGAGGTCTTGAATGGAAAGGCCAAGTTCGGGATATTTGGCGATGGAAAAGAGCTGCCCCAGGTAGCGATGGCCAAATTTTTTAAGCCCGGAGATTTTAGATCTGGTTACTACCGTGATCAGACTTTTATGCTGGCAGCCGGAATTCTGACGCCTGAACAGCTTTTTGCACAATTATATGCTGATCCTAACCTTGAGCACGAACCATCAAGCGCCGGCCGTCAGATGAATGGCCATTTTGCTACCCGAATGGTGGATGAAGAAGGGAAATGGCTGGCTCTGACCAGTCTTAAAAATATTTCAAGTGATATTTCTCCTACGGGAGGACAGATGCCGCGTGCCCTTGGGTTGGCATTTGCTTCAAAATCTTTTCGAAATATCGAAGCACTTCATGAATTCAGTGAGCTTTCTGTCAATGGCAATGAAGTTTGTTTTTGTACCATCGGTGATGCATCTACCAGTGAAGCACATTTTTGGGAAACTATAAATGCGGCAGGTGTATTGCAAATACCACTGGCTATTTTTGTTTGGGATGATGGTTATGGAATTTCTGTTCCTAAAAAATACCAAACAACAAAAGCATCGGTTTCAGAATCGCTGAGTGGTATGCAAAAGACTTCCACCAGTAATGGAATTAATATTTATAAAATTAAAGGCTGGGATTATGCTGGCATGTGCGAAGCCTTTGAAGAAGGAATTCGTTTTGCAAGGGAAGATCATATTCCTGTATTATTTCATGTGGAAGAAACAACTCAACCGCAGGGTCATTCTACTTCCGGTAGTCATGAGCGTTATAAAAACACAGAGCGACTGGAATGGGAAAAAGAATGGGATGGTATTCGTAAAATGAAGGAATGGATACTGGCCAATTCATTAGGAAATGAAGCGGAATTAGATGAGATCGCGGAGTCTGCTAAAGAGATAGCGAAAGAAGCCCGACTAAAAGCCTGGGAGCAATTCATTAGTCCTGTCAGGCAATTGGTAGCGAAGGTGCTGGAGCAAATTCAGGCCATGGCGAAATCTATTCCTGAAAAGAAAGTTGAACTGGAAAAAATATCTGCTGAACTGGCAGCTATTCGTGAGCCCATGCGGCGTGATGCAGCAAAGGCTTTATATCTTTCTTTGGAGCTTGCCGGTAATCATGATGCCGCATTCTGGGCAAAAGATCTTTATAAAGATATTTGTGAGGAGGGACGTAAATATTATAATACCTATCTCTATAATGAGGGCCCGCTCAGTGCCCTTAAAGTTCCAGAGATCAAAGCCGTCTTCACAGATGAATCTCCTTTGCTAAATGGCTTTGAGATCCTCAATAATTATTTCGATCAGTTATTTGCCAATCAACCAAAAGTGATCGCCTTTGGAGAGGACCTTGGCCATATCGGGGATGTGAACCAGGGTTTCAGTGGCTTGCAGGAAAAATATGGACGTGACCGGATCTTTGATACAGGGATAAGAGAGCTCACAATCATTGGACAGGGCATAGGGCTGGCGATGCGCGGACTTCGTCCTATTGCTGAAATTCAGTACCTGGATTATTTGCTTTATGGTATACAGCCATTAAGTGATGATGTTTCCACGTTGCATTATCGTTCTGCCGGTCAGCAGTCTGTTCCATTGATCGTAAGAACAAGAGGACATCGGCTGGAAGGGATCTGGCATAGTGGTTCACCAATGGGAGTGATTGTTCATGCGCTTCGCGGAATGTATGTCTGCGTTCCAAGAAATATGACACAAGCCGCAGGTATGTACAATACTTTATTAAAAGGAAATGATCCGGGATTAGTGATCGAATGTTTGAATGGTTATAGGTTGAAAGAAAAACTTCCTTCTAATCTGCAAACATTTACAGTTCCCTTGGGCGTTCCGGAAATCATTAAAGAAGGAAATGATATTACCATTGTCTCTTATGGTTCTACACTTCGCATAATACAGGAAGCGGTAGAAAGGCTGGAAGCAAAAGGCATTAGTTGTGAAATTGTGGATGTACAGACTCTCTTGCCATTCGACCTGAATCATATTATTCTGAGCTCCCTGAAAAAAACAAATCGCATTATTTTCATTGATGAGGATGTTCCTGGTGGAGCAGCTTCTTATATGTTTAATAAAGTAATGGAAGAGCAGGGCGGATACCGTTATCTTGATGTGTCGCCAAGAACCATTACAGCCAAGGCACACCGGTCTGCTTATGGCAGCGATGGAGATTATTTTAGTAAACCTAATGCGGAGGATATTGAAAAGGAAATTCGCAGTATGATGGCTGAATAATCAATAATTACTAAGTATTAATTATTGATTATTCATTACTAATTATTAATTGCTAATTCTTAAATATGCTAACTCCAATCGAACAGAAACAACTAAACCGTTTTGAAACAATGATGGCCATGCCAAAATGGAAATATATTTTTCTATATGGCATAATAGGATGGGGATTACCTGTTGCCATTATCGTTTCATTGATCAATATTGCCTTTCTTCATAAAACAGTACGTGATCTTTATATAAATCTTTCCATTTTTCCACTGGCAGGAACTTTCTTCGGACTTTATATGCGGACATTTATGCCGAGGCAGATAAAGAGGTTGAGGGAGAAGGCCTTGCTGCCAGATAGCGAATAAAAAAATCAATTCTATGTCATTACCCATTTACCAGGTAGACGCTTTTGCAGATAAATTATTTACTGGTAATCCTGCCGCAGTCGTTCCACTGGAGAAATGGCTGGAGCCTTCGTTGATGCAACAGATCGCCATGGAGAATAATTTGGCAGAGACGGCATTTTTTGTAAAAGAAGTAGATGAATTTCATATTCGCTGGTTCACACCGGAACTGGAGATCAATTTATGCGGACATGCAACATTGGCATCTGCTTTTGTAATTTTTAATTACCTCGACTACAAAAAAGATCATATCGTTTTTAATTCAAAAAGTGGTCGGTTGAAAGTGCATCGTGAGAACGATCTTATTTATCTTGATTTTCCTTCCTGGAAACCAGAAAAAATAGAGGAGTATCCTTCAGAATTAATAGAAGGCCTGAGAGTAAAAGAACTGGTAGGAGTTTATATGCATAGGGAATTTTTGGTAGAACTTGAAAATGAAAAACAGATCCGTGATCTCGATCCTGATTTTTCTCTATTGGGAAAATTAGATAGAATGGTCATTGTGACGGCTCCCGGCGACAAGGTTGATTTTGTATCCCGATTCTTCGCGCCAACTTCAGGAATCAATGAAGATCCTGTTACCGGCTCTGCACATTCTCAATTGATTCCTTTCTGGAGTGATAAACTGGGTAAGAATAAAATGATCGCGAAGCAATTATCAAAAAGAGGCGGAACCATTTATTGCGAACAGAAGGGAGAGAGAGTGGTGATGGGGGGAGGGGCAGTGTTTTATATGAAAGGAGAGTTTGAGGTGAGTGGGGAGTAGGGAGTCGGGAGTGGAGAGTTAGATCAGCGACGAAAGAATGAATAATAAATAATCAATAATAAAAAAACCACAATGTCAAAATCCCCTTTCACTCTTGCCCCCGATGAAACCGTAATTGATAACTGGACCATCATTTACATGGGATCAGGAGATCTTGCTTACAATGGTAAATTAACTGTAACCAATAAGCGCCTTTTATACGACGCGAAATATGATGTTTCTGCAAAAGGAATTTTGACAGAAGCCATGTTTATAAAATGGGGTAGCGAAGGGTATATAAGTTTTGACAAGGCTGATATTGGACAGGTGGAGGTAGAGAAAAAATTTCTGTCAAAAAAGACCATCATTTATCTGAAGGACGGCACCCGACATATTTTCAATTATGGTGCGCTGAACATCGATAAACTAGTGGAAGCTATTAAAAGCTAATCCAGGAACAATTGTTTTTCAGCCTCGGTAGGAATGCGGCAGCTGGACTTTTTGCCAAACCATTTATATCTTCTCTTAGCAATAAAATTATACTGCCAGTCTCTGATAATTCGGGGAAAGATGATCAGCGAATAAAGCAGGGGCCAGCCTTTGTCAAGGTATCGCGTGATTCGAAGCGCGGCAGTGGAGCGAGTGTACACTTTATCATTCTCAATTAAGATCACTGAGTCGAGAGAGTCATTATCCGGTTGGGTAAGGGCCAGCATTTTTTTTGCCGCTTCACTCTGCAGACTGGCAAAACGAAATATTTTTTTCTTATCGTGCCTTATTATAAAATCAACCGCATTGTTACAGAGGTTGCAAACACCATCAAATAAGATCACCGGGTTCCTATCCATTAATTCAAAATTACGAGTATATGGCAGCCCATTACTGAAATTTGATTTCCTTATTTTTCGCTGAAGTCTTCAAAAAGATTAAATTAGTAGGGAGCTGGACAAGCTTGTTACGCTTATTTGCTGGCTCTTTGGTTTTATAAATCGTATTTCATTAATAAATAAATGATTCGTTATGCGGCGCTACAGTATTTTCCTGCTGGTAATACTTATCTGTTTTTTACAGCCAACCATTCAGTGCGGTAATAAAAATGATAAAGCAGCTGCTGCTAACGGTGGCAATCCCATATATGCAAAAGATGAGAATGCTGGTATTCAGTGGGCCGCCTCTGCACCCGATCAGGTATTGGCCTCCGAGGTTAAGTTACAGCCTCAGGCAAAAGAAATTCCCGATGCAGATATGAATTACCTTGAAAAGGCTGATATGCAAGGCGGACAATATGTATTTTCCTCGAAGGCGGCTTCCGTAGCTAATTTGCCAGCAGGCTCTTTTGTGTTTTTCCGGAATCATTCCGTGAGGAAAATAATTTCTACATCAAAACAAGACGGAAAGATTGTTGTACAAACGGAGAAATGCAAATTCACCGATGTATTCTCCGACGCTCATATCCATTTTAAGGAGCATTATGACTGGAAGGATAATAGTACTGCGATGCTTAATAAGTTCCAGCTTTCTTTTGGTAATATGGCAGCGGCCCAGGGTGCCACGGGCCTTTCACAGAATCTTTCCTGGGAGGGTGATCTTGCCAATTATCATTTAAAAATAAAATTGCAGCCCGAAGGTGGCCGTAAGCTGAATTACGAGATCAATATGCGCAGGCAATCCAGCGCCAATATCACTTTCAAAGGATATATCAGCGATTATGATAATGAAACTCAACTTGACGTGGCTAATTCCGAATTACAAATGTTCAGTTCCCAGAATCAGAATCTGCACGGGGAAGTTGAAGTGCATTTTGCTGCCGTCGAACTGGGTGAGGATGGTGAGCTGATCAATATTCCGTGGACCATGTTCGAGCGGCCCATACTTATAGGAGGAATACCTTTCATGTTCAAGACAAAGGCAAATGTGAAGGTGTTTCCTTATATCGGGCAGGGTGCAAGCAGCCAGGGTCATTTTAAATTCACCTACGATAGCAATATAGGTTTCAGGTATGCAGCAAATAGTGTATCAGCCAATGGCAGTGTCGCTTCCAATACCATGGATGTGATAGGGGAAACGCTTTCTGCATCGATGATGGGAAATGGGATCGGAATGGGAGTTGAATTTCCACGATTTGAGATCGCCTCACTGGGGGAAATCGTTGTTCCTTATTTTTTAATGAATACCGCCATCGATACCCAGGTTGATACTTATGCTCCCTGCCAGATGGGAAACATGAGTTGCAAACTGGTGGCAGGACTCTCACTTAGTTTTTTTGGTGCTTCCTGGAATGCGGAACAAAAACTATGGCAGGCACACAAACGTTGGGAAAGACCCGGCGGCCATTGTCCACCAGAAGAAGATCAATAAGAATTTGGTGAAGAACTCTTAGACCATATTGTGAAACACTTTCTGCACATCTTCATCCTGCTCCAGTTTTTCGATCAGCTTACTTACATCTTCAGCTTGTTCGTCAGTTAAGGGAACCGTAGTGCCGGGTATCCATTCCAGTTCGGCACTGATAGGAGTGATGCCTTTACCTTCTAATTCTTTTTGCATATTACCAAAATCATGGAAGCCACTGCGTACGACCAAAACATCATCACCATTTTCTGCTGTGCCTTCACCGAGTTCTTCCAATCCAAAATCAATCAACTCCAGTTCCAGATCTTCTGCTACCAATCCTTCGGGCTTTAATCTGAAAACGCCCATTTTACGAAACTGAAAGGCCACACTTCCGCTATTACCCAGTGTGCCACCACCTTTATTAAAAATGGATTTTATATTCGCTACAGATCGAACATGATTATCAGTTGCCGTCTCTACAAGAATAGCTACACCATGGGGACCATAACCTTCATAAAGGATCTCATCATAGTTTTCCATCTCCTTTCCCATCGAGCGTTTGATCGCTGCCTCCACACGATCTTTTGGCATGTTCACACTTTTCGCATTTTGCATGCATCGACGAAGGGCCGGATTTATATCAGGATCAGGACCACCAGCTTTTACCGCGATAGCAATCTCCTTACCAATACGGCTGAATTGCTTGGCCATACGGTCCCATCGGGCAAACATGGTTGATTTGCGTACTTCGAATATTCTTCCCATAAGAGAGTTTAGGGATTAGAGATTAGAGTTTAGGGCCTGCGGCGGATGGTAAATTTACAGCAAAGCGGGCAAAGAAAAACCCTCCCCTAAGGGAAGGTTTTCAATAATAAATTTTTAAGAATATCAGGAAAGAGGCTCCACTCTTCCCAACTTTCGGCCAAACACTACAAGATGTATTACCGCAAAAGCCACTGATATATATAATAAGGTGCGATCAGCATCAAAGCCGATGGTATATTGGTATAAAAGGCCTGCAACGCCTAACAATACACAAAGGGCCAAACCTGTATAACGTGCAATACGCATCCCTTTTCGGTTATTGGTACCATTACCAAGATGGCTGTTCTTAGCACCATAAACCAAATAAATATCCAGGCCTATTAACATCCATACCAATAATCGGATCCAGGTATCCATTGGCAGGAACACCATCATAAACAGACAGGTTACAATACCAAGAATTGGAACCAGGGGCACCATCGGGGTTTTGAAAGCCCTTGGTATTTCAGGCATCTTCCTTCGCATAACCCATACTCCAATACACACAAGTATAAACGCGAACAGTGTACCAATACTGGTCATTTCGCCAACTACCCTTGCTGGTACAAAGGCAGCAAAAAGGCTTACAAATACCATGAATAGCAAATTATTCTTGGCAGGTGTTTGCGTTTTAGGGTTTACGGCAGAGAATATTTTTGGGATCAAGCCATCCTTACTCATACTGAAGAATACTCTTGACTGGCCCATCAGCATTACAAGGATCACAGACGCGTATCCGGCGAGGATCGCAACAACGATTGCCCTGTTCAACCAGGGATAATCTGCATGAATGATACCCGCTGCATCTGGTTTACCCATATGTTCAATAGCTACGGCAACCGGGGCAATACCATCCTGACCGCGAAAAGTAGTGTAACTGGTAACGCCGGTCATTACATGGGCAAAAAGAATATAGAGAACGGTACAGATGGCCAATGAACCCAGAATACCTATGGGCATATCCCTTTTTGGATTCTTTGCTTCCTGCGCAGCAGTACTTACCGCATCAAAACCAATATAGGCAAAGAAAACAATGGCAGCTGCACGTATGATTCCGCTAAAACCAAACTCACCAAATTTTCCGGTATTGTCAGGTATGTAAGGATTATAATTAGCTGTATTAATATATTTCCAACCAAGGAAGATGAAAACAAGTACAACAGTTACTTTAAGCGCTACGATCAAAGAATTCACTGTCGCACTTTCTTTAGTGCCCTTCATCAGCAATGAACTCATCAATACAATAATAAATACTGCGGGAATATTCACAATACCTCCATCCCATGGTCCGGCAACGATCTCATGTGGAAGATGAATATTAAAGCCTTCGAGGAACTTGACCAGGTAACGACTCCAGCTGATACCAACGGTGGCGGCACCTACTGCGTATTCCAAAACAAGATCCCATCCAATGATCCAGGCAATGAATTCTCCCATGGTGGCGTAGCTGTATGTATAGGCACTTCCAGCTACCGGTATCATAGATGCAAACTCAGCATAACAGAGCCCGGCAAACAAACAGCCGAGTCCTGCCACCACAAAAGAAATTGTGATCGCCGGACCTGCGTGATTGGCGGCGGCGCCTCCTGTAATGGAGAATAGTCCTGCCCCAATGATCGCTCCGATACCCAGGGCCATTAATCCTCTGGCTCCTAAAGTTCTTTTTAATGTATGTGTACCAGTTTCCTCTGATTCATTAAGCAATGCAGCCATTGGCTTCCTGACAAATAGACTCATAAGTTGTTGGTTGTCGGTTATCGAAATATTTTAACTCGTAAAATAAAGAATTATTACCTCTCGTTTCCAAATCTTTTTTCAACGGGACATTTTGAGGATAAAAGTTCGTATCCCTCGTTATTTTTCACGATTTTCGGCCTCAATTGCTACCAAATGATTCCCTATGTCTAAAAACAACCGCCTTACATTATACATCGTAGTTGCAATGATACTAGGCATTGTAGTGGGTTATTTTATCCATGAGAATGCTTCCCCTGATTTTATCAAGGATTTTGGCCCTAAGATCAAATTATTAACCACCATCTTTCTCAGGCTGGTACAAATGATCATCGCTCCGCTGGTTTTTGCTACCCTGGTAGTAGGTATTGCCAAACTTGGAGATCTCAAAACAGTTGGAAGAGTAGGTGGTAAGGCCATGCTCTGGTTTGTATCCGCATCATTAGTTAGTCTTTTCCTTGGACTATTGCTGGTCAACATTACCAAACCAGGAGTGGGCGTTAACCTGGGTAATACGGATGCAGAAGGGGTAAAGGACCTGATGAATAAAGGAAGTGAATTCTCTCTTCCAAAATTTATTGAGCATGTTTTCCCCCGCAGTGTGTTTGAATCAATGGCCACCAATGAAATCCTTCAACTGGTTATCTTTTCTATTTTCTTTGGAGTGGCATTGACTCATATTGGCAAAAAAGGAGAACCGGTGATCAAAGCATTGGATGCAGTAGCCCATGTGATGTTAAAAGTGGTGGGATATGTTATGAACCTGGCACCATTAGGCGTTTTTGGTGCCATGTGTGCGGTCATCGCCTCTAAAGGATTGGGCATTTTAAAAACCTATGCCTATTATATCGGATCATTTTATATGGGCCTGTTTATTCTTTGGGCCATTTTATTATTAGTGGGTTATATCATCCTTCGTAAACGTCTGCCAGTATTATTAAAAAGGATATCTAATCCAATGGCTATTGCTTTCAGTACCGCCAGCAGTGAGGCCGTACTTCCTAAACTGATCGAAGAGATGGAACGTTTTGGATGTAAAGACAAGATCGTATCATTCGTACTACCTCTTGGATATTCTTTTAACCTGGATGGAAGTATGATGTATATGACCTTCGCCAGTATGTTTATCGCGCAGGCCTATAATATTACCTATGTCACAGAAGATGTAGGCATGCAGATCACCATGCTATTGGTATTTATGCTGACCAGCAAAGGAATTGCCGGTGTGCCCCGCGCTTCGCTTGTGGTTGTGTTGGCCACCTCCGGCATGTTTAAAATTCCGCCCGAAGGCATAGGACTTATTTTAGCCATCGATGTATTCTGCGATATGGGTCGCACTATGACCAATGTTTTAGGTAATGCATTGGCCACCGCTGCAGTAAGTAAATGGGAGGGTGCCCTAGAGCATGCTCCTCATCCACATCACGACGATCATTCAATTGAACATAATTAATCCGCTATTATGTATACTCTTTTCAACTGGGCCGAATTATTACAGCCTCAATTTTATGTAGAGAATGGCGGACTATGGTTATTAATGTTTGTAGTATTCGCTGAAACAGGTTTGTTTGTTGGCTTTTTTCTTCCGGGAGATTCTCTTTTGTTTGTTGCCGGAATCTTCGCGCATAAAATGGAGAATGGCGAACCCGGACTGGCGCATCAGTTTTTAAAATTATTCGGACTGGGAGGAATACAAAATGAATTCGTTGATCTTTTTGTTTTATTAGGGTTGATATCTATTGCGGGCGTTCTTGGAAATATGGTTGGTTACTGGACCGGAAATAAAGTGGGACCTGCCATGTTCAAATGGCGGGATCGTTTTCTATTCAAGAAAAGATATTTGCATGAGGCGCATGATTTCTATGCGAAGCATGGTGCGCTGGCTGTTGTTGGTGCCCGTTTTCTTCCCTTCATCCGCACCTTCGCGCCTATTGTTGCGGGTATTGTAGAAATGGATAGGAAGAAGTTTTATTTCTTCAATTTAATGGGTTGTGTGGCCTGGGTCTTTACCATGCTGTTCTCCGGATATTTTCTTCAGAAATGGATTCTTCAGGAATTTGGATTCGATCTGAAAGATCATCTGGAGCTTATTGTATTGGGTATTGTATTGGTGACTACTGCGCCGGTGATTATTAAACTGGCATTCCCAAGAAAAAAAAGCCCTCCGCCACCTTCTGTAAATCCTTAATATGGATCAGAAACAAAAGCAATCTCTTTTTAATATTGTAGTCATAGTATCTGCGCTTGGCTATTTTGTAGATATCTATGATCTGCTTCTTTTCACTATTGTGAAAAAAGACAGTATGCTGGCGGTGGGGGCTACTCCAGCCTCTATGATAGTTGATAGTACACATGTGATCAATTACCAGATGATCGGACTTTTATTAGGAGGAATTATCTGGGGTGTGCTGGGCGATAAAAAAGGAAGATTATCTGTACTGTTTGGTTCCATCATTTTATATTCTATCGCCAATTTTCTTACAGCCTATGTGCAAACAGTAGAACAATATTCATGGTGCCGTTTTACTGCAGGATTAGGACTTGCCGGAGAATTAGGAGCTGGCATTACACTGGTAAGCGAGTTCATGCCGAAAAATAAAAGAGGTATTGGCACTTCCCTGGTGGCAGGCATTGGGTTAAGTGGAGCAGTAGCCGCCTATTTTACTTACCAGGCCACAAAAGATTGGCGTCTTTGTTACCAGATCGGTGGAGGATTGGGTATTACATTATTGTTGTTGCGGATCAGTGTATCTGAATCTGGTATGTTTAAACAATTAAAAGGAAAGAATGTATCCCAGGGAAATTTCTTTATGTTCTTCACCAATGCCAGGAGGTTTAGAAAATATTTAGTGGCCATCCTGATCGGTCTGCCTACCTGGTATGTGATCGGGATCCTGGTGAATCAGAGCGATAAGTTTGCTGAAAAGCTTTACGGAGCAAATCATATTGATTCAGGCCGGTCCATCATGTTTGCTTATGCAGCGATTGCAATGGGAGATATCGCGGTAGGATTTGTTTGCCAGTATTTCAAGAGCCGCAAAAAAGGATTGCTGCTTTATTATATTCTTTGCATTTTATCATTGATCCTTTTCTTCAGCGGATGGAATAATAGTGATGGCAGAATGTATACTGTTTGTTTCATGCTCGGCTTCAGCACCGGGTTCTGGGCCATATTTGTCACCATGGGAGCAGAACAATTTGGAACCAATCTCCGTGCCACCGCAGCCACTACCATTCCTAATATGGTAAGAGGGGCACTGCCGTTAATTAATCTTCTATTCCTGAATGTTTTTCAGAAATCATGGCAATGGAGTTTGTTACAAAGTGGTATTGTGACAGGTATCATTGTAATGACTGTAACGCTGATCGCTTTTTATTTTACTGAAGAAACTTATCATAAGGACCTTGATTACCTGGAATCAGAAGAAGTATTGCCTTAATTTCATGCCTTGCCCAAATTCCTCATTATACGATTTTCTTCTATTGGCGATATAGTATTGACCAGTCCGGTAATACGTTGTCTCAAACAACAGGTGCCTGATGCGGAAATACATTTTTTGGTGAAATCTAAATTCATCCCCGTTGTTCAGCATAATCCATATATAGATAAGGTGCAGGTGCTGGCATATAGCTGGGAACTGCTGATTGAAGAACTAAAGACAGAGAAATATGATTATATCATCGACTTGCATCATAATAGCAAATCGCTAAGAGTAAAATCGGCGCTGAAGGTGAAATCATTTTCATTCTATAAACTGAATATTCAAAAATACCTGCTCACTGCTTTAAAGATCAACCTGCTTCCAAAGGTTCATATTGTAGATCGCTATATGGAAACAGTAAAACATTTTGGAGTAAAGAATGATGACAAGGGACTTGATTATTTTATTTCTCCCGCTGAGCAGGTAGGACGAAAAGATATACCCGCCTCCCATACCGCAGGATATTATGCATTAGTTATCGGCGCGGCACATGGAACAAAAAAATGGCCGGTTCATAAGTGGAAAGCATTTTGTGAGCAGGTCAATCATCCGGTGATCTTGTTGGGAGGCAATGAGGATATAAAAGCAGGAGAGGAGATCGCTTCTGTAGATCCTATAAAAGTCTATAATGCTTGTGGTAAATTCAGTCTGAATGAAAGTGCCGACCTGGTGAATAAAGCAAAACTGGTGATCAGTCATGATACCGGTTTGATGCATATCGCGGCCGCTTATAAAAAACCCATTATCTCTATTTGGGGAAATACTATACCTGGTTTTGGCATGACCCCTTATTATGGAAATGCGATGATTCCTCAGCAGCAATTGGAGGTTAGGGGACTTTGGTGCCGGCCTTGTTCTAAGATTGGGTTTGAGAGGTGTCCTTTGGGGCATTTTAAATGTATGGAGAAGATTGAGGTTGAAGAGGTGCTGAAAATAGTTAGTAGTTAATAGTTAGCAGTCGGTAGTCTGGAGTCTTTTCCGGAGCATGTCGAAGGTTCGGCAGTCAATATTTTTGAATATAAATTTATGTTGAATTGAAAGTTTGGTTGCTCATACTATCATTTTCTTTTTTTCAGATCATTTCTTACTCCCAGGTAATCGATTCTACCTGGGTGGGAGATATCAAGATCACTACCGATCATGATCCTGCTGGCAAAGGCAAAAAGATCATCTGCTTTTTCGCTCTACCCAATGGTAA
>JBKJMI010000024.1:0-4258 GCA_046596515.1 Chitinophagaceae bacterium | reverse complement strand
TGGGGCCAGTCCTGATTATGTGTATGACGCAAATGGAAACCTGGTGATCGACCTCAACAAGAATGCTAAGGATTTGAACAATGTAGCGGGAGCCAATGGAATAAAATATAATTTTCTGGATAAACCCGAACAGATACGTATCGCGGGTAAGGGGACGATCCAGATCATTTACAGTGCCGCCGGAGAAAAACTCCAACGCATTTTTACACCGGAACCGGGTGGGGCAGCTATCACTACTTCTTATATAAAACAGTATGTATATCAGGAGACGGCTGGCGGTGGAAATGCCACCTTACAGTTTATCAACTTTGAAGAAGGCAGGATCAGAATAATTAACCCCACTAGTCAGGGAAATGGATATGATGCCTTGATTGTGGATGGCAATATGGATCTTCCAAACGGAAAACGCGGGGTATATGATTATTTTATTATTGATTACCAACAAAATGTGCGGATGATCCTTACGGAGGAAATACATATTGCGAGTAATACGGCCACTATTGAACTGAGCCGTTCCGCGCTTGAAGAAAGTATATTCGGTCAGGCGGGAGCAAATAATGAAGTCTTTGTAACACGTTATCAAAAACCGCAGGCTTGGTCTGGGAACACAACTGTAAAAGTTAGTCAGGTTGGTACGAATTGCGGACACAATATCGGACCCAATACTTTACAGAAAGTAATGGCAGGGGATCTAATAAACGCTACGGTATTGTATTACCACCAAGGCAGTGCTGGTGGCAATAGCAGCAATATGGTTAGTTTAATGCTGAGCAGTTTAGGGCAAGCAATTAGTGGAGGCAATGCAGCCAACAATCTTGTAAAAAATAATTTGGGAAATATTTCAACTCAATTGAGTGGGTTAGGGGGATTTGTCAATGCTGTGCAACCAGGTGGAAGTAATCCTCAAGGTAATATCCCACAAGCTTTTTTAACCATAATCTTTTTTGATGAGCGATTCAACTTTATTGCTGCTGCAGATGGCGGAGTATCGCAACAACAGGTTCTGGCAAGTGTAGGCAGTAATGGAAGCAACCTGACTCTTTCCAATATAAAAGCACCAAAGAATGGCTATGCTTTTGTTTATGTGAGCAATCAAAGCTACAATGATGTGTATTTTGATGATCTCCAAGTGGGGATCACCGCCGGGAATATCATTGAGGAGAATCACTATTATTCCTATGGGCTTAAAATTGCCACTCTCAGTAGTAAAAAGTTGGGTGATGGTTTTGAGGGCCAACTAAAAAACAATTATCTTTATAATTATAAGGAGTTCATAGATAATAGTGATCTGAATTGGTATGACTATGGCTTTAGGTCTTTCGATCCTCAAATAGGTAGATTCGCACAACTGGATCCATTAGCTGACCAGTATCCATTACTCACACCCTTTCAATATGCAAGCTGCGACCCAATTACAAATATTGACATAGATGGTCTAGAAGGCTGCCCTTCAGTGAGTGGAATGACGGGTTATATTGGTAAAGCTGATCGCATAGTTGGCGCTGGGGGGAATATATTTAATGGGATTGCAGCAGTATCGAGAATGGTTAATATGACTAGTACTATTGCAAATTTTGCTTCCATTGTTATTACCACCGAGTCTCAGAATAGCATAATTACCCAGCAAACAGGGACTAACATAATTAATAATGAATTTACAACTAGTGAAGTAGGAACAGTGGGTCATGGACCAAGCTCGGAACAAAAATCAGACATATCCACGACTAGTGACCCTGGTGATAACAATATTGAGAGAGCTGTGGGGTATTTTACGGGAAGTGCTGAGTATAATGGTAAAAATTATGACTTTAGTGGGGTATTTGAGTATAAAGGTTGGGAACAAACGTTTAATGGTGTAATAGGTCTAGGCCCTGACTTGGGTATTTTGTTTAAATTTAATATAGCTACAAGGAATTTTGATAAATTTGAAATTGTAAACCCCAAAAAAACACCTGGCGGACTTATTAGGCTCGATAACGAGGGTTTTTCATCGAGAGGATATCAAATTCTTAATAATCTTGTCGAAACCAAATTTATAAAAAAACTTGAAAGTCTTGCCGGTAAAGATGCAGGGTCTTTATGGCGAACTTATTCAAAATTAAATAACGCTATTATAGAGTTAAAAAACGGGACCACTTTATTGAATAAAGAAATATCTTTCAAAAATAAAGGCATGACTAATTGGAAAACCCTTGCATTGACTTATTTGTACACGTTAACTATTCCTAATGGTCCTGCGCATGTTAACCTAGATTTAGGTATAATCAAACTTCATATTAATGCAATTCAAGTAAATCTATATGAAGGCTATTATAAATAACAAGATAACAATCATCCTTTCATGGATTGTTGTATTTGCTTATTCCTTTTCTGTAAAGGAGAATAGAGAATATATTATTAAATTTAAAAGTTGTGATACTTATGTTTCCCCTATGGATATACTATTTGAATCTAAACAGGTAGGTAGTGTATTTAACATCCGGCCTTTAAATGCTACTCAGTGTATAGGACTTTTAAAAGTGAAAGATGATTTTGTAATTACAAAAAACATGATGTTTTGTTTTCAAAAGCCATTTATTGGCGATTTTTTTTTAGAAATCAAAATAGATTCGTCAATTAAGATTTCAAAAAGGCATTTAGCTTACGAAGACACATTAGAGGCCAATTAATTAATAAGCTTAACGGAAAATAATAGAATGGTTTATGAATACTTGGGACATCTTGGGGGTTATATCTGCTCTATTCGTAATAGTTTTTTTTGGCAAACCTAATGCAGTTTGGGGATTTTTTATTCTTGGTATCTTTCCGAGTCTATTATTGAGTTTAATTTATCTTTTTTTGGGGTTTGGTTTTTATTGGCAGATAGGTAAAAAGGTATTGATTGTTTTCACTCTTGTTGGGGCAGTTCTGGAGTTACTGGGAATAATTTTCAGACATAAAAAATAATGGCAATGCATACTTTTAATCTTTTTGTGGACAATAAAATTAAGAGACTTTAGAAAAAGACAAAAAAACCATTTTAAATTTGGTTATTTAGTTTCTTTCGCATTTTCATCAGATATTTAAGAGTTTCAATTGAATACATATCCTTTAGTTTATTTTGTACTACGGGCCTCCCGTCTATTGTTGATGGCCTTTTTTGTTTTCTCTTGTAAAACATTTCAAGAAAAAGAAAGTGGAGTCCAGAAATATAACCAATCCCAAACATATCACCTTCGCTTGAATCCTTTGTCTGCTTCGTCTTATCATTATGATATTACGAATGAAACTATAATTAAACTGGAAGTAGATGATAAAAAAGTGAACAACCAAAATAAGACGGAATTAGGCATTACATATAATATTTCCAGAGACAGCGCGGGGAACTTCGTTTTCCGCTCTATATATGACAGGCTGCACATCAATACCAAGAACAACAATTCCGAAACAGACCTCGATGCCGTCAACGGTTCGTTCTCACTTGATCCCACCGAGAGGATGCTCGGTTTACTTAAAGATGCAATCATAACAGCAACCCTCAACTCTGGCGGGGACGTAATAACCATAACAGGATTAAATGAATTAGGGGATAAAGTGATGGCCGGTTTTGCCAATATGAATGAGGAGGACAAAAAAGTCGCTCGTGAGCAATGGGGTTCAAACATTGCAAATGGATTGATAAAAAAGAACTTTGACCAGCTATTTAAATTCTTTCCTGATTCAGTGGTTCATTTAGGAGATGAATGGCGGCTTACTTCCCGCGAACAGGGGGAGCTTAATTATAACATCACAGGATTCTATAAGCTTAAAGACATTAATTCTGATATTGCTATTATTGAATCATCTGGAAAAATTATTAGCTCCAATAAAGGAGGCAACTCTAAGGAACTCGGACTTCCCATTGTAGACCTGAAAGGCGAACAATCGGGGGAGTTTGAATTAGAAACCAAGACGGGAATGGTAATCAGTTGTAGAATTAAAGCGGAAATGGAAGGAGTCATTACAGTAATGGGAAAGGAGGTGCCAGTAAAGGTTTGGATATCAGTCAAGGTAAAAGGAGAAAGGAAGAATTATGTTGAATAAATTACTGGATTCGCTATTTTATTTTGCCATATTTTTTTTGCCTTGTCAATTTAAATTCTTTGTTGTCTAAAATAAGTATTTTCTTGTAACAAGCAATTGAGTACTGTTTAATCCAAACAGGATGAGAATAAAAAATAGTTTTAGAATATTATGGTTACTCGGCCTGGCTTTGTCTTTTTTCAACAACGAAGGAGTT
>JBKJMI010000022.1:0-27648 GCA_046596515.1 Chitinophagaceae bacterium | reverse complement strand
AATTCATTGTCATGATCACCATACAGGGCTAATCCCTTTTATGATGCAGCATTGTTTCGCTTTCCGGGATAAACTTGCATCCATACCTACACTATTCACAGTGCATAATGCCCAATATCAGGGCTGGATGGGTTGGGATAAGAATAATTATATTCCTTACTATGATACCTGGAAAACCGGTCTCCTCGAATGGGATAAGGCCATTAACCCGCTGGCCTCTGCGATAAAATGCGCTTCAAAAGTTACCACCGTAAGTCATAGTTATCTCGATGAACTGAAAGAAGAAGCGAACGGACTGGAGAAACTTTTTGAATACGAGAAAGGAAAAAGTTACGGGATACTCAATGGTATCGATAACGATGTATGGGATCCGCATACTGATTCCATGATCGTAAAAAATTATTCAAGTGAACTTGTAGAAAAAGGTAAATGGAAAAATAAAAAAGAACTGGCCGGACAATTCGGACTGGATCCAAATAAACCCCTGGTGTCTTTTATTGGGAGATTAGTAGGAGAGAAAGCGGCCGATCTTTTACCCGATGCGATCAGTCAGTCAATTTACCAGCATCATGGTAATGTAAACTTCCTGGTACTTGGTTCAGGAGATCCGAATGTGGAGGATAAGCTGGATAATATGAAGCATCATTTCAATGGATATTATAATTCTTTTATTGGCTATAGCGAACAATTAAGTCACCTGATCTATGCCGGCTCCGATTTTCTGCTCATGCCAAGTCGTGTGGAACCCTGCGGATTGAATCAACTTTATGCGCTTCGTTATGGAACTGTGCCCATGGTACGAAATGTAGGAGGATTAAGAGACACTGTCACCGATATGGGGGATCCCAACGGATTTGGTATTCGTTTCGATCAGGCTTCCGTGAACGATATCACGTATTCGGTTGGCCGTGCCATTGACCTTTACAATAATAAGCATGAACTTTACCATTGGATGCGCTCCCACATGATGGAAATAGATCATAGTTGGGAAGGAAGTGCGCAACAATATATCGACCTTTACATTTCAATTCAATAATTCAAGAAGAATATGGCCACCAAACAAATTACTAAAGTAGACGAGATCCTCTCTGTTATTCTGGGAGGAGGTGCCGGTTCCAGGTTGTATCCGCTGACTGCAAATCGTTCGAAGCCCGCAGTACCCATTGCAGGAAAATATCGCCTGGTAGACATACCCATTTCTAATTGTTTGAATAATGGAATTGGTCGCATGTTCGTGCTTACACAATTCAATTCCGCTTCGCTGAACAGGCATATAAAAAACACTTATCACTTCAGTGCCTTCAGTAAAGCCTTTGTGGATATTCTTGCTGCTGAACAAACACCTGATAATCCCACCTGGTACCAGGGTACCGCAGATGCAGTAAGACAGGGACTTCGTCATATTGCTCCTTTTGAAAGTGATTATGTTCTTATCCTTTCGGGTGATCAGCTCTATCAAATGAATTTCGCGGAGATGCTGGATCATCATAAGGAAATGGGTGCGGATATTACCATCGCTACTATTCCGGTAACAGACAGAGAGGCACCTGAATTTGGCATTCTAAAATCTGCCGAAGGCATTGTTACTTCTTTTATAGAGAAACCCAAAAAAGAATTACTGCCTGAATGGGTAAGTGAGACCTCCGATATAATGAAATTGCAGGGACGGAACCACCTGGCCTCCATGGGTATTTATATTTTCAACCGCCAGCTTCTTTTTGATCTGCTGCAGAAAGAATATTTACATGCCACAGATTTTGGTAAGGAGATCATCCCGCAGGCAATGGATAAATATAAAGTGGCCAGCTATCAGTATGAAGGTTATTGGACAGATATTGGAAATATCTATTCATTTTTTGAAGCGAACCTTGGCCTAACGAAAGATCTTCCTGATTTTAATTTATTCGATAACGAAAATGCGATCTATACCCGTCCACGTATGCTGCCACCCGCTAAGATCAGTGGCACTACATTAGAGAAAACATTGGTTGCAGAAGGTTCGATCATCAATGCTAGCAGGGTTGAAGCCTCCGTGATCGGTATTCGCTCCCGCATAGGACATGGCAGTACCGTCGTGAGCACATATATTATGGGTAGTGATTATTATGAAACGCTTCCAGAGATTGCCAAAGCAACAGTAGGTGGATATCCTGTATTGGGAATTGGTGATCGTTGTTATATAAAAAATGCGATCCTCGATAAAAATGTCCGCATCGGAAATGATGTTCGCATCAATGGTGGCTCCCACCTTGAAAATTCCGACCATGCGCTTTATACCGTGAAGGATGGTATTGTGGTGGTGAAGAAAGGGGCGGTCATACCCAACGGGTTTGTGATTTAAATACATAGTAAATTCTAGGTTAGAGGTTAGGGCTTAGGGTTTAGGCCTGCGGCCAACATCCGCCCGGCTGTTTCTCAACTCCTCAACCTCTCAACTTCTCAACGTGTATTTAGGACATATTTCCTAACTTCCCTATTCTAAACACTGCTTGCTTATGTCATCTGCTTTTACAGGCGAAAAGCCACGGCTTTCCTTAGTTGAGATCATCAATATGAGCGTGGGCTTTTTTGGTATTCAGTTTGGCTGGGATCTTCAGCGGGCCAATATGGGAAGGATATATGAGAACCTGGGTGCAAATCCAGATCAGGTGCCTTTGTTGTTTCTGGCCGCACCGCTTACCGGTCTGCTTGTACAACCAGTTATCGGATATATGAGTGATCGCACCTGGCATCCACGCTGGGGAAGAAGAAGACCTTATTTCATGATCGGTGCTTTATTAAGTTCCATTGCTTTGATCTTTATGCCTCATAGCGGCACATTGTTTATGGCAGCGGGTTTACTTTGGGTGCTGGATGTATTTGGTAATGTGGCCATGGAGCCATTCCGTGCCTTCGTAACCGATAAACTTCCCGATTCACAGGTGAACCGTGGTTTTATTATGCAAAGCCTGATGATCGGTCTGGGTGGAAGTATTGCATCGGCTCTTCCCTGGCTGATGAAAAATGTAATGCATATGGCAAATACCACGGAATCCGGTGGTATTCCTGCTAACATACAATGGTCATTTTACCTCGGTGCCTTCTTTTTCCTTTCCGCCGTATTGTACACTGTCTTAACCACAAAAGAATATCCCCCTTCAGAAGAGAATTTAAATAAGAAATCAGAAGATGGAAGCAGTGGCTTTTCTAATGGAGCTAAAGAAATATTCAGTGCATTAAGAAATATGCCTTCGCGTATGCGAATCGTTTCGCTTGTTCAATTCTTCACCTGGCCCGGATTGTTTCTTATGTGGTTCTTCTACAGTACTGCCGTGGGTGTAAATGTATTTGGAGGAAAGGCGGATGCAAGTGATCCGGTATTTGCAGAAGGCGCCGATTTTGGTGGATTGACTTTATCTTTTTACAGTGTGGTCACTTTTCTCTTCGCCCTGGTATTACCATCGATCGCTGATAAACTGGGTCGGAAAACTACCCATGCACTTTGTTTATTAGCCGGGGCTATCGGACTGATCAGCGTAAGCTTTATTCATGATAAATACTATTTGTTTGGTTCTATGGTGGGTGTGGGTATTGCCTGGGCAAGTATACTTTCTATGCCTTATGCAATGCTTAGTGGTTGTTTGCCTAAAGACAAAGTAGGCATCTATATGGGCATCTTCAATTTCTTTATTGTATTGCCCGAGATCATTGCATCACTGGGTTTTGGCTGGCTGATGAAAAATGTTTTGCATAATGACCGAATGGCTGCATTAAAGATCGGAGGATTACTAATGGTCATCGCGGCTGCTATCTGTATTCTCTTTATAAAGGATAAAAAACAAACAGTACAATCTTAATTATATGAAACGATTAGTTCTGCTTCTTGCATTATTTATTTCCTTTCAGTTTGTTCATGCTGCCGATATCTATCCTACCAACTGGTGGGTAGGAATGAAAGATCCATCACTTCAATTGATGATCCATCAGAAGGATATTGGAAAGTTCAATACAGTTTCAATCAGCTATCCCGGTGTGAAGCTGGTAAAGCTGAATAAAGTGGAGAGCAAGAATTATGTTTTTATAGACCTGCTAATTGGCACTGCAGCGAAGGCCGGAAAATTCAATATTGTTTTCTCTGGTAATGGGACCACAGAAACGCTTAGTTATGAATTAAAGTCGCGCAGCAGGGAGAATGGTAAGACAAGAATAAAAGGAGTAAACTCTTCTGATTTTGTTTACCTGCTCATGCCTGATCGTTTCTCAAACGGAGATCCTTCTAATGATGTCTATCCTTCCTATCATGATACTAAAATGGATCGAAGCAGCCCGGTGGCTCGTCACGGTGGTGATTTGAAGGGAGTAGAGAATCATATTGACTACCTGAAACAACTGGGTGTAACAGCGGTTTGGATGACGCCTGTGGTAGAAAATGATATGCCTTTGCAGAAGGAACAGGGTTTGGAAATTTCCGGTTATCATGGTTACTGGATCACGGATCATTATACTATCGATAAACGTTATGGTGGTAATGAAGCCTATAAATCGCTTATTGATAAACTGCATGCCAATGGTATGAAGATCATTCACGACGCGGTCTATAATCATGTGGGCGATTTTCACTGGTTTGTGATCGATCCTCCAATGAAGGACTGGCTGAATGAATGGGATAAACCCACCATGACCAATCATCGTGATGAAGCGTTATTTGATCCTTATGCTTCCAGCTATGACAGAAAGGTGATGCTGGATGGATGGTTCGTTCCGCACTTGCCTGATATGAATCAGCGAAACCCATTTGTGGCCAAATATTTTATTCAGAATACGATCTGGACCACCGAAGAATTCGGTATTGATGGATGGAGAGTGGATACTTATAAATATTGCGATGAAGCCTTTATGAATAAGCTGAACGCGGCCATGGAAAAAGAATATCCGCAGTACACTGTTTTTGGAGAAGCGTATGTGAACACAGTGATGGGTAATGCCTATTTCACCCGTAATAATATTTCATCTGGTTTTCATCATAATGCGCAAGGTGTGCTGGATTTTCAGGCATGTTTCTCCATGGTAGCTGCTATGAAAGACGGTCCCTCCTGGACAGGGGGTGTAAATAAATTATACATGACACTGGCACAGGATGGGCTTTATAAGAATCCAATGAATAATTGCCTGTTTCTCGACAATCATGATATGGATCGCATTTTCTCCACAGTAGATGAAGATTGGAAGAAGCTGCAAATTGGATTCAACTGGCTATTCACCCTTCGTGGATTTCCTCAATTATATTATGGCACAGAGGTATTGATGAAGAATAAAAAAACAAATACGGATGCCACGGTAAGGGAAGATTTTCCCGGTGGTTTTGCTGGGGATAAAGAAAAAGATAACCTGTTCTTAAAGCAGGGTAGAACTGATAAACAAGAAGAGGCCTTTGAATATGTAAGCCGGCTGGCGAATTTTCGTAAGAGTTCTTCTGCAATCATCAGTGGAAGGACCATGCAGTTTATTCCTAAAGATGGACTCTATGTTTATTTCCGCTATGATAATAAGCAAACCCTGATGGTAATTACCAATACAGGAGATAAACAGGTAAGACCTGATTGGAATGTTTTTACTGAAAGGGTAAAAGGTTTTAGCAAACTAAGAGATGTGGTCACCGGAAAGATCCAGACCATCAGCCATCTTTCCATGGGTACACAGGAAAGTTTTGTATTTGAATTACTGAAATGATCAGATAATAAAATTCAGCAACATCGCTTTTCCTCTGGGGCCCCATTGCTCTGCTACTTTATTGAGGGTATTTATAAAAGATTTTCTATCTACTTTTTTTCCTTTTACCGGAGCTACTAATGCTTTTGTATCATTTAATACTTCCACTTTAGTAGCAAACCAGGTAGTGTGCAAACGGGGAATGCCCATGCCCAGTATCATTCCTGGCAGTCCCTGCACACTCTCAGGTCCTCCGCTAATCAAGATCTGATCGGTATAGAAAGCGAAGATGCCAATACTGTCATCCATTACGCCAAAAGCTTTACGGCACTCGAATCCGGCAATGGTCCTCAGATCATTGGTGATCTTCCATTTTATTTTACGCAATGTATCGCTGATCAGAAAAGTTTCTTCATACACCGGTTTTTGAGCTGTGACAAGGCCAGTGGCATAATCTGTATAGATCACATTTTTTTCTGCCACCGGTTCGTAAAAATTACGTCCGGTAGTAGGCGTTTCTTTTCCGGGTTTATAAATACTATGTGTTGTATCCCCGGTAAATTCGGAATAGACAAGAGAAACGGTTGGAATATTTTCCTTGAATCGCTCAAACCAATCTTCTCCTGCATTCCATTCTTCCATCAGCTTACGCGGATTGGTGCTTCTTTCAAACTCAATTTTAACTGAGCTGTAAAATTTAGTCTGGCAAATTGCAGACAGACTTATGATGCTGATTATTGTAAGTAGGATAAGCTTTCTCATTTTTTCTCTGCTTCAATTTTTTTAGTAAGGTTCCATTCAAATTTTAAAAGAAAATAACGACCTACACGCTGGAAGCGATCATCGGAAACAAAATTGCTGCTGATATTTCTGGTGAAGCCTTTGTTTTGATTTAAAACATCACGGGCCACAAAACTGATAGTAGCGGTCTTCTTCATGATCTTTCTTTCAATGCCTCCGTTCCAGATGATCAGGTTGGTATTTGTCGGAAAGGCTTTTAATTTCTGGCGCAGATCGAAATCAAAATTGCTATTGAATTGCAGTGACCATGGCATTTTGAAATTTGCATTTATCTCACCACCATAGCTCCAGTAATTATTATTAATACTTGTTGAAAGCGAAGATTTGCTGGAATTATATGCCAGGCGTGGATTTATATTGAAATCATATTTTTCATCCTTACTATATCCAAAGCCAAGTTCTGTGGTCGCCGAAAAAGAACGAGTCAGGGCTTTCTGGCCATTTACAAAATTCTGAAAATGCTGCCCGTTTCCTGAGAAGTTCACACTCATATTTGGTTTCTTTCCTCCACCATTACGGTTAAGACTTGACCAGAAAAACCAATTCCTGTTACCGTTAACGTTGACAGGATAATAAGTTCTTTTGCCGGTGTTCACATCTACCGTATTATACTGGGTGATCGCATTCTGCTGGATCTGGTAATTGAAGTTCAGACTCTTCCATATATTGGTCAACACTTTATATGAGTTGATATAAACATTCACCGAATGAGAGAAGCCAACTTTAAGATCCGGATTCCCAATATATTCATTCAATACATCGGTGTTATCGCGTAAGGGCTGTAGCTGCTGAATATTTGGCTGAATAGTATTGCCGCGGTAGTTGATACCAATATTAGATTGAGGTTTTGGAGAAAAGCCAAAATTTGCCTGGGGTGTTACGTTGAAGAAATGATAATTGTTCTTCACACCATTATCAAGGTTATTCAACTTTAGATCTATATTAGAGATGCCAGCACCAGCGGTCATTCTTATTTTTTTATAGAAATAACGAAGAGTAGCCGTTCCACCATTTGAAAGTGCATCCATAGTAAAATTATTACTCAGAGTAGGAACCAGGGATTCATATTTACCCAGGTTATCCCGATCAAATGTATTTCTCAGCGATCGGGCATGATTACGGTTATATGAGTAATCAAGTATCATCTGCCATTTGCTATTGATCGGTTCTACCCATGAAGTTTTAATACCTGCAGTTGTTGAGTGCCCAACAAAGATTTTTTTCTGATCTACTGTATCAGCATGATTAAAACTTCCATTGCTGAAGAAGCGTAGTCGGGTGCTGTTAAACCCCGAATTATCATCATCTACGCTGGCATATTTAGCCGTTGTAACGAGCTGCCTTCCTTTTTTCTTAAAAAGTTGGGTATGTGTTAGTGAATAATCACCCTGATTTTTCTTTGTATCATTAAAGGTGTTATTGAAACTCTGGTTCACTGTATCGCGCTGGCTATTCAGGAACTCACTGTTATTGGTTCCGCTGCTGGTTCCCGTTTTATGGGTCTGAATTACGGTGAGTTTTAGGGTGGCGAAAGAATCCAGCTTCCATTCGTATTTACCATTCAGTGCATGTTGCTGTAATAATGAATTTTTTGTACTGTATTTATTATTATAAGTAACACCAGAAGGAAGTATGTTCTGTGTATAGGTAGTTCCGGTTCCTATAGTGAGAAGGCGATTATAACGATAAGAGAGATTTAAATTATTCTTATCCAGTGTACCCCATTTATTGCTGTACAAAGCACCACCGGTCCATGATTGAGGCAATCCCCTTGAACCCCAGTCGCTGAAATCATCTCCGGAACTGAAGCTGTAATAAAATCCGCCGATCTCATCAAATTGCATATTATCATCCATACCCAGTTTCTGACGATCCTGCCAGTTCAAACTTCCGGTATTTACATTGGAATGTGTTCCGTAGAAGGAAATCTTCTTCTTGCCCTTAAAATTATTATAATAGGCTTTGGAATCGTAATATTTATGAAAATCTGTTCCGGCTTCCACCTTGGCAAACCATCCTTTCTTGGCATTCTCCTTAAGTTTGATATTGACTGTTTTCCCTTCAGTTCCGTTGGTGATGCCTGTTATCTTCTGCTGATCTGTTTTAGTATCGAATACCTGCACCTTATCTACTGCTTTTGATGAAATATTTTTAGTAGCCATGGTAGGGTCGTCTCCAAAGAATTCTTCTCCGTCAACCAATACTTTATCCACGCGTTTTCCCTGGGCCGTGATCTCCCCTTTACTATTTACAGATAATCCAGGAAGTTTTTTCAGCAGATCTTCAACTGTTGCACCTTCTTTTACTTTGAAACTATCAGCTACAAATTCAGTGGTATCTCCCTTGATACGGATCGCCCCGTTTGCATGAATAATTACAGCATCAAGCAATTTAGATGCAGGCGTAAGAGTAAGCTGTCCCATATCCATATCGCCCTTTAGCGTCAGATCATCCATATAATCCGCGAAATGCGGATAGGTGATAAGAAGTACATAATTGCCGTTCTCAAGATTTTGAATATGGAACTCACCTTTTTCATTTGTTCGGGTAAAGGTGACAAGACTACTGTCTGATTTCTTAATAAGGGAAACAGAGGCCCACCGGAGATATTTCTTTTCAGTAGAATCGTTGATCCGGCCATTCAGCTGAAATTTTTGCGCGTTCGCAAAAAGACAGAAAATGGCCAGCAGGAGGGTTAGAGCCGGTTTGAGCATGAGGTTTTTGTTGGTCGGTTTATTGTTCAGCCGTCGAAATGACTGTACTGCGCAAAGATGAATGAATAAAAAGGCGACGACGATTGTAGTCTGTTAATTATTCATGAAAATTGCCTAAGTTAGGAGACACATAAAAGCTCAATTTCCATAAGGATGTCGGAAAAAAAAATCAACAAGACGAAAAAAGATCAGGATAAAGGAAATTCCGGCTATGAAAAGGAGCATTTCATAGATAAGTCCAAAAATGTTTGGAATTATTCTTTGCTATCCGACGAAGACGTAAAGAATTTTTGCAATGGATCACATTATCAGCTGTACAAACAATTTGGTTCACATTCCATTCAACTTGAAGATATATGGGGGATGTATTTTTCTGTCTGGGCGCCCAATGCCACCCGTTTATCTGTGAAAGGAAATTTCAACGACTGGAAGAATGATGAATATGATCTATATCCGCGCTGGGATAATTCCGGAATATGGGAAGGGTTCATACCAAATTTTAATCTGGGCGAATCTTATAAATATCATATTACCGGATATGCCAATCGAAAACTGGACAAAGGAGATCCTTTTGCAAATTTCTGGGAGAAAAGACCTGCTACTGCAAGCATAACCTGGGATATGCACTACGACTGGCAGGATGAGGATTGGATGAAGAAAAGAAAGAAGCATAATTCCCTAAATGCTCCCTGGTCAGTTTATGAAGTTCATCTTGCAAGCTGGCAAAGGCCCGATAAAAATGATGAGGAATCTTACAATAGTTATGACCAGATAAAAGAGAGACTGGTGCCTTATGTAAAAGAATTGGGATTCACACATGTGGAGTTCATGCCGGTGATGGAACATCCTTTCGATGGTTCATGGGGTTATCAGTGTACAGGTTTTTTCGCTGCCACTTCACGATTCGGTGATCCGCAGGGATTGATGCGTTTGATAGATGCATTTCACCAGGAAGGAATAGGCGTGGTGCTTGATTGGGTGCCTTCGCATTTTCCCTATGATGCACATGGATTGTTCATGTTCGATGGAACGCATACTTATGAATATGCCGATATGCGCAAAGGGTTTCATCCGGATTGGAATAGTTATATTTTCAACTATAAGAGAGGTGAAGTAAAATCATTTCTTATCAGCAGCGCAAGATTCTGGTTCGATCTTTTTCATATCGATGGTATTCGTGTTGACGCGGTATCTTCTATGCTCAAACTGAATTATTCAAGAAAGGAAGGAGAGTGGGAGCCCAATGAACATGGGGGTGATGGTAACCTGGAAGCTATTGCTTTTATAAAAGATCTGAACGAGACTATCTATCGTGATTTTCCTGATGTGCAATCCATTGCTGAAGAAGCCACCGATTGGCCGGGCATTTCCAAACCTACCTGGCAGGATGGATTGGGTTTTGGAATGAAATGGATGATGGGCTGGATGCACGATACACTTGATTATTTCAAGATCGATCCTTTATTTCGTCGTCAGCATCAGGATAAATTCACCTTCAGCATGATGTACTATTATGATGAGAACTTCATGCTTCCATTCAGTCATGATGAAGTAGTACATGGAAAAAGTCCTCTTCTTTATAAGATGCCCGGAGACGAATGGCAGAAATTAGCAAACCTCCGATTACTTTTTACTTATATGTGGACACATCCAGGAGCAAAACTTCTGTTCATGGGAAATGAGTTTGGTCAGACTAGTGAGTGGAATTATAAGTCAGAACTAGATTGGCAATTGTTACAATTTGATGGTCATCGTTTACTAAAAGATTGTCTGGCAGAATTGAACCGTTTGCTGAAAGAAGAGCCAGCTATGTACCAAAATCAGTTTAATAAAGATGGGTTTGAGTGGGTGGATCTGAACCATAGAGATGAGTCGGTGGTGGTCTACAGAAGAAAAGGAAAGAAAAAATCAGACGATCTCTTGATCCTGCTCAATTTGACGCCAGTGGTGAGAAATAATTGGGAAATATGGACTTATGGCAAAAAATTTGATAAAGAGCTGTTCAATAGTGACAATGTGATCTATGGTGGAACGGGTACCGTTTTTAATCCGGATATAAGGGCCGAACCAACCGACAATAAGGGCAAGATTTATAAGTATATAGTAAATTTACCAGCACTCGGTGGAATAATACTGAAGTAGCAAAAGAGTTTCCACTAGGAAAAGGTAAAGACTTGGTTAAAACTGATTAGTAACAAAAAAGCTGTATTAACTTGCAGGTGACTTTATCCTATAATCCAAACCCGAAAGACCTATGAAAAGGATACTCCTTCTTGTTATCCCAATTGCCTTCGCTACGGCAGGCAGTAGCCAAATTACCAATCTAAATTCCGGAACTACGATCACTGCCATTGGCGGTGTAGACAGCGCCGATTTTTTTCTTCAAAAAGGTTTGACAGAAAAACAAAACGGACGACGCCTTGAATCGCTTAAATATTTTGAAAAAGCCGCCACCTATGATGCGAACAGTCGTGCCATCGTAACTGAACTGGCCCAGGCTTACCTTGATCTTCGCCGTTATGCACTGGCCCGCGAATCATTTAAAAAATTGGTTACACTGGGCGATGAATCTGCCGCTAACTATAAGCAGTTGATGATGCTTTCTTATCAATTAAAGCAATCAGATGATGTGATCCTTTACGCTGATAAGCTCAGCAAAATCGATCCTTCAGAAAAGATCGCTTTTTATGTAGGTAAAGTGCATTATGATAATGATAATTATGGTGACGCCATTCGTTTTCTGACAAAGGCGATTACAGAAGATCCAACTAATGCAGAAGCGCCTTATCTAATTGCCCGTAGTTATGCGGACATGAGTAATTACAAATTATGTATTCCTTTTTTCCAAAAGGCAATAGAACTCAATCCCGGACAACCTTATTGGGTTTATGAACTCGGAATGATCTATTACGCGATGAATGATGATAAGAACGCTCTGAAGTATATACTGGAAGCAGGTGACAAAGGATATAAAAGAGATAATGATTACCTCGAGAACCTTGCAATAGCCTATTTGAATATAGGTGATCTTGATAAAGGTGTGGCTATGCTTCAGGAGATATTAAAAAGAAGACCATCAGATATGAACATCCTGGGCATGGTTGCTGAGGCGTACTATGCTAAAGGAAAATTCGATCTGTCGATGGAGTATTATGATAAAATGCTTGAATTCGACAAAACGAACGCTTCTTCACTTTATATGATCGGGATGTGCTACCAGAAAAAAGGCGGCAAGGAGAATATGGAAAAAGGAATTAAGCTTTGTGATACGGCCATTATTATGGATCCTTCACTTTCTAATTTGAAACAGAAGAAGCAGATGATGGGGATGTAGGAGGAAAGTCGGGAGTCGGGAGTCATTAGTCGGTAGCCTGCCTGCCGCAGGCAGGTCAATACAGTTTTGAGTCGAAAATATTCTTATAATGAAAAAGCAATCAATGGTGATTGCTTTTTTTATTTATATACTATTTAGCTAGAAGCTAGAGGCTGTTAAATCACATTCTCTCCGGTACCCTTATTCCCAACAAACCCATTCCACTGGAAATAACATTAGCTGTCATTTCTGCAATATGAAGACGTAAATGTTTTTTCTCTTCTGATTCAGCATTCATCACTGAATGCTCCGAATAGAATGTATTGAATGTTTTAGCAAGATTAAATACATAGATAGCAATTACAGAAGGATTATGTTCCGCCACCGCCTGCGATATTATTGTAGGAAACTGCTCCAATTCAACGATCAGCGCCTTCTCTAACTTCAGTAACCCTGTATTGGCTGTTGACTCCCGACTCCTGACTCCCGACTCCCGACTCCCGACTCCCGACCCTTCGACAGGCTCAGGGCGGCGCTCCTCGCTCTTCCTTAGGATAGATCGAATACGCGCATGCGTATACTGAACAAAAGGACCCGTGAAGCCATGAAAATCGATTGACTCTTCAGGATTAAAGATCATTCTCTTTTTAGGATCTACACGAAGCAGGAAGAATTTCAATGCGCCAATAGCCAGTATATCATAGAGTTCTTTTAATTCTTCTTCTGTGAAGTCTTTTACCTTTCCTAACTCTTCGGTTTTATTTCTGGCCACGTTCACCATTTCTTCGATCAGGTCATCTGCATCTACAACCGTCCCTTCGCGGGTCTTCATACGACCAGTGGGAAGTTCTACCATGCCATAGCTAAGATGGTAAATACCGGAAGCTCCCGGAATATTCAATTTTTCGCAGATCAGTTTGAGTACTTTAAAATGATAATTCTGTTCATCTGCCACCACATAAATACTTTGCTGGGTTCCGAACTCTTCCTGTTTCTGTTCGGCCAGTCCGATATCCTGTGTTATATAAACTGCTGTACCATCTTTACGTTGAACTACTTTTTCATCGAGGCCATCGGCAGTAAGATCGATCCAAACGCTGCCATCTTCTTTTTGTACAAAAACTTTTTTTGCAAGACCTTCTTCCACTGCTTTTTTTCCTAATAGATACGTATTGCTTTCATAATAGGTCTTATCAAAATCGCTACCAATTCTTTTATAGGTGATCTCAAAACCCTGGTATACCCAGGAGTTCATTTTTTTCCAGAGATCGATCACTTCAGGAACTCCATTTTCCCAATCTACCAGCATTTGCTGGGCAGCCTTCATTATAGGAGCTTGTTTTTCCGCATCCTCTTTTGACATTCCTTTTTCTATCAGTTCGGCCATTTGTTTTTTCTGAACTGTACCGAATAGAACATAATAGTCACCTACAAAATGATCCCCTTTTATTCCTGTTGATTCGGGAGTAGCACCATTCGCAAATTGCTGCCAGGCCACCATACTTTTACAAATATGTATACCCCGATCGTTGGAGATACATGTTTTGTAGATCTGATAACCTGCAAACTTCAGTATCTGGGCCACGCTCCATCCAAGAAAATTATTCCGCAGGTGACCCATATGCAATGGCTTGTTAGTATTGGGGGAGGAGTACTCCACCATCACTTTTTGCCCATTGGGTTCCTGCCTGGCAAAATCATGATTTGCATAGTTTTCCTGCAAAACAGACAGCCAATAATTATCAGAAATGTTCAGGTTTAAAAAGCCTTTTATCAGATTCCATGAACTATATAATTCGGGTTCTGCTTTTACAAGGTAATTTCCTATCTCTTCACCTAATTGTTCAGGTGATTTTTTTAATTGTTTAATAAATGAAAAAAGCACCAGGGTATAATCGCCTTCAAATTCAGGCTTGGTCGTATTCACTGTAAGTGAAGAAGGTTCCGCCTCCAATTGATAGAGTTCTTTCAGGGCTCTGGCTACTGATCCTTTTATATGGTCTGCGATAATGGTCATTGAGTTAAGTTGGGTGCAAAAATACGTATAACTTTGCGTCGATGCGAAAACACATCCATAGCGCCCGGGATTTCATTCTTCCTATCATCGATTTTTTTTATCCGCCATTTAAAAAATTCATGAGTCTGCAGACCTACCGCTATGCGGCTTCAGGAGGAGGAAATACGATCTTGGGTCTGCTCATTTACATTATCAGTTTCAAATATATTTTTGCCGGGGAGGTTTTTGATCTCGGATTTTATGCGATGAAAGGACACGTTGCAGCTCTGGCTGCTTCTTTTCTGATCACTTTCCCGGTCGGTTTCTTTATGTCGAAATATGTAGTGTTTAGTGATTCGGGGATTAAGGGAAGAATTCAGTTATTCCGCTATTTTATGGTATGTATGTTCAACCTGGTACTGAATTATATCCTGCTGAAAATAATGGTGGAGCGGTTTCATATTTATCCGATACTGGCACAGGTAATTACTATTTGCCTGGTGATTGGTTTTAGTTATGTGGCTCAGAGGAATTATTCGTTTAAAGTGGAAGAAACTGAATAGTAGAGTTGAGCGCTGATGCCTTTATCTTCGGTGGCTTCGAGAGCCTCAGCCACCGGTACCTGTATCGCGAGTTTAATTGATAGTCGAAGGAGAGTATCGCAATATTCATCCATTATATAAGGATGCCCGGTGCCTGAGGCTCTCGAAGGCCCGGGATTGAAAAGCCCTAAACCAATCAAAGGCTGAATTCTATCGCATTCACCTTCACCGCCAATTCTCCCTCACATTTACTCCGTATAATCAAATACTGTTGCAATGGATAGATCCCCGTTAAGGTGATATCGCTGATAGAGCCGGCGCTTTTAACCCCTTTGGCCAGATCGCGGTTGAGCTGCTGGTTCATGGTTAGTTTGGCTGTATCAATATAAGCTCCCAGGTCAAAGCGTGATTGTTTTATGATCTCTTTGGTTATTTTTTTATCGAATAGCCAATCAGCGGAGCCCAATAGAAAATTCTTAGACTTAATATCAAAGTCAACTTCTTTTATTTCAAGCAATCTTTTTTCAGGATTAAAAACGGGTCGACCCACCAAATAGAAAATGCCAGAATTCGTTCCGGAAAAATGGATCCGGATGATCAATTTATCAAATCCTCCTCCGTAAACGCGGCAGCTATCTAAAATGAATTTCTTTTTGATGAATCCTTTTTTGAAATCAAATACTTTACCTGCCAGTTTCTTATTCATGATCTGGCTCAATGAATCATAACTTAACACAGCATCCAGAACAATTGAAAAACCTTTTTTCGAAGCGAAAGGACCCATTGCCGGGATCTTTGATTTTGTATCCGATGGTTTTTCAAAACTAATACGAGGACGGGCAGTAAGTCCGAGGCTGATATTCAGTGAATCTTTTATAATAGCAAACTGATTGATCCGGAATTGCGCGGGGTTGATCTGTAACCAACCCAAACCATATAGATCGTATGACTTATTCAACTGATCCCATACCTGTTGAAAACGGCTGCGCAGATCCGTTACACCATAAGTTTTATCCAGATTTTTTTTTGATTCATCAAGTTCTTCTTTCAAGCCATTCATGACCTCTTTTGTAATATCCTGTCCCCAGAAGCAAACCTGACATTTGTCTTTAGGCAGAGGATCTTTTCTTACCGTATATAATTTGAGTTTATAATCAGGCTCAATACCAAATGAACTAAGAAAGGAAACATCTACTTTTCTTTCACCTTCAGAGCCAAAACCGCATTTACAGGGTGGGGTCCATGGAGAGATCACTGCGCCTTTTACACAAACCCGGGTAGAACCAATGATCTTATAGTATCCGGTAAATCCAAGGTTCAGCGTGTTCAGATTTCCATTGATGTTCAGTGGGCCCCGGCGAAAAACATATTTATATCGCGTATCGCATCCTTCCTGGATCCAGGCATCAGGATAACCAGCGGAAGTAAAAAGGGTATCCACATATTTTTCCGCCATTTGAAAAAGCGGACGTAAATAAATTTGAATAGGAATATTGATCTCCGATTCAGGCAATGAATCCAGCCTGAAATTTTGAGGAGAAAGATCTGGATTGGCGGGATTTATTCTTTGGGAATAGATGCTGGGTATAAGCGTAAACAGTAAAACCAGAAGAATCAGTGTACGCATTAGGTAAATTTCTATGGTAATAGTTTTGCCCAGTTTCCAAATCTCAAGTTCTTTAAAATTCCGCATAACACTAATCTCCCAATTCCATACCTCTCCTCCAACGTGTACATCCCTTTTTAAATTGTTTTTTCCCCTGGACCAATTCGATTTTTAACCGCATGTTGCATTTATCCTGAAGCCTGTAACCTGAAGCTTATAGCCTGCCGCCTCAAGCCTGTCGCTTGAAGCCTTAAGCCTGGCACCTGCCATTTTTTCACCTCCCCCCACCTAGGCATAAAGGTTGATAATTAATATCAGCCAGTTCGCCCTAAGGGAACGGCATTTTTAAAAGAAATAATACAACTATGGGAAAGATAATCGGAATTGACCTCGGAACCACAAACAGTTGCGTTGCCGTAATGGAAGGCAATGAGCCTGTCGTAATTGCCAATGATGAGGGACGTCGTACGACCCCTTCTGTGGTAGCTTTTTTGAAAAATGGTGAGCGTAAAGTGGGAGATCCTGCCAAGCGCCAGGCCATAACCAATCCCCAGAATACGATCACCAGTGTGAAGCGTTTTATGGGTCGTCAGTTTGACGAAGTAGGCTCAGAGCTAAGCCATTGGAGCTATAAAGCCGTAAAAGGTGACAATAATACAGTTCGAATTGACATAGATGGCAGACCATATACTCCACAGGAGATTTCTGCGATGGTTCTTCAGAAAATGAAGAAAACCGCCGAAGATTACCTGGGACATGAAGTGACCGAGGCCGTTATTACAGTTCCGGCTTATTTTAACGATGCCCAGCGCCAGGCTACCAAGGAAGCAGGCGAGATCGCCGGTTTGACTGTTCGCCGTATCGTGAACGAACCAACGGCAGCGGCCCTGGCTTATGGAATGGATAAGGATAAGCATGATCATAAGATCGCTGTATTCGACCTGGGTGGAGGTACTTTTGATATCTCAGTACTGGAAATCGGTGATGGTGTATTTGAAGTGAAATCAACCAACGGTGATACGCACCTGGGTGGTGATGATTTTGATAAAGTGATCATGGATTGGCTGGCCAATGAATTTAAAAATGATGAAGCCATCGATCTTCGTAAAGATCCAATGGCATTGCAACGTTTGAAAGAAGCAGCAGAAAAAGCCAAAATCGAATTATCATCTTCTACAGAAACAGAGATCAATCTTCCTTATATCACCGCAGTGGATGGCGTGCCCAAACACCTTGTGAAAAAATTAAGCAAGGCTAAATTTGAGCAACTGGCTGATGATCTTTTCAACCGTTGTTTAAAACCATGTGAGCAGGCTTTGAAAGATGCAGGCATGAATCCTTCACAGATCGATGAAGTGATTCTGGTAGGAGGTAGTTCACGTATTCCTAAAGTGCAGGAGATCGTTGAAAAATTCTTCGGTCGCAAACCGCACAAAGGAGTGAATCCCGATGAAGTAGTTGCTATTGGTGCTGCTATTCAGGGAGCCGTTCTTACAGGAGAAGTAAAAGATGTGTTGTTGTTGGATGTAACTCCGCTTTCTCTTGGTATTGAGACCATGGGTGGTGTAATGACTCCGCTGATTCCTTCTAATACGACTATTCCTACAAAGAAATCAGAAGTATTTTCTACTGCCAGCGATAATCAGCCTGGTGTTCAGATCCATGTATTACAAGGTGAACGCTCTATGTCGAAAGACAATAAGAGTCTGGGTATTTTCAATCTGGATGGAATTCCACCGGCGCCACGCGGTCTGCCTCAGATCGAAGTAATATTTGATATTGATGCGAATGGTATACTTCATGTGACTGCAAAAGATAAAGGCACAGGCAAAGAACAAAAGATCCATATTGAAGCAGGTTCTGGTTTGAATAAAGAAGAAGTAGAAAGAATGAAAGCGGAAGCTAAAGCCAATGAAGCTTCTGATAAAGTAGAAAAAGAAAAAGTAGAGAAACTCAATATGGCTGATAGCCTGGTGTTCCAGACTGAAAAGCAATTGAAGGAATACGGAGATAAAATTCCGGCTGATAAAAAATCCGCCATTGAATCTGCCGCCGAAGTATTAAAAGAAGCGCATAAATCACAGGATCTTGCTGCTATTGATACAGCAATGCAAACCCTGAATACAGCCTGGACCGCCGCTTCAGAAGATATGTATAAAGCCACCCAGGAACAACCCGCAGCCGATGCTAATGGCGCGCATGCAGAAGGTCAAACCGCTGATGCGAATGTGGGTGGAGATAATGTAACGGATGTGCCTTTTGAGGAAGTGAAATAGGTGAATAGGTAAATAGGTCAATAGGTGAATAATATTCTGCCTACTGAAATCTTAATAGTCAACAGGCAGAAAATCCATTCACCTATTGACCTATTCACTTATTGACTATTCCAAAATAGCAATACAAAATTATCAGTATATAAAAGCCAATCATGGAATTAGAAATCTTCACCCTCGCCGACTTCGCCCAGGACAACAATACCAAACTCACAGTAGTAGGTACTTTTGATAGTATTTATTCACAAGGATTTCCGGCAACACATCCAAATTGTTATGTGGCTTCGAGAATGCGGTTTGGTACCAGTGAAACCGGGGCACATGAATTTAAACTTACTCTTACTGATGCAGATGGAAAGGAAGTGATTCAACCTATTACCGGTAATATCAATGTAGGTCCTTCTCCAAATGGACAGGCAAGCTCGGTCAATATCATTATTAATTTTACACAATTACAGTTTCAGAAAGAAGGTCGTTATTCATTCCAGTTATTTGTAGATGGAGAGTGGCGCAGTGGGTTGGGGTTGTATTTGCATACAATGGTGGCTAAGTAATCAATAATTACTAATTATTAATTACTAATTATTAAACTCGTTTAGGTTCTAACCTTCTAAACCAAATGCAAATAAGAGTACTCTGCCTGATTCTAACAATCGCAACCTTAGTTTCCTGTAAAAAAAATGGGCCCGATCCATCTCCGGTTCCGCCTATAGCAGAATCCACCTATTTCCCACCAATTATTGGTACAGATTGGACCTCTGTTACTCCATCTTCGCTTTCATGGAATGAGACCAATCTGAATGATCTCTATACTTATCTTCAATCCAAAAGCACAAAAGCATTTCTGATCTTGAAGAATGGCCGTATTGTTTCCGAAAAATATTTTGGAAGTTTTACGGTGGATAGTAATTGGTATTGGGCCTCGGCAGGCAAGACCATGACTGCATTCCTTGTTGGCGTAGCGCAAAAAGAAGGATTGATAAATATTAATAATCGCAGTTCTATTTATTTAGGAAGAGGATGGACCTCATTGCCAATAGCAAAAGAAGATCTGATAACTGTCAGAAATCAACTGACCATGACAACGGGACTGGATGATAATGTGCAGCCTGATAATGATTGTACTGATCCCGGTTGCCTGCAGTATAAGGCCGATGCAGGAACCAGGTGGGCCTATCATAATGCCCCTTATACGATACTTGATAAAGTGGTGGAGAATGCGACAGGTACAACCTATAATAATTATTTCAAGCTAAAGATCAGAAATGTGATTGGCATGAACGGGCTATGGGTAAAGACAGGATTTAACAATGTGTATTATAGTACACCCAGAAGTATGGCGAGGTTTGGATTATTGTTGATGAATAATGGTAAATGGGAACAGACCTCCGTGCTCAATGATGCCAGTTATTTTACTGCGCAGACAAATACCTCCCAGAATATTAATCCATCCTATGGTTATCTGACCTGGTTGAATGGAAAATCAAATTATATGCTCCCCACTACGCAGTTCCTTTTTGGTGGCATGCTGGTTCCCAATGCGCCTTCCGATATGTATTGCGCGCTTGGTAAAAATGATCAGAAGATATATGTGGTGCCTTCCCAGAAACTGGTCGTGATAAGGATGGGGGATACTGCCGGTCTACCTAGTCTGGCTCTCTCCAGTTTCGACAATGAGCTCTGGGGGAAACTGAAGACGGTGATAGGGTACTGACCTATTTTTATTTCAAAAATTAACGCTTCGGGCCTACATTTGCAACCCGCCCGGGTGGCGGAATTGGTAGACGCAGCAGACTCAAAATCTGCCGTTCGCAAGGATGTATCGGTTCGATTCCGATCTCGGGCACAAGACCCTGATAATTATTATCAGGGTTTTTTATTGTAAATATTTCCCAAGGATTTGCAGCTTACTTGTTTGACTGGTCCTGTTTGGGGTTGTAGTCCCGGGCTGGGCCAGTTTTTTTCCTCATTGTCCAATGGTTTTCATAGTTTAATTTGGGGGGCGCTCGCTGGTCTTTTTCAAAAAATACTACTAAAGTGGTATTGGTCTTCTAATAATTAAACCTACTTTTAGATTAACCTTATTCCTACACGCCCAGTGTATATTAATATTGTAACCAAAACTAACCGATTTGCCAGGCTTGGTTTTTACTGTTGGCCTACGAAACTATTCTTTATATTTTGCTTTATTTCCTTCTCCACACTTTCTTACTCCCAATTAACTATTGATTCCGTTCTTCAAAAAATCGATCCTCAACGATTGGCAATAGTTATTGATAGACAGGCCAGCAAAATAAATGATAAACTAGATAAGAAAGCAGAAAAAGTGCTGAAGGCTTTTGAAAAGCAGGAGAGAAAATTTTATTCTAAACTAATAAATACCAAAGACTCAGTTATTGCCCGAACCCGCATGGCTCAATTAAATAATCAGTATAGCAGTTTAAAAAATACGCTCACAGGTAAGACCAAAAAGATTCAACAATATTTACCCGCCTTAGATAGCATCCAGGGTGTACTTTCCTTTCTCGATTCCAAAGATCCTACTGGCCCCTTGAAAAATGTTTTAGAAAAAACCAAGGCCCTCCAGCAGAACTTTGACAAATCAGAAAAAGTTAAAGAATTTATTAAGCAGCGAAAAAGGCAGCTTACTGACCTGGTTGGTAATTCTATGCCAGCTAAGGCCCTTAAGAATCTAAACAAGAAGGTCTATTATTACAGCCAGCAGGTAAAGGAGTATAAGGCAATCCTCAATGATCCAGATATGGCTATGAAGAAGGCTTTGGCTCTTTTGAAAGAAACAAAGTTATTCCAGGATTTTTTCAGTAAGAATAGTATGCTGGCATCTCTTTTTCCTATGCCATCAAATAGTGGTTCAATAAATTCTACATCTGGTTTTGCAGGTTTGCAGACAAGGACACAATTGTCTCAATACATGCTCCAGGCAAACTTTTCTAATACTAATAACTCGCTTCAAAACCTTCAACAAAAAATTCAGGGGGCGGAGGCAGAGTTAACTTCCTTACGTAATCGTATTGATCAATTGGGGGGAAATTCTGAAGAATTAGAAATGCCAAATTTTAAGCCCAATTCCCAGAGAAGTAAAAGCTTTTTTAAACGCCTTGAATTGGGTACAAATTTCCAAACCAAATCCGCAAATAATCTATTTCCCACAACAACTGATCTTGGTTTATCCATTGGATATAAGTTTAATGATAAGAGCGTAATAGGAATTGGTAGCAGTTATAAGTTAGGCTGGGGGCACGGATGGAATAATATAAATCTTAGTAGTCAGGGGTTTGGGGTAAGGAGCTTTGTTGATATGAAGATTAAAAAAAGCTGGTGGATTAGTGGCGGCTATGAACAAAATTATCAAGCCGAATTTAACAGAATCACACTACTAAAAGATTTTAATTCCTGGCAAAAAAGCGGCTTACTTGGAATGAGTAAAACTGTATCTCTAAATAGCAAAATACTGAAGAGCACTAAAGTGCAATTCCTGTGGGATTTTCTTTCGGGAAGTCAGAGACCGAGAACGCAGCCAATTGTAATTAGGGTTGGTTATAGTTTTAATTAAGGTGAATACATACAAAACCATGTTTATGTTTCAGCGAAGCCTTCTTTTGGGGATTTTCTGCCTACTGTTAGCTGGAAGGGCAATTAGCCAAGTCAATCTGCAAACAGGAAGTGCTACCTTTTCACTTCCAATTTTTAATTGGCAGGATGATAAAAGCCGACTGAACTCATTTATAGCCCTTTCTTATAATTCTGGTAATGGATTGAGAGTTAGCGATCTTCCATCTAATGTTGGACAGGGTTGGAACCTTATTGCAGGAGGGCAAATAGTCAGGATACAAGTTGGCGAGCCAGACGATCAATGGCCTAAAGACGGTAACGAATGGGATATTACAAAATACCCTGCAGGAATATTGTATGCTACAGTGCCTGCTTATAATGGCTGCCCCACTGCCTTAACGAAATATCCAATTTACGGCTGGAAAAACCAGATTTATAAACAACATAATGTATTGGCTGAGGATAAACAACTTGATTACTTCTCGTTTCAATTCAATGGGAAGGCCGGCATGTTTGTGGTAGATCCTACCAATATTGGCACATGTCAGTCATTAGGAGATACAAAAATTAAGATTAATTTTCAGCAAGATGCAAACTTGATCAATCAGGGTATTCGGACTAGAATAACTTCTTTTTCCATTCAGGATGTTGATGGACTCATTTATAAGTTTGCGCAACATGGGCTTACGAAATTATTAAAATCGGAGTATTGTGATAAGAATCAGGTTCAATTACAAAAGCAACCTAAATTTACCAATGACAAAGTTTACCATCAGGCGGGTTTTGACAATGGCCAAATTGTAAATCCATGGGTAATAGGTTCATGGTATCTAACAGAGATTGAGGATGCGCTCACGCATCGGAAGATAACTTTCAATTATACCATACGAAACATTAATAACAGTGCTGGGGATGATATCATCTATAATTCTGAAAAGGATTATTCAATTATTTTTCACAAAAAATCAATTACTCAAACACCAGAAGTCACCTCAATTAATTTTCCAGACGGTCACTTGGCGACATTAAACTATGGCGCTAATCGGTTAGATTTATCAGGCGATTATGTCCTTTCATCAATTGATATATCCTACCTAAGTAGATATTTATCCAGGCATGAGCTTTCATCAAGCTATTTCATTTTGAATAGGTATGGCACGCCTATTTCTGAGTACCAGAAGAGGATGTCCCGATTGTGCTTGTTATCGGTGAAAAAGATTGGCCATGATATGCTAGAGGATAGTCCACCCTATAAGTTTGATTATTATACAGGTTCCAACACTCCCGACGATATCGTTCCTCCTCCCTTTACCCATTCAAAAGATATTTGGGGGTTTTATAATGGCGACCAAAGTATGGGATATTGGAACGAAGCAATTTATCCAACTGAGAACATCTCTGATTTGTCTAATAATAAGTTGAAAGGATTGGTATATCTGCGAAACGGAACTACTGGAAGCGTGTTAAATCCAAAATCAGGCTACTCAAGGAACGGATTACTCAAACAAATTATTTACCCAACCGGCGGAACCCTGACCTATAATTATCTTCAGAATACAGGAGTATTAGGTGGAGCAACAAGGGACGTTGGTGGAGTCCATGTCTCGCAGACAAGCTCTACAGACGGGGGCTATTCAAATGGATGCGGCAATCCTTTAATCACTCAGTACAATTATGTGATGAATGGGCCTGGAAGTAACTCTTCTCTATGGGGCCTTGAAATGCCAGTAAATTCTAGAATTTCATATAATCATTATCAGCCTGAATGGAAAAGCTATAAGTGGTCATTGAATTGCATCCCTTTCGGTTGTTGCTATTATCATTTTCAATATCCGGGTATTGAATCTATGCAACAGGCTACAGATTTATCAGGTTTTCAAAAAGCCATGGCTACTCTTTCCCCAGTTCTGGGGATAATTTCTCTGATATCAACAATTCAGGACATAATAACAGCGTTTGGAGGCACACCCGGTGCGTTAATTATTGATGTGATTCTTGGAATAGTACAAGTAGCAATAACATGTATAGGTAATCAGGCAAGGGATAATACTGCAACACTAACTTTTAGCTCTAACCTAAACGATGCGGCACCCTTACCGACGCAGTTCAAACGTGTGGAGGTTACAGAAAGTTCTGGTGGAATTGGTAAAACTGTCCAGGAATTTACCAGCGATGATGATTATCCTATATGGGTAGTATCTAATCCAAATTATGCGTCAAAGCAACGATTTGCCCCGTGGGCTTATGGGCTTCCGAAAAAAGCCACCGTACTTGATGCCTCAGGTAACTTAATCAAGCAGACGGAAAATATTTATGACTTTACCTATGCCATGGATATGCTGAATTATTGCAGTCCCAGCCATGGTTTACCTTGTAATACTAGCGGATTAACTACTAATTTGGTATCGTGTAAATGTGAAGTTGACAAATCATACTCTCAACGTAATACAAACTGGTCCGATCCTAATCAATATAATAATTCCTACCAGCTAAATTCAAATAATGATTTGAAGGTTGATTTCTATGGAATGTTTACCGGAAGGACAAAATTAACAAGCAGTAAGGAACGAACTTTTAAGCCTGGTAGTAACACCGAATATCTGGAAAGCTCAACCAACTATACGTATAATCCAATAAATTACGAACCTGAAACTATAAATACAACAGATTTTACAGGGGAAACAAAGTACAAATGGATAACCTATAGTTGCGACTACAGCGTCAATTCTGGAATACTGTTAACGTTAAATCAAAATAATATTATCGCAGCTCCTGTAGCAACTTCAACATACATATTTACAAATAAATTTGCTCCATATGGGTGGCAACGTTTTTATTTGAATGAAGAAGTTACGGAGTATGCGGTGATGGGTAGTGGAGATATAAAACCTTACCGATCATTAGAGCAACGGTTTGATAAGCCCCTTCCATATTATAACCCAGGAGGTCCAGCTTTTTCTGGATATGCCGGTCCCGGAAGTTCTTCGAATCCTCCATATAAAGAAACGCAAACCTTTACCTACGATGGTGCAGGAATCCTGATTGGCGTCAAAGACGAGGGTAATCGCAATATTGCGAATATTTACGATTATAATGATAAATATATAACAGCATCTGTCATCAATGCAGATCCTGTTGCTGATTACCCCGTATATACAAGTTTTGAAACAGCAAGTTTTGGAGGATGGTCTTTAATTAATTCAGGTGTATTAAATACCACTACGGCGATGACTGGAGTTTTGTCGTATAATCTTACGGCCGGAAAATTTGGCTCCAATCCGACAAAATTTAGAGCAACGCTGAATATAGGAAAACCCTATATAGTTTCATTTTGGTCCAGCACCATCCTCACTGTATCAGGCGGGGCAACCTTAACCAAATCTGCTCCCACAATCAATGGGTTTACTTATTATGAATATGATGTGCCGCAAGGTACATCCATCGTGGATGTCAGCGGTTCAACTGGTACAATTGATGAACTGCGTTGTTATCCGAAATCAGCCAGGATGAGAACAGTCACCTATGATCCTATTGTGGGCAAGACTTCTGAATGCGATGAAAACAACCGGATCACTTACTTTGAATATGACAATCTTGGTAGACTGCGTTTTATTAAAGATGAGAAGAAGAACGTCGTTAAGATGTATGAATATAATAATGTCTCAGCGGCCAAACAAAATGGATGTCCTGGCATTTACTATAATAAATTGATATCAGAAAAATTTAAAAAGGACAATTGCGGAACAGGCTACCTAGGAGGAGAAGTAACTTATACTGTTGCTGCAAATACGTATAGCTCCTTGTTGAGTCAGGCTGACGCTGATGCGCAGGCTGATGCATTTTTACTTGCCAATGGTCAAACCTTTGCAAATGCAAATGGAACCTGCACTCTGCTCTTTTATAATACTCCGCAATCTCAGAATTTCATTACTGAAAGCTGCGGCCTGGGTTATGTTGGTGGCACTGTAACATATACAGTTCCTGCAGGCCGCTATTGGTCAACAGTGAGTCAGGCTGATGCCAATCAAATGGCGTTAGATGAAATAGATGCTAATGGAGATAATTATGCAAATACTGCTCCTAATTCGGTTTGCCTGCCGGACGCTAATCCAGTTTGGATATGGCTGGAGGGGGCGTCTTGGTATTGTATGGTTGTAAATGGTTCATCTCATTTGTTTGTATTCGAAACAGATATTAATCCTAATAGTAATAGTTATCTATCGACAAGATGGTCGGATACCGGCCCCAGTGATCTATGTGCTGCTGGAACTTATTGGAATGTCGCACAAAGTGCAAATTTTACCCGAAACAATTGCCTCACGGGATATACAGGAAGCACGGTTACCTATACAGTTCCTGCGGGGACTTACAGTTCAACGATAAGCCAGGCTAATGCTGACCAATTGGCAATAAATGACGTTAATGCTAACGGGCAGGCGTATGCAAATGTCCATGGTACCTGCACTCCCGCTGGAGGTTGCCCGCCATATTGCGAGAATACACCGCAATTTAAATGCATCAACGATAATTGCGAACAGGGTTTCAGAGTCAATACCAATAGTTACCCTGATCAAGGAAATTATCCATTCTGGATATGCGTATTCCACTATGAGTTTAGCGATGGTTCATGGTCAATTGACTTGTATGAGTCTAATCCTGATCCATGTTATTCAAATTAAAGTAATGATCAACATGAAACTTATGAACAGAAAAAAAATCTTGCTGATATTTCTGATTGTCTTTATAAATTCCTTGCAATTTGTACAGGGACAAAATCCCGCTACCCAACTTGCAAATCATATTGCAGACAAAATGAAGGATACGCTAAACCTCACCAACCAAAAGCGCAATCAGATATTTGCCATTAATATGTACTTGCACAATAGAAAAATGATTGTAAGGCAGCGAACAGCAAATCCCGAATTGGTAAGAGCTGGGTTGCAACGAGTTGAGCACATGAGAGATTCGATGTACCAAACTATACTCCCGTCAGGGAAATATCAGATATACTTGCAAAAGAAAAGATTTCTTGTAACAAGCAATTGAGTACTGTTTAATCCAAACAGGATGAGAATAAAAAATAGTTTTAGAATATTATGGTTACTCGGCCTGGCTTTGTCTTTTTTCAACAACGAAGGAGTT
>JBKJMI010000023.1:0-5352 GCA_046596515.1 Chitinophagaceae bacterium | reverse complement strand
TGATCTATGCTGTCCGCCAGTACATCCAAAACTAACCTGCAGGTTTTCAAATCCTCGTTTGATATATTCCTGAACTGTAAGATCCACTATATCAAAAACTGAATTCAGGAATTGCGGCATTTTGGTTTGTTGTTCCAAAAATTCTCTTACTGCTTTATCACGACCATGCTGGGTTTTCATACTGTCTACCCTTCCCGGATTTAATATACCGCGGCAATCGAAAACAAATCCACCGCCATTACCTGAATCATCTTTGGGTTGCTCTTTTCTGAAAGAGAAACTGCAGATCTTTACCAGCAAAGGGGTTTCTTCTGATGCCTGTACCGGAGTGAAATGTTCTATGACTTCATCGGCAACACACATGTTCAATACCTTGCTGAATTCCGGTACCGCAATACCCAGACTCTGATGATTGAAAAAATCTTTCAGATTTCGAAGGGCCAGTGGAATACTAGTGAGGAACTGGGCCTTTCTTTCAAATAATCCCCGAAATCCATAAGCGCCCAATACCTGCAAAAGTCGGATCAGCACATATCCATTATACTGACTCTTAAAAATATTCCGGTCAATTTTTTGACCGATAGTATGCTCAAACGCGTTTACATAATCTTTTAATAGATTTTCTTTCCATAAGGAAGGAAGATTAGCCCGGGCCTGCCATAAAATGGAAGCCACATCGTATTGAGGTGCTCCTTTCATTCCCCCCTGGAAATCGATAAAATGCACAGAGCCGTCCTTACCTATAAAAATATTACGGCTCTGAAAATCACGGAACATAAAATATTTATATTCCGTATGCGTGAGATAATTGCTCAGGGCCTCAAAATCATCAAGCAATTTTTGTTTATCATAAGGTCTTCTCAGCGCGTCAAGAAAATAATATTTGAAATATAAGAGATCCGCCATGATAGCCTGCCTGCCGAATTCTTTATTGGTCAGACATTTTTTATAATCCAGATCCTTATCACCCTTCACCTGCAATTCAGCGAGCGCTTCCAGACTTTTTTTAAAAAGCCCATAAACCTCCTCAGTAAACCCTTCTGATTCCAGCCGGTTCAGCAATGAAACCTCCCCGAAATCTTCCTGCAAATAAAAAATTCCATCCTCACTTACGGCATAGATCTCGGGAATAGAAAGTCCTGCTTTTCGGAAATGTGATGCGAAATATAAGAAGGAGTCGTTTTCTTTTTTATTTTCTCCGTAAGTACCAATCACAGACATGTCTTCTCCAAACATCCGGAAATAACGTCTTTCGCTGCCACTTTGAGGCAGTACCTCCACGGAAACGGGGACTTTCCCCTTCCATTGAACATATAGAGTGATGATTGAATCAAGCAAATGCTGCATGGAACAAAAATAGCTAAATGACCTCAGTAGTAAAAGCGGGTCAATTTTAGGGTAAAAGTCAGGGCTGGGAAAAACTAATAGTCGTTAGTGTTAATTGCCTAATTGTTAACTTTGCCTGTTCCAAATCTGAAGATTTTTCTATGAGTTATAATCCCAGAAATAAAGTTCGGATAGTCACTGCCGCCTCACTGTTCGACGGCCATGATGCCGCTATTAATATCATGCGCCGGATTATGCAGAGTAAAGGTGCAGAGATCATTCACCTGGGACATAACCGCTCCGTAAAAGAGATCGTTGAAGCAGCCATAGAAGAAGATGTGCAGGGAATCGCTATTACCAGCTATCAGGGAGGGCATCTTGAGTTTTTTAAATATATGAAGGACCTGCTGGTAGAGAATGGTTGTGGTCATATTAAAATTTTTGGTGGAGGTGGCGGAACCATTTTGCCATCGGAAATAGAAGAACTGCAGAATTATGGTATCACCAGAATCTATTCTCCTGATGATGGAAGAAAAATGGGACTCGAAGGAATGATCGAGGATCTGATCAATCAATGTGATGTAAAGCTGAATGGCAAAGCTGAATATGCTGAAGCTATGACATTGGGTGAAGTGCACGATGTAAGGGCCATTGCCAGGTTGATCACCAATGCAGAGAATGATAAGGATGCGGAAAAAGTAGCCAAGCCTTCAAGCAAAAAGGGAGCACCTGTATTAGGTATTACAGGAACAGGGGGTGCAGGAAAAAGTAGTGTAACCGATGAACTGGTAAGAAGATTCCTGCAAAATTTCACTGATAAAACCATTGCCGTAATAAGCGTGGATCCCTCAAAGAAAAAAACAGGGGGAGCTCTTTTAGGAGATCGGATACGGATGAATGCGATCTCACATCCGCGTGCCTATATGCGCAGCCTGGCAACAAGAGAAGATAACACCGCGCTCAGCAGTGCCGTGCAGGAAGCAATCGATATTTGTCGCGATGCGCAATATGATTTGGTGATTCTGGAAAGCGCAGGAGTGGGACAAAGCGATGCGAGCATACTTGATCACTGCGATGTGAGCATGTATGTGATGACGCCTGAATATGGTGCTGCATCTCAATTGGAAAAGATCAATATGCTGGACTATGCCGACCTGGTCTGCATAAATAAATTTGATAAAGCAGGCGCTCTTGATGCGCTGGCTGATGTAAGAAAACAATTCAAACGCAATCATCAGTTGTTTACAGCAAAAGATGATGAGCTTCCTATTGTGGGCTCGATGGCCTCAAAATTCAATGATGAAGGGGTCAACCGTTTATTTGTTCTGATGCTTCAGAAGATAGAAGCGAAAATGAATATAGTGTTCGGCGAATATAGTTTTGCGCAAACAGCCGCCGTTACTGAATCAGTGATCCCACCGCGAAGGGTACGTTATCTCTCAGAGATCGCAGAAAATAATCGAGGTTATGATCAGTTGGTGAAAGAACAGGCAGGCATTGCATCTAAATTATTTCAGTTGCATGGTGCTCTGGAAACTATGAAGGCAGCAGCTGATCCTTCCCTGCTGGAGCAAATGAAAAAACAGATCTCTTTCTTTACTGACCAGTTGACTCCTGTGAGTCGTAAACTGATCAATAACTGGCCGGAAAAACAAAAAGCGTATAAGAAGGATCATTATGAATATTCCGTGCGTGATAAACTGATCAGTCAGCCCATGTACAGCATCAGTCTCAGTGGCACACGTATTCCCAAAGTGGTGTTGCCTAAATACCGCGACTGGGGTGACCTTCTTGAATGGATCGCACAGGAAAATGTGCCGGGATCATTTCCATTTACGGCTGGTGTATTTCCATTGAAAAGAGAAGGAGAAGATCCCACCCGAATGTTTGCAGGAGAAGGTGGCCCGGAACGTACAAACAAAAGATTCCATTATGTTAGCATGGATCAACCTGCAAAAAGATTATCAACTGCATTCGATAGTGTAACACTTTACGGAGAAGATCCGGATCATCGTCCCGACATCTATGGTAAAGTAGGAAATAGTGGTGTTAGTATTGCGACGGTAGATGACGCCAAAAAATTATATAGCGGTTTTGATCTTTGTGATCCAAGGACCTCTGTATCCATGACCATCAATGGTCCGGCTCCTATGCTACTTGCATTTTTTATGAATGCGGCCATCGATCAGCAATGTGAAAAATGGCTGGAGGCCAATGGTAAATGGTCGATGGTAGAAGAATACCTGAAGAAAAAATATCCGGGCAGTACACATCCTGTTTATAACAATACAAATTCTCCTGGTCAATTACCGGACGGCAATAATGGACTCGGACTTCGTTTGCTTGGTATTTCGGGTGATGAAATTTTGCCGGTGGATGTATATGAACATTGTAAGCAACATGCTTTACAGCAGGTGCGGGGTACGGTGCAGGCGGATATTTTGAAAGAGGACCAGGCACAGAATACCTGTATTTTTTCTACCGAGTTCGCTCTGAAATTAATGGGCGACGTGCAGGAATTTTTTATTGAGAAAAAAGTCCGCAATTTCTATTCTGTATCCATCAGTGGTTATCATATCGCAGAAGCTGGTGCCAACCCAATTACGCAGCTGGCATTCACGCTTTCGAATGGTTTTACTTATGTAGAATATTATCTCAGTCGTGGTATGAGCATAGATGAGTTCGCGCCTAATCTTTCTTTTTTCTTCAGCAATGGTATGGATCCTGAATATAGTGTGATCGGAAGAGTAGCCAGGAGGATCTGGGCCAAGGCGATGAAATATAAATACAAGGCCAATAAGCGAAGCCAGATGCTGAAATATCATATTCAGACCTCGGGCCGAAGTCTGCATGCACAGGAGATCGATTTCAATGATATACGAACTACCCTTCAGGCGCTATATGCCATTTATGATAATTGCAATTCTCTTCATACAAATGCTTATGATGAGGCCATCACTACACCCACAGAAGAAAGTGTTCGTCGGGCGATGGCCATACAACTTATCATCAATCGTGAATTAGGTTCTGCAAAAACAGAAAACTTCATGCAGGGATCATTTGCATTGGAAGAAATGACTGACCTGGTGGAAGAAGCCGTGCTTGCCGAATTCGACCGGCTTACAGACAGAGGCGGTGTACTTGGAGCAATGGAAAGAATGTATCAACGAAATAAGATACAGGAAGAAAGTCTTTTTTATGAACATCAGAAACATACCGGCGAATTACCTATTATCGGAGTAAATACTTTCCTGAATAAAAAAGGAAGTCCTACAATTATTCCCAGCGAAGTGATCCGCAGCACCGAAGAAGAAAAGCAACAACAGATCGATTACCTCCGAACCTTCTGGAAAAGAAATGAAGCAAAAGCAGAGGATGCTTTGAATAAATTAAAATCAGTAGCTATTAATAATGGCAATCTTTTCGCGGAACTAATGGAAACAGTCAAGTATTGTTCACTTGGCCAGATCACGCATGCGTTGTATGAGGTGGGGGGGCAGTATAGGAGGAACATGTAGGCGAGGTCAATAGGTCAATAAGGCAATAAGTCAATAAGTCAATAGGTCAATAGGTCAATAGGTCAATAGCCCTCTGCCTGCTGATGACTTTTTATCAATAAGCACAATCTTATTCACCTATTCACTTATTCACCTGTTCACCTATTCACTCATTCACCTGTATTTCTGGTACAAACTATAAAGCACCTTCTCCGCTTGCGCATTCATCCTCTTACTAGTATCCTGCAAAAAATGTCTCTTAAAAGCGATGATAGCGGAACTAGTATCTTTTATATCATAACCAATAATGCGAATTGCATTCAGATGATCGAAGCCTGCGGGAACCTGTACCGCGGTAGTATCATTCCACCAGAGACCAAATCCTTTTTCACTTAATTGTTTCCAGGGAAAACGCCAGTTAGGATCATTCTTGCGGGTGGGAGCGATATCACCATGTCCGATAAAATTAGCGGCAGGAATACTATAAGCTTTTTTCAATCTGTCAAGCAGGGTGGTCAGACTATTTATC